>NZ_LT629771.1:0-610416 GCF_900105175.1 Jiangella sp. DSM 45060 | reverse complement strand
GTTCGTACTCCTCTTCCTTCCCGGGCTGGAGCACCGTATGCAGGGCGATCCGTTGCATGGGCCGATCCTCTCCTGGTCGTTCATCCTGGCCGAGAAGCCGCTGAGACATCGGATGTCTGCGGTTGCTCACCCTAGACGAGTTCCAGGCCGAGCTCGGCGCGCAGGTGCCGTCGCAGCGCGTCGTCCAGGTCGGCGGGCCAGGTCAGGCCGCACCGGTCGTGCAGGTCCCTGGCGAGCGGCAGGAACGCGCGGGCGCACTCGAGGTGGACGGCGACGGCGGACGCCCTGGTCGCCTCGGTCGGCGGCAGCGCGGCGAGTGCCCGCAGGCGGTCGGGCGGCAGCAGCCCGGCCAGCCGCAGCGCCCCGCCACGGTCCTCGACGGCGACGTCCTCCAGCATGAGCTGGATCAGCAACTGCCGCAGCAGCCCGGCGCCCGAAGCGGCGACCACGTACTCCTGCCGTCCGAGCACGACCGGCAGCAGTCCCAGGACGCGGAGGAACTCGGTGGTCAGGCCGCTCACCCGGCCCGGATCGGGCGGCAGCGGCCGGCCGGCGGGCTGCAGCCGCTCGGACAGTCCCGCACGGTCGAACAGCGGCTCGAGCGTCATCCGGCTGCGCCCGGCGACGTCCTCCGGCGTGCCGATCGCGACGTCGAAGCGCAGCCACTCCGGCGTGATGGCGGTGAACACCGGCCCGCCGCCGACCTGCTGGCACAACACCGTCGGCGAGATGCGCTCGCAGGTCTGCGGCCAGTCCTGCACGAACCCCGGCACGTCGCCGGCGGACACCACCAGCCACACATCCGTGTCGCTGTGGCGGTCGGCCGTCCCCCGTCCTCGGCTGCCGCTCAGCCACGCGGCCAGCACCCGCGGATCGTCGTGCAGCACCTGGCGGATCCTGCTGATGAGACCTTCCGGGTCCATCGTCACCTCGTTCGATCGGAAGGTCCCATGATCGGTCACGCTTGAGGTCGAGCCTCCTGCCGGTTCGCCACCTCGATGTCGCCGGCCGCGACCTCGAGGAGTTGGTGCGCGAGGTCGGCCAGAGCGCGCGCGACGGCCAGCTCGTCGCCGATGCGCGGCACCTCCGGGTCGTCCGGGTTGCGCCGCGCCCGCCCGACACCGGCCAGCGCCGGCCGTCGCGGCGCCTGCAGCCGCGCCTCGGCATGAGTCGTCCGATCCTCCTGGTGCTCGTCGATGACGAGCTCGACGGTCCAGTGTTCTGCCTGCATCATCGTGACTCCTCTCCCGCGGCCGCTCCGGCCTCCGCGTACCCGAGGCCGGAGCGGCCAAACGGCGTGCCGCCAGCGATCAGCCGCCGAGGTTCGACCGGCTGACCGCCACCTGGACGCGCTGTGCCTCGGCGCGGGTGAGCAGCCCTTCGGCGCGCCACGCCTGGGTCAGGTCCCGGACAGCACGGACGAGCGCACCGTGCTCGGCATACGGCCCGCCCGCGGTGACGAGGCCCGTGAAGGTGCAGCTGTCGCCGCGGTCGTAGTTCGGCACGCCGGAGTCCTGGTCGCCGAAGACGATCGTGGCCGGACCGCCTTCGCAGGCGGCGGTGAGGCGCAGCCCCGCGATCTGCAGGGTGCCGGGCGAGGTCGACTGGAGGGTGAGCAGCGCGATGCGCTCACCGGCCACGCCCCAGCCGGGTTGTCCGGTCATGTCGAGGGTGAGAACGTCGCCGTCGAGCCCGGCGGCGATGTCCGCCGTCACCGTGTGGGCCGGCTCGTCCCGGGCATCGGACTGCAGCTTGTACGTCAGCACCAGGCTCCCCAGGGCGCCCGGGTCCGAGCCCTCGGCGAAGGTGAACTCGAACCCGTCCAGCCCGGACAGGTCCGCCCGCAGGGGGTTGTAGTCGGCGCCGGTGCGCAGTCCGCTCTCCGCGGTCGGCAGCGCCAGCGACGCCACGGGCCCCGGCGTGAACCGGGCGTCCCCGAGCGTGCTCCAGTGCACGTAGCTCCCGGCGTCCAGGTCGAGGGCGTAGGAGGGCGTGGTGCGGAAGCTGAACGGCCCGTCGGTGGCCTCGGTGACGCCGCCCGGCGAGACCGCGGTGACGCTCCAGTAGTAGGTCGTGCCCGGCTGGAGGCTCATCCGCTGGGTCATGCTGCCGGTGGCGAACTGCGACCTGAGGCCGTCGACGGACGTGGCGTGGACGGTCGTGCTCAGCTCGACGGTGTCGCTGCCGAGGGAGGGGTCCGGCCCGACCTTCACCACGTAGCTGGTCGCGCCCTCGGACGCGGACCACGAGAAGCCGTTCACGTCGAGCGGATCGACCAGCGACGCGTCGGCCGGCGTGCTGAGCGTGAGCGCACCGGGTGCGGGCGCGGCGTCGGGCGTGCCGGAGACCGCGACGGTCGCGAGGTCCCACTTGTCCGGATCAGTCGTGCCCTGGCCACCGTCCTGTGCGCCGACGACGAGCCGCTTGACGCCGCCGGGCTCGTAGAGGCTGCCGTCCGCGGTGCGGTACCAGCCGGCGTTGTGGTTACGCGGGAAGCCGGTCAGCCACTCGCCCGCCATTCCGAGGAAGACCCAGTCGGTCGTGCGCAGATCGGCGGTGCGGGACCGGTAGACGTAGGTCTCCTCGTCGCTGAGTCCGGGAAGCTGCGCCTTCGTCGTGGCGTACCAGACCTGCTCGGCAGGCGAGAAGGCGAGATCGGCGAACGTGTCGCCGCCGGACAGCGGCAGCATGAACAGGTCGGCGCCGAGCGTGCCGTCGGCGTTGACCGCCCGCACGATCGGCGCGCTGTTCCGGCCGGTGTCGTAGTACGCCACGTACACGTCGCCGTCCATCGTGAACAGGGCCGGCATGCCGACGCCGTAGTCGAAGATCATGCCGGGCTCTTCCAGCAGCGCCTCGTCCGAGTGCTTCACCCAGGTCACGCCGTCGTTGCTGTAGGCGACGCCGAGCTTCGTGTTCTGCCCGGAGAGGTCGGCCGCGCCGTAGTACATCAGGTACGAGTAGGCGGCGCCGTCGACGGAGAAGGACCCGCGGATCACGCTGGGATCGCAGACGTGGACGACCTCCCACGCGCGGTCCGCCGCGAGCACGAGGTCGGGCTCGGACCACTCCCCGTCCGGCTGGTCGCGCTGCGAGTAGTAGACCCCGTCACCGTTGACGTTGTGGCCGCACCACCACATCTTCTCGACGCCGTCCTCCACGATCACCGATGGCGCGTAGTCGTAGGAGAACCCGCTGAGGTCGTCGCGGCGCAGCGTGAAGCCCTCGGACTCGAAGGCCATCCCGTTCGCCACACCGTCAGTGAAGCCGGGCTGGGCGACCGGTGGGTCGACCGGCACCGGGACGGTGTTGCGCGCGACGACGGTGCGGTCGCCGGCCACCGGGGCGCCGTCCTTGTAGGCGGTTCCGCCCGGGTACACGTTCGGGGCGTTGCTCCACCACGCGACGAGGCCCACCGCGTCGGTGGCCTCGAGGTAGTAGGTGCCCGGGCCCAGCGGCGTGTCGAGGCTGAGCTCGACCCAGGCGTTGTCGCGGATGTTCGTGAACACCTCGGTGTCGAGGACGGTCCCGCCCGGCCCGGCGGCCCGGAGCGTCAGCGTGAGCCCCGATCCGCTCTGACCGTAGTTGGCGAAGACGCCGCCCACCGTGTCGACGAGCTCGGCGCCGGCCGGGAGCTCGAAGGTCTGGCCCAGCGACTCGGTCGCCAGGTCGTGCAGGTCGGCGGGGTAGTCCCAGCTGCCGACCCTGATCACCTCTCCGGCCTGTGCCGGCGCCGTGCCGGCGACCAGGGCGCTCATGGCCAGGAGCACACCCGCGGCGAGCGCGGCGACCCGGCCCGCACCGTGCCGCCGGCCACCCCGGGCTCGTCTCACGGACGGATGATGTAACGTTCGAGCATGGCGCATGCGATTCGTCTCCTTCGTCGATTCGCGGGTTGTCCCTAGCGGTTCAAGATCTCCCGGAGCAGGTCCGGGTGGTCCGTGATGATGCCGTCGGCCCCGAGGCCGAGGAACTGCCGCATGAGCTGCTCGGTGTCGAGGGTCCAGACGCTGATGGTCATCCCGAGCGCGTGGATCCGGTCCACCAGCCGCCGGTCGGTCACCGTGAAGGCCATGTTGACCTGGTCGACCCAGGTGCTCGCCTCGAGCAACTCGTCCTGCGTGGGCGGCGAGCTGTAGAGAAGGCCGATCGGCACCTCCGGAGCCAGCTCGTGGTACGTGCGCATCGAGCCGGCGTCGAAGGACTGGACCACCAGCCGGCCGGTGCGCAGCGACCGGTTCAGGTAGCCGCGCACGGCGGACAGCTCCGCGTGGATCCGCGCCTCGATGCCCGGGTAGAGATCGGGACGCTTGAGCTCGAGCAGCAGGCCGGTACGCGGGCCGAGCGCGACGACGACCTCGCGCAGGGTCGGGATCGGCTCGCCGGCGAAGTCCGGCGAGAACCACGAGCCGGCGTCGAGTTGCTCGATCTCGGCCAGCGTGAAGTCGGCGACGTTCCACGGCGCACGGTCCGGGAAGACCGCCTCCACGTTCGTCGTCCGGGCCAGCGTGGTGTCGTGCAGGATCACCAGCTCGCCGTCGGCGGTGCGCTGCACGTCGACCTCGACGAAGCCGGCGCGCTGCTCCACCGCGCGCTCGACCGCCGCGACGGTGTTCTCCGGCGCCGCGGCGGACGCGCCGCGGTGGGCGATGTCGACGACGGCGGAGAGCGGCGGCGCCGGCATGGTCTTGCGGACGAGGATCGTGCGATCCCCGGCGACCGCGGCACCGTTGAGCTGGGCGGATCCCGCCGCGTACAGGTCGGCCGTGTTGCTCCACCAAGCGACCAGCCCCACCGGGTCGCTGGCCTCGAGGTAGTAGCTGCCGGGCTCGAGCGGCGCGTCGAGGACGAGCTCGACCCAGGCGTTGTCGCGGAGGTTCGTGAACACCTCCGTGCCGACGACCGCTCCGGCCGGCCCCGACGCCCGGAGCGTCAGCGTGACTCCGGACGTCGTGCCGCCGTAGGTGGCGAACACGCCACCCACGGTGTCGACCGCCGCGGCGCCGGCCGGGACGTCGAAGGTCTGGCCGAGCGAGGTCGTCGCCGGGTCGTGCAGGTCGGCTGGGTGGTCCCAGGTGTCGACGACCACGATCTCCGCGGCTCGCGCCGGGGCCGCGCCCACGAACGCGGCCACCATCACGATGAGCACGCCGACCGCGCCCATGGCGCGCCGGCCCCGCCGGGGTCCGCGCGCGGAGAACCGGTGATGGAACGTTTGATCAGTGCGCATTCGGCTCGACTCCTTCGTCGACTCTCGTCGGGTCCGAGGATGGGATGCGGCCGTGATGTAACGTTTAATCAAACTGGTGGAAGTGTTGCCGAACGACCTGTCGTTGTCAACGCCTCGCGACCGCGAGCGGGCTCATGCGGCGACCGTGGAGGCTCGTGCGACGAGCTCGGGCGCGAGCCGGTGATGACGGTGCTCGTGCTTGGTCTCCGTGCGTTCGTCCAGCAGCATCCGCAGCGCGAGCCTGCCGATCTCGAGCGTCGGCTGGCGCACCGAGGTCAGTGGTATCGGCAGGTCCTGGGCGCGCTCGAGGTCGTCGTAGCCGACGACCGAGACCTGGTCGGGCACGGCCACCGAGTGTTCTCGGAAGGCCCGCAGCATGCCGATGGCGACCAGGTCGTTCACTCCCAGGACGCCGTCGAACTCCACACCCTCGTCGACCAGCAGCCTCGCCGCGGCGACGCCCGCCTGAACGTCCGGACGGGCGATCTCGCGCCACTCGACGGATGCGTCGAAATGCACCGCCGCTTGGCTCGCGCCACGGAAGCGGGCCGAGAGGACCGACGACCGCGTGCGGGGGGCCACGAAGACGAGCCGGCGCCGTCCTTGGTCGATGAGGTGCCGGGCGGCGAGATACCCGCCTTGCTCGTCGTCGACGGCCACCGAGCAGAAGTCGGCGGGGGCCGCGTTCGCGACCAGGACGGCGGCGGTGAGCGGATGCGGGCGCCAGCGTTCCAGGAGGTCGTCGGCGCCGTCGACGGGCAGCACGATGAGGTCGTTCACCTGCAGCTCGGACAGCGAGTCGAGGTTCTCGACCTGACGCTGCGCGTCGTTGGCGCTGTCGGACACGACGACGAGCCGGTTCTTCTCGGCGGCGCTCTGGATCACCCCGCGCGACAGCCGGGCGAAGAAGGAGTTCGAGAGGTCGGGCACCAGGAGGCCGATGATCGTCCGCGCCTTGGTGCGCAGCTCGAAGGCGGACCGGTTGCGCACGAAGCCGAGGGAGCTGATCGCCTCCTCCACCCGTTCCCGGGTCCGTTCCGAGTAGCGCCCGGTGGAGTTGAGCACGTTCGACACGGTGGTGACCGAGACGCCCGCCGCAGCGGCGACCTCTCTCAGCCCGGGCGGGTCCGTGTCGGTGGTGCGGGTCATGGTCGAGCCCCTCCTCGTGCAGAGAACGATAGCCGTTCGGGATCACCGATCCGGCCCGGACAGCCGTTGGCGGCCGTCACTTCAGCGCACCCGCCGTCAGTCCGCGCTCGAAGTACCGCTGGAACGCGATGTAGCAGATCACCGTGGGCAGGGCGATGAGGCACGACGCCGCGAAGATCTTCGTCTGATCGGCGGAGAACTGCGACGCGAAATAGGACGGCAGCAGCGTCAGGGTCTGCTGGTTCGTGTCCTGGAGGAAGATCAGCGGGAGCAGGTACTCGTTCCACGCGCCGACGAACGACCAGATGAGGATCACGGCCGTGATCGGCCGTGACAGCGGCAGGATGATGTGCCGGAACGCGCCGAACGCCGACGCGCCGTCGAGGTCGGCCGCCTCGAGCAGCTCGTCCGGGATGCCGCGGATGAACTGCCGGGCCAGCAGGACGTTGAACGAGATCTGCAGGGCCGCGAGCGGCAGGATCACCGAGAGCGGGTTGTTGTAGAGCCCGAGCGAGCGCACGGTGATGAACAGCGGCACCGTCAACGCGGCCGTCGGCAGCGTCAGGGCGGCGACGAGGAAGTAGAAGATGGGTTCCCGCGCGCGGATGCGGAGCTTCGCGAGGGCGTAGGCGGCCGTCATCGTGCACACGTAGGTGATCACCACGACGAGCACCGCGATCACGGCGCTGTTCAGCGCGAACCGGGTCAGCTCGGGACGATCGAGCACGGCCCCGAAGTTCGCGACGGCGCCCTCGCCGGAGCTCGCCACCCCGAGCATGACGACGAACGGCGCCAGGAACGGCACGATGGCGAACGTCGTCACGGCCTGGAGTACGGCCCGGGCGCCGGTGCGGCGAAGCTCGATCATGTGTCACCTCGACGGGCGAGCCGCAGCTGGGCGGCGGCGAGGAACAGGCAGGCCACGACCAGCAGCACCGTCATCGCGGCTCCGTAGCCGGCCGCGTAGTTCTTGACGCTCTGCTGGTAGATGTACGTGGCGAGGAACTGCGTGGAGTTGGCCGGCCCGCCCTGCGTGATGATCTGCGGGATGTCGAACGTCTTGATGGTGCCGATCGTGCCGAGCACGACGAGCGTCACACTTGATCCCTTCAGCATCGGCAGCACGACCGAGCCCAGCACCCGCAGGTTGCCCGCGCCGTCGATGCGTGCGGCCTCGATGACCTGGCGATCGATCTGGCTGAGGCCGGCCAGGTAGATGACGAAACTGAAGCCCGTCCCACCCCAGATGAAGATCAGCCCGAGGACGCCGATGGCGGTGTCCGGGTCGGCGAGCCACGCCTTGGCGAACCCGCCGAGCCCGACGCCCGTGAGGAGGTCGTTCACCGGTCCACCCGGCGCGAACATCTGCACGAAGACCGGAGCCATGATGGCCGGCGCGAGCACGACCGGAAGGAACAGGACGATCTTGTACCAGATCGCGGCACGGATGCCCGACGAGATCACGACGGCGAAGGCGAACCCGATCGCCATCTGCACCGGGACCAGCAGCAGGAAGAGCCCGATGTTGCGCAGGGACGACCAGAAGCCCGGATCGTCGAACGCTCTGAGGTAGTTCTCCACGCCGACGAACGTGCGGCGCGGGCTGATCCCGTTGGTCTCGTAGGTGCTCAACGAGACGGTGTAGGCGATGCTGTAGTACACGATCGCCGCCATGAGCACGACCGCGGGCAGGACGAAGAGGTAGTTGCTCAGGCGGGTGAACCGCCGCCGCCCGTCGTGCCGCCGGCCCTCGGGCGCACCGTCGCGCGTGACGGGCGCGATCGCCGGTGCGATGGACGTGGTCCGCATATGACACCTTCCGCTCGGGGGTGGACCGGCGAGACGGCCCACCCCCGGGTCCTCAGCCTCGGGTGATGCCGTCCGACGCCGCCTGCAGGGTCTCGAGCACCGTCGACGACGACTCCCCGGTCGCCGAGGACTGCAGCGCCGCCGCGAGGGCGGTGACCACCTCCGGATACGGGATGGCGCGCGGCTCGGCCTCCTGCGCGGCGGTCGACGCCAGCAGCGCGAGCGAGTCCTCGACCAGCTCGGGATACGCGACGTCGCCGGGCGTCGCCTCCACCCCGGTGATGCTGGCCGGGCCCACCAGGGTGTCCGCGCCGAACTTCTGGTAGCCGGCCGGGTCGGTCGAGTACCAGTTCACCCACGCAGCGGCCGCGGCCTTGTTCTCGCTGTCGACGTTGATGGCGGTGCCGCTGCCGACCGAGGCGGCCAGCGTGGTCGGATCGCCGCCGACGGCGGGGAACGGCACGAGCACCGTCTGGAGCGGCGTCGGATCGCTCACCCCGGCACCGGACTGGTTGTTGAGATTCGTCGCGGTGATGAAGTCGGTGGCGCCCCACGAGCCGACGGGCGTCGCCACCGCCTCACCTCGCAGCCACGCGTTCCACGCGTCCGGGTACTGGCTCACGCCCAGGGCGCCGTCCTGGAAGACGCCGTCGGTGAAGAACGACTGCCAGATGTCGAGGCTGGCCTCCAGCCCGGGTGCGGTCCAGTCGCCACCCTCGACGGCGGCGGCGAACGCGCCCGGCGCCACGCTGCTCGCGACGGCCTGGAAGACGTCCTGCGACACCCACCCGTCCTTGGCGCCGATGCTGATACACGCCTTGCCGGCCTGCCGCACCGACTCGCAGAACCGGGCGAGCTCATCGGGAGCGACGGAACCGGTGGGGAACTCCAGGCCCAGCTCGTCGAGCAGGCCGACGTTGAGCTGGAGCGTTCCCGCGACGCTGAGCGAGTTCGGCGCCGCCACGAGCCGGTCGTCCACCGTCAGCTCGTCCACCGCCACCGTCGAGACGCTGGACCGCCAGTCCGCGCCGACCTGCGCCTCGTACAAGGGGACGAGATCCTCGGTGAAGTCGGTGAACTGCTGCGCCATGGCCGGCTCCAGGTTGAACGTGTCCGGCCCTTCGCCCGAGGCCAGCGCGGCGCCGAGCGCGGAGACGTAGTCCTTGTAGCTGACGACCTTGGCGGACACCTCGATGTCCGGGTAGACCTCGTTGAACTCCGCGACGGCGGCGTTCACGATGTCGGGCGCGTCGCCCCAAGACCAGAACGTCACGGTGCCGCTCGCCTCGGACGGGTCGGCGCCGGCCCACGAGGCCTCCTCCTCGGTGCCGCTCCCCTGCGAGCACGCGCTGACGCCCGCCATGGTGATCATCGTGAGCGCGACACCGGCGATCCTCACTGACCGTAGAGTTCTCATCCGCTCCCCTTGCTAGTCGTGGCCGGCTGCTCGAGCCGGAGTGAATGGGGTGACGTCCAGGGCCGCGAAGCGGAACCTGACGACGGTGTCGTCGGCGTCGACCGGGTGCCACGTGTGGTCGCGCAGCGTCGACCACGGCGCGCGGAACTCCCGGACCAGGCCCGTCAGGTGGGCCAGACCGTCGGCGGCGACGTGCTCGATGCGCTGCCCGTCTGGCGCGACGTGCAGCGTACGGGCGGCGACCACGTTGCCGGCGCCGGTGTGCGGTGCGGCCAGGACCTGGATCACCGGACCGACGAAGACGGAGACGCCCTGCCCGAGCCAGGTGGCCTGCTCATCGGTGTTGTTCAGCTGGAGCGAGTGGACGGGGACGCCGGCAGCGTCGATCCAGGTCAGCGCGCGGCCCACGATCCGTTCGGAGCCACCGGGACGCACGGTCCCGCCGCTCACCTCGACGTTGCCGGCCGACCAGAACCGCGACGCGCGCACGGACCACGGGAGCTCCGGCTCCGACCGCACCAGGAGCTCGAACTCGCGGGCCGGATAGTCCGTGGTCACCTCCACGGTGGCGGTGCCCGCGGCGGTGGTGACCTGGGTGACGACCGGAACCGGGAGATCGACCCGCACCCGCTCGCCGTCGGCGTCGCGCTCGAGCCGGACGGCGTTCGTGGCCACGTGGTACATCGCCCGGAAGCCGTGGAACGTGCAGCACCACCACGCCTCCGGGACGTAGTCCGCGGTGAGCAGGCCCGGGTCGGCGGCGAGGGTCTCGCAGCCGAAGTGACCGCTCGGGGCCTGGACGTGCGGCAGGGCGTTGTGCAGCGCGATCTCCGCCGCGTCGAACAGCTCGTCGTCGCGGAAATGGCGGCCGAGGTCGATCGAGAGCATGATCCAGTCGGCGATGCCGCAGCCCTCGGTGTTGAGGTCCATCGGCTCGCGCATGCTCTCGCGGACGCCACCGTGCGCGAGCACGTACCGCCGCCGCACGAGGTTCCACGCGTCCATCACCTCCTGGGCCGCCGCCGGATCGGTCCCGAACCGCTCGGCGAAGCGGAGCTTCCCTCGCAGCGCCGTGAGGTATCCGTGCAGGTGCCAAGGGCCGTCCGGCAGGGGTACGGCGTCGGCCAGCGACTGGGCGGCCTGCACCGTACGCGAGTCGCCCGTGTGCTCCGCCCACCGGGTCAGGGGCAGCAGCATCGCGAAGAAGTCGAGTGCGAACTTGTGCTCACGCTCCCGCGAATGGGTGAACCAGCGCAGCCACCGCGGCGCCGACAGCACCAGCGAGTCGGCGAGCCGCGCCGTCGCAGCCCGGACCTCGGGCGCGTGCGCCCCGAGCGGACAGGACGGGTCGTCGAGCAGCGGGGCGAGCTCCATCAACCCGGTGAGCAGGAACGCGTTGCCCCAGACCACTCCGTGGTCGAAACCGCCCAGCGCGGCGTCCGAAGCGCCGAACGAGCCGTCCGCGCGCTGGGTGGACAGCAGCACCTCGATCACGTCGCGTAGTAGGTCCCAGTCCGGAGCGAATCCGAGCTGGGCGGCGAGCGCGACCGCCTCGAGGTAGCGGCCCGACAGGTCCCCCGAGTAGTCGTCGGCCGTGCGCCGGCGATCCGGGTGGAGGACCAGGTCCTGCGTGATCAACTCGGCGGAGTACACCTCGCGGCTCGTGAACTGTCGAGCCGTCAACTCCAGCCGCTTGCCGAGTTCTCCGCGAACTCGGAGATGCGGGAGAAATTCCGTCTGCAGCATGCGCCGTTCCGTGGGTCGGGTCAGATGACAGCAGCCGTCAGCGGGCGTCTGCCGGACTTGATTGAACGTTTCACCAGTCGGTAGCATCGCCGCGCGGTTGACCGATGTCAAGAGCTCCTCGACGACCTCCTCACGACGAAGGCAGGGATCGCCATGCAGACCAGCGGCATGCGAGTGCTCGGTAACGGCGCGATCGTGGCGCACCTCGACGGCGCCCAGCTCACCTGGTGCGTGGGGCCCGAGTTCACGATGCCGACGGCGCTCTCCGCCAGGTACGGATTGCGCGATGGCGGCCCGCTGACCAGTAGCTCCACCCGTGCCCCAGGGACGATGGAGTGGTACTCGTCGCTCGCCGACGGGCCACATCCGCTGGGCACCGTCCACGACACCGTCGCGCCATCGTCGCCCTGTTATCTCGCCGACGTCGACCTCACCGAACCCCTGGAGCTCCGGCTCGATTTCCCCCACGCCGATCGGGTCGTCCCGACGCGGACGGCTGACGGCGTGAGCGTGCTGGTCCGGGTCGATCGCTTCGGCCCGGTCTTCGTGTACCCGACGGGCGCCGAGGCGTTCGCCGGCGTCCACCTGTCCGGCTCGGCGCCGATCGAGCTGAGGCACGACGGCGGCAGCGTCACGCTCATGCTCGCCCCGGGGTCCTACACCTGGCAGGTGCGCCTCGGACGCCGGCTGAGCGAGGTGCTGGCTCCGCTGCCTGGATCCGCCCGGTCGGCCGGCGCCTGCGCGACGGAGCACTATCGGCGTACGGTGAACGGCGCCCTCCCGGACGGAGAGCGCCTGGACGCGTTGCTGCGTGCGCACGGGGTCGAGTCCCCGCTGCCGGGCGCGCAGCTGATCGAGGCGAGCGCGTACCTGATCACGGCCCAGCAGTCCGCCGACGGCGCGTTCATCGCCGGCCCCGAGTTCCCGCTCGCCTACCTGCGCGACTCCTACGGCGTCTCCCGAGCCCTGCTCGATCTCGGATTGACCGAACGTGCCGCCGCCCTGGCCCGGTTCCGGGTCGCCAAGTGGCAGCGCTTCGGCGACCTCGCGAACGCCGAGAGCATCGGACACGACCGGATCCGGCATCGGCACGAGAACGACGGCGCCGAGGCACCGGGCTACGCGATGCTGCAGGCACTGGAGGCGCTGGCGGACGACGCCGTCGACGGTCTCGGCGACATGCTGGACTGGTGCTGGCGGGCGCAGCTGGCGTCACTTCGCGACGGGGCCGTCCCGTTCAACGGTGACGAGACCTACGTCGCGGGCGGCTTCCTGGACCGTTCCTTCCTCCGGTACGGCTCCTTCGAGTCGACCCTGGTCATGATCCGCAGTGGTGAGCGCTACGCGGAGTTCCTCGCGCCACGTGACGCGCTGCGGGCAGCGGCGGTGCGCGCGGTCGTCGAGCGGACCGCGTCGGGCTTCGCGGAGCGGTTCGCCGGCCCCGCGGGCTGGCTCACCGCCGCCCGCGTCGCCGAGACCGTCGAGGAACGACACGGTGTCTGCGAGGCCTGCCACGACTACCCGACCTGGCTCGTGCGGAACACCGGCGGGCGCTTCGTGTGCGTGCGGTGTCTCGACGCGGACCTGCCGCCTGCGGCCTGGCGCGAGATCGGTGTGCCCACCGCGCAGCTGCTGCCGGCGTTGCTCCCCGGCCCGCCGGTTCCGGACCAGACCCTGGTCGACGCGGCGCACGTGGCGGCCGGGGTTCTCCTCGATCCCAGCGCGCGGTCGAACGGACACGACGTCGGCATGTGCCTGATGGCGCTCCCCGACGACGATCCGCACGTTCCCCTGCTCTTGCGACAGGCCGTCGGCCGGTTCGACCGCGACGCCGGGTGGCCGGAGCGCTTCCGCGGGGACCAGCCGGACGGGAGCCGGCGGCGGCCGTGGGAGACCGCACTGAACCTGCTCGCCCTGCGCACCCTTGCCGATCGTCACGAGAGGACACGCACGTGACCCCACCACCCCCACCACACCGCCGCCCGGCCGAGCGTTCCCTGGCCGGTGAGACGATCGTCATCACCGGAGCGAGCTCCGGGATCGGCCTGGCCACCGCGCGAGAACTGGTCGCCGCTGGAGCGAACGTCGTCCTCGGCGCCCGCGCCAGCGAGCGGCTCACGCGTTTCGGCGACGAGCTCGGCGCGGCCGCTCTGGCGGTCCCCGCCGATGTGCGCAGCGAGGAAGCCGTCCGCGGGCTCGTCGCGGCGGGAGTCGCGCGCTTCGGCCGGGTCGATTCGATCGTCCTCGCCGCGGGCATCGGCCTCTATGGCGGCGTCGAGGATCACGACGACACCGAGATCCGGCGCATGGTCGACACCAACGTGCTCGGCACCGTGTGGGGCGTGCGGGAGGTGCTACCGGAGTTCCGCCGCAACCGTGGTGGCGACATCGTCATCGTCGCGAGCGTCGCCGGGCTCCGCGGCGGCGCCCACGAGGCGGTCTACGCGGCCACGAAGTTCGCCCAGATCGGGCTCGCCGGCGCGATCGACCGGCAGCTTCGCCCCGAAGGAATCCGGGTCACCGCGATCGCCCCGGCCGGGACCAACACGGAGTTCGCGCTGGGCACCGGCCGCGTCGCCGGAGATCCGGGCCTGGCCGACCTGCTGGCGCCCGAGGACGTCGCCCTCCAGATCGTCACCGTGCTCCGCCAGCCGCGCCGCATGCGCACCACGCTCTGGGCGAGCTGGAGCATGGCGGAAGGGAGCTGACGGTGAACCGTGCGGCCGTACTGATCGAGCCCGGCGTGATCGAGCTCCAGGAGCGGGACACGCCCCAGCCGGCAGCGGGCGACGCCCTCGTCGAAGTGCTCGCGGTCGGGGTGTGCGGATCCGACCTGCACTACTTCACTGAGGGGCGGATCGGCGACTTCGTGGTGACGGCGCCGCTGGTCCTCGGCCACGAGGCGAGCGGACGCGTGCTCGCGGTCGGCGCGGACGTCCGGACGCTGCGGCCCGGCGATCGGGTCGCCATCGAACCGGGCGTCTCCTATGGCGACTGCGCGCCGTGCCGGACGGGCCGGTACAACCTCTGCCCGGACGTCCGGTTCCTCGCGACACCACCGGTCGACGGCGCCTTCACCGAGGTGCTCTCGGTCCCCGAGCCGTTCCTGCACCCGATTCCCGACCACGTCTCGGACAACGCGGGCGCCCTGATGGAGCCGCTCTCCGTGGCGCTGTGGGCCCACGACAAGGCGCGCACCGGTCCCGGCGACCACGTCCTCGTGACCGGGGCGGGTCCCGTCGGGCTGCTCGCCGCGACCGTCGCTCAGGTCCGGGGCGCCGCGTCGGTGGTCGTGGTCGATGTCGTCCCCGAACGACTCGATCGGGCGCGTGAGCACGGGTTCGAGGCGACGATGCCCGGTCGGCTGCCCGCGGCTTCCTGGCAGCCCACTGCCCTGATCGAGTGCTCCGGCGCCGCGGCGGCCGTGTACGACGGTCTCGACGCCCTCGCGCCGGCCGGGCGTGCGGTGCTCGTGGGCATGCCAGTGGGACGGGAGCTGCGGATCCCCGCGGCGGCCGTCCAGGGGCGGGAGCTCACGATCACGGGCACGTTCCGCTACGCGCACACGTATCCCGCGGCGATCGGGCTGGTGGCGAGCGGCCGGATCGACCTCGACCGGTTCGTCACCACCGAGTTCGGGCTGGGTGACGTGCGCCGTGCCCTCGAGGCGCCGCGCGAGGATCCGTCGATCCTCAAGGCGGTGGTGCACCCGCAGCGATCGTGACCCGCCGCGAGGTAGGTTCGGCCCATGCTCGCGAGCGGTCGTCGTTACCTCCGGTGGCGCCACGACCATCTCGCGGCCCGTCGCGTCGAGGTCGCGCCGGACGGGTGCCGCGACGTCGTGGTGGTGGAGTCGGCCGGTGGTGGGTTCGTGGCGCTGACGGCGTGGGACGCGGGCCTGCGGGTGGTCGAGCTCGCGCGGGGCACGCGGGTGACGGGGTATCGGCTGCGGCCCGGAGCACAGGTGGAGCCGCGGGTGCTGGCCCGGATCGAGGCCGAGCCGCTGCGGGCCGGCGAGATCATCGACGGTGACGTCGTGGTGGACGGCGAGCTCGACGAGGCCATCGGCACGCTGGGAACGCGCGGCGTGGCGGAGGCGGCGACGCACCTCGGGGTGAGCAAGCGCGGCCTGCAGCGCCGCTTCGCGGCGGCGGGCCTGCCGCCGCCGGGCTTCTGGCGGCTGCTGTCGCGGGCCCGCCGGGCCGCGTTGGCGCTGCCGACGCGGTTGCCGCTAGGCGAGGTCGCCGCCGCGTGCGACTTCAGCGACCAGGCTCATCTGACCCGCGAGACCGTACGGTGGTTCGGCCGGACGCCGGCGGAGCTGCGGCGGGCACCGTCGGTCCTCGCGACGATCGCTCAGCCGGGGCTGGGCAACTGGATCGGCGAGCAGATCTCGACGAGGTAGCCGTGCGGATCGCTCACGTAGGACGTCGTCTGGCCCCACGACTCGTCCCGGACCGGCTGCACCACGGCGGCGCCCGCGGCCACGGCGCGCTGGAACGCCGCGGGGACGTCGTCGGTCTCGAACGCGATCTCGAACGTCGGCCCGGTGATGGACGGCGGCCGCGGGTCCTTGCCGAGCTGCCGCATCAGCGCGGTCGACGAGAACGCGAGCTTGGTGGCTCCGGTCGCGAGCTCGCCGTAGTCGCCGCTGTCGTGGACGAAGCCGCGGTCGAGCCCGAACGCGGTGGCGTAGAAGTCGACCGCGGCGGCCACGTCGTCGACATACAGGATGGTGTAGCGGAGCTGCATCGGAGGTCCTCTCGGAGTCGGTGACACCCGCAGCATGGCCGGTGTCCCGGCACCCGTCTTGAAGGAACGCGACAGCGGGACTCGTCAGAGGGGGACGTGCCGGTTGACGTCCTTGTAGAGGAGGTAGCGGAACGGGCCGGGCCCGCCGGCGTAGCAGGCCTGCGGGCAGAAGGCGCGCAGCCACATGAAGTCGCCGGCCTCGACCTCGACCCAGTCCTGGTTGAGCAGGTAGACCGCCTTGCCCTCCAGGACGTAGAGGCCGTGCTCCATCACGTGCGTCTCCGGGAACGGGATCGACGCGCCGGGGCGGAAGTTCACGATGTTGACGTGCATGTCGTGGCGCAGGTCCGCGATGTCGACGAAGCGGGTCGTCGACCAGGCGCCGCCGGTTCCGGGCATGTCGACGGGCGTGACGTCCTGCTCGCGGGTGACGAAGGCGGGCGGGACGTCGAGACCGTCGACGCGCTGGTAGGTCTTGCGGATCCAGTGGAACGTCGCGGTCGTCTCGGCCTCGTTCACCAGCGACCACGAAGCGCCGGGCGGGAGGAACGCGTACGACCCCGGCTCCAGCGCGTGCACACCGCCGTCCACCGCGAGGGTGAGCGACCCGTCCACCACGAACAGCACCGCCTCCGCCGACGGGTCCGGCTCGGGCCGGTCCGATCCGCCCCCGGCGGCGACCTCGACGACGTACTGGCTGAACGTCTCGGCGAAGCCCGACAGCGGCCGGGCCAGCACCCAGAGGCGGGTGTGCGCCCACCCGGGCAGGAACGAGGCGGTGATGTCGCTGAGCGTGCGGGCCGGGATGACGGCGTACGCCTCCGTGAAACGCGCGCGGTCCGTGGTCAGCGCGGTCTGCGGCGGCAGCCCGCCCCTCGGCACGTGGTAGGGATTCATCGCTCGCCCCTTCGCAGCAGTCGACCCCGCGGTGTGCCGGCGACGGGCCGCCCGCGCAGCCACGTCTCGCGGACCACCCCCGTCAGCCGGCGCCCGGCGTAGGCCGAGATCGGGTTCCGGTGCAGCAGCGCGGCGACGTCGACGACGAACTCCTCGTCGGGCGCGAACCGCACCAGGTCGGCGTCGGCGCCGGGCGCGATGCGGCCCTTGTGGCGCAGCCCGACGCGGTCCGCCGGCGCGGTGGCCATCCACCGCACCACGTCGGCCGGCGAGTGGCCCCGGGCCCGGGCGCCGGTCCACACGACGGGCAGCCCGAGCTGGACCGACGCGATGCCGCCCCACGCGGTCGCGAAGTCGCCCGCCTTGAGCTCCGCGGTGCACGGCGAGTGGTCGGACACGACGAAGTCGACGTCTCCCGCGGCCAGCGCCGCCCAGAGCGCCTCGCGGTTGGCGGCGTCGCGGATCGGCGGGCAGCACTTGAGCTCGGTGGCGCCGTCGGCGATCTGCTCGGCCTCGAAGGTCAGGTAGTGCGGGCAGGTCTCGACGCTCACGTCGACGCCGGCCGCGCGGGCCGCACGCAGCGCCGGGACGGCGCCGGCACTGCTGAGGTGGACGACATGCGCGCGGCCGCCGGTCGCCCGGGCCTGCGCGATGACGAGCTCGACGGCGGCTCGCTCGGCCGACTCGGGGTGGGAGGCGAGGAAGCCGGTGTAGTGCGGCCCGTCGAGCGCGGTCGCGTCGACGAGCCGTCCGTCCTCGGCGTGGACGATCAGCAGCGCGCCCAGCCCCGCGCACTCCCGCATCGCCGACGCGAATTCGTCCGGCTCGAGGTGGCCGAACTCGTCGACGCCGGAGTCGAGCAGGAAGCACTTGAAGCCGAACACCCCGGCGTGGTGCAACGGCTCGCGGTCGGGTCCGTTGCCCGGCACCGCGCCACCCCAGAAGCCGACGTCCACCCAGACCTGGCCGGCGGCCGTCCGCCGCTTCAGCTCCAGCGCGGCGAGCGTGGTGGTCGGCGGGACGGAGTTCAGCGGCATGTCGACGAGGGTGGTGACGCCGCCGGCGGCGGCCGCGCGGGTCGCGGTGGCGAACCCCTCCCACTCGGCCCGGCCCGGCTCGTTGACGTGCACGTGGGTGTCGACCAGCCCGGGCAGCAGCACCTCGTCGTCGTCGAGTGTGACGGTCCGCGCGGCCGGCGGCGCGTCGTCGAACGTCGTGACGACGGCGATCCGGCCGCCCGCGATGCCCACGGCGGCGGGCACCTCGGCGCCGTCGACGACGGCCCGCCGGGCGCGGACGACGACGTCGAGCTCAGCTGCCACGGTAGGTCGTGTAGCCGTAGGGACTGAGCAGCAGCGGCACGTGGTAGTGCGCCTCGGGGTCGGCGACGGTGAAGACGACGACCACCTCCGGGTGGAAGGGGCCCGACGTGTCGAAGCGGAGCACGTAGTCGCCGGGGTCGAGCCGGTCCGGGCCGAGCGCGGAGACCCTGCCGTCGGCGTTCGTCACGCCCTCGCCGAGGGGTTCGCCCCCGCGGGTCTCGAGCGTGACGCGGATGCCCTCGGCCGGACGGCCGGCGGCGGTGTCGAGGACGTGCGTGGACAGGGTGCTCACAGCGTCGCCTCCAAGCGCAGCAGCGCGATCTCGCGCAGGTTGCCGACGGTCTCGGCCCGTTCGGCGGCGTCGTCGTTGCGCAGCCGCCGGTCCAGCTCGGCGAGGATCTCGTCGGCATCGCGGCCGGCTGCGCGGATCAGGAACACCCGGCCGAACCGCCGCTCGTACGCCGCGTTGCCGGCGGCCAGCCGCCCGGCGGTGTCGCGGACCCCGGACTGCTCGCGCTGCGACTGCGCGCCCCCGCGCTCACCGATCCGCGGGTGGCCGGCCAGCGCCTGGTCGAGCTCCTCGTCCGTCAGCTCACCCGCGGCCGCGGACGCGGCCCGCAGCAAGGCGTCGCGGTCCGAGTACGGCTGGCCGGCCAGTACGTCGTCGGCCCAGCGCGGCACCGAGAGGCAGCCGAGCAGCGTCGCTCGGGTCGTCACCACGCCGGACATCAGCAGAACCCCGCCACGGCCGGCCACGCGTCGTCCGCGGGTGGAACGTCGTCGCGGGTCACCTGCGCCTCGATCAGCCCGTACGGCCGGTCCGCGGCGACGAACACCTCGCCGTCGTTGCTCAGCCCGTCGACCTCGAAGCCGCTGAAGTCGACGAGGAAGTGATGCAGGTTGGGCGCCGAGAACCTGATCTCGGCCAGCCCCGGCTGCTCGTGGAGCACGGCGCCGCCCATGGCGTACAGCGTCTCCTGCAGGGCGCGCGAGTAGGTGCCGGCGAAGGTGCGCAGCAGTGTGGCGGTCACGGCCTCGTGGGACGCGTTCCAGTCGACGCCGTCGGCGCCCGTGTGCCGCCACCGCGCGACGAGCGACGTGGCGAGGACGCGGTCGCCGGTCTCGGCCAGCGTTGTGAACTCGTCCTTCAGGAAGCCCCGGAACTCCGAGTCCGTCGTGTTGAGCAGCGCGAGGCCGGAGACGCCCGACAGCACGTGGGTGGCGTCGCGCCCGACCGTCACCGCGGCCGTGCGGACGCTGCCGCCGCGGCGGACGAACGAGTGGTCGCCGATGCGGTCCCAGCCGTACTCCTCGACCCGCACCTGCGCCGACTCGGCGGCCGGACACGCGTCGAGCAGCCGCGCGCCCAGCGCGAGCGCGTAGTCCTCGGGCGACGTGACGCCGCGCAGTTTCGCGTAGGCGAACGCGGTGTTCTTCTGCGTGTCCGTCGGCAGCACCGCGGACTGGTCGCCGGTGACGTGCGCCGCCTCGAAGTCGCCCCGCAGCGATGTCGACACGTTGAGGTCGCGGATCTCGTGCCGGTCGGTGTCGCGGACGATCCGGACGACGCGGGACTCCGCCTTGCCGTACTGGTTGACGCCCAGCGTGTGGGCCATCGGCTGCTCCTAAGGATTGGCCAGCGTGTGGAGGAGGTCCGGGTCGGCGACCTCGGTCTCGTCGACGGCGCCGCAGTCGACCGCGCGCAGCAGGAACGCCGCCAGCGCCCGGGCGGTCGCGGGCTCGTCGGCGATGCCGGTCATGGTGTGGCGCGTGTAGTCGGCCAGCCGGGCGGTCGCGCGGGCCAGCCCGTCGCGGTAGAAGGCGTAGGTGGCGGCGTACCTCGTCGGCAGCTGCCCCGGATGCAGGTCCCAGCCCTGGTAGAAGCCGCGCTCCAGCGATCGGCGGACGAGGCGGTGGTGGTTGGCCCAGGCCGCCTCGACGTCGTCGGCGCTGCCGACCGGGAGCAGGTTGGTGGAGCCGTCGGACAGCCGCACCCCGGTGCCGGCCGCGGCCGCCTGCATCACCAGCTTCGCGTGATCGGCCACCGGGTGCTCCAGCGACTGCTGCCCGGCGGCGATCCCGCAGTACGCGGAGTAGTCGTAGGTGCCATAGTGCAGCCCGGTCAGCCGGGGCCCGGCGGCCTGGACCATGCGCGCGACCAGCGCCGTGCCGTCGGGTCCGAGGATCGACTGCGGCGTCTCGATCTGCGCCTCGAACGCCAGCGCTCCCGGCGCGAGTCCCAGCCCGGACTCCAGCACGTCGCAGGCGTGCACCATCGCCTCGACCTGGTCGACGCTGGTCACCTTGGGCAGCGTGACGACCCAGCGGCCGAGGTCCATCCCGGCTCCGGCCAGCGCCGAGACGTAGGACGTGAGAGTCCGGACGCTGCGCGCCCGGGTCGGCGCCTCCAGGCTCTTGATCCGGATGCCCCCGAACGGCGCCGCCTCGCCCTTCGCCCGGCTCTCGGCCAGGGCCGTGGCGGACCGGACGACGTCGGCGTCCTCCTCCGCGTCGGTCCGGCCGGTGTAGCCGTCCTCGAAGTCGACCCGGAGGTCCTCGACGGGTTCGGCGGCCAGCTTGGCCCGCACCCGCGCCACGACGTCGGGGTCGCGCACGATCGCGGCGAACCGGTCGGCGTGCTCGTCCAGCAGGTCCAGCGCCGCTGCGCCGTAGGCCGGCACCAGCCCCGCGGTGTGGCGGTCGGCCGGGACGTATACCGTGTGGATCGGCTGCCGACCCGGCCGGTCGCCGGGGTACGCCCTGGCCAGCGCCGCGTCCGCCACCGCCAGCCGCGCGTCCAGCTCGCCGAGCAGCGACTTCGCCAGGTCGTCGACCTCACCGTCCGGCATGGGTCTCCTCACGCTCGATCGCGGCCAGCAGTGCGGCGGCCGCCGACACCGCGATGGCCGCCGGGTCCTTGCTCGTGGAGAGGCCGGCCAGCCCGATCGGCGTCTCGACCCGGTCGACGACCTCCGCGGGCAGCGACTCGACCAGCCGGGACCGGAACCGCGCCCACTTCGCCGACGACCCGATCAGGCCGATCGCACCGAGGTGGTCGCAGCGCAGCGCGGCGTCGACGATCGCGAAGTCCTCGGCGTGGTCGTGCGTCAGCACCAGCACGCGGGTGCCGGGCGGCAACTCGGCCAGGACCAGCTCGGGGATCACCGGGATGTGGTGAACGTGCACGCCGGCGACCGCGTCGGCCAGCGGGGCGAGAGCCGCGTCGGACAGCGACTCCTCGCGCGAGTCGACCAGGTGCAGGTCGAGGTCGTGCCGCGCCAGGATCCTGGCCAGCTCCAGTCCGACGTGGCCCACCCCGAAGATCGCGACGGCGGGCACGACCGGCAGCGGCTCCAGCAGCACCGTCACCTCACCACCGCAGCACTGGACGCCGTGCGGGCCGGGCGCCTTGTCCGACAGGCGCACGGGGTACGACTCGGGCCTGGCGCCCCCGGCCGACAGCAGCGCACGGGCCCGTGTCACGGCGTCGGCCTCCAGATTGCCGCCGCCGATCGACGCCCAGGTCGTGGCCGCGGAGACCACCATCTTGGCGCCCGCCTCCCGCGGCGCGTGGCCGCGCACATCCGTGATGGTGACGAGCACCCCGGGCTCCCGCGCCGCCCGCAGCGCGGCCACCCCGGCGAACCAGGTCGTCATGACGCACCTCGGGCGGCGGTGAGCGCCCAGTAGACCGCCTCCGGCGTGGCCGGCGAGGCCAGCTCGACGGAGTGCCCGGCCGGGCCGAACGCCCCGCACGCGTCGCGCAACGCCTCGCGCACGCTGAGCGCCAGCATCAGCGGCGGCTCGCCCACCGCCTTCGACCCGTAGACGACGCCGTCCTCGTGCGCCTCCTCGAGCAGGGCGACGTGGAACCGCTCGGGCAGCTCCGAGAACGACGGCAGCTTGTAGGTCGAGGCCGCCTGCGTGGCGAGCCGGCCGCGGCCCGGCCCGTCGGACACGTCCCAGCGCAGGTCCTCGAGGGTCAGCCAGCCGGCGCCCTGGACGAAGCCGCCCTCGATCTGCCCCAGGTCGACCAGCGGCGACAGGCTGTCGCCGACGTCGTGGACGATGTCGACCCGCCGGGTGGTGTACCCGCCGGTGAACCCGTCGACCTCGACCTCCGTCACCGCGGCGCCGTAGGCGAAGTACTTGAACGGGTGCCCGGTCATCGTCGTGGCGTCCCAGCTCAGGCCCTCGGTCTTGTAGAAGCCGGCCGCCCAGAGCTGGACCCGCTCGCGGTACGCCGCGGCGACCAGCTCCTCCCACGACGGGTCGCCCAGCCGGTCGCGGACCGGCGCCAGCCGGGCCAGGATCTGCTCGCAGGCGTCCTTGACGGCACCGCCGTTGAGGTCGGCGCTCGCGGACGCCGCCGTGGCGGACGTGTTCGGCACCTTGTCGGTGCGCGTCGGCGCCAGCCGGACCCGCCCCAGCGGTACCCGCAGCGCCGTGGCCGCGACCTGCAGCATCTTGGTGTGCAGGCCCTGGCCCATCTCGGTGCCGCCGTGGGTGACCAGCACCGAGCCGTCCTTGTAGACGTGCACCAGCGCGCCGCCCTGGTTGAACGCCGTGAGGTTGAACGAGATGCCGAACTTCACCGGTGTGATGGCGATACCGCGCTTGCGGTGGCGCTCGCGGCCGTTCCACCGGTCGATCTCGGCCCGCCGATCCGCCAGCGACGAGGTGGCGGTGACCTGCTCCCAGGCCGCCGCCAGCCGCCCCGGGTGCCGCACCGGCTGACCGTACGGCGTGGCCTGCCCCTCGACGTAGAAGTTGCGGCGCCGCAGCTCGGCGGGGTCGAGGCCCAGCGCGGGCGCGCACCGGCCGAGGATGTCCTCGATCACCAGCATCCCCTGCGGTCCGCCGAAGCCGCGGAACGCCGTCTGCGAGGTCTTGTGGGTCCGCGCGATGCGGCCGTGCACGGTGACGTCGGGGATCCAGTACGCGTTGTCGACGTGGCACATCGCCCGGAACAGCACCGGCTCGGAGAGGTCGAGGCTCCACCCGCCGTCGGACGTGAGCGTGGCCTCCAGCGCGGTGAACCGGCCGTCGGCGTCGAACCCCGCCGTCCACGTGGCGTGGAAGCCGTGCCGCTTGCCCGTCATCGTCATGTCCTGCGCCCGGGTCAGCCGCAGCCGCACCGGCCGGCCGGTGAGGGTCGCGCCCAGCGCCGCCACGGCGGCGAGCCCGTGCGGCTGCATCTCCTTGCCGCCGAAGCCGCCGCCCATGCGCAGGCACTGGACCGTGACGGCGTGGCTCGGAAGGCCGAGCACGTGCGCGACGATCTCCTGCGTCTCGGCCGGATGCTGGGTGCTCGACTGGACGAAGATCTGGCCGTTCTCGTCGACCAGCGCCAGCGAGCAGTGCGTCTCGAGGTAGAAGTGCTCCTGCCCCGCCATCGACGTCACGCCCTCGAAGACGCGGGCCGACCGCGCCAGCCCGGCCGCGGAGTCGCCGCGGGCGAGCGTCGGGCGCGCCCCCTGGAAGCTCTGCGCCGCGATGGCCTCCTCGACGGTGAGCAGCGCGGGCAGCGGCGCGTACGTCGCCTCGACCGCCGCCGCCCCTCGCCGCGCGGCTTCGAGGGACTCGCCGAGCACCCAGCAGACGGCGTGGCCGTGGAACATGACTTCGGACGGGAACAGCGGCTCGTCGTGCTTGACGCCGGCGTCGTTGACACCCGGCACGTCGGCGGCGGTGAGCACCCGGACGACGCCGGGCACGTCGTAGGCCGCGGCGACGTCGAGGCCGGTGACGGTCGCGTGCGCGTGCGGCGCCTGTACCGGATGCGCGTGCAGCACGTTGCTGGTGCGGCCGACCAGGTCGTCGGTGTAGAGCGCCCGGCCGGTGACGTGCAGGGCCGCGCTCTCGTGCGGCAGCGGCGTCCCGACGACGGCGTCGTCCGGCCGGTGGCTGAGCGGGCTGCCCACGATCGTCGTCATGGTGTCGCCTCCGCGAACAGCTTTCGGATCGATTCGCCGAGCATCGCCGACCGGTAGGCGGCGCTGGCCCGCTGGTCCGAGATCGGCGTGCCCTCGGCCGCCAGCACCGCGGCGGCCGCGTCGACGCTGTCGGCGGTCCACGGGCGACCTTCCAGGGCCGCCTCGGTGGCGAGCGCCCTGATCGGCGTCGCGGCCACGCCGCCGAGCCCGATGCGCGCCCGCCGCACCACCCCGTCGACGACGTCGAGGGCGTAGCCGGCCGCCACCGAGGAGATGTCGTCGAACGGTCGTTTGGCGATCTTGTGGAACGCCGTCAGCCCGCTCACCGGCCGGGGCACCACCACCTCGGTGATCAGCTCGTCCGGACGGCGCTTCGACGTCCGGTAGCCGGTGAAGTACTCCGCGAGCGGCAGCGTCCGCGACCCGTCGGCCGAGGCCAGCACCACGGACGCTTCCAGGGCGAGCAGCGCCGGCGGCGCGTCGCCGATGGGCGAGCCGGTGCCGAGGTTGCCGCCGAGCGTGGCGCCGTTGCGGATCAGCGGCGACGCGAACTGCGCGATCATCGCGGACACCAGCGGGACCCGCCCGGCCAGCCGCCGGTCGACCTCCGTCAACGTCAGAGCCGCGCCGATGCGCAGCTCGGCATCGGTCACAGCGAAGCCGCGCAGCTCGGGCAGCCGGTCGACCGCCACCACCAGCCCGGCCCGCCGGCCGCGCAGGTTCACGTCGACGCCCCAGTCCGTGCTGCCAGCGACGATCACGGCGTCCGGGTGCTCCCGGAGCAGGTCCAGCGCCTCGGTCAGGCCGGACGGACGGACGTACGTCGCCTCGTCGTCGCGCAGCGTCGTGGCCACCACCGGCGGCGCGGCGCTCCCCCGCCGCCGCGCGATGGCGTCGTCGGCCGCCGGGAACCCGAGCGCGAAGGCGGCGTCCTTGATCGGCCGGTAGCCCGTGCAGCGGCACAGGTTGCCGCTGACCGCGTGCAGGTCGAAGCCGTTCGCGCCGTGGTAGCGGTCGCCGTCGCCGGTCGGCGCGCGATCGGCCCGGTAGTACTCCGCGCCCATGGAGCAGACGAAGCCGGGCGTGCAGTAGCCGCACTGCGAGCCCCCGCGCACCGCCAGCTCCTGCTGCACCGGGTGCAGCGAGTCCGGCGTGCCGAGGCCCTCCGCGGTGACGATCTCCTGGCCGTCCAGCGCCGCCGCCGGTGGGAGGCAGGAGTTGATCGCCGTCCACTCGGCGGTCGCGGAGCCGTCGGCGGCGGGCCGCGCGACCATCACCGCGCAGGCGCCGCACTCGCCCTCGGCGCATCCTTCCTTGGCGCCGGTCAGCCCGCAGGCGCGCAGGAAGTCGAGGACGTTCGTGTGGGGTGGAACACCGGTCAGATCACGCGGCTGGCCATTGACGACGATGTCGGCCATCCAGCACCTCCAAGTCGGATCACCCCATCAGTCGATGGGGTCGAGGACTGCTGGAGGTCGGCTAGGCGCCGTGGGCGACTCGGCCCCGGGTCCACGCGGTCGAGTGCACCCGTCGGCGCACGTCGCCCGGAACCGTGGAGATCCGCATCCATCCACGCTAGCCCGTGCGTCGCGGCCGGTCAACGAACCGCCACGCCGTCGATCCACACCGCGGCGACGTCGGTCGCCGTGCCGAGCGTGAACGTTATGCCCAGCGCGTCGTCCGGGCCGGCCGCGTTGCGCAGCGCCGCGTCGTACGTCGAACCGGGCGCCGGGCGGAGCCACTGCGCGTCGAACCGCTGCCCGACGGAGAGGTGCCCCACGTCGGGGAGGTCGAGGGCGGCGGCGCCGGCCGCCGTCGCCAGGTGGAGCAGGTGGGCGGGTGTGAGCGCGTAGCCGTCCGGGCCGAGCTGCTGCTGTGTGAAGTACGCCTGCAGGCCCTCCTTGAGCAGCGAGAATCCCGAGCCCGCTCCGACGTCCGACCCCAGCGCCACCGCGACGCCGTGGCGCAGGTGCCGGGCCAGCGGGAACAGCCCGCTCCCCAGCGCGGCGTTGCTCGTCGGGCAGTGTGCGACCGACGATCCCCGCGCGGCCAGCGTCTCGAGCTCGTCGTCGCCCGGGTGGACGTTGTGCGCGAGCACGCTGTGCCGGCCGAGCAGCCCGTGCCGGTCGTACGTCGCGACGTAGCTGTCGGTCCGGAACAGGCTCTTCACCTGCTCGATCTCCTCGACGTTCTCGTTCACGTGCGACGTGACGAACGCGCCGGGGACGTCGTCGAGCACGGCCGCGCAGGTCGCGAGGAGCGCGTCGGTGCTGGACAGCGAGAAGCGCGGCGTCACCGCGTACCGGGCGCGCCCGGTGCCGTGCCAGCGGCGGGCCAGCCCGACGCTCTCCTCGTACGCGCGCCCGGGTGAGCTGAGCAGCTCAGCGGGCAGGTTGCGGTCGCTGACGACGAGCCCGCTGGTCACGCGCGGCCCGGCAGCGGCGGCCGACTCGAAGAGTGCCTCGACCGCGGCCGGGAAGTGCGATCCGAACACCATGGCGGCGGTGGTGCCAGCGGTCACGAGGCCGGACACGAAGTCCGCCGCCACCTGCGCCGCGTACGCCGCGTCCGCCAGGCGGCCCTCCTCCGGCAGGGCGCGGCGCTCGAGCCAGTCCAGCAGCGGCAGGCCGATACCGCCGATGACGCGCACCTGCGGGAAGTGCACGTGCGTGTCGACGAACCCCGGGAGCAGCAGCCCGCCGTCCAGCGCGACGAGGTCCTCGTCCGGGTGCTCCCGGCGCAGCGCGGCGAACGGCCCGCGCGCCACGATGACGCCGTCGCGCACCACGATGCCCTCGTCCGAGGACGACCGCAGCTTCCCCCCGGCGAACGGGCTCTCGGGGGTGTCGAGCACCGCCCCGCGATAGATCGTCACGCGTCACCCCTTGCCTGCACGGCGGAGGATCCACCGCTCTCCTCAAGACCGCACCGGCGATCTTGGTCGCAGCCGGGGGCGATCAGGCGCCGCCGGGGTTCGCCCTTCGATGGGCCGATCGCCTCAGCCAGCCGACGATAGCAGTGGCCACGAACAGCACCACCCCGATGACACCGAGCCAGAGGATGCCCTCGATCGCGAATCCCACGATCGACAGCACCAGCCAGATGGCCAGCAGGACGACGACGAGAACGAGCATGGTGGACCTGTACCCAGTTCCGGACGTCGCACGCAGGTCAGCGGGTCACGAGCCCGCCCGGCCCGGTCAACCGGAACGGCGTAGGGTGAAGGTATCCGGGAACCGCGACATCCCATCTTCGAGGTGCCAGTCATGCCGGCCCGACCATCTCGACGAAGGAATGTCATGCCTCTGTTCCGCCGCAACGGCGACGGTCCGGAGCCGTCGGCCGATACCGACGTGGGAGCACCGGCGCCGACACCGCCGGTCCCGCGCAGTCGCACCGGCGCCACCTGGGTGGGCAGTTGCGTCGCGGCGTCCGTCTCGCGATCCTGATGGTGTTCATCCTGCAGAACACGGGTCGGGTCGACGTCACCTTCCTGTGGCTGGAGGGCAGCGTTCCGCTGGCGCTGGCGCTGCTCATCGCCGCAGCGAGCGCGGGCTTCGTGGTGGCGGTCATCGGCAGCGTCCGGATCATCCGGCTGCGGCGGCAGCTGTCCCGCCGGCCCGGCTGACCAGGGTCGGATCCTCAGACGCGGAACTGCGCGGCCATCGGGCACCGATAGGCGTACCGGCCGCGCAGCCCCACCCGGTTGAGGTAGCCGACGATGACGCGGTAGGCGCCGAAGAGGCTGGTCTCGGTGTAGCCGACCAGGTGCCGGGCACAGTACTCCCGCACGATCGGCTGGGCCCGGCGAAGATTCGGCCGGGGCATGCTCGGGAACAGGTGGTGCTCGACCTGGTAGTTGAGCCCGCCCATGAAGAAGTCGATCGGCCGGCCACCGCGGATGTTGCGCGACGTCAGCACCTGACGCCGCAGGAAGTCGACCTTCTCGTCCGGCGCGACGATGGGCATGCCGATGTGGTTCGGTGCGAAGGAAGCTCCGAGGAGCAGTCCGAACAGCGCCATCTGCACGCCGAAGAAGGCGGCCGCCTTCCCGGGCGGCAGCACCAGCAGCAGCACGGTGAGGTACCCGCCGAGCCTGACGGCGACGAACGACGCCTCCCACCAGCGGTGTTTCAGCGGCTGCCGCCGCATGATCGTCTGGATGCTCGCGACGTGCAGCGCGAGCCCTTCGAGCAGCAGCAGCGGGAAGAAGAAGTAGCCCTGACGGGGCGTCAGGCGAGCGGCCAGGCCGCGCCGGGCCTGGGCGACGGCCGGGGTGAACGCCAGCACGCCGGGCCCGACATCGGGGTCCGAGCCCTCTTTGTTCGGGTTGGCGTGGTGCCGGCTGTGCTTGGACTGCCACCAGCCGTAGCTGAGCCCGGTGAACAGCCCGGAGAAGACCCGCGAGGTCCAGTCGTTCCACCGGTGCGAGGCGAAGATCTGGCGATGGGCGCTGTCGTGCCCGAGGTACCCGAACTGGACCAGCACGACCGCGAGCGCGGCGGCGAGGAGCAACTGGAACCAGGAGTCACCGAGGAACGCGAACCCCACCCAGATCCCCGCGAACGCCGTCACGGCCACGGCGATCCGGGTCCAGTAGTAGCCGTAGCGCCGCCGCAACAGCCCGGCCTCGCGGATCTGCCGAGCCAGCTCGGTGTACGTGCTGACGTGACGGACGGGAGCCGGGACCCGGTCCTTGGTCGCGACCGGTGGACCGGCACCACCTCGGGTCTGCGGATGGGCTCGTCGCTGTCTGAGCGGTTGTTCAGTGGTCATGTCAACTCCTCGAGTTCGTGTCGGCGAGCGTCGCGCTCGCCTCATCGTGACCGTGCCCGCGGAGCACGTGAGCAAACGCCCGCCCGGCCGACTCCGCGTCGCCGGCGGCAGGCATGACGCCAGGCAACTCGGCGACGAGGTCGCGGGACCTGGGCCACCAGCCGCCGTCGAGGACGCGGTGCCGGTCCGGCAGGGACGTGAACGCGGTGCGCGCCGTCTCTCGCGCGGAGGCGACTGCTGATGCGGGCGATGCCATGATCGCGGCCCGTCTCCGGCCTCTGCGGCCGAGCTTCATGATGCCGGCGCCGCCGGAGCCCCGACCGGGCTCAGTACCGTGCGCCGATGTCCTGATTCTACCCTGTCCGCCCCTGACGACCGGCCGACGCGGATCGGCGGTCTACTCGGCCCGCACTCGACCGTGCCGGCCCAGAACCCATCGGCTGCACCGAGCGGGCGACAGGCGACATGAGCGGGTCACGACGCACGTCGTCGCGACCCACTCACCGCCGTACTGCCTTATGCGCCCTGAGGCGGGTTCTCGGCCTCGTGGAGGCTGGTGAAGACCAGCCACGGCCAGGAGCCGGCGACCTGCCCGTGGCCCAGGATCGAGCTGGTGGTGTTCTTCAGGAATGCCATCGAGTAGGCGTAGGCCGATGACGTGTCGTGGTCGATGCCGACCAGGACGTTGGTCGAGCCCTCGTTGCAGTCCGCCACAGCGAGGTGCTCGAACCCTTGCCAGGTGCGGGTCCTGATCACGGTCCGGGTGGCGGTCATCGTGGACGACGTCGGGATCTTGATCACGACGAGCTGGCCAGAGGTGGTGTTGGCCAGGAGTGCGTGGTAACTCGAGGTGACACTGATCAACGCGATGGTCTTCAGGTCGGAGAATCCGGCGACGGATCCGGCGCCGGTGACCACGCGCTGTCCGCCTTCGCGGGCGGCGACCCGATAGCGGTAGATCCTTCCGTTGTCGTGCAGACCGTAGAGGCTGACGGGGCTGACGGATTCCGTCGCCTCTCCGGAGGACACCAGGCGCCGGAAGCCGCCCCAGCCGCGACCCATGGAGGTGACGGTGATCTCCTTGCTGTCCTGGTCGTCGCGGGCGGAGAGGCTGAACAGCGAGGTCGAGGTGTTGCCCAGGTGGTGACGGAGCTTGAAGCCGAAGTCGGCGTGGAAGTGGCCGGTGGCCAACGAGCGGACCGACCTTCCGCCGGGCACCTCGCCGATCTCGGTGATGGTGCGCGGGCTGGTCGTGTCGCTCACGCGGATTTCTCGGTACCTTCCGGCGCCGATGATCGACATTTCGATGCTGCAGGGCAGGGTCGACGACGCGGCGGCGCGGACCACGGGGAGGTCGGGGGTGCCCGGCGTCGAGCTCGCGGCCGGCGCCGCGGCGAGGGTCGCGCCGACGAAGAGGCCGGCGGCGATGATGGCGAATCGTGGTCTCACTTGATCACGCTCCACGTGGCATGGTGTCGAAGGGAAAGCTGCTGGTGACGAGCCGGTAGGCCCACTGGCCCCGGAGCTGCCCCCAGCTCGTGATCGGGGTGCTCGTGCCGTTGAGAACGCCGAGGTGGTAGGCGTAGGCCAGGTCGGTCGCGCTGTTGATGGCGACGAGCATCGTGCCGGAGTCGCACACCCCGATGGCGAGCTGGTCGAGCGCTCCCCATGTGCGCGTTCGGATCACCGAGCGGGTCGCGGTCATGGTGGCCGTCGTGGGGATTCTGATCGAGGTCAGCTGCCCAGTGGTCGTCGTGGCCAGCAGCGTGTCGTAGCCGGGCCTGCGGCTGATCAACGTCATGGTTCGGAGGTCGCCGAATCCGGCCACGCTGCCGTAGGAGCTGACACCGGGTGTTCCTCCGCCCCAGCTGAGTTGATACCGGTACAAGGTGCCGTTGTCGTGCAGGCCGTAGATCAGATTGGGCACTGATTCACCTGGCTGGCCGGCTTGCACCAGGTGACGGAAACCGCCCCACCGCGGCGCCACCAGTTCGGCGGTGACGCTGTCGTGCTCACCGGTCGAGGAATTGCTCTGGGCGCGGATCAGGTACAGCGCGGCCGAGGACGTCGCGAGGTGCCAGTTGTCGTGGAACGGCTGTGGTTCGGCGTGGTCTCCGTAGTCGATGCTGCCCGTGCCCAGGGTTCGGAGGTCGGCCGCGCCAGGAAGGTTGCCGCCCTCGCCGATGACGATGGTGAGGTCGCTGGACACGTTCACCTTGCGGTAGGTGCCGCTGTGGTCGAACGTGCCGAGGTGTGTCTGGCAGACGGCCGCTGGTGCTGCTGCGCGCACCGCAGAGGTGCTCGAGGGTGCGGTGGCGCTGGAGGTGACACCGCTGCTCACGATGGCCGCGACGATGACTCCGACAGCTGTTGCGGTCACTTTCATGCCGCTCTCCCGAGGTCGAGAATGCGATGCGGGCGCGAATGTGGCGCCCCTCACATAGCCATGACGCTCCCGCGGCGCGCTCGGTTGCCTCGGAGCCCGTGGTCCTGGCCGGCCTCGGCGAGGTCACGCCGTGCTGGCCGACCGGCGGCCGCATCCGGCACTGCCGTAACCGGCGCGCTGCGCATCCGCACTGTGGTCGTCACGTGGTCGTCGCACGACGAAGCGGCTGGCCAGAATCGCTTCTGACCAGCCGCTTCGGCTGTTGTGGAGCTGCCGGGAATCGAACCCGGGTCCTTCGACGCTTCTCCAGGGCTTCTCCGGGCGCAGCCTGTCATGCCTCTACTCGGCTCCGGTGATCACACAGGCGAGTTCACCGTGACGAGCCCAGCCACGTGAGTGTCCCTACCGGTCCCGTGACCGTACCGGTCGGTGAGTCTCCTAGATGATGCCGAACACCGGGGCGGAGACATCCCCGGGTCGACAGACTTCAGTACCTGCCGTCAGGCGGCGAGGGCGAAGTCAGTGCGCTTAGCGTTGGCACTTGTAACGTTTGCCGCGAGCGTTAACGAGATAACGCGGCCTCCTCGGCCCGCTTCCCCTGGTTCGACGAACGAAGTCGAAACCGCTCAGCCCCTCTGGAGTTGTCAATCCCCCGGGCGCACCCGAAGGTTCGCCAAGGTTACAACGTTCAACGCCGACCGGGCCACTGAGATTCCCCGTCGGCCAGGACGTCGGCCGGCCGCCCCTGGGCGAAGTGCGTGAGCAGGAACGTCTTGCCCACCCGGCGCCGCCCCAGGGCGCGACCAGCTGCGGCCGGCCGGCGACCAGACTATTTGTGCATCGCGACTATGGCTACCTGCGGGTAACATTGGGTACGACGCCACCGACGGAGGAGGCGCGGATGACCACCCAGCAGGTCGACGAGCGAGAAGCCAGGCGGGTCGCCGAGGCGGCGCGCGAGACGCGGTGGGAGAAGCCGTCGTTCGCGAAGGAGCTGTACCTCGGCCGGTTCCGGCTCGACCTCATCCATCCGCACCCGGCGCAGCGCCCCGAGGACGAGGCGGCCACGACGGCGTTCCTCCACCGGCTGCGCGGCGTCTGCGACGAGCTCGACGGCGCGGTCATCGAGCGCGAGGCGCGCATCCCCGACGAGTACGTCAAGGCCATGGCGCGGGCCGGGGTGTTCGGCATGAAGATCCCGCGCGAATACGGCGGCGCCGGGCTCACGCAGGTCGGCTACAACCGCGCGCTCATGCTGCTCGGCGGCGTGCACCCATCCATCGGCGCGCTGGTGTCGGCGCACCAGTCCATCGGCGTCCCCGAGCCGGTGAAGCTGTTCGGCACCGACGAGCAGAAGCGGGCGTTCCTGCCCCGCTGCGCCGGCGGCGCCATCAGCGCGTTCCTGCTCACCGAGCCCGACGTCGGCTCCGACCCCGCCCGCCTCGCGGCGGAAGCCGTCCCGGTCGACGGCGGCGCGGCCTACGAGCTCAGCGGCACCAAGCTGTGGACCACCAACGGCGTCATCGCCGAGCTGCTGATCGTCATGGCGCGGGTCCCCGAGCACGACGGCGGCCGCGGCGGCGTCACGGCGTTCGTCGTCGAGGCCGACTCCCCCGGCATCACCGTCGAGCATCGCAACGCGTTCATGGGGCTCAAGGGCATCGAGAACGGCGTCACCCGGCTCGACCGGGTGAAGGTCCCGGCCGCGAACCGCGTCGGCCGCGAGGGCGAGGGCCTGAAGATCGCGCTGACCACGCTGAACACCGGACGGCTGTCGATTCCGGCGCTGTGCACGGCGGCGTCGAAGTGGTGCCTGAAGATCGCCCGCGAGTGGTCCGCCGAGCGGGTCCAGTGGGGCCGCCCGGTCGGCCGGCACGCCGCCGTCGCACACAAGCTGTCCTACATCGCGGCCACGGCGTACGCACAGGAGGCCGTCCTCGACCTCTCCGCTCACCTGGCCGACGAGGGACGGCGCGACATCCGCATCGAGGCGGCGCTGGCGAAGCTCTGGTGCAGCGAGACGGCCTGGCAGGTGGCCGACGAGCTGGTGCAGATCCGCGGCGGCCGCGGCTACGAGACCGCCGACTCGCTGCGGGCCCGCGGCGAGCGCGCCGTACCGGCCGAGCAGATCCTGCGCGACCTGCGCATCAACCGCATCTTCGAGGGCTCCACGGAGATCATGCACCTGCTCATCGCCCGCGAGGCCGTCGACGCCCACCTGCAGGCCGCCGGCGATATCGTCGACCCCGACGTCGCGCTGCCCGGCAAGGCCAAGGCGGCGGTCAAGGCGACCGGGTTCTACGCGAAGTGGCTGCCGCAGCTGGTCACCGGGGCCGGCCAGCTGCCGACGTCGTACCAGGACTTCGGCGTGCTGGCGCCGCACCTGCGCTACGTCGAGCGCGCGTCGCGGCGGCTGGCGCGGTCGACGTTCTACGGCATGGCCCGCTGGCAGGGCGGCCTCGAGCGCAAGCAGGGCTTCCTCGGCCGGGTCGTCGACATCGGCGCCGAGCTGTTCGCCATCGCGGCGTCCTGCGTGCGGGCGCGCATGCTGCCCGACTCCGGCTCCGTCCAGCTGGCCGACGTGTTCGCGCGGCAGGCGCGGCTGCGGGTCGAGCGGCTGTTCGACGGGCTCTGGCGCAACACCGACGGCGCCGACGAAGCGCTGGCGAAGGCCGTGCTGGCCGGCGAGCACACCTGGTTCGAGGCTGACGTGCTGGACCAGAGCGAGGGCACCGGCCCCTGGATCGCCGCACCGGCGAGCGGCCCGCCGGCCGAGAACGTCGCGCGCCGCGCCGTCTAGTCCGGCGGCCGGACGATCGCGCGGCCCCGGCCCACGGTGCCGGTGCCCTCGACCGACCCGACCACCGTCACGGCGACCCGGCCGTCCGGATGACGCTCCGCGACCTGGGCCCTCATCGCGACGGAGACGTCGTCGTCGGGCACCACGACGGGGCGGAGGAAGCGGAAGGTGAGCTCGTCGAGCCGCCCCGGGTCGCCCAGCCAGCCGTTCAGCAGCCGCGTCACCAGGCCGAGGAGAAGGGTGCCGTGCGCGATCACGCCGGGCAGCCCGGCCGCGGCCGCGATCCGCGGGCTCCAGTGCAGCGGGTTGAAGTCGTGCGACGCGCCGGCGTAGCGGACCAGGTCCGCGCGGCTGATGCGGTACTCGGCGCTCGCCACGACGGTCCCGGCCGCCGGGCCCGCCTCCACGACGGACGACGTCATCGGCGGGCTCCCGCCCCGTCGCGCCGGGTGACCACGGCGACGTCGAGCATCCGGACGCCGTCGAGGTCCGCCGCCATCGCGGCGACCCGGCCGTAGCAGTCGCGCCGGACCCACCACCATCGCCCGGCGACCCGCTCCATCCTCACCGGCGATCGTCCTGCCTGCGCTCGTGGCGGTGGTGTCACGGGATGCCTCCGTGGGTCGGTCGAGTTTCTAAAACGAATATCCCTTCTTTTAAGCGGGGTGACAAGGTCTCGCGGGTGCGGTGCGCATCACTCCGCCTAGGGTGTGTCTGCCATGTCTCGGCCGTAGCGAGCGGCGTCCGGGTGGAGGCCTCGCAAGGTGCGAGGAAGGAGTCATGGCGGGGTTCTATGACGACTGACGAGAACGCAGCGAGGCGCCGCCTGGGCGTCGCGCAGTAGGCCACGGACTTGGCAGACACACCCTAGACCAGCGCCCGGGCGTAGGCGGTCATCGAGCGCTGGTAGCGCGGCAGGTGCCGGGCCAGCGCGCCGACGGCGACGGAGACGGCCTCGCGCTCCCGCCCGGCGTCGGTGAGCGCCAGCGCGAGCACGCAGCTGACCGCGTCGTCCAGGTGGTCCGAGCCGCGGCCCTGCTCCGCGGTGAGCAGCTCGACGCTCTCGGCCGGACGACCGAGGTTGCGGACGGTGCTGGCCAGCTGGATCACCGCCCGGCGACGCCGCTCGCCCGGCAGCTCGGCGGCCAGCGCCTCGCGGTAGAGCGGCTCGGCGAGGTCGGGGCGGCCGGTCGAGTCGAACGCGCAGGCCCGCTCGAACGCCGCGACGGGGTGCCCGGCGGGCAGCTCGGCGGCCAGGTCGTCGACGACGGCCCGGAACGCGTCGTCGTCGTACTCGTCGATGGACGCCCACGCCGCGGCGATGCGTCCTTCCCATGCGTCGTCGGTCATCGGGCCAGCCTCGCACGGCGCGGTCAGCGCAGCGTCACCGAGCCGGAGTCGGGGACCAGCTCGATCCACACCCGCCCCGGCGGCACGTGCAGCGGCGCCCCAGCGGCGCCGGCCAGCGTCAGCGGCGCCGCCAGCGACTCCTTGCTCCACGTGCCCTCGACGGCCGCGCCGCCGGTGAGCAGCGTCGCGGCGCCGGAGCCGACGAGGACGGTCTCGGGGACCGGGTTGCCGGCCGGGTCCTCGTAGCCGGCGTCGCGCAGCTCGACCCGCAGCACCAGCACCGTCGCCGGGCCGAACCGGTCGCCGTCGGCCGCGTGGTCGCCGTCGAGCACCCAGACGCCGTCGGACCACGTCCAGGTCGAGGTGCGCGCGGCGGAGAACGTCACGACGGCGCCGCCGACCGGTCGGCCCGCGGGCGCCGTCCCCCACGGCAGGTAGGGGCTGGTGGGGACGCCGGCGCCGGCGGGCAGGCTGACCACCGCCGCCGCGGGGTCGAGCATGACGTTGTACGGCGCCGGCCGGCTGTGGTCGCGGGACAGGCCGTTGCCGCCGCCGGTCAGCACGGTGACGCCGGCCTCGTCCAGCGCCTTCAGCACCCGCTCCGCGCCGCCGGACGCGACCAGCACGCCGCCCGCCGGCAGCGCGAGGCCGGCGTCGGTGGTGCGCACCGACCGCACCGGCCCGGCGACCGGCGGCAGCGCCGACTGGTACAGCGCGGCCAGCCGGGTCAGCCCGCCCTCGACCAGCTCTTCGACCACGAGGTCGGCCTTCGACAGCCCCAGCTGCGGCGCCGATGACGGCGTGTTGTCGATCTTCACGACCAGCGCCGGCGTCGCGGCGTCGGCGGCCGACGGCGCGGGCAGGCCGGTCAGCGGCCAGGCCGGGGCGGGGGTGGGCGTGGCCGTGGCGGTGGGCGTCGAGGCGGACGGCGACGGCGTCGAGGCCGCGGAGCCGCCGCCGCAGCCGGCCAGCAGCACCGCCGCCAGGAGCAGGGCCGTCGCCGCCGGGAGCCGCCGCGGGCTCACTGCGGGCTCACCGCGGGCTCAGCGCTTGCGGCGGGCGTTGGCCATGGCGCGCTCGGCCTCGCGCTTCGCCTCGCGCTCGGCCAGCGTATGCCGCTTGTCGTAGGCCTTCTTGCCGCGGGCCAGCGCCAGCTCGATCTTGGCGTAGCCGTCCTTGAAGTACAGCGTCAGCGGGACGAGCGTGAACCCGGTCTCGCGGGTCTTGCCGATGAGCTTGCTGATCTCGTCCTTGCGCAGCAGCAGCTTGCGCGAGCGCCGCGGCGCGTGGTTGTTCCAGGTGCCGAGGTCGTACTCGGGGATGTGCACGTTGCGCAGCCACACCTCGCCGTCGCGGACCTCGGCGAAACCGTCGACCAGCGACGCCTTGCCGGCCCGCAGCGCCTTCACCTCGGTGCCGGTCAGGACGATGCCGGCCTCGTAGGTGTCGTCGATGTGGTAGTCGTGGCGGGCCTTGCGGTTCTGGGCCACCACGGTGCGTCCGCGTTCTCGTGCCATGCCCCAAGGATCGCACCTCCGGTGCCCTCGAGACGACTGCGTTATTGCCCGAGGTAGTTCATCGGGTTCACGCGCTCGCCGCCGACGTAGAGCATGAAGTGCAGGTGGCAGGCGGTCGAGCTGCCGGTCGTGCCGGAGTAGCCGATGATCTCGCCCTGCGACACGCTCTCGCCGTCGCTGACGGCGAACCGCGACAGGTGGCTGTACGTCGTCACCATGCGCCGGTGGCTGACCGCGACCTGGTTGCCGTACGCGCCCCGGTAGTAGGCCCACTCGACGGTGCCCGCGGCGGCCGCGCGGATCGGCGTGCCGCAGTAGGCCCGGAAGTCGGTGCCGTCGTGCAGCTTGTAGACGCCGGTGACCGGGTGGACGCGCATGCCGTAGGGCGAGGTGACGTACGGGTTCGCGGTCGGGAAGGCCAGCGTGACGGAGCTGCCGCCGCCTCCGCCGCCACCGCCGTTTCCGCCGCCACCACCGCCGCCGCCTCCGCCGGAGCCGCCGTTGTCCTCTTCGGCTTCCTGCTCGGCCTGCTCCTGCTCGGCCTGTTCCTGCTGCCGGCGCTGGATCTCGGCGATCTCGGCCTCGATCTGGTCCCGCTCGGCCGACCACGCCGCCGTCTGGGCCTGGTCCGCGGCCTGGGCCGCCTGCGCCGCCGTCCTCGCACCGTCGCGGGCGGAGACGAGCTGGTCGACCTCGGCCTTCGCCGCCGCGGCGGCGTCGCTGGCGGCCTGCGCGGTGGCGCGCGCGGCCTCGGCGGCCTGCTCGCGCTCCTCGGTCGCCTGCAGGGTGGCGGCCGCCAGCTGACGGGCTTCTTCGGCGGCCGCTTCCAGGTCTTCGAGGACGACGCGCTCGTTGGCCAGCTCGGCGCGGTCGTCCTTGAGGGCGCCGAGGATGGTGTTCTCGGCCGTCAGCACCGACGTGGAAGCGGCGGCGCGCGCGGCGAGCGCGTCCATGCTGTCGGCCTGCATGAGGATGGTGAGGCTGGCGAGGTCGGCGCCGACGCCGCGGGTGTACGCCTCGACGGCGACCTGGCTGATCGACGCCCGCTTGCCGTCGATCCGCTCCGTGACGTCGTCGATCTTGGCGATCTGGTCCTTCACCTTCTTCTCGGCGTCGGCCAGCTTCTGCGCCGCCGCCTCGTCGGCCGCCCGTGCCGCGGCGACCTCGCCGCGCGCGACCTCGAGCTCGTGCTCGGCGGTGGCCAGGCCCTGCTGCGCGCCGGCCAGCGTCGCCTCGGCGGCCGGCAACTGCGCCGTCGCCGCCTGGTACGCGGCCGTCGCGTCGGCGAGCGCCTGCGTGGAGTGGGCCAGCTGATCCTGGGCGTGCTCCAGGCTGTTCTGCGCGTCCTTCAACCGTCGCTCGGCGTCGGACGTGGCCCATGCCTGGCTCAGACCGGTGCAGAGAAGGCCGACGGTGACGACGATCACGGTCACCCGCCGCGCCCACGACGTCTCAGTTGTCACAGCCTTCACAGCGGCCTCCCTCGCACCACTCGTGCATGACCGTAACACCATTCACTCTGGCCGCGAAGCAGCCCGCGATAACTACATCGCTGTCATTCCCGCAGGCGAGGGCACAAGGTGGGCAAGTAACGCGAATCGGCGCGGACGCCGGATTTCGCCGCCTCGGCGTGTCGGGAGGTGGTGGGTCAGGGTCCGGCCGCGGTCTGAGTGGTGGCTGCCGCCGGGCTCGAGTGATGGCTGCCGCCGGGCTCAGTGGTGGCTGCGCAGGGCCTCCAGGGTGCCCGGGCCGCGCCAGCGCGGTGGCCGACCGAGGCCGCACGCGACCGGCGCCCTGCACCGCCAGACACGGCCGACTCGACGTACGGCCCCCTCCCGGCCGGGAGGGCCTCTCACCCTACGGGCGGGCACCGACAACGTCAGCGCGACAACGTCCGCGCATCGGCGACCCAGCGCGCACCAGACCGCTCACCAGCCCGATCGCCGACCGCGCGCCAGACCTCGCGCCGGCCCAACCGCTAGACGCGCAGGTAGCGGCGGAGGGTCACGAACGAGGCCAGCATCGAGAACAGCACGCCGGCCACCAGCAGCCAGGGCGTCGCCGCCCACACGTCGGCGCTGTCGACCCAGGACGTGAACTGGAGGTTGGGCGCGATGAACCGGCCGACGATCAGCTCGACGCCGCCGAAGAGGGCGATGACGCCGAGCACCGAGCCGAGCAGGCCGGCGATCGCCGCCTCCAGGATGAACGGGAGCTGGATGTAGAAGTTCGACGCGCCGACCAGCCGCATGATGCCGGTCTCGCGGCGCCGGTTGAACGCGGCCAGCCGGATGGTGTTACCGATCAGCAGCACCGCCGCGATGATCTGGATGACGGTGATGGCGAACGCGACCAGCTGGAAGCCGTCGAGCGTCCGGAACAGTGGTTCGAGCAGCTGCCGCTGGTCGGTGACCTCCTGCACGCCGGGCAGACCGGCCACCGCCGAGACGACGCCGTCGTACTGCTCGGGGTCCTGCAGGGCGACGCGGAAGGACTCGGGGAGCTGGTCGGGCGTGATGATGCCGCCGATGTCGGAGTCGTCGAACTGCTCGCTGAACCGCTCGAACGCCTGCTCCTGGTTCTCGTAGAACACCTCGTCGACCTCGGGGTGCGACTCCAGCGTCTGCCGGATGGTGTCGCGCTGCGCGTCGGTGACGGCGCCGTCGGCGCAGCCGGCTCCGGTCGAGTACTCGTTGCACATGAACACCGAGATCTCGATGCGGTCGTACCAGTAGCCCTTGGTGGTCTCGGCCTGGGATCGGATCAGCAGGCCGGCGCCCAGCATGGCGATGGAGATGGCCACCACGATGACGAGCGCGATGGTCATCGTCAGGTTGCGGCGCAGGCCGGTCGTGATCTCGGACAGGACGTACTGGAAGCGCATGGTTTCTTCCGGGTCGGCGGGTTCGGGACGAAGGGCGGTGTCAGCGGGTGTAGCCGTAGACGCCGCGCGACTGGTCGCGGACCAGCTTGCCGTGCTCGAGCTCGATGACGCGCTTGCGCATCTGGTCGACGATGGACTGGTCATGGGTGGCCATGACCACGGTGGTGCCCGTGCGGTTGATGCGGTCGAGCAGCTTCATGATGCCGACGCTGGTGCCCGGGTCGAGGTTTCCGGTGGGCTCGTCGGCCAGCAGGATCAGCGGGCGGTTGACGAACGCGCGGGCGACGGCGACCCGCTGCTGCTCGCCACCGGAGAGCTGGTCGGGCAGCCGGTCCTCCTTGCCGTCGAGCCCGACGAGCTCGAGGACGGCGGGGACGTCGCGGTTGATCTGGCGGCGCGGCTTGCCGATGACCTGCAGCGCGAAAGCGATGTTCTCGAACACCGTCTTGTTCGGCAGCAGCCGGAAGTCCTGGAAGACGGTGCCGATGCGGCGGCGCAGGTGCGGGACCTTCCAGTTCGACAGCCGGTGGAGGTCCTTGCCGGCGACGCGGATGCGGCCCGCGGTCGGCTTCTCCTCGCGCAGCGTCAGCCGCAGGAAGGTCGACTTGCCGGACCCGGACGGCCCGACGAGGAAGACGAACTCGCCCTTCTCGATCTCCAGGGACAGGCTCTCGAGCGCTGCCTGGTTCTGCGTCGGGTACAACTTGCTGACGTTGTCGAAAAGGATCACGATGCCTCGCCGATGTGGATGTCAGACGCTCCTGCGATGGCCCTGACCGCCTGAAGCTCGTCTGCCGGTTCGTGTGCGAGTGTACGTCCGGATGTGACCGCACGCTGAGAAGGGACGGTGAGTCGCGCATGCGAAAGGGGAATCGTGCTCACTGGGCCTCGGCCTGCTCCTGCTGCTTGCGCCAGCGGATGCCGGCCTCCAGGAAGTCGTCGATCTGCCCGTCGAACACGGCCTGCGGGTTGCCGACCTCGTGCTCGGTGCGCAGGTCCTTCACCATCTGGTACGGGTGGACGACGTAGGAGCGCATCTGGTCGCCCCACGACGCCTTGACGTCGCCGGCCAGCTCCTTCTTCTGCGCCTGCTCCTCCTCGCGGCGCAGCAGCAGGAGTCGGGACTGCAGGACGCGCATGGCGGCGGCGCGGTTCTGGATCTGCGACTTCTCGTTCTGCATCGACACCACCAGGCCGGTCGGGAGGTGGGTGATGCGGACGGCGGAGTCGGTGGTGTTGACGCTCTGCCCGCCGGGACCGGACGACCGGAACACGTCGATGCGGATGTCGGTCTCGGGGATGTCGATGTGGTCGGTGGTCTCGATCAGCGGGATGACCTCGACCGCCGCGAACGACGTCTGCCGGCGGCCCTGGTTGTCGAACGGCGAGATGCGGACGAGGCGGTGCGTGCCCGCCTCGACGGACAGCGTGCCGTACGCGAACGGCGCCTTGACCTCGAACGTCGCCGACTTGAGGCCGGCCTCCTCCGCGTAGGAGGTGTCGAGGACCTCGGTCTTGTAGCCGTGCCGCTCGGCCCAGCGCAGGTACATGCGCAGCAGCATCTCGGCGAAGTCGGCGGCGTCGACCCCGCCGGCGCCGGACCGGATCGTGACGACGGCCTCGCGCTCGTCGTACTCGCCGGACAGCAGCGTGCGGATCTCGAGGTCGGAGATCACCTTCCGGAGGTCGTCGATCTCGCGCTCGACCTCGGCCATCGCGTCGGCGTCGCCTTCGTCGCGGCCCAGCTCGACCATGACCGGGAGGTCCTCGATGCGCTGGCGAAGCTCGGTGACCTTGCGCAACTCGGCCTGCAGGTACGACAGCTGGCTGGTGACCTGCTGCGCCTGCTCGACGTCGTCCCACAGGTCCGGCGCGGCCGCGTGCGCCTCGAGGTCGGTGATGCGCTCTCGCATCTTCTCCGGCTCGAGAACATTCTCGATGCTGGCGAGGGTCTGCGAGAGGTCCGCGATCTCGGCGTCTACGTCACGTGCTGCCACGTCGCACAAGGGTACGCGCTGCGGCTGAGATTCCCGGCACGACGACGGCCGACGCGGGCGGCGACCTGGGCGGAAACGTGTCCGGCCGCCCCACTGAGCGCGACATCGCACGGCGTTCCATGTTGCGTGACGTGCACCGTTGCGGCCCTGGCAACGCCGCCACCAGGTCGGCGCGCACGCCGTCCGGGACCTTGACGGCCTCTGGAGCTGACAGTAGGTTCCCGTCATGGAACGGCATGCCATGCGTGAGGGAGGCGAGCCGGTGATCGCGATCTGGGCGGCCGCGTCCCCCTTCCTGCCCGCCGCGCTGCGGGCGCTGGACCACGCGGGCGTCCCCTACGTCGTCCTGCCGGACGACCCCGGTGAGCCCGGCGCGGACGGTCTCGGCCGGGCCGCCGGCGCCGAAGCCCTGGTCGTCGGCGGCGCGGAGGTCTCCCGGACGCTGCTGTCGTCGCTGCCCCGGCTGCGGCTGGTCGTGCGGGCCGGCGTCGGCGTCGACCGCATGGACCTCGAGGCGGCGACCGAGCTCGGCGTCCTGGTCACGAACGTCCCGGACTACGCGACCGACGAGGTCGCCGACCACGCCGTCCTGCTGATGCTCGCCGCGGTCCGCCGGCTCGCGCACTTCCAGGCGTCCACGCGCGCCGACTGGGTCACCGTCGACCGCCCGCCGGTCATGCGGCTGCGCGGCAGCCGTCTCGGCATCGTCGGACTGGGCCGCATCGGGACGGCGACGGCCGGACGCGCGCGGGCGCTGGGCATGGACGTCGTCGCCCACGACCCGTACGTCGCCGCCGACGCCTTCACGCGGGCCGGCGTCGCCCCCGTCTCCTTCGACGAGCTGCTGGCCGGCAGCGACGTCATCAGCCTGCACGCGCCGCTGACGGCGGACACCCACCACCTCCTCGGCCGCGCCGCGTTCGCGCGCATGCGCCGGGCCCCGGTCGTCGTCAACACCGCACGCGGCGGACTCGTCGACACCGCCGCGCTCGTCGAGGCGCTCGACACCGGCGTCGTCCGGGCCGCCGGCCTCGACGTCCTGGAGGACGAGCACGACGTGGGGCGGCACGCGGCCCTGCTCGGCCGTGCCGACGTCGTCGTCACGCCGCACGTCGCCTGGTACTCGCAGGGCTCTGAGCAGCAACTGGGCGCGTCGGCGGCCCGCATCGCCCTCGACTTCGTCCAGCGGGGCGTCCGTCCGCCCGTCCTGAACCCGCACCGCGAGCCGAACCCGACCAGCGAGGTGACACCGTGACCCAGACCTCCGAGGACCTGCCCGCGTTCCCGATGCCGCGGCCGACCCCGTTCGACCCGCCCGCGGAGTACGCCGCCGTCCGCGCAGCCGGCGGCCTGGCGCGGGTGCGGCTCTTCGACGGCCGGGCGGCCTGGCTGGTCACCGGGTACGACGAGGTGCGCTCGCTGCTCGCGGATCCGCGCATCAGCGCCGACCGGACCCGTCCGGGCTTCCCGTTCCCGACGGCCGGCCGCGAGGCGCTGGAACGGTCCGGCCGCACGTTCATCCAGATGGACCCGCCCGAGCACGGGCGGCTGCGCCGGGTGTTCACCAGGTACTTCGCGGTCAAGCGCATCGAGACGCTCCGGCCGATGGTCCAGGAGATCGTCGACGAGCTGGTGTCGGACCTGCTGACGGCCGGGCCGCCGGCCGACCTCGTGCCGGCGCTGGCGCTGGAGGTGCCGGCCCGCACGATCTGCCGGGTGCTGGGGATGCCGTTCGAGGACCGTCATCGCATCCAGGAGCTCGACCACCGGCGCAACACGCTGACGACGTCGCCCGAGGACGTCCGGCGCGCGACCGAGGAGATGCTCGGCTACGCCGACGCGCTGATCGCCCGCAAACAGCGCGAACCCGCCGACGACCTCGTCAGCGCGCTCGTCGCCGATCAGCTCGGCGGCGACACCGTCACCCGCGACGAGCTGATCGCGGCGGTCCGGCTGCTCATCACGGCCGGCCACGAGACCACCGCCAACATGATCTCGATGAGCATCGCCACGCTGCTGCGCCACCCGGAGCAGCTGCGCGAGCTGCGGGCCGACCCGTCGCTGGTGCCCAACGCCGTCGAGGAGCTGCTGCGCTACATCAGCATCTTCCACATCTCGCCGACGCGCGTGGCGACGGAGCGCATCGAGATCGGCGGTCACGTCATCGAGCCGGGCGACGGCGTCATCGCCGCCGTCGCCGGGGCGAACCGCGACGACACCGCGTTCGCCGACGCGCACCGGTTCGACCCGCGGCGCGAGGCGCGGCACCACGTCGCGTTCGGCTACGGAGTGCACCAGTGCCTCGGGCAGCCGCTCGCGCGCATCGAGCTGCAGACGGTGCTCGAGACGGTACTGCGGCGCATCCCGTCGCTGCGGCTGGCCACGGACGCGGACTCGCTGTCGGTCAAGGAGTACGCGTTCCTGAGTCTCACCGCGCTGCCGGTGACCTGGGAGGAGCAGCCGTGAAGATCATCGTCGAGATCGACCGCTGCGTCGGCGGCGGCCAGTGCGTCATGGCCGCACCCGACGTCTTCGACCAGGACGACGACGGTCTCGCCGTCCTGCTCGACGACGATCCCCCGGCGTCCATGTCCGACGACGTCCAGCTCGCCGCCCGGCTGTGCCCGGCGCGGGCGATCCTGGTCGAGGCGTGACGCCGCCGCGTCGCATCGTCGTCATCGGGGCGTCGGCGGCCGGCCTGACGGCCGCGGAGTCACTGCGCGCCGACGGCTTCGACGGCGAGGTCACCGTCGTCGGCGCCGAGCCGCATCTCGGTTACGACCGTCCGCCGCTGTCGAAGCAGCTGCTCTCCGGGGCGTGGGAGGCGGACCGGCTGCACCTGCTGCCCCGTGATCGGTACGACGAGCTGGGGATAGGTTGCCGGCTCGGCGCCGCCGCGACCTCGCTGGACGTGGCCGGGCGGACGGTCCGCGTCGACGGAGCCGACCTCGGCTTCGACCGGCTGCTCATCGCCACCGGCGTCCAGCCGCGTCGATGGCCGGGGACGGACGGGCTGCACGGTGTGCACGTCCTGCGCACCATCGACGACACCGTCGCGTTCAAGGAGGCGGCGCACGCTGCCGGGCGGGTGGTCGTCATCGGCGCGGGGTTCCTGGGCGCGGAGGCGGCCGCCACCCTGCGCGGCCTGGGCATCCCCGTCACGCTCGTCGACCCGGCGGCGGCGCCGATGCTGCGTCAGGTCGGTCCGGAGGTGGCGCGGCTGCTTGCCGGCCTGCACACCGAGCACGACGTCGACCTGCGCCTCGGCGTCACGGTGCGGGGCGTCGAGCGGGACGGCGGCCGCGTCACCGGCGTGCGGCTCGGCGACGGCACGACGGTGCGCAGCCCGTGCGTGCTCGTCGCGATCGGGACCATGCCGGCCACCGGCTGGCTCGACGGCAGCGGCCTGGAGCTCGCCGACGGCGTCGGGTGCGACGCGCACTGCCAGGCCGCGCCGGACGTGTTCGCCGCCGGCGACGTCGCCCGCTGGTTCCATCGCGGCCACGGCGCCAGCCTGCGGGTCGAGCACCGGACCAACGCGACCGAGCAGGCGATGGCGGCCGCACGCTCCATGCTGGGCGCGGGGCAGGCGTACGAGCCGGTGCCGTATTTCTGGAGCGACCAGTACGACACGAAGCTCCAGGCCTACGGCCAGACCTCCGCGGCCGAGCGGTTCGCCGTCATCAGCGGATCGTTGGAGGACCGACGGTTCGTCGCCGCCTACGGGCGTGGCGAGCGGGTCGTCGGCGTGCTGGGCTGGCGCTCGCCACGCGAGCTGCTGCGGGCCCGCGCACTGGTCGCCGGCGCCGTGCCCTGGCGGGACGCCGTCGCCGCCTGACCGTCACGGCGCGGGAGCGATGCCCGGTTCGGGGAGGCCGGCGACCTTCGCGACGAGCCGCATGCTGGAGTCGAAGATGGCGTCGCGCAGTTCCCCCGGCAGCCAGTCGAGGTGGCCGTACGATTCGAGGCACGCGAAGCCGTGCAGGCTCGCCCAGCAGTGCAGCATCGCCTGGAACGTCTCGGGCGCGACCGGCGGGCCGTCGATCGGCAGCTCCTTCTCGTCGTGGTGCTCCGCGAGCATGCGGGCGATGCTGCCATCGGCGTCGGCGAGCATGGGAGGACCGAGGACGCCGGCCTGGGCGGCCTCGAAGAACAGCGACTTGAGCTGCGCCATCGCGCGCCGGGCCGCCTCCGTCGTCGGGCCCTCCTCGGGGGCGTGATAGCCGGGGACCGGCATGCCGAGGATCAGCGCGAACCGCTGCGGCTCCTCGCGCGCCCAGCGCCGGTACGACTGCGCGACCGCGCCGAACCGGCCCCCCGGATCGTCGACGGGGATCCGGTCGCGCGCCTCCGCGACCGCCTCGCCCAGGTCGTTGTACGCGTCCACGATGAGCTCCGTCAGCAGCTCGTCGCGGTCGGCGAAGTAGCGGTACAGGGCCGGCGCCGTCATGCCCATGAGGCGGGCGATGTCGGAGAACCGGAAGTCGGTCGTCCCCTGCTCGCGCATCAGGCCCAGCGCGGTCTGCTTGATCTCCTCGATGGTCGCCGCACGAGCCCGCTCCCGCCGGGACGGCGGCTTCTCAGCCAGCCGCTCCGACTGTTCCGTCGGCCGGGTCGGCGGTCGCTCCGGCTCGCGGCCGGGCTGGGGGGTCTCGCCTGCCATCTGCGCCCACCTCCTTGTGTCGTGCGGCGGCAATGCGTGAAGCACTTTCACAGATGTGAAGCCTCTTGACAAGTTTAGCCGCGTCGTGTTTGTTATGTCGAGTAACAGTTCTAACGCTACGTCACGTAACACTTCGAGGGGCAGGACATGAACAAGCCCACCACCACTGACGACGGCGACCGGCCGACGACGCCTCCGGGTGCCGGCGCGACGGACCGGCCCACCCCGCCCGACCCGACGTCCGCGGCCGACCGCCTCGCCGCCACCACCGCCACTGATGCCGCCGCTGATGCCACCGCCGCCACCAACGACGGCCACATCGCCTCGGCCGACCGGCTTGGCCCCGCCGACCGGTTGGGGCCGTCCGACCACACCGGGTCGACTGGCCACCCTGACGTCGACCGCCGTGATTCCGCCGGCCGCTCAGACTCGACAGACCACCTCGATTCCACGGTCCGCCATAACTCGGCGCAGGCCACCGGAGCCGACCCGCTGGAGGCGGGCACGTTGGCCAACGGATCGAGAAACGCGGACCGGCCCACGACGGCGGGCTGGCGCACCGACGACGCCCAGACCGGCGAACGCGGCGAGTCCAACGGGAACGGCCGCACCCGCGGCGACAGCGACCACGATCACAACGGCGGCAACCGCGACCGCAACGACCTCGCTGGCAACGGCAGCAACGTGGGCCGCAGCGGCAACGGCGGCCCCAGCAGCGCGGGCCGCGAGAGCAACGGCAACGGCCGCGGCGGCGCACCGACCGACACGCCCGCCGCTCCCCCGCGTCCTGGAGTGCTCGGCCGGTTGGCCGGCGCCTCGTACCGGCGCCGCGGCCGGGTGGTCGTGGCGTGGGTGGTGGCCATCGCGGCCGCGTTCGGGCTGTCCGCCGCGTTCGCCGGCGACTTCACCGCCGACTACTCGGCGCCCGGCTCGGACTCCCGCGAAGCCCAGGACCTGCTGGAGCAGCGCTTCCCGGCGCAGTCCGGCGACACCATCGACGTGGTGGTGAGGACGGACGAGACGGGGGTCACCGACCCCGAGGTGCAGGCCGACGTCACCGCGTTGCTCGACGAGTTGCGGGCGCAGCCGCACGTGGTCGCCGTCGATGACCCGTACACGACACCTGGCGGCATCTCGCAGAACGGCGACATCCTCGTCGCGACGGTGAATCTGGACGTCGTGCTGCCGGACGACATGCCGGTCGAGGAGACCGAAGAGATCCTGGCCATGGCTGCCGCGGCCGAACGGCCGGGGCTGGAGATCGCGCTCGGCGGGCAGACCGTCGCGCTGGCGGAGCAGGGCGAGATCGGCTCCGAGGCCATCGGCATGGCCGCCGCCGCGGTGATCCTGCTCATCACGTTCGGCTCGGTCGTCGCGGCCGGGCTCCCGCTCATCGTCGCGGTCGCCGGGCTGGCACTCAGCGGCGCGCTCACCGGTGTCGTCGCGGCGCTGGTGGACGTGCCGGACTGGTCGACGGCGCTGGCGACGATGATGGGCATCGCGCTCGGCATCGACTACGTGCTGCTCATGGTGACGCGGTTCCGCGAATGGCGCGCCGCCGGCCTCGACCCGGAACCGGCCACCGTCGCGACGCTCGACACCGCCGGGCGGGCCGTCATGGTCGCCGGCAGCACCGTCATGGTCAGCATGTTCGGCCTGTTCGCGATGGGCCTCTCGTTCATGCAGGGCGCGGCGCTGGTCACGATCGTCGCCGTCCTCGTCGTCATGGCCGCGGCCGCGACGCTGTTCCCGGCGCTGCTCGGCTTCTTCGGCGGCTGGGTCGACCGCCTCCGCCTCCCGCTGGGCCGCCGGCGACGGACGACGGCGCAACTGGCCGCGGGCGGGCACGTCGAGCCGTCGCGGATGTGGCTGCGCTGGGGCCGGCTGGTCGACCGGCACAGCATCATCGCGACGGTCGTCGGCGTCGGCCTGCTGCTGGCGCTCGCGGCGCCGTTCCTCGGCGTCCGCTTCGGCTTCCCCGACGCGGGCAACAACGAGGAGGACCGCTCGTCGCGGCAGGCGTACGACCTGCTGTCCGACGGCTTCGGCGCGGGCGCCAACGGACCGCTGTTGCTGGTCGCGGACCTGGACGGCCCGGGCGACGAGGCCGCGCTGCCGGCGCTCGCCGAGGCCGTCACCGCGACCCCGGGCGTCGCCGCCGTCATGCCGCCCGCCGTCAACGAGGCCGGCGACGCCGCGCTGCTCACCGTCCTCCCGGCGACCGGTCCACAGGACGCCGCGACGGAGGACCTCGTCCACACCTTGCGCGACGACGTGTTGCCGGGCGCCGGCGTCGAGGTGCACGTCGGCGGCGTCACGGCGACGTCGATCGACTCGACGGAGAACACGGCCGAGCGGCTGCCGCTGCTGATCGGCGGCGTGGTGCTGCTGTCGATGGTCCTGCTGCTGGTGTCGTTCCGCAGCATCGTCATCCCGATCACGGCCGCGCTGATGAACCTGCTCTCCGTCGCCGCCGCGTACGGCGTGGTCGCGCTGGTCCTGGAGGGCGGCTGGGCCGGGCAGCTGATCGGCATCGACACCGAGACGCCGATGCCGGCGTTCATCCCGGTGCTGGTCTTCGCGGTGCTGTTCGGGTTGTCGATGGACTACGAGGTGTTCCTGATCAGCCGAATGCGCGAGGCGTGGACGCGGACCGGCGACAACGCCCGCGCCATCGTCGAAGGGCTGGCCGGCACGGGACGGGTCATCACCGCCGCGGCGGCGATCATGGTGGCGGTGTTCGCGGCGTTCATCCCGAGCCCGGAGGTGTTCCTCAAGGTCATCGGCGTCGGCATGGCCGCGGCGATCCTCGTCGACGCCACCGTCGTGCGGATGCTGCTGGTCCCCGCCGTCATGCACCTGCTCGGACGGGCCAACTGGTGGCTGCCGTCCTGGCTGGAGCGCCGGCTGCCCCAGCTGCACGTCGAGGGCCGGCCCGAGCTCTACCTGCCCGACGCGGAGGTGGACGCGGCCGCCGAGACGGACGGCCGCGGCGCCGGCGCACCGGAGCTCGTTCCCACTCGCTGACACGGCACCGCGGCCCTCATGGCTGGCGGTCTGCTGGTGCCCTGACACCAGCAGACCGCCAGCCATCGCCCGTCCCGCACCGCTTGCAATGAGCACCGATACGCATCGCCGGCTGGGTGATGCGTATCGGTGCTCATTGCAAAGGGGCGAGACGCGGGGGGCGCCGAGGCACGCCTGAACGGAGCGCCGCCCGCACTGTTCAGGCGGTGCGCTACGTCGCGTCGGGGCGGAGCAGGCCGCGGACGGCGCGCAGGCCGACCGACAGGCGGGCGAGGTCGAAGCTGTCGCCCTCGACGATCTCGCGCAGCATGCCCTGGGTGCGGGCGACGACGACGTCGTCCTGCGCCGCCCACGCCTCGACCCGGTCCTGCGGCGCCGCCTCCTCGTGCGTGTGCTGGATGACCTGCGCCGTCAGCGCCGCCTGGACGGCGTGGAGGTCGTCGCGCAGGGCGGCGCGGGCCATCGTCTGCCAGCGGTCGCGCCGCGGCAGCGAGATGATCCGCTCCAGCAGCCGGCCCAGTTCGAGGAACGCGCCGAGGGTGAAGTGCACCCGCGCCACCTCGAGCAGGTCGGTGCCGGTGGCCAGCGAGTTCTCGACCATCCCGAGCCCGGCGTAGGCCGGCGGCAGCACCGCGACCCGGTTGGCCAGCGGCTCCGGCACGCCGTCGGCGGCCAGCGCCTCCAGCCGCTCGTGGTAGAGGTCCAGCTCGCGGCCGGACAGCACCTCGGGCAGCGCCACCAGCAGCCGGGCGATGGGCTCTTCGAAGAACCCGATCTGCCAGGCGATGTCGATGGGTGGCCGGCGGTTGACGGTGAGCCAGCGGGTGGCCCGCTCGGTGATCGTCCGCGCCTCCAGCCGCATGCGCGTCTGGACGTCGAACGCCACGACGTTGTCGAGCTCCTTGATCGCGACCATGAGGTCGGGGATCCGGAAGACGACGCCGCCGACGGTGTGCGCGCGCGCGAGGTCCTCGACGGTGCCGCCGGTCTCCATGCCCAGCCGGTACGCGAACGTCGTGCCCGCGGTGTTCACCAGCTCGTTGACCACGACGTTCGAGATGATCTCGCGGCGCAGCGGGTGGTTGTCGATGACCTCGCCGTAGGTGTCGCGCAGCGCGCTCGGGAAGTACGCGTGCAGCGCGGCGCCGAGGTACGGGTCGTCGGGCATGCCGCCGGCCAGCAGCTCCTCGTACATGAGGTTCTTCGTGTACGCGAGGACGACGGACAGCTCCGGGCTGGTCAGGCCCTTGCCGGCGGCCATGCGCTCGGCCAGCTGGCGGTCGGTCGGCAGCGCCTCGATGGCGCGGTCGAGCTTGCCCTGGCTCTCCAGCTTGGCGAGGTAGGAGCGGTGGACGTGGGCCAGGTTCGGTGCCTGGAACACGCCGTTGGCCAGCGCGATGTTCTGGCCGTAGTTGTTCGCCAGCACGAGGTCGGCGATCTCGTCGGTCATCTCGGCCAGCAGCTCGTTGCGCTGCTTCTCGGTGAGGTCGCCGGCCCGGACGACGCCGTCGAGCAGGATCTTGATGTTCACCTCGTGGTCGGAGGTGTCGACGCCGGCGGAGTTGTCGATGGCGTCGGTGTTGACCCTGCCTCCGGCCTGCGCGAACTCGATGCGGCCGCGCTGGGTCAGGCCGAGGTTGCCGCCCTCGCCGACGACCTGCGCGCGGAGGTCGGCGGCGTCGATGCGGATGGCGTCGTTGGCCTTGTCGCCGACCTCGGCGTTGGACTCCGTCGACGCCTTCACGTAGGTGCCGATGCCGCCGTTCCAGAGCAGGTCGACGGGCGCGCCGAGGATGGCGTGCATCAGCTCCGGCGGCGACATGGTCTCGACCGACGCGTCGATGCCCAGTGCCTGCTTGACCTCGGCCGACAGCTTGACCGTCTTCGCCGTGCGGGGGTAGACGCCGCCGCCCTCGCTGATCAGCTTGGGCTCGTAGTCGTTCCAGCTGGACCGCGGCAGCTCGAAGAGGCGACGGCGCTCGGCGTAGGACTCCGCCGGGTCGGGGTCGGGGTCGAGGAAGATGTGCCGGTGGTCGAACGCGGCCACCAGCCGGATGTGCTCGGACAGCAGCATGCCGTTGCCGAACACGTCGCCGGACATGTCTCCGATGCCGACGACGGTGAAGTCCTCGGTCTGGGTGTCGCGGCCGAGCTGGCGGAAGTGCCGCCGCACCGACTCCCAGGCGCCGCGGGCGGTGATGCCCATGGCCTTGTGGTCGTACCCGGCCGACCCGCCGGACGCGAACGCGTCGCCGAGCCAGAAGCCGTATTCGTGGGAGACGTCGTTGGCGATGTCGGAGAACGACGCGGTGCCCTTGTCGGCCGCCACCACGAGGTACGGGTCGTCGCCGTCGTGGCGGACGACCATCGGCGGCGGGACGACGCTGCGATCGGCGGCGCGGTTGTCGGTGATGTCGAGCATGGCCCGGATGAACGTCTTGTAGCACTCGACGCCCTCGGCCAGCCACGCCTCGCGGTCGACGGCGGGGTCGGGCAGCCGCTTGCCGACGAAGCCGCCCTTCGCGCCGACCGGGACGATGACGGAGTTCTTCACCGCCTGCGCCTTGACCAGGCCGAGGATCTCCGTCCGGAAGTCCTCGCGCCGGTCGGACCAGCGCAGCCCGCCGCGGGCGACGGCGCCGTAGCGCAGGTGCACGCCCTCGACCCGGGGCGAGTACACCCAGATCTCGTACTTCGGCTTGGGGTCGGGGAGGTCGGGCAGCGACCGGGAGTCGAGCTTGAAGCTGGTGACGGTCTGGGGCCCGCCGACGGTGGTGCGGTAGTAGCTGGTCCGCAGCGTCGCCTTCACCAGCCGCAGGAACGAGCGCAGGATGCGGTCCTGGTCGAGGCTGGCGACCTGGTCGAGCGCCTCGTCGATGCGCCCGTTCAGTTCGTCGGCGGCCGTCTGCCGGGCCGCGCGGCCGGTGTCGTCGTCGCCGTAGCGCTCGGGGTCGAACCGGATCTCGAACAGGTCGACGAGCATGCGTGCGACGTCGACGTGGCCGGACAGCGCCTCCTCGAGGTAGTTCTGGCTGAACGTGGTGCCGGTCTGGCGCAGGTACTTGGCGTACGCGCGCAGGATCGACGCCTGCCGCCACGACAGCCCCGCCTGCGGCACCAGCGCGTTGAACCCGTCGCTCTCGGCGTCGCCGCGCCACACCGCGGCGAACGCGTCCTGGAACAGCACCTTGAGGCGGTCGGCCTCGGTGGCGCGCAGCCCGCGGTAGCGCAGCCCGAAGTCGTAGATGTACGCCGTCGACTCGGTGTCGTGGCCGCGCCGGACGATCTCGTACGGCCGCTCGTCGACCACCTCGACGCCCATGCGCGACAGGATCGGCAGCACCTGGGTGAGCGAGATGGGCGTGCCGGTGCGGTAGATCTTGAACCGGCGGTCGGTGGCCAGCCCGCCGACCGGCTGGTAGAGGTTCATGCCCAGGCCGTCCTCGGCGGGCAGCTCCTCGAGGCGGCGGACGTCGGCCACCGCCGTCCGCGCCGGGAAGTCGGCCTTGTAGCCCTCGGGGAACGCCTGCCGGTACCGGCGCAGCAGCTTGGCCGCGCCTTCCTCGCCGACCTGCTCGGCCAGCGCGTCGGACAGCTCGTCGATCCACGACCGGGTCGCGCCGACCAGCTGCTTCTCCAACGCCGGGACGTCGATCGCGGGCAGCCCCTGGTCGCGCTTCATCCGGACGACGAAGTGCAGGCGGGCCAGCGCCGCCTCGCCGACCCGCGCGGTGAAGTCGATGGAGTCGCCGTCGGTGGCGGCCAGCAGCAGCCGCTGGATGCGCTCGCGCACGTCGGTGTTGTAGCGGTCGCGCGGCAGGTAGACGAGGAACGACAGGTAGCGCCCGTAGTCGTCGCGGCGGACGAACATGCGCAGGTGGCGGCGCTCCTGCAGGTGGACGACGGCGAGCGCGGTGGGCAGCAGCTCCTCGGGCGGGATCTGGAACAGCTCGTCGCGCGGGTACGTCTCGAGCACCTGCAGGAGGTCCTTGCCGGAGTGCCCGGACGGCGCGAACCCGGCCTGCTCGATGACCTCTTGGACCTTGCGCCGCAGCACCGGGATGCGCAGGACGCTCTCGGTGTAGGCGGCGGACGTGAACAGCCCGAGGAAGCGCCGCTCGCCGACCACCTCGCCGGACTCGTCGAACGTCTTCACACCGACGTAGTCGAGGTAGGCCGGGCGGTGCACCGTCGCCTTGGAGTTGGCCTTGGTGAGCACCAGCAGCTGTTTCTCGCGCGCCTTCGCCCGCACCTCACGCGGCAGCTTGCCGAACGAGCCGGAGAGGTCCTGGTCGGACCGCAGGATGCCGAGACCGGTGCCGGTGACCGCGCGCAGCACGTCCTCGCCGTCGACCTCGTCGAGCTGGTACTCGCGGTAGCCGAGGAAGGTGAAGTGGTCGTCGGCCAGCCAGTGCAGCAGCTCGCGCGCCTCGTCGGCCTCGGGCGCCTTGATCGACGACGGCGGGTGCTCCAGCTCGCCGGCGATGTCGATGGCGCGCTGGCGCATGCGCTGCCAGTCCTCGACCGCCTCGCGGACGTCGCGGAGGGTGTCGCGCAGCAGCTGCTCGATGGCGGCTTGGTCGTCGGGGTCGTCGGTGCGGTCGATCTCGACGTGCATCCACGACTCGACGACGGTGCCGGCGTCGCGCCGCGGGTCGTTCTCGTTGAGGTCGAGCACCTCGACGAGCTGGCCGGTGATGTCGCGGCGGACCACCAGCTGCGGGTGGACGACGAGGCGGATGGCGTGCTCGTGCTCGGACAGCGCCATGGTGACGGAGTCGACCAGGAACGGCATGTCGTCGATGACGACCTCGACGATGGTGTGCCCGGACGCCCAGCCGTGCTCGTCGACCGTCGGCGTGTAGACGTTGACGACGGCGGTGCCCTGCGGCCTGGTCTGCGCCGAGCGCCGGTGCGACGCGGCCACCCCGTAGACGTCGATGACGTCGCGGTCGACGAGGTCCTCGGCGGCGACGTGCCGGTAGTACCGGCGAAGGAAGGCTTCGTCCTCGTCGCGGCTCCCGCGGTCGCCGACCAGCGCGGCCTTCGCGAGGAGCTCGGATTTGGCTTCGTCGAGCCGATTACGCATCTTCCACTAACCCCCAGAACGAGACTCCGCACGTCGTTGTACGGAACCTCTCAGAACATTAGTAGCTCGCCGCGGCGCCCGCTCGCCGGGTCCGAATGTCATGATCATCGAGGGCGGGCGCCGAGCGGGTCAGAGCCAGGAACGCAGCTCCCAGAGCAGCGGGTAGTAGCGGAAATCGAGGCGGCTGCGCAGGTAGGAGGCGCCGGACGAGCCGCCGGTGCCGGTTTTCGTCCCGATCATCCGTTCCACCATCGTGACGTGCCGGGCCCGCCAGCCGGCGGCGAGCTCGTCGTGCGACATCAGACCCTCCGCCAGCTCCCAGACGTCACCGAACGCGCCGCGATCGTGCGCCGCGGTCCGCAGCGACGCGCTGATCTCGTCGTCCGTGCCGGCGGGGAGGTCGTGGGCGCGCAGCGCCGCCAGGAACGCGTCCCACAGCGTCGGCTCGTCCAGCCGGCGCCGCAGCCGAGCCGACTCGTCCTCCGTCAGGCCGCGGAACCGGCGCAGGAACGCCGCGTCCTTCGCGCCCGAGATGAACTCCAGCTCGCGGAACTGCACCGACTGGAAGCCGCTGGCCGGCGCCAGCCGGGCCCGGAACTCCAGGAAGTCCTGCGGGGTCATCGTCTCCAGGACGCCGACCTGCTCGATCAGGATCCGTTCGATCTCGTGCACCCGGTTCAGCAGGTGCCGGGCCCACCACAGGCGGTCGTCGAACATCGCCTGCCGGGCCGCCTCCAGCTCGTGCAGCAGTTGCTTGAACCACAGCTCGTAGACCTGGTGGATGGTGATGAACAGCAGCTCATCGTGAGCATCGGTCTCGAGTCGCTGCTGGTCGAGCAGCTGCGCGAGACGCAGGTAGGTGCCGTAGCTGAGCCGGGCACCGTCCTCGCCGAACTGTGCGGACGGAGGACTCATCTCCTTGTCGGTGGTCACCTCGCCAGCGTATGGGTCAGGATGTGGAGCCATGGACCTGAACAGCGAGCTGCGTTTCGACGCCGATCCGGCAGCGGTCTTCGCGATGCTGACCGACGAGGCCTACATCGAGAAGAAGACCATGGCCGCCAACGCGATCCGGCACCAGGCCTCCGTCCGCCGCGACGGCGACCGCGTCACCATCGACCTCCTGCGCGTCATGCCCCCCGACGTCCCCGACTTCGTCCGCCGCTTCGTCGGCGAGACGATCGACATCAAGCAGCGCGACACCTGGGGACCGGCGGCGGCGGACGGCTCGCGTGACGGCAGCATCGAGCTGGAGATGTCCGGCGCACCGGTCCGCGCCACGGGCACCATGCGGCTGGCCGGGAACGGCGCCTCGACCGTGCTGACGATCAAGGCCCTGCTGAAGGCGTCGGTGCCGCTGGTCGGCGGGAAGATCGAGCAGGCGGTGCACCAGGGTCTGATGCACGCGGTCAAGGTCGAGGAACGCGTCGGCAACGACTGGCTCGCCGGGACGCGCTGAGCTGGGGGACGCTGCGACGAGCGCGCGGGGTCGGGGCACGCTGACGCCCCGGCCCGGCGTACGGTGCGGCCGTCCGGCGCACGTGACGTCGGGTCGGCGGACGGCGCGGGCGGACAGGCGTGTCAGACGACCGGTCGCCCGGCCGTCTTCACGAGCACCTCAGCGGAGTTGACGCCGATTCCGTCAAATCCGAAAGAGAGCAGCTCAGCGGCCGGGTACGCCGCCGTCGAGGGCGCGCAGCGACACGTTGCGCTCGGCGGCGCCGGCCCGGCGCCCCGGCTGCCGCGGCGCGGGCGCCTCGGCGGCCGCTGCCGGCGCGGCGTCGGTCGACTCGCGCTCGAGCAGCGCCTCGGCCAGCTCGGCCGGGCCCGTGACGGCCATGGCCAGCGCGCGGCCGAGGTCGTCGCGGTCGATGGGCTCCTCGGCGGTGCGACGCAGCCGGTCGGACAGGTCGATGACCTTGTCGGCCGTGCCGAGCGTCGCCCGCGCCGCCATGAGGTGACCCCGCTGCAGCGGCCGGCCGGCGATCATCAGCGCCAGCGCCTCGGCGGTGTCGCTCCAGTCGGACGCCGGCGCCTGCTCCCCGATGAGCCCGGCCACCCCGGCCATCACCCGGTCGGACGCGGCGACGAGGCGCTCGGCCGTCTCGCTGTCGCTGTCGAGGGAGGCCAGCCGCAGTGCTACCGCGGTGACCAGTGCGCCGTCGGCGGGACTCCGACGGGGCTGGGACAGCAGTCGCACCGCTCGTGCGACGTACGGCCTGGTCGACAGCCGGTCATCCATCACGCTTGACACCTCGTGTTCTCATCTCTCGGCTCACCCGTGTGCGGGCACTCGTGCGCATTGCAGCGGGGCGAACGGCTCCGTCACGGCGCGAGCGCTCGTCCACCGTAGAAGATTCTGCACCGAACCCGCCTTGTCATTCGTCCCACTGGCCCGACTTCCCCCGAATGGCTGCCGCCCGGCGACCGCTCCGGTGGGATTGTCGTCGACCTCAACGCTACCGGCTGCGAAGCGTATCGCCTCCGTGGTATGAACGACAGCCGTACGCCCCGCCTCATCCGGCTTCGGCCGCGTCGGCCCAGGATCGGCGCTGGGTCAGTGCCTCCTCCGACGTCCGCAGCGAGGTCTCGAGCACGGCCATGCGCCGGCCGGTGTCCATGACGTTCGCGCCGATCGCGACGAGGTCCTCCGGGCCGGGGCCGAGGATCGTCACGGCGGTGCCCGCGGCCTCCAGCTTCGCCGCCTCGCGCAGGCAGCGGCGGGTGCAACGTCGCCGCCAGCGGCGCTCCAGCCGGGGCAGTAGCGCCCGCGGATGGTCCAGCTCGAACGACACCATCGGCGCGACGACGTAGACCTCGTCCAGGCCGAGCCCGCCGAGCAGGTCGACCGACGTGGCCGAGCAGGTGCCGCCGTCGACGTAGCGGTGGCCGCCGATCACCACGGGCGCGAACCAGCCCGGGATGGCGCACGACGCCATGACGGCCTGCGGGAGCGACGCCCGCGGCTCACCGGCCCGGCCGAACGGCACCCGTCGGCCGGTCTCGTAGTCCATCGCGACGATCCAGACGCCCGAGTGCGGCGACCACCCGGCGTCCGGTCCCGTGACCGCGTCGACGAGGTCGCCGACGCCGTCCAGCGAGCCGCGGCCGACCGGCATCAGCGCCGACAGGACGGCGGTGGGCGGCATGCGGCGCAGCCTGCGGACGTTGCGGCGGACCAGCGCCGGCGAGCCGACCCCGAAGCGGGGCAACTGCGGACGCGAGCCGCCGGTCGCGGTCTCGTAGTCCCAGGTGTGGTCGGACAGCGGGCCGTCGATCGGATTGCCCAGCTGGTGGTCGCGCAACTGCTCGGCGTCGACCCCGGCGCCGAGCAGCGCGGCGAGCACCGAGCCCGCGGACGTGCCCAGGATGTAGTCGAACGACCGGAGGTCGGCACCGGTCGATTCCTCGATGGCGCTCAGCGCGCCGACCATCCACGCCGCGCCCAGGACCCCGCCGCCGCCGAGCACCAGCCCCCGCCGCGGCCCGTTGTGACGAATGGCCTCCATTTGTTGATTCTCCTGCAACAAGCTGGTTCGTGCCACGCATCAATGGTCGGAATGTGACAGAGCCGGGTTTGCCCGACCCCGTTCAGCGGTTGCCCGTTCACCGTTTCCGGGCCTCCCAGAGGTTGCCCGTTTGCCCGTTCCAGCCGCGGGTCTGCCCGACTGCGCGATCCCGTTGACCCCGTCCGCGCCCGGCGGTTTCGATGCTCGTGACGCCGATGTCCGCCCAAGTCAGGAGGCCGCGATGACCGCCACGTCCGCACCGCCCGAGCCGTACGTGAGCCGGGTGCGCCTGCTGCCGGTCCCGGTCACCGAGCCGCCCTACGACGACGAACTGGGCGTCGTCGTGACCCGGGGCGAGCGGCGGACGGCGGACGTGGGGGCGGGTGCGGGGACGAGGGCGGGGCGGCGGTCCAGGGGACACTTCCGCTCGACCTCGACGCCGTCTTCGAGGACCAGCTGCGCCCCGTCGGGGTCGGCGCGGTGGTGGTCGCGGACAGCCTGTGGCTGCGCTACCCCGGCCCCGAGTCGCCTCGAGCGCCCCGGGAGCTGCCCCGCGACGGCGCCGCCGGCCACGCCCACGCCGCCGATCCAGCCGCAGCCGGGCCACGACCCGCCACCCGAGCCGTGACCGCCACCGGACCAGGACCCGCGACCCGGACCACAGCCGCCCCCACCGCCGCAGCCGTCGCGGCAGCCGGACCAGGACCCGCGGCCCGGGCTGGGAAGACACCAACGACCCGAACGACGACCGCTGCTGACGAGCTGCCGGATCCGCGTCGCTGGACCGCTCGGCTGGCCCAGTCGGCGCTCGAGTGCCTGCACGGCCGCCGTCCGCTGCAGCAGCTGGTCCGGTGGACCGCCGAGTCCGTCTACCGCGACCTCAGCCGCCGGGCGGTCGCGCTGGAGGAGGCGCCCGCCGTGCGGCCGCGGATCCGGGCGCTGCGGGTCTGCCGCGTCACACCTGGAGTGGCCGAGGCGAGCGTCGTCGCGCAGGTCGGGGAGGTGGCGCGGGCCGTAGCGGTGCGTCTCGAAGCCGATGACGGGCGGTGGTTGTGCACGGCCTTCGACATCGCCGAGCCGAGCCCGGCCCGCCGCGGCACACGCCGCGGAGCCGCCCGCGGAGCCGCCCCCGGCGCCGCGTCCAACGGCGCCAGGGGCGGCACCAAGGGTCAGCGGGCCGCCCAGGCCTCCTCGAACGCGTCCGCGTAGCCCGCCTGGCCGTTCACCGTCGGATGGAAGGAGTCACGCACGAATGACGACGCGACGTCCCACTGCGGCTGGTACGGCGAGGCGCTCGCCGTACCCGGCTCGTCCGCCGCCGACCACGAGATCTTCAGGCCGTAGAGCCAGTCACCGGGCCCGTTGGCGCACGCCTCGTGTCCGTCGAATCCGGCTGCCACCTCGTCCGACGCCGACTCGACGCCGGCGTCGGCGGCGGCGGCGTCGATGACGTCGTTGAGCAGGACGCCGAGGCGGCGGATCATCTGCCGCTCGGAGTCGGACAGCAGGCCGGTCAGTGCCGGGCAGTCGCTGCGCACGGCGGGGTCGGGGACGAGCATCGGATACCCGCCGACGATCACCTCGTCGCCGGGCGCTGCCGCCTGCACGGCGTCGTAGAGCTGCACGAGCGGCTGGTGCAGGCTGGTGATCAACGTGGCCAGCTCGGCCTCGCGCCGGGTGCACGACAGGAACGAGACCAGGCAGTTGACCAGCTCGTCGGCGAAGCCCGCGTCGTTGCCGCCGACCGTGACCGTGATCAGCCGGTCGCCGGCGCCGGGGATCGCCTCCAGTTGCCGCACCTGCTGCGTCACCTCCGCGATCCGTGCGCCGGAGCAGGCCAGCAGCGTCCGGTCGGACACCGCGTCGCCGAAGATCAGGTTGTTCCACGCCCGCGGCGTTCGGTCGCAGTCGTCGAGATAGCCGCCGGCACCGAGGCCCGACGAGTAGGAGTCGCCCAGCGTGATGACGGCCGACGGCGTGTCCGCCGCGTCCGTCGTCTCCGCCGCCGACGCGTCCGCCGCCGCGCCGAGGGCCGCCCCTATCAGCACGACGGCCGCCACGCAGAGCGTGACGGCCGTTCTGGCGATGGAGCGAGGGGATCGTTGCGGGTGCTGGGTGGTCTGGTGGTGGGTGGTCGAGGTGTGGGTCATGAGCACTGCGCGGCCGGTCAGGGCCGCTCCTCCCATCCGCCGTCCGGGGATTATGACACCCGGCATCACCGAGCGTCACAGTGGACGATAGCGGACGGATGCCGTATGCGGGACACATTCCCGCCAACAACGGACGACGGAATCAGCACTGCGGCATGACAACGCGCCTGAACGCGCGTGACCCGTTCAGCGAAGCGCCTGCCGGACGGCACCCGGCAGCGGCAGCGGCGCGCCGGCAGGGGCGGCTGCCGCGGTGAGACGGCGGCGCGACGGCGGCAGCGGTGAGACGGCAAGCGGCCGCCGGCAGGACGCCGGCGGCCGCTCGACCGGGGATCAGCTCAGTTGGCCGACTGCTCCGAGTTCTGCGCCGCGTGCCGCGGGTCGCCGTGGCAGCGCTTGAACTTCTTGCCCGAGCCGCACGGGCACAGCGCGTTGCGCGACACGTTGCTGAAGTCGAGCTCGCCGTCGGCAGCGGCGGCGTGCGAGCCGCGCTCGCCGTTGGCTCCGGACGCCACGACGGGGCCCGCCCCGGCCGCACCAGCACCGGCCGAGCCGACCCCAGCGCCACCAGCGCCGGCCTGCTGCCGCGCCGCCGGGCGGACCTGCTCGACCCGCCGCTGCACCGCGCCGTCACCGTCGACGGTGGGCGCGGTGTACTGCAGCTGCTGCGGCCGCTGCATGCCGCCGAGCCCCTTGGCCTGCACGACCGGCGCGCCGGGAGCGGTGGGCGCCGCGGCGCCGTCGCCCGGAGCCTGCACCTGGACCTCGAGGTTGAACACCAGGCCGACGGACTCTTCCTTGATGGCGTCCATCATGGCGACGAAGAGGTCGAAGCCCTCGCGCTGGTACTCGACCAGCGGCTGCTTCTGGGCGAACGCCCGCAGGCCGATGCCCTCGCGCAGGTAGTCCATCTCGTACAGGTGCTCGCGCCACTTGCGGTCGAGCACGGTGAGCAGGACCCGGCGCTCGAGCTCGCGCATGACCTCGACGCCCAGGCTCTCCTCGCGACGGGCGAGCGCGGCGCGCGCGTCGTCGACCAGCCGCTCGGTCAGGCTCGCCGGGGTGAGCGCGTTGCGGCCGCCGGCCTCCTGCTCGACCTCCTCGACGGTGACGCCGACCGGGTACAGCGTCTTCAGCGCCGTCCACAGCTGGTCCATGTCCCAGTGCTCGGGGTAGTTGCCGGCCGTGGCGCCCTGGACGTACGCGGTGACGGCGTCGTCGAGCATGCCAGTGGCCTGCTCGTGGAGGTCTTCGCCGTGCAGGACGCGGGCGCGCTCGTCGTAGATGACCATGCGCTGGCGGTTGAGGACGTCGTCGTACTTCAGGACGTCCTTGCGCATCTCGAAGTTCTGCGCCTCGCGCTGCGTCTGCGCGCTCTTGACGGCGTTGCTGACGCGCTTGTGCGAGATGGGGACGTCGTCGGGCTGGTTGAACGTCCGCATGATCATCTCGACCCACTCGCTCTTGAACAACCGCATGAGGTCGTCCTGCAGCGACAGGTAGAAACGCGACTCACCGGGGTCGCCCTGACGGCCGGAGCGGCCGCGCAGCTGGTTGTCGATGCGGCGCGACTCGTGCCGCTCGGTGCCGAGCACGTACAGCCCGCCGAGCGCGCGGACCTCCTCGCGCTCGGCCGACACCTGGGCGTCGAGCTTCTCGAGGATGGCGATCTCGGCCGCGTTGTACTCGTCGGCGTTCTCGACGGGGTCGAGGCCGCGCTGCTTGAGCTCGGCCTGCGCCATGAACTCGTGGTTGCCGCCCAGCATGATGTCGGTACCGCGACCGGCCATGTTGGTGGCGACGGTGACGGCGCCCTTCCGGCCCGCCTGCGCGACGATGGCGGCCTCGCGATCGTGCTGCTTGGCGTTGAGGACCTCGTGCGGGACGCCGCGCTTGCGCAGCAGCTGCGACAGCCGCTCGGACTTCTCGACGCTGGTGGTGCCGACGAGCACCGGCTGGCCCTTCTGGTGCCGCTCGACGAGGTCCTCGACGACGGCGTCGAACTTGGCCTCTTCGGTGCGGTAGATCTCGTCGTCCTGGTCGATGCGCGCCAGCGGGCGGTTCGGCGGGATGGGCACGACGCCGAGGTTGTAGATCTTGTCGAACTCGGCGGCCTCGGTCATGGCCGTACCGGTCATGCCGGAGAGCTTGTCGTAGAGGCGGAAGAAGTTCTGCAGGGTGATGGTCGCCAGGGTCTGGTTCTCCTGCTTGATCTCCACCCCTTCCTTCGCCTCGATGGCCTGGTGCATGCCCTCGTTGTAGCGGCGCCCGCCCAGGATGCGGCCGGTGTGCTCGTCGACGATGAGCACCTCGCCCTCCTTGACGACGTACTCCTTGTCGCGCCGGTACAGCTCCTTGGCCTTGATGGAGTTGTTGAGGTACTGGATGAGCGGCGTGTTGGCGCTCTCGTACAGGTTGTCGATGCCCAGCCAGTCCTCGACCCGCTCGATGCCGGGCTCGAGGACGCCGACCGTGCGCTTCTTCTCGTCGACCTCATAGTCGGTGTCGCGGCGCAGGCGCTGCGCGACCTTCGCGAACTCGGTGTACCAGCGCGTCGGCTGGTCGGCCGGGCCGGAGATGATCAGCGGGGTGCGGGCCTCGTCGATGAGGATGGAGTCGACCTCGTCGACGATGGCGTAGTGGTGGCCGCGCTGCACCTGGTCCTCGACCCGCTGCGCCATGTTGTCGCGCAGGTAGTCGAAGCCGAACTCGTTGTTCGTGCCGTACGTGATGTCGGCGCCGTAGGCCTCGCGGCGCTGAGCCGGCGTGAGGCCGTTGAGGATGATGCCGACCTCGAGACCCAGGAAGCGGTGGATGCGGCCCATCCACTCGGCGTGGTAGCGAGCCAGGTAGTCGTTGACGGTGACGACGTGCACGCCCTTGCCCGTGAGCGCGTTGAGGTACGACGGCAGAGTGGCGACCAGCGTCTTGCCCTCACCGGTCTTCATCTCGGCGATGTTGCCGAGGTGCAGCGCCGCGCCACCCATGATCTGGACGTCGTACGGCCGCTGGCCGATGACCCGGCGGGCCGCCTCGCGCACCGTCGCGAATGCCTCCGGCAGCAGCGCGTCGAGCTCTTCACCGGCTTCGAGACGCGTGCGGAACTCGTCGGTCATGCTGCGCAGATCGTCGTCGCTCATCGAGGTGAAGTCGTCCTCGATGCTGTTCACCTGTTTGACGATCCCCTCGAGCTTCTTGAGGATCTTGCCTTCGCCGGCACGGAGAATCTTGTCGAGCAGAACAGGCACGCGGGGTCAACTCCTATGCAGCGGGCTTGGGCGTTGGTCGCGCCCGGTGGCTCCGGGGAGGTACAGAGGCTCGTCGACCCATGGTACGTCGGGTCACGGAAAAGATAACGACTCGACCTCGAAGCGCGGCAGCGGGCAGGATGCAGGACGTGCAACCGTTCGAGCTCCGCGCAGAGCGCCTCCTGCTCGCGGTGCCGGTGGCCGCCGACATCGAGCGCATCACCGAGCTGTGCCAGGACCCCGAGATCCAGCGCTGGACCACGCTGCCCTCCCCGTACACGCACGACCACGCCAAGAGCTTCGTCGAGGACGCCGTCCGCCGCGGCTGGGAGACCGAGCAGGACCTCGTCTGGGCCATCCGCTCGCCGGAGGACCGGCGGATCCACGGCGTCATCGGGCTGCGCTCGCACGGCGACGGCGCCGCCGAGGTGGGCTACTGGGTGGGCTCCGAGGCCCGCGGCGACCGGCTGGTGTCGCGGGCGGTCCGGCTGGTGGCCGAGTACGCCTTCGCCGACGTCGGGCTGGGGCTGACGCACCTGCGCTGGCGGGCCATCGTCGGCAACTGGGCGTCGCGGCGGGTCGCGTGGGCGTGCGGGTTCCGGATCGAGGGCCTGATCCGCGGCGGCAACGCCCAGCGCGGCGTCCGTCGCGACACCTGGGTCGGGACGCTGATGGCCGGCGAGCCGATGCGCCCGGTGTCGCCGTGGCTGGACGTCCCGACGCTGCGCGGCTCGCGGGTGGCGCTGCGCCGCTTCGCCGACTCCGACGCCGCCGCCGTCGTCGAAGCCTGCAACGACCCCGTCACGCAGCACTGGCTGGGCGGGCTGCCGTCGCCGTACACGCGCGACATCGCACGTGCCTACATCCGCGACCGTGAGGAGGAGGCGGCCGCGGGGCGGGGTGTGCACTGGGCGGCGGCGCTACCGGAGGGCGGGCCGGCTATCGGGGCGTTCTCGCTGATGGGCCTGCTGACGCACGACGGCGGGGCGGAGATCGGGTACTGGGTGCACCCCGCGGCGCGGGGCCGTGGCGTGGCGACAGAGGCGGTCGGGCTGATGGCGCGGCACGCGTTCGCTCCGGTGCCGTCGGGCGGGCTGGGCCTGCGCCGGCTGGTGATCGCGCACGTGACCGGCAACGACGGGTCGCGCAAGGTGATCGAGCGGGCCGGCTTCCGTCCCTACGGCGTCGAGCGGGCCGGCGACCGGATCCGCGGCGGGACCGTCCTCGACCTGCACTGGTACGACCTCCTCTCGGACGACCCGCTGCCGCGGTCCTCGGGTTCGCTGCCGCCGGACGAGCCGCTGCTCTGACGCGCGCACCGACAACGCGACGCCGTCCTACGGCCCCTGCTGCCGGGCGGCGACCGGTCGCCGCGCGAGCAGCGGCAGCCGCGGGAGACGGCCGCGCGGAACTCCCCCTGCACCGGCGCCATTCGCCGGCTCGCCGAGCAGGAGCGCCGCCGGCGCCATTCGCCGGCTCGCCGAGCAGGAGTGCCGCCGAGGCCAGGCGGCAGCGACCCGGCGGGAAGGCGGCCGGTGCGCGGGCGGCCGTCGGGCGGGGTGGGTTCGAGGTCAGCCGGCGCGGTCGAGGGCCTCCTGGAGTGGGGTGGCGATGTCGCCGCGACCGGTGGTCGTCACGCCGGAGAGGCCGAGCCAGCCGGCCAGCGACACCAGCTCGTCGGCCAGTTCGTCGGGGGTGTCGGCCGGTGAGCCGGGCTCGCCCCACGCCGACTGCACCAGCAGCACGCCGGCCTGGCGGTCGGCCTTGAGGTCGACCCGGGCCACCAGCTCGTCGCCGAGCAGGAACGGCAGCACGTAGTAGCCGTGCACACGTTTCTCGGGCGGGACGTAGATCTCCAGCCGGTACCGGAACCCGAACAGCGCCTCGGTGCGGGCGCGTTCCCAGATGAGGGAGTCGAACGGGCTCAGCAGCGCCCGGGCGTCGACCCGGCGGGGCACGCGGGCGTCGCGGTGGAGGTAGGCCGGGCGTTTCCAGCCGTCGACGGTGACCGGCAGCAGCTCGCCGCCGTCGACCAGCTCGGCGATGGCCGCCTTCGCACCGGCGACGGGCAGGCGGAAGTAGTCGCGCAGGCACTGCTCGGACCCGACGCCGTGGGCCCGGGCGGCGATGCGGACCAGCTCGCGATGCGACTCCTCGGGCGTCGGCGTCGGCACCGAGAGCACGTCGCGGTGCAGGACCCGTTCCGGGATGTCGTACAGCCGGGCGAACGCGCCGTTGCGGCCGGCCGCCGTGATCTCGCCGGCCCAGAACAGGTACTCGAGCGCCGTCTTGACCTCGGACCAGTTCCAGCCCCAGTTGCTCTTGTCTTTGGGCGCGTCGTGCTCGATCTCGCCGGACGTGACCGGGCCGAGCCGCTTCACCTCGTCGAGCACCCAGGCGACGAACTCGGGCTTCTCCTGCGCCAGCCGCCGGATGCCGCCCCAGGCGAGCTCGTCGGCCCGGGCCATGCGCGAGCGCAGGTACGGCTGCGTGCGCACCGGCAGCAGCGACGCCTCGTGCGCCCAGTACTCGAACAGCATGCGCGGCGAGCGGTTCGCCGCGCGATCGACCTCGGCGCGCGGATAGGGGCCGAGGCGGCTGAAGAACGGCAGGTAGTGCGAGCGCGAGAGCACGTTGACGGAGTCGATCTGCACCACGCCGACGCGGTCGACGACGCGGCGGACGGCGCGCCGGTCGGGGCTCGGCGGGCGGGGGTCGGCGAACCCCTGGGCCGCGAGCGCCACCCGCCGGGCGGCCGCGTTCGTCAACCTCTCTCGTCTGGCCATGTCGCGAAGTTATCAGCGGGCACCGACAGGGTCGGGGCCGTGCGGACGCGCATCGGCGCGCCCTCCGAGGAGGACGCGCCGATGCGGTGGACGTCAGACGTCGAGGCGGATGACGCCGTAGTCGTAGCCGCGGCGCCGGTAGACGACGCTCGGCATCTTGGACTCGGCGTCGACGTAGAGGTAGAAGTCGTGGCCGACCAGTTCCATCTCGTAGAGCGCTTGGTCGAGCGTCATGGGCTCGGCCCGGTGGGTCTTCTCGCGGACCACCATGGGGCCGGAGTCGGGGACGGCGTAGGCGTCCGGCGGCTCCTCGACCGCGGTGGCCGCCTTCGCGGCGGGGGCGGGCGTCGGCTGCGCGGGGATGGCGGCGCCGTCGAGCCCGGCGGTGGCCGCGGCGACGGAGATCGGCGTGCGGCTGCCGCGGTGGACGCGCCGGCGGTCGGCCGCCTTGCGAAGCCGGGCGACGAGCTTGTCGGTGGCGAGATCGAGCGCGGCGTACCGGTCGGCGGCGGCCGCCTCGGCCCGGATGACCGGGCCCTTGGAGTGCAAGGTCAGTTCAACCCGTTCGGACTGGTCGGTCTGTCGAGGGTTGGCCTCGGCCGTGATCTCGACGTCCACTCGGATGACCTTGTGAGCGATCTTGTCGAGTTTGGAGAGCTTCTCCGCGACATGGTTGCGGAACCGCTCCGGCACGGTCGTGTGACGGCCCTTGATGACGATATCCACTCGAAACCTCCCGGTCGTGTGGGGTCTGACGGTCGAGCGGCACCCACACGCTCAAGTCACCGGGGTTCGCACCCGGCCTTCCTCGTGGGGTCGAGGATCGACAATGGGTGCCATGAACAAACGTTAGCCGTTCGTCGCCTTTCGTACACGTGGAACCCGTTGATTTCTGCTCCGCCGAGGCCGACGTCACACCACCGCGACGACCGCCGCCGCGCACGGGCGCACGCCGGCGGCCTCGAGCGCTCGGGCGCTCTCGCGCAGCGTGGCTCCGGTCGTCATGACGTCGTCGACGATGACGACGCAGCAGCCGGTGGCGCGACGGGTCGCGGCAGCCGTGGCGACGAGGGAGCCGTGCAGGTTGTGCTCGCGTTCGTGGCGGTCGAGGCCGGCTTGGTCGGCGACCCGGCGGCCGTGGCGGAGGCAGCGGACGACGGTGGCGCGCTGGCCGGAACGCTGGAGGGTGGCGGCGGCCCGGCGGGCGGATCGGAGGACGGGGTCGTGGCCGCGGTGTCGGACGGCGGAGGGTGCGGACGGGACCGGGACGAGGGCGATGGGGCGGTCACCGTGGGTGGCGTGCCCGGTGGCGGCGTTGCCGAGGACGACGGGGTCGGGGTTCTGGTGGGCGAGGGGTGCGTTGGCGCGGGCGAGGGCGCCGCGGGTGGCGGGATCGAGGGGCGGGGCGGCGCCCTGGATGGCGGCGAGGTGGGTGGCGGCGCGGTCGGCGACGGCGCGGTCGGCGACGGCGTCGGGGGTGGAAGCGGCGAGCTGGGCGGTGGCGGCGGTGATCGCGACCGCGAGGGCGTCGCCGAGGGGTGCGGCCAGGGGTAGGCGGCCGCGCTCCTTGTGCTCGATGATCGCGGCGCGGACGGCACCGGCGTAGGCGGCGGCTCCGGCCAGCGGGAGGTCGGGGCGGCCGGGGATCGTCCGGACTCGCGCTTCCGGGCCGAGCAACGCCGCGCGACAGGGTGGGCAGAGCAGGCCGGCGTGCTCGCCGCAGCCGGCGCACGTGCTGCCGAGGGCGAGGTCGGCCGCCGCGTGCCCGAGGCGGGTAACCGTATGTCGGAGGCGCACGAGCGCGGGCCGCACGGCGGCACGGCGTGGCCCGGCAGGACGAGAAGGGCCGACCCGGGCGGCGGCGTGGCTGCCCCGGGTGACCTCGGCAGGGCTGCCCCGGGTGACCTCGGCACGACTGCCCCGGCTGGCCTCGGCACGACTGCCCCGGCTGGCCTCGGCACGACTGCCCCGGCTGGCCTCGGCACGACTGCCCCGGCTGGCCTCGGCACGACTGCCCCGGCTGGCCTCGGCACGACTGCCCCGGCTGGCCTCGGCGTGCTCGACCCGGGTGGCGGTGGCGTGGCTCGCCCGGGTGGCGGTGGCGTGGCTGGGCCGGGCGGCGGCCACGGTATGGCCGTCCCAGGCGACTGCGTCGATGGGGCCCTCCGGTTGGCTGACCCGGGTGGCGACGCGGGCAGCATTCACGGGCTTGTCGGTGGGGGCGGCGTTGCGGCTGTAAATGATCATGGAACCAGCATGCACCATGGGTCCGACAGGGTCGCCTGGATAACGCCCGCGCCCAGCTGATGGACGTGCTGAGCGGGCGCGGGTGCGAGAGCGGGAACAGGCAGCGTCAGCCGGGGTAGGCAGGGCTGCGGCCGGGCCCGATCTCCGTCCACGCGTTGCTCGACCGCTGTACGTACAGCACGCCGTCACCGGACTCCAGCACGACGGGCAGTCCGGCCGCCGCGCCGACGTGGGCGGCGTCGCCGGCGGGGAGGCCGCCGCGGGGAAGTGTCTCCTGGCCGGAGAGGGCGGCGTAGTAGGGCTCGACCGTCGTCTCGCCGGCGTTGGACTCGGTCTCCAGCAGGATGACGACGGTGTCGGCGGCGCTCCAGGACGGGCTGGTCGAGCTCCAGGCGACGTCGCGGGCGAGGCCGGTGGGGCCGATGGGCTGGGGCTGGTCGATGCGGATCGTCGCGTCGCTGTCGGCGTCGCGGATGATGTTGGCGACCATGGCCAGGCCGCCGGCGACGAGGGCGAGGCGGGTGCCGTCGGGTGAGACTGCGAGGTGGTCGACGTGCTGGTCGGTGAGCTCGGGTGCGGTGACGGCGACGGGCTGGCCGTCGGGGCGGGCGACCACGATGCCGGGGGCGGGGGCGCCGGCGTCGACGGCCCAGATGAGGCCGGTGCGGTCCCAGGCGGGCGAGGCGAGGGAGGTGCCGGTGAGCAGCGTCTCCAGCGGCTCGTCCTCGCCGAACGAGGCGGCCTGGATGGCGGTGCGGTCGGCGTTGATCACGACGCCGCGGTTGGCGGCGAGGTTGACGGCCACCTCGCGCGCCTCGGCCTGCTCGCCCAGTGGGCCGGGGACGGGCGTCAGCTCGCCGTCCGACACCGACACCACGCCGGTCTCGCCGATGGCGTAGAGCGGCGTGCCGGACGGCAGCACGGACGGGTCGTACGAGCTCAGCGGCGGCTCCTGCGGCGACATCGGGTCGCCGGAGATCAGCGGCAGCTTGTCGGCCAGCACCTCGACCTTCTCGACCTCGGGCAGCACGCCGAGCGTCCACGCCAGCTGCGCGACCATGCGCTCGCGCTCCTCGGGTCCGGCCAGCGCGGCGCCCGCGCCCAGCTCGACGGTGGCGACGCCGTCGCGGACGGGGACGGCGTCGATGGCGAGCTCCGCGTCGGGGCGGAACGCCGTGGCGACGGCGGGCCCCAGCCACTCCGTCGGGCCGGCGAGCACCTTGCGGGCCAGCAGCGTCGCCGTGGCGTCGTTGGCGGTGCGCGGCAGGTAGACGACGTCGGGCACCAGCACCTCGAAGCCCGGGTCGAAGAAGTAGATGTTGCGGGCCTGGTACTCGCGCTCGAAGCTGAAGTCGGAGACGAGGATGCCCGGCGGCGGGTTGGCGATGCGCCACTCGCCGTCGACCTGGTCGAGCTGCAGGTCGAACTCGTGCGGCAGCTGGCCGTCGCCCTCGCTGAACGCGCCGTCGGCGCGGACCTCCCCGCGCGGCGTCGTCTTCACGTGGACGACGTTGTCGCTGAGCTGCTGGGTGTCGGGCTTGGGCTCGTAGTACACGCCGACGCGGGCGTACGGGTCCCACTCCGCGCCGGCCTCCTCGGTGAGGTACTCGCGAGCGGTCTCGTAACCGGGCTGGTAGGACGCCATGGCCTCGATGAAGCCGTCGACGATCTCCTTCGGCGTCATGCCGGGCTGCGGCGGCGCCTCGATGACCTCGATGTAGCGGCTCTGGTCGTCGGCCTGCGGTCCGACGGCGCCCGCGTCGACGACCGGGCCGGACGTCGGGATCTCGCTGCACCCGGCGACGACGGCCGCGGCGGCCAGCACGGCGACGGTGACGGCGGCGCGGCTACCCATGCCGCACCTCCTCCGCCGACGCCGAGGGCGACGTCGACGGCGCCGACGACGACGGCGTGACCTCGGGCGGCGCCGCGGACGAGACCGGCGACAGGCCGTCGTCGGGCTCGTCGGCGGACGGCAGCAGCCGGCGGTAGGGCGACCCGATGGCGCTGGCGTCCGTCAGCCCGCCGTCGCCCACGTCGCCCGGGACGAGGGCCAGCGGCGACGAGCGCAGGTCGTCGCCGGCCAGTCGAGGCAGCGTGAGCCGGAACTGCGACCCCTCGCCCGGCTCGCCCCACGCCTGCAGCCAGCCGCCGTGCAGCCGGGCGTCCTCCAGTGCGATGGACAGCCCGAGGCCGGTGCCGCCGGTGGTCCGCGCCCGGGCCGGGTCGGCCCGCCAGAACCGGTGGAAGACCAGCGACGACTCCCCCGGCTTCAGGCCGACGCCGTGGTCGCGGACGGTGACGGCGACGGCGTGGTCGTCGGCGGCGACGGTGATGCGGACGTCGTGGCCCTCACCGTGCTCGACGGCGTTGACGACGAGGTTGCGGACGATGCGCTCGATGCGCCGGGCGTCGATCTCGGCCATCGCCGGTTCGACCGGCACGTCGACGACCAGCTCGCTGCCCTTCTCGACGGCCAGCGGCGTGGCGGCGTCGACCACCTTGTGCACGACGTCGCGGACGTCGTACCGCTCGGCGTTGAGCGCGGCGGCGCCGGCGTCGAACCGGCTGATCTCGAGCAGGTCGGTGAGCAGCGCCTCGAACCGGTCCAGCTGGGCCTGCAGCAGCTCGACGGAGCGTTCGACGGTGGGGTCGAACTGGCCGCGCGACTCGTACAGGACGTCGGCGGCCATGCGCACCGTGGTCAGCGGCGTGCGCAGCTCGTGCGAGACGTCGGAGACGAACTGCTGCTGCATGCGCGAGAGGTCCTCGAGCTGGCCGATCTGGTGCTGCAGGCTGGCCGCCATCTGGTTGAAGCTCATCGCCAGCCGGGCGAGGTCGTCGCGGCCGCGGACGGCCATGCGTTCGGCGAGGTTGCCGGCCGAGAACCGCTCGGCGATGCGCGCCGCCAGCCGGACGGGTGTCACGACCTGCCGCGCGACCAGCCAGGCCAGCGCGCACAGCAGCACGATCAGCAGCACGCCGGCCGTCGTCAGCGCCGTCAGGACGAGGTCGACGGTCTGCTGCTGCTCGGTCAGCGGGAACAGGTAGTACAGCTCGTAGTCGCCGCCGTAGGGGTCGGTGATCTGCCCGCCGACGGCCAGGCCCGCTACCTCGCGGCCGTCGAGGTAGCGGATGGACGTGTACGTGCGGAAGATCCGCTCCTCGTCGGCGACGCGGTCGCGCAGCGAGCCGGGAACGCTGAGCGGGCTGACGCCGGAGCGGTAGGTGCGCGCCCCCTCGCCGCCGAGCACGACGATCTCGTACAGCGGGTCGCTCGCGGCGGACGTGTTGCCGCTGGCCGCGAGCGTCTCGACGATGCTGGTCAGCGTCTGCCGCAGCTCATCGGGCGGCGCGTCGGACACCGCGAGCGTGCGCTGGGCGCTGTCGACGCCCGCGGCGGCGTCGGCGACGGCGGCATCGGCGTGTGCCCGCAGCAGGCCGTCGGTGATCTGCCGCGACAGCGTGACGCCCAGCAGCGACACGACGACCAGCGACAACGCCAGCGTCGCCGTGATGACGCGCAGCTGGATCGAGCGCCGCCAGGCGCCCCGGACCAGCCGCCACGGTCGCATCGACCACTGGGCCAGGCGCGGCAGGAACCGCGACAGCGCGTCGGCTCCCGCCCCCGCCGCTGCCGCCCCCGCGTCGTCCCCGCCGACGGGACCGATCATCCGCTCACCCAGGTCCGGCCTTGTACCCCACACCACGGACGGTCACGACGATCTCGGGTCGTTCGGGGTCGTGCTCGATCTTGGAGCGCAGCCGCTGCACGTGCACGTTGACCAGGCGGGTGTCGGTGGCGTGGCGGTAGCCCCACACCTTCTCGAGCAGCTCCTCGCGGGTGAACACCTGCCATGGGCGGCGGGCCAGGCAGGCGAGGAGGTCGAATTCCAGCGGCGTCAGCGAGATCGGCTGGCCGTCGCGTTTGACCGAGTGACCGGCGACGTCGATGACGACGTCACCGACCTGCAGGGTCTCGGGCTTGGGGTCGTCGGTGCGGCGCAACCGGGCCCGCACGCGGGCGACCAGTTCCTTGGGCTTGAACGGCTTGACGACGTAGTCGTCGGCGCCGGACTCGAGGCCCACGACGATGTCGACGGTGTCGCTCTTGGCGGTCAGCATGACGATGGGCACGCCGGACTCGGCGCGGATCTCCTTGCACACGTCGATGCCGTCGCGGCCGGGCAGCATGAGATCGAGCAGCACGAGGTCGGGCTTGAACTCACGGAACGCCGGCAGAACGTCGTCGCCGCGGGTGATGATGGCGTGCTCGTACCCCTCGCCACGCAGCACAATCCCTAGCATCTCCGCCAACGCTGTGTCGTCGTCGACGATGAGCACACGTCCCTTCATGTCCATATCGTGACACCGAAGAGGCCTCAGAGTGAAAAAGTCGCTCGCCAGCGTGCCGCCGGACGCGCCGGTGGCTCGTCTGAGCAGAGGCCGCCGGACGTGACAGGATTGAGGTGAGACCGGCGGGTCCGCGGGGGTTCGCGGGCGCGCGACGGCGACGGCCAGAGCGCCCAGGGGGCGTGCGGAGCATGCGCCGGATCGGCCCGCGACGGCCGTCCGGCGCCGAAGAAGGGAGCCCGATGTCCGGGATCGCGGGGGCGCCTCCGCCGGACGACGACGCGGCGCGCGAGGACGACGCGACGCGCGGCGGCCACGCGCCCGCCCCGGACGGCGCCGATCCGGTGGCCCCGCCCGCACCGGTGGTCCCGCCCGCGCCGCCGCCGTATCCGGGCTGGTCGCCGCAGCAGCCGGGGTTCCCGGCGGGTGGTCCGGGCCGGCCGGGCAGCGACCCCGGCGTGCCGAGCGGCGGACAGGGCGGCGGCTCCGGCGAACAGGGCGGTCAGGGCGACCAGAGCGCTCAGGACAGCGGCTGGAACGCCGGCGGCTGGGGTCCGGGCGGCGGCTGGGACCAGTCCCCGCAGGGCTGGCAGCGGCCGACCGCCGAACAGAAGGGCGGTTGGGACCGTCCCGGCGGCCCCACCTACACCGGCCCGCCCAGCGCGGGCCAGCCCGGCGCCGGCCAACCAGGCCAGGGCCCAGCCTACGGCGAGCCCCGCCAGGGCCAGCCGGGCTACGGCGCCTGGTCGAACGGCCCGGGACCGGGCTGGCGGGCGCCCGACGTGAAGCCGGGCGTCATCCCGCTGCGCCCGCTGGGCGTCACGGAGATCCTCGACGGCGCCATCACGACCATCCGCCGCAACCTCGCCGCCATGCTCGGCCTGTCCGCGGTCGTGGCGGCGACGACGCAGATCCTCTCGTCGGCGCTGCTGGCGTGGGTGTTCGGCGAGACCATCACCCAGCCCGACCTCGGCATGACCGAGGCCGAGACGTTCGACGCGCTGGCTCGGGGCATCCCGGCGGCGCTGATCGGCTGGCTGGTCACCGTCGTCGTGACGGTGTTCCTGACCGGGGTGCTGACGGTGGTGGTGGGGCAGGCGGTACTGGGCCGCGACCTCAGCATCGGGCAGGCGTGGCGCGAGTCGAAGGGCCGGCTGCCGCGGCTACTGGGGCTGACCTTCCTGTACACGCTGATCTACTTCAGCCCGGCCATCGCGGTGCTGCTGGCGGCCCTGGGGCTGGCGGCCGTCGGCGGCACGGCCGCGGCGGCGCTGGTCGTGCTGCTGGGGGTCGCGGCGGTCCCGGTGACGATCTGGCTGTACGTGCGCTACGCGCTGTCGACGCCGGCGCTCATGCTGGAGACGACGACGGCCGACGGCGCGACGCGGCCGATCCGGGTGGTCGAGTCGCTGCGGCGGTCGGCGACGCTGGTGAAGACGTCGTGGTGGCGGGTGTTCGCCATCCTGCTCCTGATCCTGTTCATCACGTTCCTGATCGGGCAGGTCGTGGCGGTGCCGTTCGGCGTGCCGTCCATGCTCGGCACCAACGCCGCCGACGACCCCGTCACCTGGTACGTGCTGAACACGCTGGCCGGCATGATCTCGGCGACCATCACGGCGCCGTTCGCGGCGGCGGCCACGGCGCTGCTGTACATCGACCGGCGCATCCGGCGCGAGGGCCTCGACATCGAGCTCGCCCGCGCGGCCGGCGTCGACCTGCACGGACGCGGCGGCAGCGGAGCGCCTCCGGGATCGCCGTGATCGTGGCGTCGATCCCGGTCGACCTCGGCCGCGACGAGGCGCGCGAGCTCGCCCGGCAGGAGCTCGCGAGGCCGTTCTACGAGCGCGACACCCCGATCGTGACGCGCGTGCTGCGCTGGCTCGCCGAGCAGCTGGAGCGGATCATCGAGGCGGCGAGCGGCACGCTGTCCAGCCAGCTGGGGCTGGCCATCGTGGTCGCCATCGCGGTCGGGTTCGCGGCCCTGGTGATCCTCCGGACCGGGCCACTGGCCAAGCGCAACGCCGCCCGCTCCGGCGCCGTCCTGCCCGGCCGCCGGCGCAGCGCCGCCGAGTACCGCGCCGCCGCCGACGCCGCCGCCGGGCGCGGCGACTGGCCGGCCGCCGTCGTCGAGCGGTTCCGCGCCGTCGTCGCCGGGCTGGAGGAGCGCGGGGTCCTCGACCCGCGGGCCGGCCGCACGGCGGACGAGGCGGCCCGCGAGGCCACGACGCTGCTCGGCGAGCTCCCGCGGCCGGCCGGCGGCATGCACGCGGGCGCCCGGCTGTTCGACGGCGTCCGCTACGGCGGGGCGGCGGCGACGCAGGCCGACGACCTGCTGTTGCGCGAGCTCGACGACGCCGTTGCCGCGGCGCGGCCCCGGCCCGAGCCGGCCGCCGGCGGACCCGTCCTGGCGGTGCCCCGGTGAGCTCGACGACCACCACGCCGCCCGAGTCGCGGCCGCTCGACCCCACCAGCGCCGAGCATTGGCGTCGCTGGCGCCGTCCGCTCGCGGTCGTGGCGTTCCTGCTGGTCACAGCGGTCGTCCTGGGCATCGTGCAGAGTCAGGCCGGCCGCGGCTACCTCGACCCCGAGGGCGTCGACAATCCGGGAGCGCGGGCGCTGGCCACGCTGCTGGCCGAGCAGGGCGTCGACATCACGTCCGTGCGCGGCAACGAAGACGCCGTCGCGGCCGCGGGCCCCGACGACACCGTGCTGGTGACGGTGCCCGACCTGCTGACGACCGACCAGATCGACCGCCTCGTCGACACCGGCGCGCGACTGGTGCTGGTGGCGCCCGAGCTGCGGGTACCCGACTACGCGCCCGGGCTGACCGCCGTGCTGGTCGACGCGCCCGGCACGGTGGAGCCCGGCTGCGCGCTGCCGGTCGCCGAGCGGGCCGGGTCGGCGCGGCTGGGCGGGTTCGGCTTCAGCGGCGAGCTCAGCCGGTCCGAGGGCGCCGCCTGCTACACCGTCGACGGCGAGCCGGCGCTGGCGGTCTCGTCGACGGAGAGCGGCGGCCAGGTGGTGCTGCTCGGCACCGCCGAACCCCTGACGAACGAGTATCTCGACGACGACGGCAACGCGGCGCTGGCTCTGGGGCTGCTCGGCGAAACGCGGCGGCTGATCTGGTACCGCCCCATCCCCGAGCAGGGCACCGACGCCCCGGCCGCGTTCACCGACGAGCTGCCCGGCTGGGTGCGGGCCGGCGCCTGGCAGCTGGCGATCGCCGTGGCGCTGGCTGCCGTGTGGCGGGCGCGGCGGCTGGGCCGGCTGGTCACCGAGCCGCTGCCGGTCGTCGTCCGGGCCAGCGAGACGACGGAGGGACGGGCCCGGCTGTACCGTCGCGGCCGGTCCCGCGAGCACGCCGCCGGGCTGCTCAGGGCGGCCGCGATCCGCCGGCTGGCCGCGTCCGCCCGGCTGCCCGGCCAGACCGGCGAGGCCGGGCCCGACGCCGTCGGCGCCCTGGCCGCGACGCTCGCCGCCCGCACCGGCCGGCCCGCCGCGGAGATCGCCGCGCTGCTGGCCGGCCCGCCGCCGGCCGACGACGCCGCCCTGGTGCGGCTGGCCGCCGACCTCGACGACCTGGAGAATGCCGGTGTCCCCCGGGCCACCGGCGCCTCGCCCACCGGAAAGGATCCCCGTCCATCGTGACGTTCTCGGCGCAGTCCCCCGCACCCACGTCCGACGCCGCCCGCGCGGCGCTGACCAGCGTCCGCGAGGAGGTCGCGAAGGCCGTCGTCGGGCAGGACGCCGTGGTGAGCGGCCTGGTCATCGGGCTGCTCTGCCGCGGTCACGTGCTCCTCGAGGGCGTGCCCGGCGTCGCGAAGACGCTCCTGGTCCGGGCGCTCGCGGCGACGCTGCGGGTCGAGACGAAGCGGGTGCAGTTCACCCCCGACCTCATGCCCGGCGACATCACCGGCTCGCTCGTCTACGACGCGCGCACGGCGGAGTTCTCCTTCGTCGAGGGCCCGGTCTTCACGAACCTGCTGCTCGCCGACGAGATCAACCGGACGCCGCCGAAGACGCAGGCCGCGCTGCTGGAGGCGATGGAGGAGCGGCAGGTCTCCGTCGACGGCCGGCCGCGGCCGCTGCCCGACCCGTTCCTCGTCGCCGCCACCCAGAACCCGGTCGAGTACGAGGGCACCTACCCGCTGCCCGAGGCGCAACTCGACCGCTTCCTGCTCAAGCTCACCGTCACGGTGTCCGAGCGCGACGACGAGATCGCGGTGCTGCGCCGGCACGCCGACGGTTTCGACCCGCGCGACCTCGCGGCCGCCGGCGTCCAGGCGGTGGCCGGCCCGGACGACCTCGCGGCCGCGCGCGAGGCCGTCGCCGCCGTCCGGGTCGAGCCCGACGTGCTCGGCTACGTCGTCGACGTCTGCCGGGCCACCCGCACGTCGCCGTCGGTGCAGCTGGGCGTCTCGCCGCGTGGTGCGACGGCGCTGCTCAAGACGGCGCGCGCGTGGGCCTGGCTGTCCGGGCGCGGGTACGTGACGCCCGACGACGTCAAGGCGCTGGCCCGGCCGACGCTGCGGCACCGGCTGTCGCTACGGCCGGAGGCCGAGATGGAGGGCGTCACCGCCGACTCCGTGCTCGAGACGGTCCTGGCCACGGTCCCCGTCCCGCGCTGATGGTCCTGACGGGGCGGGTCGCGGCGCTGGCGGCCATCGGCGCGGTGGTCGTGGCGGCCGCGGCGCCGTCGTGGGCCGGCATCGTGGGCGTGACGGGGGTCGTGCTGGCGCTCGCGCTGGCCGACGTCGCGCTGGCCGGGTCGCCGCGCGCGCTGCGGCTGTCCCGCGACGGCGACCACACGGCGCGGCTGGGCACGACGGCGACGGTGCGGCTGAGCGTGCGCAACGACGGCCGCCGCCGGGTCCGCGGGCTGCTGCGCGACGCCTGGCCGCCGTCCGCGGGCGCCGTCGCCGACCGCATCGCCGTCGACCTCCCAGCCGGTGCGCGGCGGCTGGTCGAGACGTCGTTGCGGCCGACCAGGCGCGGCGACCGCACCGCCGACCGCGTGACGGTGCGCAGCCTCGGCCCGCTCGGGCTGGCGGGACGGCAGGGCTCGCACGCCGTCCCGTGGACCGTCCGGGTGCTGCCACCGTTCCGGGCCCGCCGGCACCTGCCGTCGCGGCTGGCCCGGCTGCGCGAGATCGACGGCCGGTCCGCGGTGCGCATCCGCGGCCAGGGCACCGAGTTCGACTCGCTGCGCGAGTACGTCCGCGGCGACGACGTCCGCTCCATCGACTGGCGCGCGACCGCCCGGCACGGCGGCGTCGTCGTGCGGACGTGGCGGCCCGAGCGCGACCGGCACGTGCTGATCGTCCTCGACACCGGCCGGACGTCCGCGGGACGGGTCGGCGACGAGCCCCGGCTGGACGCCGCCATCGACACCGCGCTGCTGCTCGGCGCGCTGGCCGCGCGCGCCGGCGACCGCGTCGACCTGCTCGCGTACGACCGCCAGGTCCGCGCCGACGTCGCGCGGCTGGACGCCACCGACCTGCTGCGGCGCATGGTCGGCGCGCTGGCGGTGCTGGAGCCGGAGCTGCTCGAGACCGACTACCGGCAGCTCACCGCCGAGATCCTGAGCCGGGCGGGGCAACACGCGCTGGTCGTCATCGTTACCGGGCTCGACTCCAGCGCCGTCGAGCTGGGGCTGCTGCCGGTGCTCGGACGGCTGACCCGGCGGCACACCGTCATGGTCGCGTCGGTGGCCGACCCCCGGCTGGCCGAGTTGGCCGCCGGCCGGGGCGACTCCGACGCCGTCTACGCCGCTGCCGCCGCCGAACACGACCGCCTCGCCCGCGCCCAACTGGCCGAGCTGCTCGGCCGCCGCGGCGCCCACGTCGTCGACCAGCCGCCGGCCGACCTCCCGCCCGCCGTCGCCGACGCCTACCTGGAGCTCAAGGCGACCGGACGGCTCTAACCCGCCACCGGGAGGGTGTCGGCGCGGGCGTCGCGGTCGATGTCGCCGACCTCGCCGGCCAGCACCGCGCGCCGTCCGTACACCCACACGTAGGCGAGGAACAACGCCTCCGCGAGCACCCCGATGGCGATGCGCGCCCACGTCGGCAGGCCCGACGGCGTCACGAACGCCTCGATGACGCCGGACACCAGCAGCACGCAGGCCAGCCCGAGCGCCATGCCGAGCGTCGCCCGTCCGGTCTCGGCCAGCGCCTCGCCGCGTCCGCGCGGACCCGGATCGACGACCGTCCAGCCCAGCCGCAACCCGGCCCCCGCGGCGACGAACACCGCCGTCAGCTCCAGCAGGCCGTGCGGCGTGATCAGGCCGAAGAACACGTCCAGGCGGCCGGCCGCCGCCATCAACCCGGCCGACGCGGCCACGTTGACGGCGTTCATCCACAGCACGTACACGACCGGGATGCCGAGGAAGACGCCGAGCGCGAGGCAGGCCGCCGCCACCCAGGCGTTGTTCACCCACACGCGGGCGGCGAACGAGCCGGCCGGGTTCGCCGAGTAGTAGTCCTCGAAGTCGTGCTCGACCAGCTGCCTGATCTGCTCCGGCGCGCCGATGGTCGCCTGAACCGCCGGGTTCGCGGCGACCCACCAGGCGACCGCGACAGAGACGACGGCGAAGGCGAGCGCCGCGCCGATCCACCAGCGCCGGTTGAGGTACACGGCCGCCGGGAAGCCGACAGTGAGGAACCGGACGACGTCGCGCCAGCCGGGGTCGTGGGCGCCGGCGATGGCCGTGCGAGCCCGCGCCACCAGCGACGACAGCCGTCCGAGCAGGACGGGGTCGGGCGCGGCCGAGCGCAGCGTGGACAGGTGCGTGGACGCCGCGCGGTACAACGCGACCAGCTCGTCGGCCTCGGGCCCGGTGAGCCGGCCGCGGCGGCGGACCAGCCGCTCGAGGCGGTCCCACTCGTCGCGGTGCGCCGCGACGAACGCGTCGAGGTCCACCTGCCGTCCCTTCACGCGCCGACTCCGAGCCCGTGTCCGAGACTAGGGCATCGCTCTCGACGAGGAGGACCGCGATGCTCGACGGCGACGGTGTCACCGCAGCCGAGGAAGCGGCCGACCGCCTGCTCGTGCGGGCCGGCGAACTGGACGTCGCCGGGCTCGCGGCGCGGCTGCCCGGCGTGGGCGGGACCGGCGCCACGGGCCGCGGGCCGCGGGCGGCATCGTCACCGTCGGCCGCGGGCCGCGGACGTTGTCGGTGCGCGGCCGTAGAGTTGGTGGCCCACCCGGCCTGGAGGGGTGGACACCGCGCCACGTCGCACCGCACCGCCCCACACCGCGCCACGCCGGCCGCCGCGCTCGAGCCGTCACCGCCGGCCGCAGCCGCGGACGTTGTCGGTGCGCGGCCGTAGAGTGGTGGCCCACCCGGCCGGGAGGGGTGGACACCGCGCCACGCCGCGCCCCTGCCGTGCCACGCCACCCCACGCGACGACCTGCTGTACCACGCCGGGCGCCGCACTCGAGCCCCATCACCGCCGCCCGCGGGCCGCGGACGTTGTCGGTGCGCGGCCGTAGAGTTGGTGGCCCACCCGGCCGGGAGGGGTGGACACCGCGCCACGGCGCACCGCACCGCCCCACGCCGCGCCATGCCGCGCCCGCCCCGCCACGCCACGCGCCCGTCACCGCCGGCCGTGGGCGCGCTCGACCGTCTGGGTGACGCTGTCGCCGTCGACGGTGGCCACGACCCGCAGCAACATGTCGCGTTTCGGACAGCGGGCCCGGCTACGGCAGACTGGCCGGGTGAGCGACCTGGTGACCGGCGAGGCCGTCCCCCTCGAGCTGCGGCTGGCCAAGCTGCCCTCGCGTGCGCTCGCACTGCTCCTCGACGCCCTCATCCTGGCGGTGCTGGGGTTCGCGCTGCTGCTCCTGCTCGGCCAGATCGCGCCCGGCGTCGACGAAGCGCTGGCGGCGGCGCTGATCATCGGCGGGACGGTGTTCCTGCTGGTCGTCATCCCGACGACGGTCGAGACGCTGACCCGCGGCAAGTCGGTCGGGAAGGCGGCTGCCGGGCTGCGGGTGGTCCGCGACGACGGCGGGCCGATCCGGTTCCGGCACGCCCTGGTCCGCGCGCTGGCCGGGGTGTTCGCCGACTTCGTGCTGACGCTCGGCGTCGGCGCCATGGTCTGCTCGCTGCTCAACCCGCGCGGCAAGCGCATCGGCGACGTGCTGGCCGGCACCGTCGTCGTCCGCGAACGCATACCGTCGACGGCCGCGCCGCTGCCGGTCCTCGACCCCCGGCTGGCGCCGTGGGCGGCGTCGCTGGAGCTGTCCCGGCTGCCCGACCGCCTCGCCATGGCCGCGCGGTCGCTGCTGGCCCGTGCGCCGCAACTGGCGCCCGACGTGCGCACCCGGCTCGCCGTCGACCTCGCCAACGAGGTGTCCGCGCTGGTCAGCCCGCCGCCACCGCCCGGGCTGCCGCCGTGGGACTACCTCGCCGCCGTGCTGGCCGAACGCCGCCGCCGCGACGCGCTGCGCTACGGCGACCCGGCGATGCGGCCGCCGGCGCAGCCACCACCACCGTCCGATCCGCCACCCCCGGTGGAACAGCCGAGGCCGCCGTCGCGCACCGACGGCGGCTTCGCCCCGCCGTCGTGACCGGCGGCTACCAGCGGGTCGACGACGCCGGGCCGGAGCAGCTGGCCGCCATGCGCGATCTCGCCGGGCGGCTGTGGAGCTGGTCCAGCCGGTGGCATCCGGGCGAACTGGCGTGGTTCTGGTACGAGCACGGCGGGCCGGACCCGGCCTGGCGGACGGCGTACTGGCGGCACCGCGGGGAGGTGGTGGCATGGGCGTGGGACCGCGGGGGACGTCTGGACCTCCAGCTCGACCCGTCCCACCTCGCGTTGACGGCGCAGGTCGTGGCCTGGTTCGGCGGCCACACGGTCACCGTCCTGGACGCGGAGACCGAGCTGATCGACGCCCTGGGCGAGCACGGCTACGCGCGCCGCGACGACGACCGGTTCTTCGCCCACCTGCGCCGCCCGCTCGACGGGCTCCCGGCGGCCGCGCCGTTGCCGGACGGGTACACCTGGCGGCCGCCCGATGCCGCCGCGCGGGCCGCAATCCACTCCGTCGCGTTCGGCGTCACGATGTCGGAGGCCGTCTACCGCGGCATACAGCGCGCACCGTCGTACCGGCCCGAGCTGGACCAGCTGATCGTCGCGCCGGACGGCACCCCGGCCGCGTCGGCGCTCGCCTGGGTCGACGGCGACGCCGCCGTGCTGGAGCCGGTCGGGACCTCGCCCGAACACCGCCGGCGCGGGCTCGCGGGAGCGGCCTCGCTGGCCGCGTTGCGAGCCGCCCGGGACCTCGGCGCCCGCGACGCCCGGGTCTGCGCCCGCGGCGACGACGGATACCCGGCCGCGCGGGCGGCGTACGAGGCGCTCGGTTTCCGGGTCTACGCCCGCAACGCGCGCCTCGTCCGCCCCGCGTGACTCAGTAGCGGTAGTGCTCGCTCTTGTACGGGCCCTGGACGGGGATGCCGAGGTAGGACGACTGCGCCGGCGTGAGTTCGGTGAGTTTGACCCCGAGCGCGTCCAGGTGCAGCCGGGCCACCTGCTCGTCCAGGTGCTTGGGCAGCGTGTACACCCCCAGCGGATAGTCGGTCGTCTTCGCGAACAACTCGATCTGCGCCAGCACCTGGTTGGTGAACGAGTTCGACATCACGAACGACGGATGCCCGGTCGCGTTCCCCAGGTTCAACAACCGCCCCTCGGACAACACGATCACCGTGTGCCCATCCGGGAACGCCCACTCGTGCACCTGCGCCTTGATCTCGGTGCGCACCACACCGTCGACGGCGGCCAGCCCGGCCATGTCGATCTCGTTGTCGAAATGCCCGATGTTCCCGATGATCGCCTGATGCTTCGCCCGCGCCAGATGCTCCACGGTGATGACATCCTTGTTCCCGGTCGCGGTGATCACGATGTCGGCCCGCTCGATCGCCTCATCCAGGGTGGTGACCTCGTAGCCGTCCATCGCCGCCTGCAACGCACAGATCGGGTCGATCTCCGTCACCACCACCCGCGCGCCCTGACCGCGCAGCGACTCCGCGCACCCCTTGCCCACGTCGCCGTACCCGCACACCACCGCCACCTTGCCACCGATCAACACATCGGTGGCCCGGTTGATCCCGTCGATCAGCGAATGCCGGCACCCGTACTTGTTGTCGAACTTGCTCTTCGTCACCGAGTCGTTCACGTTGATACCCGGGAACAACAACGCCCCGTCGCGCATCATCTCGTACAACCGGTGCACCCCGGTCGTGGTCTCCTCCGTCACCCCGCGAATGTCTCCCGCCATCGCCGTCCACCGGGTGTCGCTCTCGGCCAGCGAGCGCTTCAGCAGGCCCAGCACCACCCGCCACTCCTCCGCATCACCGGCCGCGGGGTCGGGGACGGCGCCGGCCTTCTCGAACTCCACCCCCTTGTGCACCAGCAGCGTCGCGTCACCACCATCGTCGAGGATCATGTTCGGGCCCGCGTGGCCGGGCCAGGTCAACGCCTGCTCGGTGCACCACCAGTACTCCTCCAACGACTCCCCCTTCCACGCGAACACCGGCACCCCCGCCGGCGCGTCCACGCTCCCGGTGGGGCCCACGGCGATCGCGGCGGCCGCGTGGTCCTGGGTGGAGAAGATGTTGCAACTGGCCCAGCGCACATCCGCGCCCAACGCCACCAGCGTCTCGATCAACACCGCCGTCTGCACCGTCATGTGCAACGACCCCGTGATCCGGGCACCGGTCAACGGCTTGCTCTGCCCGAACTGGGCACGCATCGCCATCAAACCCGGCATCTCATGCTCGGCCAAACGGATCTCACGACGACCGAAATCGGCCAACGACAGGTCAGCAACCTTGAAATCGAGGGACATGGAACGGTTCCTCTCAGCGGGATGGGTGTCAGGGGTCGGACGCGGGCACGACGAAGCGGCCTCGACGATCGTCCGACCCGGCGCGACCCATCTGGGTCCGCGGCATCACCTGCGCCGGTGTGGTCATCTGGAGTCTACCCCCGACGTTGTCGCCGCTCACCCGCTACCGTGGTTCGGATAGATCGACACGATGCAGGGCGGCGGATGACTTCGGGGAACGACGCTGACGGCGGCGTGCGGCACGCCGCCGAGTCGCTGCGCGCCGCCCTCGACTCACTGCCCGACCTCGCCGAACACCTCGACGGCGCCGTCCGCGCCCGCATCGACGCGACGACCGGCGCCGTGGAGGCGGCCGCCTCGACCTCGCCGTCGGCCGAGCTGCGCCGGTCGCTGCTGGGCACGGCACACGAGATCCGGCTCATCGGCACCCATCTGACGGCCACCCGCGAGGACACCTTCGCCGAGGTGGCGCACACCCTCATCCAGCACGCCGACGAGATCGACGCCCTCCTCCGCCCCGGCGACGGCGACGGCGACGGCCCGGCCCCGGTTCGCTGGCAGCCGCCGCCCGCGCCCGCACCCAGCGTTCAGACCACCGCCCACGACGCCGCGCTCGTCCAACAGCACTTGCCGACCAGAGAGGTCCAGGTAGAGGCGATCGGCCAGGTGGTGGCGGCGTGCCCGCCCGAGGAACTGGCCACAGTGCTGAAGCTGTTGCTAGGAGTATCGGCGCACGCCGTCGAACGCCACGGCCATCACCTGCGCCGCGAACACCAGATCGCTCGCGCCCAGTGGCGTCTGGATCCTGCCGGAGTCGACGGCTGGCGGCTCAACACCGACGGCTCGGCCGACACCTGGCGGCAGTACGGGAACGGACCGCACCAGGTCGGCACGTCCGCCGGCAACTACACCTCGCCGGCGGCGGTGGCCAAACCACTTCTCGCGATTCTCAGGGCGGCTGGGCCGACACAGGCGGACCTCGACGCCTTTCTCGACGGCAAGGCAAACGGTCAGACGATCGTGAAGGCACTTCTTCGCCCATCGGATACTGGGATCACGTCTGAGGACGTCTTCACGATCCGAGCACCGGGTACCGACACCGAGGCGGGCGAAGAGATGTGGCTTCGGGCGCGTGACAGCTCGATGGCAGGTCACGGTCCCGCACCGGCTGTTCGCGAGCACGACACCATCGCCCGCGGCAGGCGGCCCGGTAGCCTGATCATCTTCGTCAAGAAGAAGAACGACTCGTGGCGACTGGTCACCAGCTACTTCGCCGACGACCCACGACGAGTTGCCTACATGGAGCTGTGATGGACCAGACCCCCGAGTTCGATCGATGGATGCAGGTCTTCAGCAACGACCAGGCCGAGCTGCTGGACTTCTACTACGAGGCGTGCGAGAGCGTTCCTGATTGGGTGCGGACCAACCACGACGACATCCTCGGCTTCCGAGACGAGCTCGCCGCGCACATCCGTGATTCCTCCGAGCCGCCATACAGCTCCGAGACACAGTGGACCACCGATGAGATCTTGCGCAATCTCTGGTTCGACGTGTTCGGAGCGGAGCCGCCACCGGACGATCCGTACCCGGTCCCGCGTGAGCGCTGGGGCCGCCATCGGATGACCACCTACATGCGAGACATCCCGTACCGGCACCCTGAGCGGGTCCGTTCAGCGGCCCGCGCATGGTTGGAGGCTCGCGGGGTGAGCCTGGACGACCTGGCCGCCTACCGGGAGCCAGGGGCCGACGTCGAGTACTCGCGACCAGAACCGCCGGGGTTCCGGGACCGGCTGGCCGAGCTGACCGCCGCGGGCAAACGCAGCGGGCCGGCCGAGGGCGAGCGGGCCGACGAAGCCCGCGCCGACCTCCTCGACGCGCAGCGGAGCTACCGCGCCACCGGGCACACCGAGCAGGCCGACGCCGTCGACAAGATCCTGGCCGACCGCGAACCGCGCGACGACTAGGACGGATCGGGCGCGGGCGCCGCCGCGCGGTCGATGTCGGGTTCGAGGAAGATGTGCCGGGCCTCGGGCAGCGCCGCCCGGATGCGCTCCTCGGCGGCGTTGATCGCGGCCGCGATCTGCTCGCCGGTCTGGTCGGTCCGGACCGCCAGCTTCGCCGCGACCAGCAGCTCCTCCGGGCCGGTGTAGAGCGTGCGCAGGTGGATGACGCGGCCGATGTCGTCGGAGGCGGTGGCCGCGGCGAGGATCTTCTCGACGTTCTCGGCGGCGGCGCCCTCGCCGATCAGCAGGCTGGACATCTCGATGGCCAGGATCACCGCGATGACGACCAGCAGCACGCCGATGGCCGCGGTGCCGGCGACGTCCCAGTAGGCGTTGTCGGTGATCAGGGCCAGGCCGACGCCGATGAGCGCGAACACCAGGCCGAGCAGCGCGCCGATGTCCTCGAGCAGGATGACCGGCAGCTCAGGCGACTTGGCCCGGCGGACGAACACCACCCAGGACCGGCCCTCGCGGACGTGGTTGGACTCGACGATCGCGGTGCGCAGCGAGAACGACTCCATGATGATCGCTGCCACCAGCACGACGATCGGCACCCACCACCACTTGCTCTCCAGCAGCTCGTTCGGGTGGCCCGCGTGCACCTCCTCGTACTTGTGGTACGCCTCGTACAGGGCGAACACGCCACCGAGGCTGAACAGCACGATCGACACGATGAACGCGAACACGTAGCGCACCCGGCCGTAGCCGAACGGGTGCTCCGGCGTCGCCTTGCGCTGCGCGCGCCGGCCGCCCACCAGCAGCAGCACCTGGTTGCCGGCGTCGGCGACGGAGTGCACCGCCTCGGCCAGCATCGACGACGCACCCGTCAGCGCGAACGCGACGAACTTGGTGATCGCGATGCCGCTGTTCGCCAGCAGGGCCGCGACGACGGCCTTGGTACCACCCTCAGTGGCCATGGTTTCCTTCGCTCCGGTTCACGTGTCGAGGTCGAGGACTATCGTGCCTGGTCGAGCGCCGTCGTCAGGGTGAACGCCACGCCGTCGCCGGTGAGTGTCGCGCCGGACTCGGCGGCGGGGACGAACGCGGCCCGCCCGCGCGTCAGCCTGACGCCGTCGACGGCCGCCGTCCCCTCGACGACGAGCACCAGCAGCGGCCCGGGCACCGGCACGGCGGTTCCGGCGGTGAGCCGCACCCGGCTCAGCCCCAGCTCGTCGATGCCGTCGACGGGGTAGCGCTCCAGGCCGGGGCCGGCCGGGACCGGCGTGACCGCGACGGCGCCGTGCGGCTCGTAGCGCAGGATCCGCAGCACCTCGGGCGCGTCGACGTGCTTGGGCGTCAGCCCGGCGCGCAGCGTGTTGTCGGAGCTGGCCTGCGGTTCGACGGCGACGCCGGACAGGTAGGCGTGCGGGACGCCGGCCGGGACGAACACCGCCTCGCCGGGCGCCAGCGTGTGGTGGCGCAGCAGCAGCGCCAGCAGCAGGCCGCGGTCGTGCGGGTACACCTCGGCGAGCCGGTGCACCAGCGCGAACCGCGGGTCGTCGCGCCGGGCCGACGCCTCCGCCGTCAGCGCCGTGACGATCTGCGTGGCCGCGGCGTCGTCGAGGGTGAGCCAGCGGCGGACCAGCCGCTCCAGCCCGTCGCTCTCGCGCAGGACGGCGGCGGCGCCGACGAGGTCGGTGTGCTCGCACTGCTCCAGCGACGCGGCGACCTCGGCGGGGTCGTCGAAGCCGACAAGCGCGTCGAACGGGGTGACGGCGACCGCCATCTCGGGCTTGTGGTTGCGGTCGTGGTACGAGCGGCGCGGGTCGTCGAGCGCCAGGCCCGCCGCGTCCTCGGCGTCGTAGCCCTCGACCGCCTGCTCAATGGTCGGGTGCACCTGGATCGACAGCGGCCGCTCGACCGCCAGCACCTTCAGCAGAAACGGCAGCCGCGGCCCGAACCGCCCGACGACCGCCGCGCCGAGCGTCGCGGCCGGGTCGGCCTCGATCAGCGCCGACAGCGGCCGCCCGTCGCCCACCACCGTCGACGGGGACCCGGGGTGCGCGCCGACCCACAGCTCGGCCTCCGGCTGCCCGGACGGCGCGCGGCCGAGGAGCTCGGGGATGACGGTGGGCGAACCCCACGCATAGGAACGCACGGGATTGTCCAGAAGCACGGCCACGAACCGAGAGCCTAGTTGACCCGCCCGCAGCCCCAAGACAGGTCTCAGCCCGCAACACAGTGTCAGATACGATGTCGACATGACACATGCGACAATAACTGTCAATGAGCAGGGTCGCGTGCTCATCCCTGCGCAGCTTCGCCAGGAGCTCGAGTTCCGGCCGGGCACGCCTCTCGTGGCCTACGTCGAGGACGGCAGACTCATCCTGGAGGAACGAGCGCACCTTGCGGCGCGACTGCAACGCGAGGCACTCGAGTCGCGCACGACGTCGGGCAGTGTGGTCGACGAACTGATCGCCGACCGCCGAGCGCAGACGGCCGCCGACGACCCCGAGGCCGGCCGTTGATCGTCCTCGACAGCTCGGCCATCCTGGCCTACCTCTACGCCGAGCCCGGCCACGAATCCGTGCCGCCGCTGCTCCAAGAGGCCCACGTCAGCGCGGCCAACTGGTCCGAGACGCTGCAGAAGATCGCCTTCCACGGCGGCGACGCGGACCGGCAGGGCACGTTGCTGACCGTTCTCGGCGTGACGGTGGAGCCGTTGACCCGCGAGGACGCGATGCGCGCCGCGAAGCTGTACCCGGCCACGCGACCAGCCGGCCTGTCGCTCGGCGATCGTTGCTGCCTCGCGCTGGCCGGACGTCTCCAGGCGCCCGCGCTCACCGCGGATCAGGCGTGGTCCGGTCTCGACGTCGGCGCCGAGGTGCGGTTGCTGCGCTGACCTCAGGCCGGGCGGCCGAGGCCGAGGGCCAGGTAGGCGGCCGCGAACCGGCCGGTGGCCAGCAGCGCCGCGAACCGTCCGATGTCCGGCCCTTCGGTGGCGCGGACCTCCTGGACCCGCACCGACCCGCTACCGGCGGCGGCGTCCAGTCGGGCCCGGCCGGCGACCGCGGCCGGGCTGTCGGCGCCGTCGTCGAGGATGATCAGGGCGGGGCGGGGCGCCGAGGAGCCGCCGTCCTCGAACGGGTCGGCGAACAGGTCCGGCTCGGGCGCGCCCTCCAGTATCGGCGCCAGCTGGTCGGCCTCGCCCGACAGCGCGGGCCGGCCGCTGGCCGAGCGCAGTGCCTCGGCGACCCTCCTGGCGGCGCGGGCGGCCAGCACCGACCCGCCCCACACGACGGGGACGTCGTCGGCGATGCCGAGGGCGAGCTCCTTGGCCGGGTTGACGTCGGCGGGGACGCTCGGGCCGCACCGCTCCGCGACGTCGTCGAGGGCGGCGGCGACCGGCTCGGACTCCACCTGCGGGCCGAGGCCCATGACGTGCAGGGCGCGCAGGACGGGGACGGCCAGCGCGGTGGGGTCGGCGCTGCCGGCCGGCAGGAACGTCGTGCCGCGACCGGCGGCGGCCGCGGCCATCGGCGAGTCGGGCGGCGCGGCGACGAGCAGGGCGCAGCCGCGGCGGCGAGCTTCGGCGACGGCGGAGATCTCGTCCTCGCCCTGGCCCGAGCGGCACACCACGACGACGAGGTCGAGCGGGCCGGCCCAGCCGGGCAGGCCGCGGTGCGGCCACGCGACGAACGGGACCGGGCAGACCGGTTCGAGCACGGCCCGGAACAGCCGGCCGTCGGCGCCGCCGGCGACGATCGCCCGCGGCCGGTCGCCCGGCGCCAGCGCGGCCAGCGCGTCGGCGGACGCGACCTCGGCGAGGCGGACCTGGGCGCCCCAGCCGGCGATGTCGCGCAGGACCGGGTCGATGACGCCCAACGCGTCCGGGCCGTCGAGCGAGCCGTCGAAGAACACCGCGGGCTACTCCGCCGGACGGGTGCGGGCCTGGTCGGCCAGCAGCACGGGGATGTCGTCGCGCACCGGGTACGCCCGCGGGCAGCCGCTGCACAGCAGCTCGCCGGCCGCGTCGTCGGGTTCCAGCGCACTGTGACAGACCGGGCAGGCGATGACCTGCAGCAGCGTCGGGTCGAGCTTCATTCGTGTCCCCCTCGGACCACGGCCAGGACGTCGTCGCGCACCTGTTCCATGACGGCGCGGTCGGCGCCCTCGACGTTGAGCCGCAGCAGCGGCTCGGTGTTGGACGGGCGCAGGTTGAACCACCACATCGGGGTGCCGGTGAACTCGACGGTGAGGCCGTCGAGGTGGTCGGTGGTGACGTCGGGCGCCTTGCCGAACGCCTCCTCGACCCGCGCGGTGACCGCCTCGGCGTCGTCGACCGTGCTGTTGATCTCGCCGGACGCGACGTAGCGCTCGTACGGCGCGAGCAGCCGCGACAACGGGGCGGACTCGGCGCGCAACGCGGCCAGCGTGTGCAACGCGGCCAGCATGCCGGAGTCGGCCCGCCAGAAGTCGCGGAAGTAGAAGTGGCCGGAGTGCTCGCCGCCGAAGACGGCGCCGGTCTCGGCCATCGTCTGCTTGATCAGCGAGTGGCCGACGCGGGTGCGCACCGGGGCGCCGCCGTGCTCGGCGACGATCTCGGGCACGGCCTTCGACGTGATGAGGTTGTGCACGACGGACGAGCCCGGCGCTCGCACCAGCTCGCGCACCGCGATCAGCGCCGTCAGGGCCGACGGCGACACCGGCTCGCCCCGCTCGTCGACGACGAAGCAGCGGTCGGCGTCGCCGTCGAAGGCCAGCCCGAGGTCGGCGCCGTGCTCGCGGACGGCGGCCTGGAGGTCGACGAGGTTCGCGGGGTCGATCGGGTTCGCTTCGTGGTTCGGGAACGTGCCGTCCAGCTCGAAGTACAGCGGGATGACCGTCAGGTCCGGGAGGTCGAGGACGGCCGGGACGGTGTGCCCGGCCATGCCGTTCCCCGCGTCGACGACGACGGTGAGCGGGCGGCCGCCGGCGAGCGGGACGAGGCCGTGCAGGTGAGCGGCGTAGTCGCCGAGCGTGTCGCGGTGCGAGACCCGGCCGCGCGCCGCCACCGGGGTGTCGACGCCGTCGTCGATGAGCGCCTTGATCTCGGCCAGCCCGGTGTCGTAGCCGACGGGCGCGGCGCCGGCGCGGCACAGCTTGATGCCGTTGTAGCGGGCTGGGTTGTGGCTGGCGGTGAACATCGCGCCGGGCAGACCGAGCGCGCCGCTGGCGTAGTACAGCTGGTCGGTGCTGGTCAGTCCCGCCATGACGACGTCGACGCCGGCCGCGGTGGCGCCGTCGGCGAACGCCTCGGCCAGCTCAGGCGACGTGGGCCGCATGTCGTGCCCGACGACCATCGCGCCGCGGCCGTCGGCCAGCACGTGCGCCGCTGCCCAGCCGATGGCCCGCACCGTCTCGTCGTCCAGCTCGTCGGGCACCACGCCGCGGATGTCGTAGGCCTTGAGGATCGGGACCAGATCGCGCACGCGCTCGACCCTACCCGGCCGGCCACCGGCCCGGTGGGAGGAGGCGGTGACTCAGGCGTCGGGGTCGGGCAGCGCGCGCAGGTGCCCGCGGCGGGCGCCGCCGCCCTCGCCGGCCATCGGCGGAGCGGGCGCCGGCTCGGGCCGCCGGCCGGCCTCGCGGACGGCGTCGGCGAGCGCGAGCAGGTCGTCGTTGCTGGGGCCGAGCGCCGCGGGGTCCGGCGCCAGCCGGATGACCTCCCAGCCGCGCGGGGCGACCAGCCGCTCGGAGTGCTCGGAGCAGAGGTCGTAGCTGTGCGGCTCGGCGTAGGTGGCCAGCGGGCCCAGGACGGCGGTGGAGTCGGCGTAGACGTAGGTCAGCGTCGCGACAGCAGTCCGCGGACAGGCTGATCGTGAACAGCGACGCATCGGACTCACAGGGGAAGGCTAGCGTCTGCGCGGTGTCGTCCGGGCACGGCACGCCAAACACGGCTAGTCTGCCCAGAATGAGCCGCCGTGTGCCCGGACCCGAGACCCCGTCCGGGGTGAGCCTGCCGCGGATCCGCCGAGACCGCCACGGGCGGGGTATGCGCGGCCCGCTGGCGCCGTCCGACTCCCCGCTCTCGGTGTCGCGGGCGCAGCGCTTCGACGACCTCGTCATCGCCGCCGTCGAGCGGCTCGACCGGCGCTGGCAGGACCAGCTGGCCAAGGTCGAGTTCGCCGTCGAGGACGTCCCCGCGCTCGACGACTGGGACCGCAGCTGGGTGCCACTGGCCCGCGCCTACGCCGGCACCGGCGCCCTGCCGGCCCGCGTCGTCGTGTTCCGCCGCCCGGTCGAGACCCGCGCCACCGACCCCGCCAAGCTGCGCGTCCTCGTCGGCGACGTCGTCACCGAGCAGGTCGCCGAGTTGTTCGGCGTCGAGCCCGAGGAGATAGACCCCGCCTACGGCGGCCACGACCTGCCCTAGCGGAGTGAGTCCGAATGGCCTTCGGGCGGCGGGTGGTGTGGCTGGCGACGGCAGCGCGCGGATGACGTCGCGTTCCGCCGATCTCGGGGTTGGCCAGTCCCCAGATGATGGGAATGCCCTCGGCGGTGCCGATCAGATGCAGGCCCCCGGATGGTGGCATGCGGCGGGGTGACACCCGTGCCAACAGTTGGCGCTGAGGTCACCGCGCCGGAACAGTACTCCCGCCAGGCACCCGGCCGGCCGGTCCAGGACCCCTAAGGCGACTGCACGGGCTCCGGGACGTCGGGTAGCTCGCCGACCACCTCGGGCACGTCGACCTCGATCGTCGGCGAGATCAGCGGCATGAGGTCCAGCAGCGCGCCGTCGTCGTCGGCGCCGCTGATCTGCCGGGCCGCCACCACCGAGCCGGGCGCCTCGGGCACCACGACGACGGTGGCGTTGGCGGCGTCGCCCACCGCGGTCAGCGGCACCGGGACGGTGGCGCCGGGCGGCAGCTCCATCGGCGTCTCGGCGGCGACGGTGCCGTCGGCGGCCAGCGTCTGGACGGTGACCCGCGCCGTCGACTGCACGGTGGAGCTGAGCAGCAGCGTGCTGGCGATGCCCGACGCCGCGCGGCTGAGCAGTGCCGGCGTCGGTCCGGTGAGCGGCTCGGACGCGGAGGTGTAGGCGACGTCGGGCCCGCCGCCGTCGGTCGCCTGGACCACCCGGATCGACCCGGTGATCGGCTCGTCGCTCTGCAGCCGGATGCCGGCCGGGTCGGCGCCGCTGTCGAGCGGGATGTCGGTGACGGTGCCCGCGGGGACGGTGACGACGTCCTGGTCGACCGGGCTGTACGCGCCGTCGACGCCGAGGACCTGCAGCGACACGATGGCGTCGGTGCTGCCGGGCGCGACGATGCGCAGGCTGCGCTGGCCCGACCCGGGCACGCCCGGGATCCAGAGGTCGCGGCGGGGCGCGACCGCGGCCGGGACGTAGGTCATGCCCTGCGGCGTGATCTCCTCGGTCTCGCGCACCTCGAGCGCGGCGGTGACCCGGCCCTGGCTGGACTGCACGTGCACGGCGGTGGTCACGGAGCCGGCCGCCAGCGCGTCCAGCAGCATGATGCGCTGGCTACGCGCCGGCACGCCGACGTCCTGGGTGCCGGGCGCGTCGATGACGCCGGCCTCGTCCCACAGCTCGACGTCGACGACGGCGGGCACGTCCGTCGGGTTCGACAGGATCAGCCGGCCGCGCCGGCCCACCTCGGCGGAGGCGCCGACGAACCAGTGCTCGCGTCGCGGCGCGGTGCAGGCCGCCGTGCTGACGCCGCGGAGGTCGACCTCCTGCAGCAGCAGCGACTGCTCGGCCGCCAGCCCCGGCGCCAGCGCGCCCTGGCCGGTGACCGCGTACGACGTGCCGGCCGCGGTCTCGACCGGCGTGATGGTGGGGACGCCGCGCTCGGCGATGCTGACCAGCGGCTCGGCCGCGGCCTCGGCGGCGGGGTCGCCGGTGGCCTCGGGGTTCTCCGGGTCCGGCGGCAGCGCCAGCGCCCGGACGGTGATCGGCGGCTGCTCAGCGCCCTCGGCGGTCTCACCGGCGTCGACGCCGGGCAGCGCCAGCACGCCCAGCTCGGCGCTGCCGGCGTCCTCGCCGTCGACGTACGGGCACACCAGCGACGACCGGACGACCGGCTCGCGGACCTCGGGGTGGTCGTCGACGATCGAGCCGGGCGGGCCGATGAGCGTGGCCCCGCCGACGACGACGGCCACCCCGGCGCCGGCCGCGAGGCCGGCCCAACGTGCACTGATCACTTGTCGTCCTCCTGCCGCCGGCCCTTGGCCCGCTTGCCCGCGGCACGCTTGCCGGGCGCGCGGCGGGTGCGGCCACCGGCGTCGGCGTCGGGCGCCTCGTCGGCCGCGCGGCCGGCCCGGCGGCCCTGGTAGGCGTCGGTGATGGACCCGCGGGGCGCGTCGTCGTCGACGCCGGCCCGGGCGAACGGGTCCCAGGTGCCGACGGCGTGCGGCTGCTGCTCGGCGGCCGGCTGGGCCGCCGGCGGTTCGTCGAAGGCGGGATCGGTCAGCGGATCGGCCTCGGGAGCGACGGGCTCGGGCTCGGGCGCCGCCCGCTTCCGGCCGCCGCGGCCGCGCGGCGCCGGTTCGGGCGTCGCCACCGCCTCCGGCATCGACTCGAGGAACGCGGTCGCCTCGGCCGAGGGCTCGGGCTCGCGGGCCGCGCGCTTGCGCGCACCCCGTCCGCGGGCCGGAGCGGGCTCGTCCTGGGGCGCGGCGGACGGCTTGGCGGCGGGCCGGCCGCGCAGCCGCTCACCGAGGCTGCGCTCGCCCGGCACCCAGGCCGAGGCGTCGGCGGGCACGGGTTCGGGTTCGGGTCGCGGCGTCGGGGCGGGCCGCGGGGACGGCGACGGCTCGGCGCCGCGCCGGGAGCCCTTACGCCGGCCGCCACGCGCGGCCACCGGCTGCGGCTCCGCGCCGGCCGGGACCGGCGCCAGCGGCAGCCGCGGCGAGGAGTCCTCGGGGTCGAGGTCGGCGGCGTCGTCGACGGCGCCGCGCTCGCGGCGGATACCGGGCAGCGCCAGCACGACCGCGACCACGACCGCGCCGAGCTGGAACCACAGCCAGAACGCGCGCCGGTTGCCCTCGTACTCGACGGTCAGCTCGCCGGCCTGCGGCGGCAGCGTGAACGCCTGCGCCCAGCCGCCGTACGTCGTCGGCTCCAGCTCGGCGCCGTTGAAGCGCGCCGTCCAGCCCGGGTCGGCCAGCTCGGACAGCACGACCTGCCGGCCCTCGGGGCCCTCGGGCACGCTGCCGCTGGCGTTGACGTCGCCGCTGGGAACCGTGACGACCTCGGTGTCCTCGTCGGCCATCGGCGCCAGCTCGCCGTCCTCGGCCGGCGGGGCGGCGATCCACACCCGCGCGACCGGCTGGTCGATCTGCCAGATCGCCGCGCCCTCGGGCGCGCTGCTGCGCACCAGGCCGGGCACGGTGTCGAGGGTGTCGGCGAGGTCCGGGTCGTAGGGCCGCGGGAGGTAGACGTAGCGGACGGCGAACTCGGCCAGCCGGGCGCCGTCGGCGCCGCCCCGGCCGGACACGACGTCGGCGACGACGTCGTCGAGCGGGCCGTACTCCTCCGGCGGCGGGCTGGTCTCGGCGTCGCCGAGCCGCGGGCCGGACTCGCGCAGCAGCGCGTAGGTGATGCGGCCGTCGTCGGCGCGGTTGAGCACCAGCGTGCGGACGCGCTCCGGGCGGTCGGCCTCGTCGGCGACGTAGGCGGGCAGGATGCCAGGGTCGCGGCGCTCGACGGGGTCGCCCGCGCCGCGCGCGACCCACCAGCCGGCGCCGACGATCGGGGCCAGCGCGGCGGCACCCGCGATGATGACGGCCAGCGGCTGGCGCCAGCCGAAGCTGGCCCGCGACAGCCGTTCGCGGGCGCCCTCGCCGCCGATCGCGGCCGCGATCAGCAGGCCGCCCGCCACCAGCACCGTCGCGTACCCGGGCCAGCCGGCGACCGGGGTCTCCAGCGTCGGGCCGCTGACGGCGATGCGCGACAGCACGATGCCGGCCACCAGCGCGACGCCGACGACCACCCAGGCGGTCGCGATGACCAGCCGGCGGACCGGGCGGAACAACGAGATCCAGGCGGCGGCCACGATGCCGGCGCCGAGCCAGACCGGGCCGCTGCCGGGGCCGCCGGGGTTCTGCAGCAGCACCGACCACGGCGCCAGCTCGGGGTCGGACAGCCCCGGTCCGGCCACGCCGGCCTCGGTGACCAGCAGCATCGGCCGGGTGATGAGGCTGCCGGTCCACGGGATCAGCACCACCGGCGTCACCGCCAGCAGCACCCCCAGCCGCAGCAGCGAGCGGCGATCGCGGAACACCGTCGCGCCCGCGACGATGGCCAGCACCAGCGCGATGAGCCAGGCCAGCGGAACGAACGCGGAGATGACGGCGAGCAGCAGGCCGGCGCTCCACGCGGCCCGGCCCGGTCCGGAGCGGCCCGGCGTGCCGAGCGTGCGCATGACCGCGAGCACCAGCAGCGGCGTCAGGACGGTGGCGACGGCGGTGCCCAGCCGGCCGGCCGCGATGGCGCCCGTGACGGCCGGCAGCAGCGCGTAGGTCGTCGCCACCCAGACCCGCAGCAGCTTCGTCCGCACGATGCGGCGGACCAGCAGGTACATCGTCAGGCCGGACAGCGGGACGGAGCCGATCAGCAGCAGATCGACGGCCAGCGAGGCGTTGCGGACCAGCGTCCCGACCAGCGCGAGCACGCCGAGGTACGGCGGCGTCGCCGACGGGCTGCCCAGCCCGGCGCCGTGCCACGACTCGGTGTAGACGGCCCACAGGTCGCCCGCGGCGGCCGGCGCGGGCAGCAGCGCGCCGCCGAACAGCCGGCCGGAGCCGATCAGCCCGCGCGCCGTGACCAGCGTCACCACGATCAGGGCGGCCGTCATCAGCACGGCGGGGTGCAGCAGGAAGCGCAGGATGCGGCCGTCGTCGCCGGCCGGTTCCTCGTCGTCGCCCGACGTGGCCGCGCGGCGCCCGCCGGAGACGTCGTGGCCCGCGCCGCTGCCGGACCCGGTGATCATGCCGAAGACGTTCTCGCCGGCGTGCCGCAACTGCTGGCCGCGCGGCGGGAACAGCGAGCGCAGCTGCGACGGCGCCTTGCGGCGGGTGCGCCGGCGCCGGGCGCGGGCCCGGATCAGCACGTCCGGCCGGCCGATGACCGACAGCAGCGCCACCAGTTCCTCGAACGCCAGCGCCGGCTGCTTGCCGACCAGGAAGGTCAGCGACCGGCCGAGGCCCATGAACACGACGCGGAGCAGCACGAACAGCAGCGACCGCGCCGGCGTGTTCGCGAGCAGGACGTAGATGGCGTTGCGGCGGTCGGCGAGGTGCGGCCGGTCGCGGGTGGCGCCCAGCCGGCGCCGTCCATGCGCGGCGGCCTCGGCGTGGTAGACGACCGCGTCGGGGCAGACGACGACCGGGTAGCCGGCCTCGTTGGCGCGCCAGCCGAGGTCGAGGTCGTCGCGGAAGATCGTCAGCCGGGGATCGAACCCGCCCAGCTCGTCCCACACGTCGCGGCGGATCAGCATGCCCGCGCTGCCGACGGCGAGGACGTTCTTCGAGGTGTCGTGCTGGCCCTGGTCGTACTCGCGGCGGTCGAGGCCGGTGTGGCGGCGGCCGCCGCCGGTGACCGTCAGGCCGATCTCGAGCAGCTGGCGGCCCTCGCGCCAGTCGAGCACCTTCGGCCCGATGATGCCGGCGTCGGGGCGGCGGACGGCGGCCTCGAGCAGCCTGGACAGGGCGTCCGGCGCGGGGGCGCTGTCGTCGTGGAGCAGCCAGATCCAGTGCGTCCGGTCGGACTGGCGCAGCCCGCCGGACCCCCGCATGGCCTGCGCCATGTCGTCGCCGGCGGCGACCCCGGCCGCGACGGCCGCGCCGAACCCCGTCGAGCGGGGCATCGACACCACCGACGGCGCACCCAGGGTGGACGTCAGGATCTGCTCGGTCTCGTCGCGGCTCCCGGTGTCGACGGCGACGATGCGTTCGGGCATGCGGCGCAGCGCCGCCACCGCCTCGAGCGTGCGGTGGATGAACCGGCTGCCGTCGTGCGCCACGATGACCGCCGTGACGTCGTGCGTCAGCAGCGCCGTGGGGTCGACCGGCTCCGGTTCGCCGACGTCGCCGGCGAACGCGTCCAGGGCGGCGTCGGCGCCGATGCCAGGGTCGGAATAGACGCTGGGCGTCGTGCTGCCGTTCTCGATTGCGGTCAAGGGGTCCGGTGCCATGCCTCGTCGTCGTTCCAGCGATAGGTCTGCGAGCACCGGGGCGGCGGCCCCGGCCGAAGCGTGCCTCGGCCGGGCAACCCCGTGTGCCAGCCGCCAACCTTACGCGCTGAACCTGAGAACGGCAGAGTTCAGCTTTGCGGCGACCGGCCGGACGACCGTCAGACCGCCCTCTTCTTGAGCTTCCGCCGTTCCCGCTCGGACAGCCCGCCCCAGATGCCGAAGCGCTCGTCGTGCGCCAGTGCGTACTCCAGGCATTCCGCCTGGACTTCGCAGCCGAGGCACACGCGCTTGGCCTCTCGGGTGGACCCGCCCTTCTCAGGGAAGAACGCCTCCGGATCAGTCTGGGCGCACAGCGCCCGCTCTTGCCAACTCATCTCTTCGGCTTCGCCCCAGAGCAGGTCTACCTGGTCCCCGTCCCACTCGGTCATGGCTCGCCTCCTTCGACCTGTTTCTCCGGCTCAGAGCCGGCCCCCGTAGTGACGCCGCGGTGGTCGAGGCCGCGGAATCACTGAACGACACGTTCGAAATTACATGAGTGCAATACGTGCGCGTCAAGCGGAACCGTGCTAAAGATCTCTGTTCGTTTGCCGGCGCCCCGCCCCAGCGGCACGCCCCGACCCGCCGTGTGGCGCCACATCCCGGCTGCTCGCGGCAGCTCGGGCGGGGCTTCTGGCGGTTCGAGGCGGGAGCATAAGCGGTTCGCCGCGCGGCACGCCAGACGGCCGAACAACCGATGCAGGGTCGCCGGGCGCACCATCTCCTTGACGTCCCGGACGGCGCGCGGGTTCCGCCTCGGCGCCCGGTTTCCCCGCCAGCTGGACGGTTCCGGCGGCCCGGTCCGCGCCCGCTCGCCCGCCCGTCTCGGCGCCGCCTACCTCGCGTGATCCGCCCGGCCCACCTCACCTCGGGCGCTGCCAGCACACTTTCACATCACCCGGCGCCCACCCAGCCCGACTCGGCGGCGCTCGCCAGCCCACCTCGGCGTCGGCCGGCGGTTCGGTTGGCACGGACCTCGTTCGCCGGGGTGCCGTGCGCCGAGTTCGCCACGTTGCCGTCCCCCTGCTGCCCATTTTCTCAACCGCGGCACCGCGCCTCAAGCGGAGCCGACGGCGCTTCGCGCGGACGACGCACCGCTTGACCCGCGGCACCGCGGCCTAAGAACGGGCAGCTATCAGGGGGACGGGGGCAATCTGGGCGCAGCTCACCGCACGCCGCCGCTGCGACCACCGGTGCCGTTCACCACCATCCGCCGCTGCGACCGCCGCTGCCGTCCAACACCGCCGTTCACCACCTCGCCGCTGCCTTCACCGCCCGCCACCGCCGACCTGCCGTCGCCCCACCGACTCCGCCGTTGCGTTCGCCACCTGGGCCAGTCGCCCGGAACCCCAACTTCTCCATGATCATCATCGAACGTAGCCGCTGGCGTCTCGCTGACCGGGCGCGGGCCAGCCGCCCACGTGGCACCGGGTACGGTCGTGGCTGTGCTGAGGATCACCGCGCTGGCCGGCGGGATCGGGGGCTCCAGGTTCCTCCGGGGACTGCTGCGAGCCGCGCCGGACGCCGAGGTCACGGTCGTCGGGAACACCGCCGACGACATCACGTTGCACGGGCTGCACGTCAGCCCCGACCTCGACACCGTCATGTACACGCTCGGCGGCGGCATCGAGGAGTCGCAGGGGTGGGGCCGCGCCGCCGAGACGTTCACCGTCGCGGAGGAGCTGGCCGCGTACGGCGCCGAGGCGCAGTGGTTCACGCTCGGCGACCGCGACCTCGCCACCCACCTCGTCCGCACCCGCATGCTCGCCGCCGGCTACCCGCTGTCCGCCGTCACCGAGGCGCTCTGCGACCGCTGGCAGCCCGGCGTCCGGCTCCTCCCCATGACCGACGACCGGGTCGAGACCCACGTCGTGGTCGCGACCGAGAACGAGACCGAGCGCGCCATCCACTTCCAGGAGTGGTGGGTCCGCCTGCACGCCGAGGTCCCGGCCCGCCGCATCGTCCTCGTCGGCGCGGAGCAGGCCAAGCCGGCGCCCGGCGTCCTCGACGCCATCGCCGCCGCCGAGGTGATCCTGCTGCCGCCGTCCAACCCGGTCGTCAGCATCGGCCCGATCCTCGCCGTCCCCGGCCTCCGCGACGCGGTCAAGGCAGCAAGCGCGCCCAAGATCGGCCTCTCACCGATCATCGGGGGTTCACCGGTGAGAGGGATGGCCGACGCGGCGCTCAAGGCGATCGGCGTGCCGACGACGGCGGCCGGCGTCGCCGAGCTGTTCGCGGACCTGCTGGACGGATGGCTGGTCGACACCGTCGACGAGGCGGCGACCGAGCAGATCGAGGCGGCCGGCATCAGCGCCAGGGCCGTCCCGCTCTGGATGACCGACCCCGACACCACCGCCGCCATGGCCCGCGCGGCGCTCGACCTCGCCGAGGAGGTGCGGACGCGGTGAGCGCTCGCTATCAGGCCTTCGGACTGCCCGGCATCCCGGAGGTCCGCCCCGGCGACGACCTCGTCGAGGTGCTGGCGACGGCGCTCGAGCAGGCCCCGCCCGGCGACGCCCTGCGCGACGGCGACATCGTCGTCGTCACGAGCAAGATCGTCAGCAAGGCCGAGGGCCGCATCGTCCCAGGCCTCGACCGCGACGACGCCATCGACGCCGAGTCGGTGCGGACGGTCTCGGAATGGACGACGCCGCGCGGGCGCACGCGCATCGTCGAGACCAGGCACGGCTTCGTCATGGCCGCCGCCGGCGTCGACGCGTCGAACGTCGAGCAGGGCTCGGTCGTGCTGCTGCCGGTCGACCCGGACGCCTCCGCCCGCGCCCTCCGCGACGGCCTGGCCAAGCGCTACGGCGTCAGCGTCGGCGTCGTCGTGACGGACACCGCGGGCCGGGTCTGGCGTAACGGCGTCGCCGACTTCGCGGTCGGCTCGGCCGGCATCCGCGCCGTCGACGACCTGCGCGGCAGCACCGACGCGTACGGCAACGACCTCGGCGTCACGGTCGTCGCGCTGGCCGACGAGCTGGCGGCGGCGTCGGAGCTGGTCCGGGCGAAGCTGTCCGGCGTCCCCGTCGCCGTGGTGCGCGGGCTGCCGCACCTGCTGCTGGAGCCCGGCGAGGACGACCACGGCATCGCGGCGCTGATCCGGCCGAGCGCCGAGGACCGCTTCCGGCTCGGCACCCCCGAGGCCATGCGCGCCGCCGTCACGGCCCGGCGGACGGCGTCGTCGTTCACGTCGGCGCCGGTCGACCCCGGCGTCGTCAGGCAGGCCGTCGCCGCCGCGTTCTCCGCGCCGTGGCCGATCGACACCCCGCCGTGGCGGTTCGTGCTGCTGGAGTCGGACGCGGCCCGCCGCCGGCTGGCGTCGGCGCTGGACGGAGCCGGCCTGCTCGGCGCCGCGCCCTACGTCGTCGTCCCGTGCCTGGTGAACGGGTCGGACGCGCTGCTCGGCCTGGGCGCGGCGGTCGAGAACCTGCTGATCGCACTCGGCGCCGAGGGCCTCGCGTCCGCCTGGCTGTTCCCCGACCCCACCCTCTCGGCGGCGACATCGGCGCTGGACCTCCCGCCCGGCTGGACGCCCATCGGGGCGGTCGCGATCGGCCACGCCGCCGAACCGTCCGCCGACCACCCGCCCGTCGACGTCGCCACGGTCACCGTCACGCTCTGAGCTACATCGAGCGGTAGTCGCGCACGGGCGCCCGCGGGCCGCGGCGCGGCGGCATCGGGCCGGCCCGCAGGAGCAGCAGGCAGGCCCGGTGACGGTGGCCGCGGTACGGCTCGAGCAGCTCGAGCATGAGCTCGTCGGACCCGCGCCGCTCCCCCGTCAGCGCGTACGCGACGACGTGCGGGAGCCCGTAGTCGCCGACGGAGACCGCGTCGGCGTCGCCGAGGACGCGCTGGCGGACCTCGGCCGACGTCCAGACGCCGATGCCGGGGACGGCGCGCAGCCGCCGGTCGGCGTCGGCGGTGGCGAGGCCGGAGATCTCCTCGAGCCGCGCGACGTGCCGCCCGGCGGTGACGATGGTGCGCGAGCGCTGCGGCCCGACGCCGGCGCGGTGGTACTCCCATGACGGAATGCGGGCCCAGACGTCGGACGACGGGACGACGCGCATGCGGGCGGGCGCGGGGCCGGGCGCGGGCTCGCCGAACGTGCGGAGCAGCCGCATCCAGCCGCGGTACGCCTCGGTGCCGGTGACCTTCTGCTCGAGGACGGCCGGCACCAGCGCCTCCATGGCCAGCCCGGTGCGCCCGACGACCGTGCCAGGGAACCGGCGGAACGCGTCGGCCAGGACGGGGTGCCGCGGCCGGAAGCCGGCGGGGTCGTCGGCGTCGCCGAGCCACTGCGGGACGGCGTCGAGCGCGCCCTCGGCGCCCGGGCCCCACGCCCTGGCCGTGACCTCGCCGCGTGCGGCCGCCACGCACACCGTCGCGGGTTCGCCGCCAGGCCGGCAGGTGCGCCAGACCCGCCCGCGGGCGTCGAGCTGGAAGGCGGGGTCGTACGGGCCGCGCTGGTGGGCGGCGAGCGTCGCCACGACGTCGACCGGACGCCGCGGGCGCCACGTCCGTTCCATCACGCACCCAGTGAAGCATGCGGCGCCGACAAGCCCAACGACGCAGGTCGGCGGCGGTTCGGGTACTCAGACGGGGAAGGGGCGGTGGCCGTAGGGTGGGCGCATGAGTGAGACCCCGGCAGAGCTGCTGCGCACCGCCGTCCGGCACGACGGCGCGCGGCCGTTCCTCACGTTCTACGACGACGCCACCGGCGAGCGCGTCGAGCTGTCCACCATCACGTTCGACAACTGGGTCGCGAAGACCGCCGGGTTCCTCACCGGCGGGCTCGGCGCCGAGACCGGCGAACGGGTCGCGTTGCGGCTGCCGGCGCACTGGCAGGCGCTGGCGTGGGCGGCCGCCTGCTGGTCGGCGGGGGTGTGCGTCGTGCTCGGCGCCGGCTCCGGGTCCGGCGGCGGGTCCGGGGACGTGCAGGTGGCGGTCGCCGGCCCGGACGACCTCGCCGCGGCGGCGGGCAGCGCGCCGGAGGTGGTCGGGCTGGCGCTGCGGCCGCTCGGCGGGCGGTTCACCGAGCCGCTGCCGCCCGGCGTCACCGACTACGCCGTCGAGGTGCCCGGCTATCCCGACCACTTCGCGCCGATCTTCCCGCCCGACGACACCGAGCCTGCGCTCGACCGCGGCGGGGCCGTGCACACGCTCGGAGGACTGGCCGACCACGCCCGGCAGCGGGCCGAGCAGCTCGGCGCCGGTCCGGGCGGCCGGCTCCTGGTGGCGACCGACGACCTCGGCACCGCCCTGGTCGACGCGCTGCTGGTGCCACTGGTGGTCGGCGGCTCGGCGGTGCTGGTGCGCCACGAGGACCCCGCCGGTCGCCCCGCCCGCATCGACGCCGAGCGGGTCACCGCCACCGCCGCCTGAGCCACGGCACACGCCAGAGGAGGCGGCGGCCGGCGCCGAAGCCCGGCGACGCCCGCGGCGCTCCAGGGCCGACATCGCCACTCGACCGTCGCACCAGTCTTGCGACCGGCTTGCCAGTCATGTGACTGGTGTTCGCTGCGCTCGCCCATCGCGCCGAAGCTGGCCGAGTCCTCCTTCGGCCACGCCGACGACCGTGCGGAGCGCCTCGTCGCCGCCCTCCGCACGGTCGTCGGCGACCGGACGTCAGTCCGCTGACGGCCGCGCCTGGGCGCGCAGCTCGGCCCGCTGCCGGTCGCTCAGCGGCTTGACGTTGTCGCAGTAGATCGTGCCCGTCACGATCAGGTCGCCCTCGATGTACACCTGCCCGCCCACGACGACGTTGCCGATCGCGTGGATCGCGTTGCCACGTTCGGTCTCGGTCTCGTCGGTGAAGCCGTAGGCGTAGATCGCGTAGTCGTGGCTCGCGTGCGCCGTGGCGATGACGGCGGCGCACTCGTGCCCGGTCGCGACGACGGCGCCGCCGATGCCCAGCACGTTCTCGGTGTTGTGGTTGGTGGCCCGGATGGCGGCGAGGCTCACGTTGTCCGTCGACGCCACGAGGGCGTCGCCCGGGCCGCGGTTCTGCACGTCGAGGGTCGCCGGGGCGGACGAGCGGACCGTCGTGGTGCTGGCGCCGGACGTGTTGACGCGGCCGAGACGGACCGGTCCGCCGGGGGCGGCCTGCGCGGACGAGGCGGCGGCGACTCCGGCCGCGGTCGCGACGGCGCCGCCGGCCAGCACACCGGCGCCGCGGAGCAGGCGCCGGCGGGTGGAGGTGTCGTCGGGCGTGGCCGGGTTCTCGGGTTCCATCATGGATGCTCCAAGGTCGGGCTGGATGAATCGGGACGAACACGGCCGTGTCTGACCGGTAGACGCCCGGCGCGTCCGGCCGGTTGCCCGCGATCTTCGGCCGGAATCGGCGACGGCCCGCCGGTGTGGCACGATCTGGAACCATGCCCGCTCCTGGCACCCGCACTGTCGACGTCCTCGACGTCTCGGACCTCCGCTTCCCCGGCGGCACCTCGCACAGCATCGCCGAGGAGATCACGGCGCAGGCCAGGGCCGGCTACTCCACCGGGCTGATCAGCCTGAACGGGCCGCTGGTGGCCAAGGTGTCGCCGGTGAACCCGCTGATCCGCCGGGCCGTCGAGGCCGGCCGGGCACGGCTGCTGGTCGGCCGGGCGCCGGTGCGCGCGAAGGTCGTCGTGGTCCGTCACCCGGCGGTGCTGCAGCACGCCGCGGAGCAGCTGCCGCCGGTCGAGGCCGACCACGTCGTCATCGTCGCCAACGCCGCCCCGTACGACATCGACGGCCACGAGCACTACCGGCCCGAGGCGGTGCACGAGATCGCGAAGCACCGGTTCGGCCGCGAGCCGCTCTGGGCGCCGATCGGCCCGCTGGTGCGCCAGGCCATCGCCGGGCGGGTCCCGGCGCACACGCTGGCCGAGACCGACTGGGTCAACATCATCGACGTCGACGCCTGGGCCGTGCCGCGGTCCGGCCACACCGCCGGCGCGCGCCCCGTCGTCGGGCGGCACAGCCGGTCGTCGCCGCAGAAGTGGCCCGCCGACACCGCCACCCTGCGCGCCGTCTACCCCGTCGACGGGTCGTGGACGGTGCGCGTGCTGGGTGGCGCCGGGCCGGTCGAGCACCTGCTCGGCGACCTCCCGGAGAGCTGGGAGGTGTTCGAGTTCGGCGCCATGCCGCCGCGCGACTTCCTCGCCTCGCTCGACTTCTTCGTCTACTTCCACAACCCGCGCTGGGTCGAGGCGTTCGGCCGGACCATCCTCGAGGCGCTGGCCACCGGCGTCCCGGCCGTGCTGCCGCCGCACTTCGAGCCGGTCTTCGGCGACGCCGCCGTCTACGCCGAGCCGCACGACGTCCGCCGCGTCGTCGAGTCCCTGCACGCCGACCCCGCCGCCTACGAGGCGCAGGTCGAGCGGGCGCAGCGCACGGCGCGGGAGCGGTACGGCCACGAGGCGCACGTCGCCCGGCTGGAGCGGCTGATCGGAGCGCCCGCCCTGCCGCCGGCGCCGTCCGCACCGCCACCGGCCGCCAGCGAGGCGGCCAGCACCGCGCCGCGCGCGCTGTTCGTCAGCAGCAACGGCGCCGGCATGGGCCACCTGACCCGCCTGCTCGCGTACGCCGAACGCTGCGCACCGGAGCTGGAGCCGCACTTCTTCTCGCTGTCGCAGGCCGCGCCGGTCGTCGGGCGGTTCGGGCACCCGTACGAGTACGTGCCGTCGGCGTCCGCGACCGGCCTCGAGCCGGCCCGGTGGCACGCGTTCTTCGCCGCGCGACTTTCGGCGACCATCGAGCGCATCCACCCGTCGGTCGTCGTCTTCGACGGCACCTGGCCGTACGAGGGCCTCGGCCTGGTCCGCCGCGCCTACCCGGGCATCCGCTGGGTGTGGTCGCGACGCGGCATGTGGCGGGCCGGCATGAACCGCGACCAATTGGCGAAGTCGAGCTGGTTCGACCTCGTCATCGAGCCGGGCGAGTTCGCCGGCCCGGCCGACCAGGGCGTCACCGCGCAGGCTCAGGCGGCCCGCGTCGGCCCCGTCACATTGCTCGACCGCGACGACCTCGACACCCGCGCCGAGGCCCGCGCGTTCCTCGGGCTGGACCCGTCGGCGCCGCTCGCGCTGGTCTCGCTCGGCGCCGGCAACATCAACGACACCAGCGGCGACCTCGGCGCGGTCGTGGCGGCGCTGCGCGACCTCGGCGTCGAGGTGTGCGTGACTCAGCCGGAGATCGCGTCCGGCCAGGGCCGCCTCGACGACGTCCACGTGGTGCGCGACTTCCCGCTGTCGCGCCGGTACCGCGCGTTCGACCTCGCCGTCAGCGCCACCGGCTACAACAGCTTCCACGAGCTGCTGCGCTTCGGCGTCCCCACGCTGTTCGTGCCGAACCGGTCCACCGCGCTGGACGACCAGGAGGCGCGGTCGCGCTACGCCGCCGCGCAGGGCTGGGCGCACGCGCTCGAGGTCGTCACCGTCGACCAGGCGACGCCGCTGCTGTCGGACCTGCTGGAGCGGGGCGAGCCGATGGTGAAGCACGTCGCCGACGCCGACCCCGGCAACGGCGCCGCCGAGGCCGCCCGCATCCTCACCGGCCTCGTCGTCGAAGGGCAGGACTGACCATGGCCGACCGCCGCAAGCCGCGCCGCGTCATGCGCCACATGCGCCGCATCCCCGGCTACCGCTACGCCCGCCGCACCGTCGTGCCCCGGCTGCGCGACTCCGCCACCGCCCGCGCCGTCGTGCACCGGCTGTTCGCCGTCGACGCCAAGCAGCACACCCCGCTCGACGTCACCGCCGGCCGGCTGCTGGCCGGGGTCGGGACGGAGCGCCTGCCCGTGGTCGTCGTGCTGCTGCTCGGCCTCCCGCCAGAACGCGTCCGCGAGGTCGTCGACGAGCTCGCCGAGCTGCAGGTCCTGAGCGCCGGCTTCCGCCCGGTCGTCGTCATGGACGTGCCCGAGCTGGCCGCGGCCCGCGCCTACGGCTACCCGGCGGAGCTGCTGCTGCCCGCCGACGACTGGCCGTACGCGGGCCAGTCCTGGGACGACTACGTCCGGACGACGCTCGGCACCGTCTTCGCGACCTACCGCAGCACCGCCTCGGTCGTCGTCGGCCCGGACGGGCTGGGCCGCACCGAGCGCCTCCTGCTGGCTTCCCTCGCCCCGCGCCGCTGACGCGCGGGCCTCACATCGCGGCCAGCAACGCCTCGTCCAGCCGCGGCGTCAGCGACTCCACGTAGGTGGCGGTGAGATGCGACCCCTGCCGGTAGAGCAAGGTGTCGCCGATGACCGCGGGACACTCGTCGCCGGGGCAGACGTAGTCGCGCAGGTCCACCACCCCGACGGTGTCGAGCGCCTCGGCAGCGGCGACCTGGACCAGCGTGCCGCCCTCCCTCTCGCCCTCGGCCCGGTTGAACGTGCACTCGCCGAGCGAGTCCTCGTTCATGGCGACGCACTCCATGACGTCGATACGCGGGTTCGGGTTGTCGACGATGACCACCACCTCGCGGCCGGCCGACTCGAGGTCCTGCCAGACGCCCTCGAGATCGTCGGTCATCATCGCGGCCCGCTCGTCGCGCGGCTCGTCGCCGAACGCATAGCCGGACACCTGGGACGTCACGACGTAGTCGATGGAATCGTCCTCCATCAGGGCCTCGAACCGGGCATCGTTGTAGGAGGCGCACGACGTGTTGGGCTCGCTCTCCAGACCGACCTCGAGCGTGGTCAGCGGGCAGGCGCTCTTCAGGTAGGTGACGAGCCGCCAGTCGCGGGCCTGCGCGATCTGCTCCAGCGCGGTCAGCCACTGGTGCGCCTTCGAGTCGCCGACGACGGCGACGGTGATGTCGGCGTCGGCGGGGCCGGACGTGCAGGTCTCGAGGTCGTTGCCGCGGACGTCGCTGATGCACAGCTCGCCGTCGAGCGAGGCGACGTCGTCGGGCGCGCTCAGCACGTCCGGGACCATCGCGTCGACGGTGTCGACCGGCTCGCCGTCGGGGTCGCTGCCGGGGTCGTCGCCGAGCACCGCCGCACCGGGGGCGTCGGCGTTCTCGGCGTACACCGGCTTCGGCACAGCCTGCGCGACGACGACGGCGGCGGCCACGCCCGCGGCGGTGCAGGCGACGCCGAGCGCGGCCGCCCGCCACGGCACCCGGACGAACATCTGGGCGTGGTGGAACGGCGCCTCGACCACCCGGTAGGTCAGCCAGGCGGGCACCACGGAGAACCCCACGACCAGGACGGAGACCGCCGCCTGCGGGGTTCCGTCGGGGCCGCCCCAGAGGACCCCGGCGGCCACCAGCAGTGGCCAGTGCCACAGGTAGAGCGAGTACGACAGGGTCCCGATGTCGCGCATCACCCCGGCGTCGAGCAGCAGCCCGGCGGCCGTGCGCCGGCCGGACATCCCGGCGGCGATCACCGCGGCCGTGCCGAGCGTGGGGAGCAGGGCGGCGGTGCCGGGGAACGGCGTCGACCCGTCGAACCCGACCACCGCGACGACGATGGCGGCCAGGCCGAGCACCCCGAGCGGGTGCGCCCAGGCCGACGGCAGCCGGGCCAGCCGCGGCCCGGCCACCGCCAGCGCGGCGCCGACGGCCAACTCCCAGAGCCGCGTCGTGGACACGAAATACGCGGGGCCCGGGTCGGCCTGCGTCAGGTACACCGACCAGACCAGCGACGGCACCCCGATGATCGCGATGCCCGTCATCATGACGACACCGAGGCGGGCGCCAGTGCGCCGCTGCACCCAGAGCAGGGCCAGCAGCAGGATCGGCCAGAGCACGTAGAACTGCTCCTCGACCGCCAGCGACCAGAAATGCTGCACGGGACTCGGCGCGGCGTCCGAGGCCAGGTAGTCGACGGACTGGCCGGCCAGCCGCCAGTTCACGACGTAGAAGGCGCTCGCGCCGATGTCCCACGCGACCGAGGCCCACCGGGTCACCGGCAGCACGACGATCGTCATGACCGCCACAGCCCCGAGCACGACGGCGGTCGCCGGCAGCAGCCGCCGGATCCGCCGGGCCCAGAACCGGCCGAGGCTCAGTCGCCCGGTCCGCAGCACCTCGCGATGGATGAGCCCGGTGATGAGGAACCCGGAGATCACGAAGAAGACGTCGACGCCGACGAAGCCGCCCGGCATGAACGGCAGCCCGGCATGGAAGCCGAGGACCGCGAGGACGGCGACGGCGCGCAGCCCCTGGATGTCGCCCCGGAACCGCCCGTCACGCGTGGCCGGCCGCTGGCTCCGGACAAGGTCCGGGCCAGGGTCGGTCGTCACGACGACAGCGGACACCACGAAGCGAAACGCGAATCAGGGCAGCAGCGACGGCCCCGGCGGCGGAACCGGCTCGGGGTAGCGGTCGCGGCGACGGGGACCGCCGCCACCCCGGCCGTTGCCGGTCGGCGCGATCACGTACGTGTACAACGCCCAGGCCAGGACGCCACCGATCAGCGGTCCGATCAGCCAGGCCGCCAGACCGTCCCACTCACCGCTGATCACCGCCGGGCCGAAGCCGCGGACGGGGTTGAGCGACCCGCCTGTCCAGGTGTCCGTGGCGTAGACGCCCACAGCGATGGTCAGGCCGATCGCGAACGGGTAGGCCGACACGGGCGCACGCTCGTCGACCACCACGCCGAAGAACACGAGGACGACGGCGAAGGTGAAGATCGCTTCGAGCGCGATCCCCTGGCCGACGTTGATGAGGTCTTCGGCGATTACCGGTGTGCCGGCCTCGACCACGGCCTTGTCGGTGGTGAGCATGACCACGAGAGCCCCGAGCGTGGCACCGACGAACTGGGCGATCATGTAAGCCGCTGCCGCCAGGACGTCGATCTTCCGCGCCAGCAGCACCGCCAGGGTGATCGCCGGGTTGAAGTGGCCTCCGGAGACGTGCCCGAGCGAGGCGACCAGACCGGCGACGACGAAGCCGTAGATGAGTCCGCGCGGAGTGACACCGGCTTCGACAGCGAGAAGGATCGCGCAGACCAGCAGGAACGCGCCGACCGCTTCAGCTATCGCGTTACGGATCCACGCGTCAGCCACACCCCACCACTCCCGTCCAGCGGCGCGCCGCTCCGGCAATCGAGACCGGCTCGCCTGTCAGTCAGATGACCCACCCAACGCTGCAGGACTCTACCCTGCGCGGGGCGCGTACTTCACCCGCCTCCCGGCCCCGACAGGTGGCCGGTCAGCAGCGCCTCGTACGTCTCGTCGACGGTGGCGGTGATCGAGCGCCAGTCGCGCTCGCGCACCACCCACTCGCGAGCCGCTTCGCCCAGGCGCCGCCGCTGATCCGGGGAACCGAGCAGCTCCTCGAGAACGCCGCGCAGGTCGTCGGCGTCGCCCTTGCGAACGGTCCGGCCGGTGACGCCGTCCTCGACGAACTCGGCCAGAGCGGCGACATCGGACACGACGACCGCCTTGCCCATCGCCATCGACTCGAACGGCTTGATCGGCGAGATCAACTCGCAGACCGGCAGCGGCAGCCGTGGGAACGGCGCGATGTCGATCAGCGACAGGTACCTGGCGACCTCGCTGTGCGGCACCCGGCCGGCGAAGGTGACGACGTCGCCGAGGCGGAGCCGCGCCGCATCGGCGTGGAGCGACCGCTCCGCGGGACCGTCACCGACGATGAGCAGGTGCACGTCGTCGCGGGTCGCCTTGAGCCCGGCGACCGCCCGGAGCAGCACGTCGAGCCCCTCGTAGTCGACCAGGCCGCCGACATAGCCGATGACGGTCCTGCCGCGGAGTCCGAGCTCGGCCTCGAGGGCGGCGTCCCGTGGCATCGGCGCGAACGCGCTGGTGTGCACGCCGTTCGGCACCACGACGATGCGGTCGGCGCTCACCCCGCGCTGCTCCATCTCGCGACCGAGCGCCTCGGTGATGACGAAGACGGCGTCCGCCCCTGCCGCCACGCCGGTTTCCAGCCGATCGAGGAAGCGATGCCGGTCCGATCCCTCGAACGCGGGGTCACGCGACACCTTCATCAGCTCCTCGAGCCCGCGCAGCTCGTAGACGAAGGGCACCCCGAGCCGCCGGGCCGCCGTCAGCCCCGCCATGCCCGTCACATAGAAGCTGGACGCGTGGATCAGGCCCGCACGGTGCGACCGTGCGACCTCCTGAACGCCGCGTTCGAATCGATCGACATAGGACGCCAGCGGGTATTGGGGATAGGCGCGTTTCCCGTCCTCGAGCAGGCGGTCGTAGGCGATGCCGTCGACCACGTCCTGAGCGGGCACCGTGCGGGTGTCGGCGGCCGACCAGCGGTCGTACGGGAACCCCAGCCGCGTGACCGCGTTCATGCGGTATCCGCGTGCCGCCATGGCGGTCAGGACGCCGTGGGAGCGCGTCGCGTACCCGCCGGAGCGTGCCGGGAGCGACTGTGACAGCACCGCGAGCACCGACCGCGGATCCGGATCGTATGCTGGCCGTGCCGCTCGCTTCGGGAACGGCCACGGCCGCCGCGCGACGACGATCTGGTCGTGTGCGCTGGCGAAGGTCGCGCGGAGCGATTCGTCCGCGGGGCGACGCGCCAGAGTGCGCGCGGCCATGATCGACGCCGCCGTGGCGGCGCCGGCCGACAGCGCCGATTTCGCCGCGATCGCGATGTCGGCCGCGGGATACGGCGCCTGCTGCCCCCGCGGGCCCAGCGACGGGCTGGTCGTCGGGGTGACGGCGATGAACTCGGCCAGCGGCTGCCAGGCCCGGCAGCGGGTGAGCGCCCGGGTGACGACTTTCAGCGGTGCGGTGCTGGTCCGCAGGATCCGGGTCAGTTCGGCCGCGTACGCATCCTCGCCCGCCTCGTGCGATTCCACGAGCGCGATCTCGTCGAGCAGCTCCGTCAGCCCATCGCGATTCAGTGCAGCCGCACGCGGATCGGCCGCCACCACCGCTGCGAAGGCACGCACGAGGTCTGGATCGGCGCCTCGAAGTGCCTCGACGATCCGTTCGAGATCTCGCGGACCCTCGGGCGCAGTCGCGGCAAGGCGGCGCACGGCGGAGTCCGCCTCCTCAACCTCGCCGAGCCGGTCCGCGAGGCGCCAGCGCATGACGAGATTCGCGACGCTGCCTCCCCCGGCGTCGACGGCGTGGCTGACCGCCTCAAGCGCCGCCGCGGGGTTGCCGGTCCGTTCCTCGGCTGCGGCAATCAGCCGCCATGCGGCCGCCGCGAACCTCGGGACTCGGGCCACCGGACGGGCCAGCTCGATGGTCGCGCCGGGCTGAGCACGGAGCAGACGCTGAGCCTCCGCCAGCCTGGTCCCGGCGACGAACCCGGACCAACGCCGCGGGCCGATGCTCGGTGAGGCACGTTTGGCCAGCTCGGAGGTGAGGCTCTGGAGCGCGACAGTTGCTCGCTTCCGCGGCGACGTCACCGGCAGTGCCTCCAGTACGTGGACAACGCCGTTCATGCTACCGGCCTAGGAGGGGGTGTCCGCTCCGCCGCCGACGGTGACGTCCCACCGGATCGTGACGTCCGTGCCCGTGGTCCGGGCCCGCACGACGGTGGTGGGGTGCTTCTCGAGATAGCTCGTGCTCTCCCAGCCGAGGATCGGGTCGGTGCCGCCGCGGACAGCCTCGAGCGCGGCGCCCGAGACGGTCGCCCGCAGGGCACCGCCACCGGGCACCTGGGCGCGAAACCGAGCGCCGTCCAGTTCGGGAACGAGGTCGGGCGCGAGGTGCAGGCTACTGACGAACGGCAGCTCGCGGTCGGCGGTGAGCCGGTCCTCGACGACCAGCTCGGCGCCGGGACGGTACCGGATCGTGCGCTCGTGCCGGAACAGGCCGGTCCGCTCGACGACCCCGCCCAGCAGATAGGTCTCGCCCTCCTGGCGCACCGGGTCGAGGCGCAGGGCCGCGAGCATCGTCGTCGGCGAGATCGGGACACGGTCCACGGTGACGGTGTTGTGCGCGGCCGCGTCGAGGAAGTACTGACGCCACTCGTCGATCTGGTAGCCGTACTTGCCACTGTCGATGAGAATCGGGCGGCCACCCTCGTAGAGCACGAAGCTGAGCTCGTCGGCGTGCTTGTGCGTGGCCGAGTACCGGGCACCGGTCATGAACAGCATGGACGACCCCGATCGCACCACGGCATAGCCGGACCGCGCGCAGTCGGACACCAAGGTCCCGTCCGGTACCGGCGTCTTGCGGACCACCGGCGCGGAGTCACCGACGGCGACCGTGCGATCGTCGGGGCCGACGAGGAACGTGGTCACGTCGCGGGCCCGGTCGAGTGTCGCCTCGAGCTCCGGCGACGTGAACAGCCGATCCGCGCCGAGATCGTCGAGGACCTTGAGCGCGAAGTAGTGGTAGTCGGGCGAGTGCTCCTTGTGTACGCCCTCGTCGGTGAATTGGTACTCGAGCGACTCGCGGAAGAACTCGTCGGCAAACCTCGCCGTGTCAGGGCCGGCCTCGGTAACCGCCTCGCCGAGCCGCTTGAGCCCGAAGATCTGGAAGATCGCGTGGTTGCTCCGCGGGCGGAGATTCGACCGGTCGCTCAGGAAGGCGATGTGCGCGGTGGCCAGGCCCGTGAGCACGGCCGCCTCGTCCGCACCGAGGTCGAGTCGGCCCGCACCGTGATGCTCGATGAGATAGGCGATGCGCAGGGCCCTGATACCGCTGGCCATGTCGTTCCAGGACATGTCCGCCGTAGCGGTGCGGTGGAACTCCCACCAGTCCGCGGCGACGGCGAACACCTGACGCAGGTACGCCGGATCACCGGTCGCCTCGTACCGGGCGAGCATCGGATCGGTCATCCGCCAGGCGTGCAGCTGGAAGCGCCAGTTGTTGTCGCCGAACGGATCGGCGGCCCAGTCGAGTGGATAGTGCAGCGGCCACGGCGGCACGTCCTCTCGCGCCTGGAAGCCCTTGGACATGAGCGCGTCGTAGTCGCGCCGGCCGGACCAATAGATCTCGGCGAGGCCGAGCTCGGCCATCGTCGTATCCCCCCGATAGGTGGCCGGTCGCTCCGGCCGTCCTGGAGCGACACTAGCGAGAGGGGTGGACAGAACCTCGGCCGCGCCCGACCCGGTCCCGTGCGGCGGCGAGCAGACCCTGCCGTTCCGCGGTCCGCCCGACGCGGCCGGCCAGCTCTGCGACCTCCGGCACCCCCACGGCGAGGAGCTCGCGGTAGTGCGCCCAATAGGCGTCGCGCGCGGCCGCGCCCGTGGCTTCGGTCGACGCCTCGGTGACGACGCTGATCGCACCGTCCGCCGTGGTGCCGTCGCGTACGCCGGCGACGTCGCTGAACAAAGCCAGATGGTTGGCCATGTGGTGGGCGTCTCCGGCGCTCTGCACGTAACGGACCCGGCCGGTCACGGCGCCCTCGCGATAGAGCCGCGTGACGCTCCAGCGATCGCGGAGCATCCGGCGGGCCGACTCACGGTCGTACGACGGGAACGCGAACCCCATGAGCTCGGCCAGCCAGCTGCGGTAGTAGGCGAACAGGTCCACCTGCGGGTCGAGCGGCAGGACGAGCGAGCCGGGGAACAGCGCGCCGAACCGGAGCGCGGCGAAGCCTCCCCCGGACCGGCCGGTGAAGAGCACCTGCCGAGCGCCCGCTGCTTCGGCGGCCCGCTGGATGATCCGGCACAGAGCCCGCTCCGGGTCGTAGTCCTCGGTCCCGAGGTACCACCCGAGCCGCACCTTCTCGTGGACGTGCATGGTGGGGTCGGCCAGCAGGAGCACGCTGCCGGGCATCGCCTCACTCCGGCGCTGCCACTCGAAGTGCGGGAGGGTGACCTCGCGGCGGTCCAACCGGCCGTGGAACGTCACGGTGAGCAACGGCCCGCGTCCCGGCCGGTAGTAGGCATCGAGCGGGAGTCCCTCGCCGTCGACGCGATGCCGGGCCGGCTGGTCGCCGCTCGCGGTGAAGTCGAGGGCCGCGAGGTCCGGCCACGTCAGCAGGCGGCCATCGGAGCCGGAGCTGTCGTCCGAGACCGCGTGGGGTCCGGTCGCAGGCGGCCGCTCCAGCAGGTCGACGCGGCGGCCGCGGTCGTCGCCGGCCACCTCGAGCCATCGCGCCACGCCGTCCTCGCGGACGGTCGCCGTCGTTCCCGGCCGGCAGTGGATCACGGTCAGGAATTCGACGGTGCGGCCCAATGCTTCGTGCACCACCACGGGCGCAGCCTCACGCCGGTCGACGTCCCGCGAGATCCAGCCGAGCAACGGGTTCTCGGCGCCGCGCCGCACGTCGACCGGGTGCGGTGACGCGGGGTTGGCCAGCTCGACGATCCGAACCGCGGGATCGCCCTCGCCGGCACGGACGCCGACTGCCACACGGGCACCCTCGCGACGCACGTCCAGGTCGGGCGCCAGGTGCGTCAACTGCCGGAAGAACGCCGGCTCCCCAGCCGTGACGAGATCGTTCACAACCACCACGTCCCAGTCGGTCATGAACGTCAGCCGCCGGATCCGGGTGATGCCGTCGTACGGCTCATCGGTCAGCTCGAGGGTGGCGACCTGGCCCTCGACCGACGACGACACCAGCCGCGTGGACGTGTTCCGTTCCCGCGCGGGGTCGACGCACTCGACGACGTTGTGCGCGGCAGCCGAGACAAGGTGGTCTCGGTAGGCGTCGCGCTGGTAGTTGGAGTGGCCGGAGTCGACGACCACCTCTCGCCCGGCAGCGACGTAGACGAATGACGTGTGGTCGTGGTGCCCGTGCCGGGCGCGCTTGGGGCCGAACCGCACCGCGTAGTAGCTCTCCTGATCGAACGGCCGCTCGTCGCCCCAGCCGGACCGTCCGAACGCGTAGCCCTCTTCGTAGACGCGGTGCGTCTGCTCCGGACGGCGCCCGGACCCGCCCCGGGTGTGGACGTACTCGGTGTCGGTGCCAGGGATCTTCACCGGCGCACGGTGAAAGCTGTCCCCGAATTGCGCGTACCGGCCGTCCGGCATGCTGGCGTGCGCCATGAACTCGGGCATCCGGGCCAGCCGCTCGTCCAGCCCGTTCGGAACCTCGCGGCCGACCGCCTCGATGTATCGGATGGCCCGGCTCCAGAGGCCCCACAAGTAGTTCGAGTACTCGGGCGCCTGCTCGTCCAGCACCCCGTTCGTGCTCACCGACGTCGCCGCGACCGAGCCCAGCCGCCGGACAGCGAAGTCGATCCACTCGTCGTTGCCGAGCGTCCAGCCGACGGCGATCAGTGAGAGGTCCTGGTTGATGCCGTGGTTGTACGGGCCGGCGTAGCGCTTTTCATCGCGCAACACCTCACCGTGGGTCGTCAAGCTCTCCTTCAACCAGCCGTCGTCCGTGCCCTGCGCGTGGAGGCACACCAGCGTCAGCGCCCGGATGGACGTAGCGTGGTCGTGCCAAGGTCCCTCGTTCTTCGGCCGCAGCGGATGGGTGGCCACCCAGTCGCCGGCAAGGCGGCGTGCGAGCTCGAGGTCGCCGGGCTCACCGTCCTCGGCGCTGGACGCGATCAGCGCTTCCAGCCACGACAGGCTGTGCAAGAACATGTGCCACGCGCGGGAGCTCTGGGGTCCGGTGGTCCAGTCGACGGTGTCGGGCGTCCAGATCCGCACGGGCTCGGCCGGAACGATGCGCAGCCATCCGTCGCGCAGGGCAGCCACGTCGTTCTGCCTGGCCAGCGCGTTACGGTGATCGCAGAAAACCACGCTCACGACCTGCTCCTCCTCAGACACTCACGTGCGGACGTGGATCGCCGTAGAACGCCACCTGGCCTTCGCCCGCCAGGAGCTCGATGTCGCGGACCTTCCAGGTGTGCTGGTCGTGGTCGGAACCACGGATGCTCACGAAGTTGTAGCGGTCGGCGACGTAGGTTCGCACCCCGCCCGCCCAGACGCGGTTGAGGAAGTCCGTGTCAACGGCGCGGGGCAGGTCACTGAACCGGAACTCCTCGATCACCTCGCGCTTCGCGACGATGGTTCCGCCCTGTACCAGGCGGTAATAGCTGTGCTCGAGCGCCGGATACCGCAGCACGACGGCGTCGGCGGCGCGCAGCCACACGTAGTGCGCCCACTTGCCGACCACCCCGGCGTCGGTGGAGTCGAACGCGTTGACCAGGTCGGACAAGTAGTGCTCTGCATAGAAGTTGTCGTCATCCATCTTGGCCAGGTACCGCCCTTGGGCAGCCTCGACACCGACGTTGAGCACGGCGCCGAGCGGCAGTGAGGAGTCGGCCCGGAGGACCACCAGACGTTCGACGCCGTGATCGGCCGCCAGGGCCCGGACCTCCGCCTCCGGTGTCGCGACGCCGTGCAGCACCAGGATCAGTTCAGTGTCTCCGTGCGCCTGCCTGCCGACGTTCGCCAAGGCGTTGCCCAGCTGACCGACGCGGTTGGTCGGCAGCACGACGGACACGGACCGATCGCGCTCCGGCACCGGCCGGCCGAGTTCCGCGAGCACCGTCCGGGCGCGGTGCCCGAACGTGTGACCGGCCAAGATGGCGCGATGGAGCAGCAACGCCTCACGATCGCGCAGTTCGCGTTGCCGAATGCGGGCCGACAGCTCCTGCCGCAACTGGACGGCGTTCTCCACTGCTGTGACGGGCTCGCGCAGATCGTCCGGCAGCGCCTCGCGATACTCCGGAAGAGTGACGACGCAGGTCTGCGCCGCGCCGGCGTCGAGCAGCGTCCACGACGATGCGAGTCCGTCGCGGCAAGCGTCCACGACGACGCGGTACTGGTCGACGATCGGCCGGGAGAGATCAGGCAGCTTCGCGGTCACCAGCCGGAGCCGGGCCGCACGGGACAGCTCCGACTCGTACGGCGCGCCGTCCGGGTTTCGCCACAAGTGCAGGTCCGGAGCGGCGTCCATGCCGAGGATCGGTGCGATCAACTCCATCCTGGCGGTCGCCGCGGGCGCATCCAACGGGCCGTCGCCGGCCACGAACGCGACATCGCCGGGCCGCAGAGCGCTGGGTCCGCCCAATGCCGGCGAGTGCTGCGCCGGCGCCGTGGCAGCGGGCAGTACCGCCACCCGAGCGTCTGGCCATCGCAGCCGCCATGCGTCGGCAGCCTCCGGGACGAGGACGAACACCGCCGCTACTGCCGACATCCGGTCCGCGAGGTAGCCAGGATCGACGTGCCGGCCAGTGACCCAGAGCGCCACCGGCACGTCGCTGGCTTCTGCCTCGGCGACCAGGTCGTTCGCGTGGTCCGCCTCGTCCCAGCCCGGCACGCCGCTGGGACCGAGCTCGACCAGCAGGAGGTCCAGCTTGCGGCCGGGCCACTGCTCACGCCATCCAGCGGGCTGGAGCGAGAGCTGCCACCATTCGGCCGCGAGCCCGCGCAGCACTCTCGGCGAGGCCGCGACGGCCGCGCGGACGGCGAGCCGCTGCCGGGTGCGGGGCGACGGCGGCTGGGCCGCGCGGACCGCGGCGCTCACCCGCTGGTAGCGCTCCACCCGTGCGTCCGGCGCAGGCACCGTGGTCGTGTCCGCAGCCGGGCGATCGCCGCGGCCGGATCGCCCCGGCCGCCAGGATCGCGGCAGGCTGAGCCTCGTCATCCGATGATCTCCACCAGCGCGGCCTCGAGCCTCGGTATCAGGGAATCGACGTAGGTCACCGTCAGGTGGGAGCCCTGGCGGAAGATCAGGACGTTGCCGATGACCGGCGCGCAACGGTCGGCCGGGCAGATCCAGTCGTTGAGGTCGATGATGTCGGCGTCGCCGAACTCCTCGACCGCCACGCGCATGGTGTCGGCGGAGCTGGACCGCACACCGTCCTCACGGTCGAATGCGCACGCGGTGAGCCGGTCGCGATTGGCGGCCACACACTCGTAGACCTCCTGGCCCGGGTGCGGGTTGTCGGCCAGCGAGATGATCCGCGTCCCGGCGTCGGACAACCGTTGCCAGCTGCGCAGCAGGCCCTCGATGAAGGCCTCCTCCGTGCGGGCGGAGTCGGGGTCGTCGCGGTCCTCCAGCGCGGAGCTCCGCGACTGCGAGGTGATGACGTAGTCGGGCGGGTCTTCGGCGAGCATGTCGCCCACAGCCCGGTTCCACACGTCGCACTCCTCGTAGACGTCGTCCTGGTACATCTGGGTGGCGTCGGCGTAGGCGCACGCCGACTTGGTGTACGTGACCACACGCCACCCATGGACGTCCGCGATCGCGTCCAGAGCCGTGATCCACTGCATCGCCTTGGAGTCGCCGACCAGCGCGATCGTCACGTCGGACTCGGCGGCGCCGTACTCACAGACCTTCACCTCGGTGGTCGGGGCGTTGAGCTGGCAGCCGTTCCGATACCCCGGCGGGACGTCCTCGGTGGCGGCGACCGGGTCGGGGACGATCCACTCGACCTCGTCGACGGGGACGCCGTCGGGGTCGGAGCGGGGATCGTCGCCGAGGATCGCGGCGCCGGCCGGGCCACGGTCGGTGGGAGCCGCAACCGTCGCCGCCCCCGCTGACAGGCCGAGCACACCACCGGCGACGACCGCGGCCAGTGAGAGATTGGCCCCGATGCTCAGCGTGAATCCGGACGAGCGGACGAACACCTTCGCGTGCCGCGCGGGATTCTCGACCAGCCGGTACGAGAGCCATGCGGGGATGATCGACAACGCCACGGCGGCTAGCCCGGAGGAAGGGCTGAGCTCGCCCCATCGCATCGTCGCGAAAACGACCGCGGGCCAGTGCCACAGGTAGAGGGAGTAGGACAGGCCGCCGATCCACACCATCGGCCGGGCACTCAGCAGACTCGCGGCCCCCCGCGATGCGACGAGACCACCGGCGATCACCGCCGCCGCACCGAGGACCGGCAACGCCGCGAGGTAACCGGGCCACGACGCGCCGCTGTCGACGAACAGCGCCGCCAGCAAGATCGCAACCAGGCCGAGCCAGGCCAGCGAGGCACCGGCCGCCTGCGGCATCCGACGCAACAAGGGAGCGCCGATCGCCAGCGCCGCCCCGACGCCCAGTTCCCAGAGCCGCGTCGTCGTCGTGAAGAACGCCGCGGTGCCGCCATCCATCGAAGCGACCACGGACCAGACAAATGAGGGGAGCACGACCGCGCTGAGCGCGACGGCGAGCCACGGCCGCACTGGTTCGCGTGCCCGCCGGACCCACCAGGCCACGAGAAGGAAGAGCAGTGGCCAGACGATGTAGAACTGCTCCTCCACCGCCAATGACCAGAAATGCTGCACCGGCGACGCGCCGATGTCCTCGGCGAGGTAGTCGACGGACCGGTCGGCCAGCCGCCAGTTGACCACGTAGAAGGCCGCCGATGCGATGTCGCCGCCGAACGCGCGCCGCTCCGTCACCGGAGCGAGCCACCAGCACAACAGCGCCGTCACGACGAGAACCAGAGTGGCCGCGGGCAGCAGTCGCTTGGCACGGCGAGCGTAGAACCGGCCCAATGAGATGGTGCCGGTCTGTTCGGCCTCACGCACGAGCAGGCCGGTGATGAGGTAGCCGGAGATGACGAAGAAGATGTCGACACCGACGAACCCGCCGGGCAGGAACGGCAATCCCGCGTGGTACAGCATGACCAACACCACGGCCACCGCACGCAGGCCTTCGACGTCCGGCCGGAAATGCGGCGGAGGCGGCCGGTCCGGCACCTTCTGCCGCGCGCGCCGTCCCGGCATCGTGTCAGTCACGGGCACCGGACCGGACACGATGGCAGGAGAGGTCGCAGGGGGTCGCAGGACGTTTCATACCTTTCACTAGAGGCTTCGCGGTCGTTCCGTGCCCGATCGTCGCCGCTCAGGATAGCCGCCACGACACCGCCGGCCTCGGCGAACGCTCAGCCCGCCCAGACCAGCAACGCGTCGTCCGACGGCCGCGCCTCCCGGACGCCCGCGGTCCGGCGCGCCACGCCGTCGGACGCTGTGACGCTCACCTCGCGGAAGCTCTCCGCGTAGGGCGTCCCCGGCCGTACCACGACCGCGTCACCGGGCGCGTACGACGTCGCGACCGCGAGATCGGTGAGCACCTCCGCGTTGCCCCCCAGCCCACTTGTGCCGACGATCCATTCGGAGCTGACCACCGTGGCCGCGCCCGGGCCGCGGCCAGGCTCGTACGTGACCACCCGGCCGGGCTGCGCCGTCCTGACCAGCGCGTCGACGGCCTCCGCGGATACCGACCGTGGGACCGCGACCTCACGGATCCCGCGAGCGGACGCGAGCAGCCGGCCCGCGTCGCGCAAGTCATCGTGCTCGGACAGCACCAGTGCCACCGACGGCCCCGCGTCGAGGGAGCCGAGGCCGATGGTCGTCGCGATCTGCTGCAGGCGGTGCGCGTACGTGTGGTTGAGCAGGACCTCGCGCATCCCCAGGCGACTACGCCTGAGCCAGTGGTCCTGGTCCTCGACCAGCCGCTTGATCGCGACCGTCGCCTCCTCGGAGGACGTCACGGAGTCGACCAGGTCGCCGAAGATCAGCTCCATGCCGCGGCTCGGCGTGCTGACGACGGGCGTCCCGCATGCGAGCAGTTCGAAGACCCGCCGCGAGAACATCGTCGGCGATGCCGTGACCGAGTTGGTGTTGAGGAAGACCTTGTGCCGCTTGTACTCCGCCAAGAGCTCGGCGTACGGCAGACCACCCTTGACGTGGCCCGCCACGGTATCGGGGAAGTCATAGCCGTCCTGGCCCTTGCCGTGCTGCCGGTCGTAGATGACCAGGCCGAACGGCGCCGCCGCCTCCAGCAGCATTCGCAGCGAGCCCTGCCGCGAGACGTGGCGGCGCTGGTAGAACGTGCCGGCGAACACCGGCGACGACAACCGTTCGGCGCCGCCGATCGGGTTGTGCAGCGACGGCTGTGCCGAGAACGAGAAGGCGTCGACCAGCTTCACTCCGCCACGGAGCGCGCGGTAGGCGCCGATGCGGTCGGCATCGGTCGTGAAGATGTAGTCGCACAAACGGGCCGCTTCGGCGAACTTCACGAAGTGGACCGGGTCCTCCTTGTTCCAGAAGACCGTCGGGATGCCGCGGCGGCGCGCCGCGTCGACGAGACGCCGGACGTGCGGCAGCGTCTGCGACTCGGGCTTGCTGTACGTGCCCACCTTGTACTGCCACGTGCCGCCGTTGCCCTGCCACGCGGACTCGATGAGCACGAGGTCCACCTCGTTCTCGGCAAAGGCCTGGTCGATCTTTGTCGGCGTCGGCAGGATCAGGTCCACGCTCTCGGCGAAGCACTCCGCGCTCATGGTGTCGAGTACGCCCACCACCCGCAGCCGGGACCGTGCCGCGTCGGAGGGACGGCGAAGCTGGAGCTCTGACCGTGACGGCGCCGGAGGCGATGCCTCGGCGGACGGGGCCCGTCTGCCCTTGGCCGCACCGCGCCGCAACCGCCGCGCCGCCTTGCGCACCGGCGACACCGACGCCGCCTGCGCGGCCTTCACCTGCTTGGCCGCCTGCTTGGCGGTCTTGTCCAACTCACGCTTCAGCATCACGACGCGCTTCTCGAGGTCGCCCACGCGGGTGCCCAGCAATTCGCGGTCGAGTTCGAGCACCTCGTTGCGCTCGCGCAGAGCCCTGATGGCGGCCTCGAGAGCCCGCACCCGGTCGTCACTGGTCATGCGTTCCCCTCCAGCTCCGGCCAGAACGGCCCGGTTGCGACGTCACGGCCGGCCAGGACGTCGGTCCAGGCGGCCGCAACCGCGTTGAGGTCGAACCGAGCCACGTCGGCCGACGCCTCGGCGCCACGGCGTTGCCACGACCCGTCCTCGAGTGTGGCCAGGACCTGAGCGGCCATCGCGTCCACGTCCTCGTGCAACCACCTGCCGCCGTAGATGCTGTCCGCTCCCGGCCAGGTGCGGATGAGCGGGACGGCACCGGAGGCCATCCCTTCCGCGGCCGCTAGGTGGAAGCTCTCGAAGTCACTCATCGACGTGATCCAGCCGACCCCTCGGAACCACTCGGCGACATCGGCACCCGGCGGGTCGAACACGACGGCTTCGGCGAGGTCGGAGTCTGCGCTCAACCGCCGCATCGTGGCGGCGAAGTAGTCGCGCTCCGATTCCCGCTTCCACACCCACGGAACGCCCCACGGCGGGGTGCTCTTGACCCGCAGCATGAACCGGCTGTCGTACGTACGCAGAGCCTTGACCAGATCGAACGCGAGGTCGAGGCGCTTGAGCGCGGGCAACACACCCACCATGCCGAGGACGAACTCGGCGCCGGGTCGTTTGGGGCGCACGAAGGAGGCGTGATCGATGGCGTTCGGCACGACGACGATCTTCTCGGCGGGCAACCCGAACCGCTCGGACACAAGACCTGCCATGTGCGGGCCGACGCAGACGATCGCGTCGACGGCATCGGCGTCGATGTCGCTCGGGTACGTGGTCTCGATCTCGATTCGGTGCAGCCGGGCCACCAGCCGCTGGCCGGGCCGCTTGTTGTGGCTGTACCAGACGGCGTTGCCGAGCGTCCACTCGCACACGACGACATCCGCGTCGCGCAGCCGTTCCGCGCTGAGCGCCGCGTCGTGGCGGTCGACGCCCTTCCACCGGTCGACGGTGAGGGTCACGTCGCCGAGATCACCGAGGACACTCATGATCGACTTGAAGAACTTCAGGTCGTGCCCGGCGACCAGCACGGTCGTCTCCGGGCTCTCCGTCCGGCCGAGGGTCCTGGATCGTCGCAGCCCGATCTCGTCGAGCACGGCCGCCAGCCGCTTCGCCGCCTCGTCGGCGGAGAAGTTCGCGGCCACCTGTGACAGCCGCTTCGACGCCGTCTGCAGAGACTCGTCGTCGCGTCCGCCGATCGTGAGCGCCTCGAGTACGGACTCGTAGGTGTCCACGAACAACGGGTAGTCAGTGCCGACGAGCTCCTCGTGCATCGGTGTGCGGTTGAGGACGGTGGGCACCCCGAGCGCGCCGAACTCGAGCAGCTTCGTCGAGAGCTCGAGGCTGCTGTCGAGGTCAGGGTCACGCCAGGCGAGCGCGATGTCCGCCGCGCCCATGGCGGCCAGTGCCTCCGACCGCGCCACCCCGCCCGCCCAGACCACGCCCGGTGAACTCTCGAGCGCCTTGCGCATGCGGTCCTTGTATTCGGGATCGGTCGGGCTGGAATGGATCTTGTCGCCGATCATCGTCAGCCGTGCATCGAGTCCAGCGGCCTGGAGGTCGCCGGGAATCGAGCACATCTCCAGGGTCCGCCAGCGCGGCGCGTACTTCCCGCTGTAGACGAGTTGGAGCGTATCGCCACGTGTGCTCGGGCGGTTCGTCGTGAACGCCTCGGCGGGCACGATCGGCGGCAGCAGCACGGTCTTCCCCGCCACCGCGGGCACGATGCGCTCGAGGAAGCCTTTGAGCTGCTCGGTCTGGCACAGAATCCGCACCGACCACTCCGCGATGGCGGTGAGGTCTGCGGCGTCCTTCGCACCGAGTCCGAGCGCCGACTGCGGGATGTCCGTCAGGTACGACCAGAGCTTTCCCGACGCCACCTGCTCCGCCGCGATGGTGCGGCACACCTCACGGCCGCGAACGATGACCGCGTCGTAGCGGGCAGCCTGATCCAGCCGGTCGACGGCGGCAGCGGCGGCAGCAGGATCCATCCGCCGCCCGCGGACGACCAACGATTCCTGCCCTGGGTCGACGATGGTGATGCCATCGCGGCCCACCAGCGGTGCGGTAACCCGGAAGTCGGTGACGGCGGACCGCGCGAGCACGTCCACTCGGGCGCCGGCGCGATGCAGCGCGTCGGCGACCGAGGCGACCCAGATCGACGACCCGTCGATGACGTTGAGGTCGACGTCGGCGTAGAGCAGGACATGTCGTGCGGTCATCACGCGGCTCCGTTGCCCACGGCGGCGGCCGCGGCGTTCGTCTGGGGCAGCCGGTGGGTCACCGGCTCGATCCGAGTCAGCAGCTCGCGACGGTCGATCACCGCGCCGGCCGGGCCGCCGGAGGGCAGCACCTCGCCATCGCGATGCGCGAATAGCTCGAGCTCGGCCACCGTCCGCGCCGACCAGGGCTGCTGTGGCGTCCACACGATGACGCGATCGCGCATCGTCTGGGCCGCGAGGTCATTCCAGGTCACCATGGGATGGCGCACGACCGTGGTCACGACGCCCGTCGCACGGACCTCGCTGAGCCATCCGGCTCCGGCGGGCTCGGTGAGATCGACGACGACCAGATCCTCGGGAAGCCTGACCTGTGTGGCCAGCTCCGAGGCGAACCGGCGGCCCTCATCCTCGGTCGTGACCACGGCGACGGCGCTGACGCCTACCTGGCGGTGGAGCGCGCCGGCCACGGGTAGCCCCGCGAGATCGGCCAGGGCGGCCATCCGCTCGTGCGCACCGCCGCGGCGCAACAGGCCCACGAGGAGCTCGAGCACGTCTTCGACGGCCGGCTGGCCGAGCCCCGCCTCCAGCAGCGATCGAGCCCGGCGCGGATCGTCGGCGACGGTGAACGACGGCGAGGGTGCGATGCCGTCGAGCGGCACCCGCGAGAGCACGTGGCAGCCCGAGGCAACGGCCGCGTGCGCGATCCACGCATCCAGCGCGCTGCTGACGAGGACGGTGGGTCGCGTCGCCAGGGCCGGCAGCGGCAGCGCGGCGTGGCCCGTGGCATCGATGCCGAGCAGCGGGTCGACAAGCCGCCTGGAGCGCAGCCCGACCAGCCAGTGCTCGACGTCACGCAGCGGCAGGGCCGACAACCAGCGCTGCTCCGCGCCGTGGCTCGGCGCCGCCGGGTGTGCCGCTACTCGCAGGACGGGTGCCGTCCGCGGCCGCGCCGATGGCCACGGCACCTGTCCGAGCGCCACGCCCGGGTCCCAGCCGGAGGTGGGGTCGCAGGTCCAGGCGACGACCGTCGACGCCTTGGACTCGATGCCGCGCAGCCCTGCCGGGATGCCCAAGCCGTCGACGAGCAGGACGGACGGGACGTTGCGCCCCGCCGCCTCATCGAGCAGTCGAGCGAGATCACGCAGCCGATCGACCTCGCCGGGCTCCCCCAGCCCGGCCCACGTGCCCTGCGCCCGGCCGGCGTTCACGTCGACCAGCAGGACGTCGACCGGCGGCAGCGCCGATCCGGACGGCCGCCAGGACCCGCCTTGGACGGCGACGACATCGGCTCCGCCACTGACCCGGTGGATCAGCGCCGGGCGGCCGATGACGGCGGCCCGCAGACGCAGGCCGGCCATCGAGACCGATGCGCCGACGCCAGGAGGCAGGACGACGGGTGTGGCGGTGGCCGCCGGCCGCACCGGCGGCGGCTCGCTGGTGCGCCGTCCTGGCAGCCCGCGCGGCACAGCGGCGGGCGGCGTGACCTTCGGCTCCGGCCGAGGCGCATTGCGCCGGTTGCGGTAGGACCGCAGGAGATCAGCGGGCAGTTTCGCGAGCTGGCCGGGGTGCCGTGGCGCCTGGACGATCGACTTGCCGACGCGGAAGGTCGCCGACTCGCGGACACCGCGGAGCTTCGCGTTGGTGGCGCGGTTGCGCGCGACCGCGTGATCACGCTGCTCGCGTAGCCGGTGCACCTGCTCGGTGAGCTCCTGGACCCGAGCCTGGAGCCGCAGGAGCTCTTCGTCGACGCCCTGCTGGCGCGGCTCAGCCGGTGTCGTGAGCGTGACCGTCGCCGGAGTCCGGGCGACGAGCTCATCGATGCGAGCGTTCAGCCGGCGCAACTCGAAGTCGCCGAGGACGAGGTCATTGCGCATCCGGAGCACGGCCGCGAACTCCGCGCGCTCGTCGTCCTCCACCCGGCGCACGAGACCCGCGATCGCGATCCGCACCCGCGAATACGGGGTGTGCGACAGATTCGCCGCCTCGAGCCCGTTCTCGTCGAGGAAGCGGGCGATCCGCGGCAGCGGGAGGTTCTCGTAGTCGTCCTCGAAGCAGACCAGCACGAGCACGTTGCCGGCCGCACCGGCCAACGCGTCACCGAGCACGCGCAGGTCGCCGTCGAGCCGTCGGCCGCCACGGACCGTGGCCAGGACGAGCGTCGACGGGCCGATCGCCGGGACCTCGCCGCGACCGTCGTGCACGGCGGCATCGATGCCGAGGTACCTGCTGAGCCGCAGGCCCATCGCGTCGAACTCGACGATGTGCTCGACTGGCGTCGTCACCAGCGGGTGTGCGAGATCGGCAAGCCGCATAGCAAGATCACCGTATTCGTTCGTAGACATGCAGTCCCAGGGGATTGTTCCGAAAATGGTAGGGGAGCACGCCCCGGTCCTCGAACCCGCGATCGCTCAGTAACTCCTGATACTCGGAGCCGGACCGGTGCACGATGTACGAACCCAGTCGCTTGCGCTCGCCGGCCGTGGTGTCAGCCACGACGAGCCGGCCGCCGCGCTGCACCACGCTGGCGAGGTTGAGGACGGACTCGCGCCACTCGTCGTCATCGAGGATGTGGAAGAACACGTCCACACAGATGACGGCGTCGAAGGCGCGGCGTGGCCGGACCTCGGCGAGTGCGGCGACCTCATACGTCGGCCCGCCACCGGCGGCCTCGGCCTGTTCGATGGCCGATGGTGAGGTGTCGATGCCGTGCACGGTGATGCCGCAGGCGGCGAGCTGGCGACTGAACCAGCCCTTCCCGCATCCGGCGTCGAGCACCCGATACTGCGGAGGCAGCGGAGAGCGGCCGGCGATCGCGCTCAGCACCAGGCCCAGGCGGATCTGGTAGAAGATGACGTTGTCGGCCTCCGTCAGGCCGATGTCGCCGCCCGAGCGCAGCAGCGACTCCGCCGCGTGCCGACGATCCCAGAACCGACGGGCCTCCTGCTGCCCCAGCAGTCCCCCACCGGCCGGCACCGGCGCGGAGATCGGACGTTGCCCCGCCATCATGGCTGCCGGCGGACGTCCCGCACGATGACGTCCGCGATCCGTTCACCGGCCCGGCCGTCCCACAGGGGCGGTGTCGGCCAGGTCTCAGCACGTGGGGACGAGAGGATCGCCTTCACCCGCCCGGGCAGGTCGTCGCGGACCACCAGTTGATTCGTGCCGTGGGTGATGGTGACGGGCCGCTCGGTGTTCGGTCGCAGCGTCAGGCAGGGGACGCCGAGCATCGTCGTCTCCTCCTGGACGCCACCGGAGTCGGTCACGACCAGGCGGGCGCCGCGCACCAGCCCGAGGAACTCGACGTATCCGAGCGGGTCGACGACCGAGATGTTCGGGTGCGTGAACAGACCCGCGGCCTCCAGCGAGCCGCGCCCACGCGGATGCAGCGGCAGTACGACCGCGACGTGGTCGGCCATGCCATGCATCGCACGCACGAGCGCCGCAGCGTCGGAGGGATCATCGACGTTGGCGGGACGGTGCAAGGTGGCGACGGCGTAATCGCCCTCCATACCGAATTCACGGCGGGCCACACCGGCGTCGAAACGGTCGAGGTTCGCCAGCAACGTGTCGATCATCGGATTTCCGACCAGATGGATCCGATTCGGGTCCACGCCCTCATTGCCGAGGTGTGCGACGGCGTCCGGGCTCGTGGCGAAGAGGAGATCGGCGAGCCGGTCTGTCACGACACGGTTGACCTCTTCAGGCATCGTCGGGTCGAAACTGCGCAAGCCGGCTTCAACGTGAGCGATTCGGATCTGGAGTTTCGCCGCTACGAGGGTGGCCGCGAGCGTCGAGTTGACGTCCCCGTACACGACGACAAGGGCAGGATCACGGTCCAGGAACAGCTGCTCCAGGCTGACCATGGTGGCCGCCGTCTGCGCAGCATGGGATCCCGAACCCACGCCCAGGTTCACGTCCGGCTCGGGGAGACCCAACTGCCGGAAGAACACCGCCGACATCTTGTCGTCATAGTGCTGACCGGTGTGTACCAATTCCTGGGCGACGTCATGCTCACGCAATGCGGCGATCACCGGAGCCGCCTTGGGGAAATTCGGCCGCGCACCAGTGATATGGATGATCAACTCAGACATTCGAACCTTCTGTTCATGAAATGAACCGCCGCCACGGCGCGGCACCGGGACATCATGCCAGACGCCTCGACGCCCGCCACACGACCGCGACGGACGACCAAGATCGACAATCCCGCTGCCACTGCTTCCGCTGGACAGAGTGACACAAGGTATCCTCCGGCACCATGGTCTCGGACCGGGACTCCGTCGACGGAGCCATCCATGAAGCGGCGAAGTTGCAGATCGCCGACGGCGCTCTGGCACACCTGCTGGCACAGCACCTGCGCATCGTGGAACTGGCAGCGGAGCAGGCGCCCCGGCCGCGACCCAGCCGTCTGATGCTCGGGCTGCGGCGTGCACGCCGCAACGGCTGGCGGCTGCACCGCTACCCGAGCGACTTCCGGCGCGGGATGCGCGTCCCCGACAGTCCGCCGAGCCCCCAGTCCGACGTCGACGCCGTACGCGCGCTGATGGACGCCGCGCGGCACGACGAAGCCATCGCGCTGGCCGCCGCGCTCCTCCCGGCGAAGACCGCCGACACGGAGTTCCTCGACCTCGCGCGTAACGCCTTCGCCCGCGCGGGAGCGCTGAGCCTGCAACTCCGGGCGACGTCCGCGCTGCGGGAGCTGGAGAACACCCCGTCACGCGAGTCGCAGGAACGCAGGGTCCTCGGCCGCATCCGCGAGACCGAGCCGGGGTGGCTGCCCCACGTCCCGCCGGCCGCCCGCGTGGAACGGACGGATCTGCGCGTCCTGCACCTGCTGAAATCCGCGATGCCCTACCGGCAGACCGGCTACACGATGCGCAGTCGCTACATCATCGACGCCCAGCGCGCGGCCGGACTCGACCCGGTCGTGATCACGGCCGCCGGGTTCCCGCGCGAGGCGGGACTCGAGCACCCGCCCGCCACCGAGGTGATCAACGGCGTCGTCCACCACTACCTCGAGCAGCCGCCGGCGTCCGTGCTCAAAGGACCGGTGGATCGCTACCTCGACGCCTATGCCTCGGCTGCCGCCCGGCGGGTCCCGGAGATCGCGCCGTCACTCATCCACGTCCACTCCGGCCACCGGGGCTACGAGGCGGCCCTGGTCGGGGTCGCCCTCGCGAAGGCCTTCCAGCTGCCGCTGGTCTACGAGGTCCGCGGCTTCTTCGAGTCGCTGTGGAGCCGGGAACGACCATGGAACGAAACCGGTGAGCTGTACCAGCGGCGAATGGCGACGGAGGCACGCTGCATGGCCGCCGCCGACGCCGTCGTCACACTGAGCGAGTCGATGCGGGCCCAGATCATCGCCCGCGGCATCGCACCCGAGAAGGTTCACGTGGCGCCCAACGGGGTCGATGCGAAGGCGTTCTCCCCCGGCCCTCGTCCGACCCGGCTGATCGAGCGCCTGGGACTGGAGGGCAAGCTGGTGTTCGGCTACGTCAGCAACCTCGACCACCGACGCGAAGGGCACGAGACACTGATCCGCGCAGCCGCCGAGCTGCGCGCCCGGGGTGTACCGGCCGTCGCGCTCATCGTGGGCGACGGCGACCGGCGCGCTGAGCTGGAGAAGCTGGCGGCCGACGAGCAGGCCGGGAACTCCGTGCTGTTCACCGGGCGGGTTCCGCACGACGAGGTGCTGGACTACTACCGGCTGCTCGACGTGTTCGTCGTGCCGCGGGCCGACGAGCGAGCGGCGCGACTCGTCACGCCGCTGAAGCCGTTCGAGGCAATGGCGGCCGGCGTTCCACTTGTGGTCTCCGCGCTGGATCCGCTCCTCGAGATCATCGGGGGCGGCGAGCGCGGCCGGTCGTTCCCGCCCGGCGACTCCAGCGCGCTGGCCGACGTCCTCACCGAGCTGAACGACGACCCCGACACGCGACGTGACCTCGCGAAGCGAGGGCGCGACTGGGTCGTGGCGGAGCACCAGTGGTCGGCGAACGCCGCCCGCTACGAAGCCATCTACGCCACGATTCTCGCGGGTCGCTGATCGGCACTCGCCCGCTCCTCGATGCGGACGGCGGGTCTCGGTTCCATGAGAATTTCCCGCTTTTGCACCTGTTGCCTACGTAGAACTCTTGACGCCGAGCACCCCCGCCAGACACGATTTGCCTCCATAACCGGCGTTTTGGGCGGATCGTCGTTATGTATGGGGCGGGGTGCGCAGGGTGGGGCGTTCGTTGCTGTCTGCTCGGGTCCTTGGTGTCAATGCAGCCGTAGTCGCGGCGCTGAGCGCACTGGTTGTCGGTGGTTTCCCGGGGCCGGACCCGGCCGCCGCGGTGGAAGCCTCCGCGCCACCGGAACCGGTGCTCGGACCAGAGGCCGAACCGGCCGATCCGGGGCCGAAGACCGGGCCGAATCTGGGGCTGCGGATCGGCGCGGCGACCGAGATCGCGCTGGCGGAGGCCGCCGAGTCGGGTGAGCGGGTCGAGGTCGAGGAGGCCCGTACCGACCGGAACACCTACTTCGTCAATCCGGACGGGACGCAGACGGCCGAGCTGTCGCCGGTTCCGGTCCGAGTCCGCGACGCCGCCGGCGACTGGCAGGGCGTCGACCCCACGCTGGTCGAGCAGCCCGACGGCACCGTCGCCACCGTCGCGACCCCGACCGAGGTCGTGCTCTCCGGCGGTGGCGCGGGCGCCCCGCTGGTCCGCATCGCCGAGGGCAGCGAGTGGATGTCGCTGGGCTGGACGGGGCCGCTGCCTGAGCCGGTGCTCGACGGCGCCACGGCCACCTATCCCGAAGTGCTCCCTGGCGTGGACCTGGTGGTCGAAGCCGGATTGAGCGGCTTCAGCCAGTACCTCGTCGTCAAGACCCCGGAGGCGGCGGCCAACCCGGAGCTGGCCGAGCTCAGCTTCCCGATGCAGACCAGCACGGGCCTGCAGCCCACGCCGGACGACGCAGGCGGGCTGATGATCAACCGCGGTGACGGCAAGCCGGCGTTCACCGTTCCGGTGCCGCGGATGTGGGAGTCCGCTCCCGAGCCGGCGGCGATGGCAGGTCAGCTGATGCGGTCGACGGACGGTTCCGTCGACGCGGTGCCGGCCCCCGAGCCGCCGTCGGCCGACGTGGTCGGGCGCGGCGAGGGCGAGGACTCCGCCGTCATGCCGATCGAGGTCCAGGGCGACACGCTGACCATCACGCCGGACCAGACCCTGCTCACCGACCCCGAGACGGTGTTCCCGGTGGTCATCGACCCCTCGGCGTCGCGCTACCACCAGTACTGGCACATGGTCTGGTCCAACGGCTACAAGTTCTACAACAGCGCGACCGAGGAAGCCCGCGTCGGCTACGACGGCTGGACCTCGCAGAACAAGGTGTCCCGGGTCTTCTACGCCGTCGACTACCGCGGCCTGGCCGGCAAGCAGATTCTCTCCGCGACCTTCGCCCACCGGCAGGTCCATTCGCCGAACTGGGACTGCGACCTCCCCTCGTACGGTCCGGGCGTCCAACTGTGGTTCACCGACGGCATCCGTCCTGAGAACGGCTGGCCGGGTCCGATGATGCGCACGCACGTAGCGACCGCGACTCGCGCGCACGGTCACGAGGACGTCTGCAGCAACCCGGTCCGCACCGAGTGGAACGCCACGTCCATCGCCACGACGGCCGCCGCAGAGGGCTGGGCCGCGTTCACCCTGGGGCTGCGCTCGGCTGACGAGGGCGACCGGGACGGTTGGCGCCGGTTCGAGAACGTCACCGACCCCGCGCGCACCATGTACCCCGTCCTCACGGTGGAGTACAACACCTACCCCAGACTGCCCACCGGCCTCGAGACCAGCTCCCCCGAGACCGACTGCGTCGCTGGTTCCGCGCGGCCCTTCGTCCCGGACAACACCCCGATCGCCTGGGCGAACGTGACCGACCCGGATCCGCAGAACGTCCGGATGTGGCTGGAGTATCGCCGCACCGCACCCACGACGAGTGCGTGGTGGGCGCTCTCCACATCGCTGCGGGCACAGGGCCGGATGAGCATCCAACTCCCCACGCTGGGCGACGGCACCTATCAGTGGCGGGTGAAGGCGACCGACGACAGCGCCTGGAGCGGGTGGAGCCAGAGCTGCGAGCTCACGGTCGACACTGTCAGGCCGAGCCAGCCGCCGACCATCACGTCGTCGCAGTACCCGGAGGAGCAGTGGGCCGGCGGCATCGGCCAGTCCGGGACGTTCACGTTCGGCGCCAATGGGGTGTCCGACGTCGACCGGTACAACTACTCGCTCAACAGCGACGCCCTGAACAAGTCGGTGGACAACGCCACGCTGGGCGGTCCGGCGAGCGTCAACCTCGCACCGACTCAGTTCGGCGTCAACACCCTCTACGTCCAGAGCGTCGACCGCGCCGGCAATGTCAGCGATCACGCCACCTACGTGTTCATGGTCGGCGGCAGCGACCCGATCGCCGTCTGGCTGATGAACGAGGGTAGCGGCGCCACGGTGGCCGACCAGACCGGCAGCGGACACACGCTGACCCGAGCGACCCCGGACTGGGGCGCTGACTGGCGCGGCGCCGCGAACCCGGCTAGCGGTTCACTCGACTTCACCGCGACCGCAGGCGTCGGCGTCACCGCGGCTCCAGTGCTCAACGACGATCTCGTCGGCTACACCGCGACCGCGTGGGTCAAGCTCACGGACACCGCCTCGAACCGGACCGCGGTGAGCCAGGACGGTCAGTACGTCTCCGGGTTCCGGCTCGGCTACTCGGGCGGCAAGTGGGCCGCGATCGCCGCTCGCTCCGACACGGCGTCGTCACCGCCGCTCACCATCGTGTCGGCGAGCTCGCCGGCCGTCGCCACGAATACCTGGACCCATCTCGCAGCCGTTTACGACGCCACCGCCAAGACGTTCACCCTGTTCGTCAACGGCGACCAGGCCGCCCAGGCCACGAACGTCACTCAGACCCACCCATTCTCCGCTCCGATGCGGATCGGCGGAGGCCAGGTGGGCGGCTCCGGCGTCGAGGGCTGGCGGGGCAGCATCGACGACGTCCGCATCTATCCCGCACCGCTCGACGCGCAGAGCGTCCAGCGGGTCATGAACGACTCCCAGTCGGTCCCCGACGTCCCGGAGGACGTGACCGCACCGGCCTTCCAGAGGACGGCCTCCATCGCCGGTGCCCTCCCGCCGGTCGTCGTCAACCCACCGAGCGAGCCGGTGTTCCCGTATCCGGCCGCTGCCGCGTGGCCGGCCGCCACGCAGTCCACCGTCCGGCTGGCGACGGAGCCGGCCACCGCGGCCGGGCTGCCCGTGACCCTCGCGGCCTCCCAGGCTCCCGGCGCGGTGGCACCGGGCACCGACCTGCAGGTGCGCAAGGTGGACCAGACCGTGGTCGAGGCCGCCGAGCTACCCGGCATGATGCTGCAGGTCGCGCCCGCGACCGCCGGCACCACGCTCACCGGCGACGTCCGGATCTCGGTGAACTACTCGCAGTTCACGACCTATGGCGCGGCCTACGGCTCACGACTGGTGCTCTACCAGATCACGCCATGCGATTCCGCGGCCGACCCGATCACGATCTGCGAGCTGACGCCCCTCGTGTCAGACAACGATCTCGCGGCGAGGACCGTCGCCGCCGACGTCGCCACCGACGGCGGAGGCTGGTTCGCCGTGGCGTCGGCGCCGTCCGGCCCACAGGGCGACTACAAGGCGACGTCGCTCGCACCGTCGTCGAACTGGTCCGGCGGCGGCTCGTCAGGCGCCTTCACCTGGAGCTATCCGCTGCGGGTCCCGCCGACCGCCGGTGGGCTGAACCCGTCATTGAGCATCGACTACTCCTCGGCCTCGGTCGACGGCCGGGTGAGCTCCACGAACAACCAGACGTCCTGGATCGGTGAGGGGCACTCCCTCGATCCCGGGTACATCGAACGTCGCTTCGCCGCCTGCGCCGACGACATGGGCTCGGGCGCGAACAACACCCGCAAGACCGGCGACCTGTGCTGGAAGAGCAGTTCGGTCTTCCTGTCGCTCAACGGCACGGCGACCGAGATGATCCTCGACGCGGACGGGCAGACCTGGCGCCCGCTCAACGACGACGGATCACGCATCGAGCACCTGACCGGCGCGGCGAACGGCGACAACGACGGCGAGCACTGGCGGGTCACCACGACCGACGGCACCCAGTACTACTTCGGCCTGCACAAACGCGACGCCGCCGACACGGCACCGACCAACTCGGCGTTCACGGTGCCGGTGGCCGGCAATCACGCCGGCGAGCCGTGTCGGGCGACCGCGTTCGCTGACTCGTTCTGCCAGCAGGCCTGGCGCTGGAACCTCGACTACGTCGTGGACACCGACGGCAACGCCATCACCTACTCGTACGTCAAGGAGAGCAACCGGTACGGCCAGAACCTGAACGACGTCTCGGTGGCCTACACCCGCGGCGGCTACCTCTCGATGATCGAGTACGGCGAGCGCGTGGGCACCTCGCACACCACGGAGGCACCGGCCAAGGTCGTCTTCGGCGTCACCGAACGCTGCCATCCGACGTCGTCGATCGACTGCACCGGGAACCCGACGGCGTCGACGGCGCACGCCTGGCCAGACGTGCCGTTCGACCAGATCTGCACGTCCACCTCGACCTGCACCACCCGGGTCTCGCCGACCTTCTTCAGCCGCAAGCGGCTGACCACCGTCACCACGCAGGTGCTGTCCGGCGACCGCCACGTCGCGGCGGACCAGTGGACACTGGGGCACCAGTTCCCCAGCACCGGCGACGGGTCGGCCCGCGCCCTCTGGCTCGGCCGCATCACCCACACCGGCCTGGCCGGCGGCAGCCTTGAACTGCCCGGCGTGGTGTTCCACGGCGAGAACCTGCCCAACCGCGTCGACGGCATCGACAACGCGCCGCCGCTGAACAAATGGCGGGTGCGGACCATCCGGAACGAGACCGGCGGCCGGATCGCGGTCAACTACGCCTCCCGCGAGTGCACTTCGTCGAACGTGCCGAGTGCACCCCAGTCGAACACGATGAACTGCTTCCCGGTCTTCTACACGCCGGAGGGAGCGGCGGAACCGGAACGGCACTGGTTCCACAAGTACCTGGTCAGCTCCGTCGTGACCGACGACATGTTCCAGAGCGGTCTCGCCCAGGAGACGCACTACACCTACGAGGGCGAACCGGCGTGGGCGTACCAGGACAGCGAACTGGTCCCGGAGGACCAGCGCACCTGGGGCGAGTGGCGCGGCTACGGCACGGTCGTCACCACCGCCGGCCTCGGCGAGCTGGGCCGGGAGCCGATCAAGACGTCGACGCTCTACATGCGCGGCATGGACGGCGACCACCTGCCCAGCGGCACCCGCAACGTCGACGTCGTGGACTCCGAAGGCGCCGCCATCGCGGACCACGAGCGGCTGGCCGGGTTCGTCCGCGAGACGATCGCCTACGACGGCGACCAGATCGTCTCGAAGGCCATCAACGACCCGTGGATCTCGGCCGCCACCGCGTCCGACGGCACCGACACCGCCCACATCGTCGATCTGCGGCGGACCCGTACGTTCACCGCCAAGCTGCCCAACGCGGGCTGGCGCACGACCGACGTCGTCCACACCTACGACTCGTACGGCATGCGCACCCAGACCGACGACCGCGGCGACACGTCGACCACCTCGGACGATCTGTGTATCCGGACGACCTATGCACGCAACACCACCGCGCACATCGTCGACCGGCCGTCGCGGGTCGAGACGGTGTCCGTCGAGTGTGCGACCACGCCGACCCGGCCCGGCCACGTGGTGACCGACCAGCGGTTCGGCTACGACGGTGGCGTGGTGGGGGCGGCGCCCAGCCGGGGCAACGTGACGCTGACCGAGGAACTGGACTCGTGGGCCTCCGGACCGGTGTACGTCACGGCGGGCACGTCCACCTACGACGGCTACGGGCGACCGACGTCGTCGACCGACGCGCTGAACCGGACGACGACGCTGGCCTACACCAATGTCTCCACCGGGCTGACCCAGAAGATCGCCACCACCAATGCGGCCGGACACGTCGCGACCACGACGATGACCACCTACCACGGCAATCCGGTCAGCGTCGTCGACGCCAACAACCGCACGACCACGCTGCGCTACGACGCGCTCGGCCGGCTGCTCAAGGTGTGGGGCACCGACCGCACGACCAGCCAGACCCCGACGACCGAGTACGTCTACACCGTCGACAACGACGCGGCCAGCACCGTCGCGACCAAGACGCTGCTGCCGTCGGGAGCCCAGGCGATCGGCTACGAGCTGTTCGACGGCTTCGGGCGCATCCTGCAGACACAGACTCCCTCGGCGAGCGAGGCCGAGCCCGGCCGCCTCGTCGTTGACACCGCGTACGACTCGCGCGGGCTCGCGGTCGAGGTCAACGGGCCCTACTACAACTCGCAGGCGGCTTCGGCGACGCGATTCCTGCCGAGCGACGTGGTGCCGGCCAGCACGCGCACGTCGTACGACGGCGCCGGTCGCGAGATCGTCTCGGCCTTCTACGAGAGCAACACGGAGAAGTGGCGGACGACGACCGACTATCGCGGCGACCACACCCGTGTCGACCCGCCGACCGGCGACACGCCGACCGCCGTCTTCCATGACGCCCGCGGCCGCGCGCAGCGGCTGCTGCAGTACCACGGCAGCTCCCCGGCGGGCGCCAACGACGCGACCCGATACACGTACACACCGGCCGGCCAACTGGCGACGGTCACCGACGTCGCCGGCAACGTCTGGTCGTACGAGTACGATCTGCGCGGCCGGCAGGTCCAGAAGACCGACCCCGACACCGGGACGACGCAGCTGACCTACGACGCCGCCGGTCAGCTGACGTCGACTACGGATTCCGAGAACCGGACGCTCTCCTACACCTACGACGCGCTCGGCCGGAAGACGTCGACGCACCAGGGCGCGGTCACCACGACCGCCATCGCCGAGTGGCGGTACGACACGCTGGAGCTGGGCCAGCCGACGCTGTCGTTCCGGCGCGAGGGCACGTCGACGTACACGACGGCGATCACCGGGTACGACGACGCCTACCGGCCGCTCGGCAGCCGCGTCAGCATCTCGGCGACCGAGGGCGCGCTGGCCGGCCAGTACGTCTTCTCCAACACCTACAACCCGGACGGCTCCGTCGCGACGACGACGATGCCGGCGATCGGCGGGCTGCCGGAGGAGACGCTGCAACACCGGTACGAGGCAACGGGCGTCGAGGACTGGATGTACGGCTACAACACGTACGCCGTCGACACGATCTGGTCGCCCTACGGTGAGATCCTGCGTCGTGGCCAGGGCCAGTACGGCACCGCGTCGTGGCAGACGAACCAGTACGAGGCCGGCACCCGGAGACTGCTCCGGTCGCGGATCGACCGCGAGGATCAGTCCGTCTATTCCGACCTGCGCTACGCCTACGACCCGGCCGGCAACGTCACCAGGATCGCGGACCTCCCCTCCGGCGGCACGGCGGACGTCCAGTGCTTCTCGTACGACTACCTGCGGCGGCTGACCAAGGCCTTCACGGCGACCGACACCGGCTGCGACACACCGGACCTGCCGCCGACCAGCGGAGGGACGGACAACTATCACCACGAGTACACCTACGACCTGACCGGCAACCGGACCTCACTGGTCCGCACCCGCCTGTCGTCGGCCGGCACCGAGAACCTCGCGACGACGACGTACGCCTACCCGGCAGCGGGCTCGCCGCAGCCGCACACGCTCACGTCGTCCACCGCCGGTTCCACCACGACCTCCTACACCTACGACAACACCGGCAACACGCTGACTGCCGGCAGTAAGTCCTACACCTGGGACGTCGAAGGCCGCGTCAAGACCGCCAGCACCTCCGCCGGCGCCTCCTCCTTCATCTACACCGCCGACGGCGACCGTCTCGTCCGCCGCGACCCCGACACGGTGACGATCTACCTGCCCGGGCACGACCTCGAGCTGAACCGCGCCACCAACGCGGTCTCGGCCCGGCGGTACTACTCCTTCGGCGGCCAGACCATCTCCGTCCGCAGTCCCTCCGGCGGCCTGCAGGACCTGTACGCCGACCACAACGGCAGCGCGGACACCGCCATCGACGCCGACAGCAGCTCGGTCAAGAACAAGGACCGCGACCCGTTCGGCAACTACCGCGGCTCCACGGGCTCGGTCGGCACCTTCCCGACGGACCGCGGCTTCCACACCGGCATCGAGGACGACGCCACCGGGCTAATCCAGATGGGCGCCCGCGCCTACGACCCCGTGATCGGCCGCTTCCTGTCGGTGGACCCGGTCATCGACCACATGATGCCGCAGCAGATGCACGGGTACGCGTACGCGAACAACAGCCCGATCACGGGCAGCGACCCCACCGGCCTCTTCCCGTCCAACCAGATGGGAACGCGCGCGGCCACCATCGGCGGCGTCATCCCCAAACACCCGCCGGCCGTCGGAGGCCCCCTCGGCAACAAACAACCGCCTGGGCAAGGCCTGCAAAGCGGACACACGAACTATGGTCCGGCCGCCAGCGGCTACGGGATCGCGCCAGTCAAGCACGTCTATAGCGGACCAAGCACTCCCGCAACCTCGTATGTACCGCTTGAGCAAGCAATCGCGCAGGCCAGACACAGGCCGACAGGAGGTTTCCTCGACTCACTGGGGCCGATCGGATGGTTGATCGGTGCTGACGACTTCGTCAACTGCTTCCAGGGCGATGCGGTTGCATGCCTGTGGGCCGGTTCCAACTTCATTCCAGGCGCTGCTGTCGCGCGCACCGCAATCCGGACGACGAACCATGTGATTGACGGTGTGCGCGCTGCCGACAATGTCGCGGAGGAACTTGCGACAGCCGCAAGAGCTTGCGGCATGAAGTCGTTCGCCGGCACGACCTTGGTACTCATGGGTGACGGCACCCGAAAAGCCATCCAAGACGTCGAAGTCGGCGACGAGGTCGTCGCCACTGACCCCGAGACCGGCGAACAGGCCGCCAAGGCCGTCACCCACGTGTGGATGCACGAGGACAGCCTCGTCGACCTCGAGGTCAACGGCACCACCATCACGACAACTGAGGACCACCCGTTCTGGAACGCCAGCGAGCAGGAGTTCCAGGACGCCGCCGCCATCGACACCGGCGACTCCGTTCTCACCGCCGACGGCCGTCTCCTGACCGTCGGCGGCATCGACGAGGCGTCGGCCTACGCCGGGCTCGCCTACAACCTCACGATCGCCGACATCCACACCTACCATGTCGGCGAAAACGACATCCTCGTCCACAACACCAATGACGGCTGCGGCGCCGCAGGTGAAGCATTTCCGCCGATCAAGCCCGGTTCCGCGGGCGATGCCACGGCCGGCGAGCCGTTCCCACGTAGCATCCGCGACAGGATTCTCGCTGACAACAGGAGCTATTCCAGCGACGGCTCCTATACGTGCGTCTACTGTCGTATGTCGACAGACCGTCCGCAGGCTGACCACGCTGTGCCGCGCTCGCGAGGAGGGAACGCCACCACGGACAACGGGCAGGTAGCCTGCAGTCATTGCAACGCCTCGAAGAGGGATCGCGACCATCCTGTCAACCCACCGGCCGGATACAGCGGTCCCTGGCCACCCGCGCATTGGAATTAGTGAAATGAGTGACCAAGAATTTGTGGTTCATCAGTCTCCCGCGTGGCGGGATCGCGCGGATTTCATTGTTCGCGTCCGACTACCAGCAGCCGATGCGCCATTCAAGTTCGAACAGATGTGGGCACGGCAGCTTGAAGAGTCCCTTTTCGAGATCTGCTGTATACCGTTCGTTGTCTATGACATGGCGCTCGGCGACATCGTCGAGGCATCACCATCCGATCACTACACAGTATTGCGCACGACACGGCATTCGGGCCGGTACACGTTTCGCGCCTACTTCGGCGATACCGACCATCCTGCACAAGCGATCTACGAGCAACTCACCGAAGCGGGCGCTCTGCTCGAATGGTCGTCGCCGTCGCTCCTCGCAATCGACAGTGCCGACGCCGCTCATGCCATTTTCATCGCCGAGTTCTTGGGCGAACGCGCCAGTCATGGACAGCTCGTCTACGAGAAAGGGTTCTCAGAGCCGCTGACCTGACTATGTCGGGCGATAACGCGGCAACCACAGCGCAGCGTTCCACAGACACGGTCCACAGCAACACCTGGCCGTCGTTCCAGCGACCGGGCGAGCAATGGGGATCCGCGATCCTGGCCCCCGCACCGGTCGATCAGGATCGGCTGGGCTTCGCACCACACCGAAGGAGGCGACGCCTCGGGAGCGCGGGCGCATCCCGGTACCGCGCTGACAGGACGCCGCACGACGTGCGCGCTGGGCAGTCCGGCCGGGCGGCTGTATCAGCACAATCCAACCGGGCCTGGGGTGAGCCCGGGCGCTGCTGTAGGATCCACCGGGTGATGCGCCGCCTCAGTGCGGCCGAACGGCAAGGTGGGGGCGCAGCGAAACCGGAACGTTCACCGTGCAACCGTGCGGGTGGGCATGAGCGTTCTCCAGGGTGTGGCTGTGTCGATGGGAAGTCGGGGACGAACGTGCGAGTACGACTCACGGTCAACGGGCGGGCTAGCTAGCGCCATGCGCGTCCTCGTCCTGACCGTCGTCCACGACCCGGAAGACGCACGTATCAGGCACCGGCAGATCGTCGCGTTGCGGGAGGCCGGGCACGAGGTGACGCTGGCGGCGCCGTTCAGCGCCACCGGGCGGCCGATCCCGGGCGACCTCAGCGTCATCGACATCCCGCGGTCGCACGGACGGCACCGGCTGACGGCCATGCGGACGGCGCGGCGGCTGCTGAAGCGGCGCGGCCGCGACTTCGACATCGTCCTGATGCACGACCCGGAGCTGGTGCTGGCCAGCATCGGCCTGACCATCCCGGGCCTGGTGTGGGACGTCCACGAGGACACCGCCGCGGCGCTGCGGATGAAGGCCTGGCTGCCGAGGGCCGGCCGCCCGGCGGGGGCGGCGCTGATCCGGGCCATCGAACGGCACGCCGAGCGCCGCATGCCGCTGCTGCTGGCCGAGGAGTCGTACGCCGGCCGCTTCCGCAAGCAGCACACCATCGTCCGGAACAGCGTGGCGATCCCCGACGACGTCAGCACGCGGGTCGACGACCGCGTGATCTACCTGGGCCGGTTGACGGCGGCGCGCGGCGGCCTCGACCTGGTGGAGCTGGGGCGGCGGCTGGCTCCGGAGATCCAGGTGCACCTGGTCGGCCCGGCCGACGCCGACTGTCAGGCGGCCATCGAGGCCGCGCAGGCCGAGGGCGCGGTGACGTGGCACGGCTTCGTCCCCAACGACGAGGCGCTGACGATGCTGCCGGGTGCGCTGGCGGGGCTCAGCCTGCTGCACGAGCAGCCCAACTACGCGCACTCCCGGCCCACGAAGATCGTCGAGTACATGGCGCACGGCCTGCCCGTCATCAGCACGCCGAACCCGGCGTCGGCGGAGCTGATCAGGCGGCACCGGTGCGGCACGATCGTCCCGTTCGGCGACGTCGACGCGGCGGAGGCGGCGGTGCGTGCGCTGCGGGCCGACCCCGCGGAGCGGGCCCGCATGGCCGAGGCCGGGCGCGCCGCCGTCATCGCGCACTACAGCTGGGACGCCGACGCCGACCTGTTCGTTCACTCGTTGGAAAAGCTGGCACACGCCACGGCCCACTGACGCCGGGCGCCGGTACAGTTTCTGCTTCCCGACCAGACCTACGACGGAGATTCGATGCAACGGGCGGTACGCGCTCTCCTCGGCTCCCGCTGGCCCCTGCTGGGCATGGCCGGCGCCCTCGCCGCCGTCGTCGTGGCGATCATCGTGGTCGCGACGGGCGGCAGCCTCGCCGTGGCGGCGCTCACCCTGCTGGCCGGCCTGACGCTGGTCGGGCTGGTCGCGGTCGGGGCCTCCGCCCGCGAGGCCGAACAGCGCGCCCGCAGGACGGAGAAGCAGCTCAAGGCGCTCACCAGCGCGGTCGAGGCCGTCGCGACGTCCGTCCAGTCGGTCGCGGAGCGGCAGGCCGACCCCACCGGCGGGCCGCTGGCGGCCATCATCGGGGCGCAGCGCCTCGACGCCGCGGTGCGCCACGACGAGCTGGTCGCGCTGCACGAGGAGCTGCGCGCCGACCTCCACGCCACGCTGACCGAGCGGCAGCTGGCCGAGCTGTCCGCGCTGGCCAACCTGTACGCCATGCTCGGCGCCGACGACGAGGTCCCCGCGTTCGGCGGCTTCGCGGCGTCGCCGCGGACGGTGCTCCGGCTGGCGTCGCTGGTGCGCCGGCTGCCGTCCGACGCGCTGATCGTCGAGTGCGGCAGCGGCAGCTCGACGGTCTGGCTGGCGCTGGCCTGCCGGCACGCCGGCAAGGGCCGCGTCGTCGCGCTGGAGCACCACGAACGCTACGCCGCGCTCACCCGCGAGGCGCTGGCCCGGCACGGCCTGGGCGACGTGGCGGAGGTGCGCGAGGCGCCGCTCGAGCCGGTCACCGTCGGCGGCGAGAAGCACGACTGGTACGCGGCGCCGCAGTGGACCGACCTGCGCGGCATCGACCTCCTGTTCGTCGACGGCCCGCCCGGCAGCGCCGGGCCGCGGTCGCGCTACCCGGCGTTCCCGCTGCTGGCGACGGCGCTCGACGACGGCGCCGTGGTCGCCCTCGACGACGCGCAACGGCAGGACGAGGCCGACATCGCCGCCGACTGGCTGGCCGAGCCCGTCGACGGCGTTCGCCTCGCCGACGGCGACACCGTCGGCCGCACCCGCTTCTTCACCGCGTCGCGCTAGGACCCGACGCGGCGGCGGCCCGCCCGATCAGCCGGCCGAGGCCTCGTGCAGCATGCCCTGCTTCGTCACCCCGACGACGGCGGGACGGACGCCGATCTCGGCGCCGCTGACCCAGTGCATCCCGAACAGCCGCCGCGCGGTCTCGTCGAGGCCGTCGGCGCCGGCGTGGCGCCGCGCGCGGTGCAGCGCCCGGGTGGCCCACAGCTCGACCGGCGGGCCGGGCTCGTCGGACACGGTGGCGCGGACCAGACCGGCCTGCTCGGACGACGACAGCGCCAGCAGCGAACCCACCGCCGACCGGCCGATGGCCACCCCGGCGGGCACGACCAGCGAGAACGGCGCCGGGAAGCCGGTGCGGACGGGCTCGGGCGCGAACCGGACCCGGGCGTCGGCGGCGAAGTAGTCCTCGATCCAGCGCGGCAGTTCCTTGCTCGGCGACACCGTGACGACGAGGTCGGTGTAGGCCGAGGCCAGGATGGAGTCGACGGTGACCTGCACCTCCTCGGGCGTCCCGCTGGTGGCGTCGACGATGGCGTGCACGACCGGCACCTGCCACATGCGGCCGACGTCGGAGGGGCGGAACAGCGGGATGGGCAGGTGGTTGGCCGCGAGGCCGGACCGCTCGCGCTTGATCTCGTCGCCGCGGGTGGCGAAGTTGCGCGCGCCCTGGTGGTAGCTGCGGGCGTCGGGCTCCGGGACGAGCACGGCGCCGGCGGTGAAGATGCGGTAGCCGAACTCGGTGTCGACGATGCCGCGCAGCCCGAACGTCGAGAAGCCGCCGCTCTCGGCGTACAGCGCGCGCGGCGCCGACACGCTGGCGCCGACGACGGCGATGAAGGTGTCGTCGGTGTACGTGGTGAGCCGGGCGGCCTCGCGGATGAAGTCCTCGTGCCAGGTGTGCTTCTTCTGCTTGCGGCCGTCGAGCAGCTGGTCGAACGTGTCGTCGCGGGTGGCGGCGAGGACGTCGGCGGCGGTGATGTCGTCGAAGTCGACGAACAGCTTGTGCCCGAGCACGACGGCGTCGGCGAGGACGTGGTGCCATCGGGCGTGCGCCTCGACGTGCGTGCGGGTGGCGACGATGTCGGCGTCGAGGAACAGCACGACGTCGCCGGTGGCGGCCTCGGCGCCGGCGTGCCGCGCCCGTCCGGACCCGTGCCCGTCGCCGGGCGGCAGCCGCAGCACGCGGGTCCGCTCAGGGTGGACGGCCGGCAGCCGCAGCGGCTCCGCGGACGCGTCGTCGACGACCACGACGTCCATCAGCTCGGCCGGGTAGGACTGGGCCGAGAGCGCGGCGAGGGTGAGGTCGAGCTCGTCCTGACAGTCCTTCGCCGGGAGCACCACCGTCACCGTCAGGGACGGCGTCCAGGCGCCCAGATCGGGTGCCTGGACGGTGGTCCAATCCTGCCGGGGTACGGCGACCGGTGTCCGGGCCGTGGGCGACATCGTTCCTCCGCTGGAGCCGGGTAGTGTGGGGTCGCCGCCCTCCGGGCGGCGCCACGCTGAGAACCTACCGGGCCCTGTGATGCCGACCAAAACCGACCTCCCACCAGCACCGATCGTCGAGCCGTTTGTCCCGAACTGGGCCGGCCTGGCCACTCTCGACCCGATCGCCCTGCGCGCGGCCGCCGACGCCGTCGTCGCGGCGCCGCTGCCCGCGGTCAACACCATGCTGGTCTCCCCCGCCGGGTTCGACCCGTTCGACGACGACGGCCCCGGCGCGCCACCGCGGCCGCTGGCGGCGCTGCGCACCACGTCGTCCGGCGCGCTGCGGCTCTACGCGGGGCGCGCCCGGCTGGCCGACCTCGGCCGGCCCGCGGTCCTCGGCGCGGCCGCGCTGGAGCTGCTGCGCCCGTACGCGGGCGTCCAGGTGCCGTTCGGCGCGGCGACGGGTCCGGTCGAGCTGGCCGGATTCCTGCGCCAGCTGCTGGTCGGCGGCGTCCCGGTGTACGCACCCGATCTCCCGCTGGTGGTCCGCCGGCTGCTCGGCCCGGTGCTGGGCGAGCTGGTGGCCACCCTGACCCCGTCGACGCTGGCCGACGCCGGGCGCCGCGAGAGCTGGTCGGTCGCGGCACGGAGGGCCGCCCTGCGCGCCGCCACGGCCGCCGCGGGCGTCGCGTCGTCCCTGCCGTCGGTGACGGCCGTCGTGCCGCCCGGCGCGCCGGCGCTGCTGCGCGACCTGCGGCGGCAGACCTGGGCGACGCTGACGGTGGTGGTCGCGGACGGCGCCGAGGCGCGGCGGCGGGCGGTGGAGAGCTGCGAGACCGACCTCGTCACGTTGCCGGCGCCGGGGCTGAGCTACGCCCCCGAACACGTCGAGGACCTCGTGCTGGGACGCGGCTACGGCCAGCGTCCGGTCAGCGGGGTCCGGGTACGGCGCACGTTCCTGCCGGCGCTCGACACCACGGTGCGGGCGCCGGGCTCGCGGTCGGAGCAGCCGGCCTCCGCGCTGACGGCGGCGACGGTGCTCGGCTCACCCGCCGACGTGCTCGCGCTGGACCTGACGGAGCTCGACGACCCGCTGGCCACGGTCGAGGTGGGCGACGACGGATACGCCGTCCACGACCTCGGTGTGCGCCGGGTGGTCCGCGACGCCGCCGGGACCGACGCGGCGCTGCGGGCGGGTGGGCGGCAGGTCAACGGCACCGGCCGGGTCGACGCCGGGTACGCCTCGTACTTCGCCCGGACGGCTTGAGTTCGCCGCTTTGCGGCAGTTGGCCGTTTGGCGCTAGTGGGCCGTCCCCCTGGCGCCCATTCTCTTATCCGTGCGCACGCGCCTCAAGCGGACTCCGAAGGGCGCTTCGCGCGATGGGTGACCGCTTGACCCGCGCACGCCCGGCCTAAGAACGGGCACCTATCAGGGGGACGGGGAAGGACTGGGCACGCCCGGGCCCACGCTGCCGTCGCCTGGTCCGCCGTGGCACCCCGCCACGACCAAAGTGATCGGCCAACTGGAGCACAACGGCGAACCCGTCAGGCCAACTCGCGCTCGGCCTGCAGCTTGCGCACCGTCTCGACCAGCTCCTCGGCCCGGGCGTCGAACGAGTGCTCCCGCCGCACCAGCTCGGACAGCTTCTCCCGCGCCGCCGCCCGCTCAGGCGTCTCGGCGAGCTGCAGGTTCACCGCCGCGGCCAGCTCCTGCGGCGTCGAGTAGGTGAGGACGACGTCGCCGAAGACGTCGTGGAGGCCGGGGACGTCGTCGGTGACGACGCGGGCGCCGCAGGCGGCGAGGTCGAACAGCCGGTTGGAGATCAGGCCCTCGGCCTTCATGTCGTCCCAGTGGTCGTTGAGCACGACGCCGGCGCCGGCGTAGACGGCGGGGAGGTCCTCGTTGGGGATGTACTGGCCCAGCCAGGCACCCTCGGGCAGCAGACCGCGCCAGCGCACGCCGTAGACGGACGGCACGATGCCCGCCGACAGCGCGGCGCCCACCGAGGCCCGCATGCCGCGCGCGTTGCCGACGAACAGGACGTCGTGGCGGCGGCGAGGATCGGCGGGGACGGGGTGGAAGCGGTACTGGTCGGTGGCCTGCAGCAGCGGCCGCACCGGCGCGCCGAGGTCGGTGGACATCCGCCGGGCCAGGCCGGTGGACGCGGCGAAGACGGCGTCGTAGGAGGCCAGCTCGCGCCGGGTGACCCGCTCGGGGTGGCTGATGACCCACGACAGGTTCGTCTGCTGCGGGTTCACCGTGTAGACGCTGACCCCGCGCAGCACCAGCGCGACGTCGTCGAAGCGGCTGGTGGGCCGGTACCACGCCCGCTTGGAGTCGATGACGGCCTCGTGGCCGAGCCGCTCCAGCGCCTCCTTGAGGCCGATGGCGTAGTGCCAGTCGCCCCAGTTGGTGCGGCGGGCGACGTCGGGCGCGCCGATCTTGATGGCCCAGCGCAGCGGCCGCTCCGGGCGGTCGTGCACGACGATCGGGTCGAAGCCCCAGTGGGTGGGCGCCGCGCCGTCGTAGCCGACGATGGCGTAGCCGCGCTCACCCCACACCGCGACGTCGTCCTGCGCGACGGTCTCTTTCCAGCGGCCGGTGAACAGCTCCTGGTTGTCGGTGGCGGTGGTGATCGCCGACGCCGTAGTGCGCCGCTCCGGCGTCTCGGCCAGTGCGACCAGCGCGTCGGGCACGAAGCGCAGCGGGCGGCCGGTCTCGCGGGCCAGCCGCAGGCTGAGGTCGGGGTTGTCGATGTCGTTGACGAACAGCGGGTCGAAGCCGCGGACGGCGGCGAAGTCGGCGGCCCGGACGGCGAGCGCGACGGGTGTCAGCGCGGCCGGCGTGGACGGCGCCACCACCTCGGGCGCGTCGCCGGCGAAGCGCCGGTAGAGGTTGTGCGGGTGCGCGCCGCGGGCGAACGCCACGCCGGCCGACCACACCGTGCCGTCGCGCAGCAGCACCAGCGGCTGCGCGGCCGCGGCGCCGTCGGCGAGCGCGGTGGTCAGCGGCTCGAGCCAGCCCGGCTCGACCCACGTCGACGGGGTGAGGAAGACGACGGTCTCGCCGGTGGACTCGGCGGCGCCGATGGTGCGCGACAGCTCAGTCGACAGCCGCTGGGTCTGCCGCAGCACCCGCACGTTCGGGAACCGGATGGGCAGGAACTGCAGCCGCATGGCCTCGGCCTCGGACGCCTTCGCGTCGACGATGACCACCTCGAGGTCGTCGCCGGCGCCGTCGAGCAGCCGCTCGACGGTGGCGGTGACGGCCTGCGCGTCATCGCCGGCGTGGATGACGACCGACACCGACCCCGGACGGCGCGCGGGCAGCCCGGCGTCGACGGCGGACCAGTCGACCAGGTGCTTGGCCCGGATGACGAAGCGGTAGCCGAAGAGCTCGTTGATGGTGATGCGGTCGCTGCGCTGCTCCCACGCGTCGTAGACGGTGGCGACGAATGGCGCCAGCTCGAAGTCGGTGACCGCGGACATGCGGATGAACAGGTCCCAGTCGACGTTGCGGCGCAGGTTCTCGTCGAACGCGCCGACCTCGTCGAGCAGCGACCGCTCGTGCAGGACGACGATGCAGTCGATGAAGTTGCGCTCCAGCAGCGCCGCGCGGTTGTACGGCAGCGACCGGTAGCCGACGCGGCCGTTCTTCTTCTCCTCGACCAGCTCGGAGACGGCGTAGCCGAACCGCAGCGACCGGGTGCGCACGAACGCGACCATGACCTCGAGGAAGTCGGGCGTCCACACGTTGTCGCTGTCGAGGTAGGCGACGTACTCGCCGCGGGCCTGCGCCAGGCCGGCGTTGCGGGCCACGGAGACGCCGCCGGCGCGCTCGCGGCGGACCAGCTCGATGCGTTCGTCGGCCAGCAGCGGCTCGATGGCCTCGGCGGTGCCGTCGGTGCTGCCGTCGTCGACGACGATCAGCTGCCAGTGCCGGTACGTCTGCGCGACGACGGACTCGATGGCGGTGAGCACACCCGCGCGCCGGTCCTTCGTCGGGATGACGACGGTGACCAGCGGCGGCTCCTCGCCGCGCCCGGCGTAGTCGGCGACGACGCGGCGCTTGAACGCCTCGGCGGCCTCGTGGTCGAAGCTGTCGGCGGTGCGCGGCAGGTGCTCCCAGCCGTGGGTGTCCTGCATGAGCCGGCGGGTGCGGCGGGCGAAGTCGGCCAGCGGCGGGCCCTGCACGTCGCCGAAGTTCGCGGTGTAGACCTCGACGTCGAACGCGGCGCTGGGCTGGGCGCCCGTCTTCCAGCCGGTCTCGAGGTAGTGGCCGAGCGGGCCGCCGCGGTGGGCGGCGGCGCCGGGGTGGCGCTCGGTGTAGAACTCGGGGTCGAACAGCGGGTGCGGCGACAGCCCGCGGCCGATGCCGCGGTTGATGTAGTGGATGAACGGCGCGACGTCGAGCTTCTTCGGGCTCTTGGGGTGGTCGCGGTACCACTCGCTGACGAAGCACGGGTTCGGCGAGATGTCGGTGGACGAGCCGGCCGTGACGTAGTGGTCGATGGGGTCGACCCCGGACGGGATCGGCTCGGTCAGCTGCTCGCGGTACCAGGCGGCGTCGAACAGCCCGCTGGCGCGGATGGCGGCGGCGATGCGGCGGCGCCGGGCGATGTCGTCGAGGTACGCCTGCGGCAGTACCTTCTTGACCAATCGACGGACCCTGCCGACCGGCAGTCTCATGCGAAGAACTCCTCGGGAACGATCATGACCCTGGTGCCCCAGGCCGTTCGGACCCAAGTGCATCGGACGCGTTCAGACGCTCGGTATCTTAGACGCTCGACGAGGCCGGGAGGTGCCCAAGTGCGGTGGTTGATCACGGGCGCGGCGGGCATGCTGGGCCGCGACGTCGCGACGGTGCTCGACGACGCCGAGGTCACGGCGCTGGGCCGGGCGCAGCTCGACATCACCGACGCCGACGCGGCCGACGACGCCGTCCGCGGCCATGACGTCGTGGTCAACGCCGCGGCCTGGACCGACGTCGACGGCGCCGAGACGGCCGAGGCGGCGGCCACGGCGGTCAACGGGGCCGGCCCGGCGAACCTCGCCGCGGCGTGCGCCCGGCACGGCGCCCGGCTGGTGCACGTCTCCACCGACTACGTGTTCGACGGCGCCGCCACGTCGCCGTACCCCGAGGACGCGCCCACCGCGCCCCGGTCGGCGTACGGACGCAGCAAGCTGGCCGGCGAGCGGGCGGTGCTGTCGGCGCTGCCCGGCGCCGGGTACGTCGTGCGCACCGCGTGGCTGTACGGCGAGCACGGCGGCAACTTCGTCAAGACGATGGCCCGGCTCGCCGCCGACCGCGACACCCTCGACGTCGTCGACGACCAGCGCGGGCAGCCCACGTGGTCCATGGACGTCGCCCGCAGCATCGCCGGCCTCGTCCGCGCCGACGCGCCGGCCGGTGTCTACCACGCGACGAACAGCGGCGAGACGACGTGGTTCGGGCTGGCCAGGGCGGTGTTCGCGCACCTCGGCCTCGACCCGTCACGCGTGCGGCCGACGACCACCGACAAGTTCCCGCGCCCGGCGCCGCGGCCGGCCTACTCCGTGCTCGGCCACGACGGCTGGGCCAGGGCCGGGTTGGCGCCGCCACGCCCGTGGGACGAGGCGCTGGCGGAAGCCGCCGCCGTCGTTATCCCCCGCGGCTGACCCGGGCGGGTCGCCCGCTGCCCAGGTAGGGGTGCAGCACGCCTGCAATGAGCACCCATACGCATCACTGAATTGGTCTGCCGCCGCGCGTGCCGGCGCACCCGTGCGGGAGGACGCGCCCGACCAGCGCCGACCCGCGGGTGTTGCGTATGGGTGCTCATTGCAAAGGGGACCGGAGACTGCCGCTGACCTGCGAAGAACGGCGGCGACAGCAGCCGAGCGTCAGGACGAGCGCAGCAGCAGGCTGATCGTGCTGTGCTGCGCCAGTCCGCCGAGCGCGGCCAGCGCCCGGAACGTCAGCGTGACGTCGACGGTGGCGGGGGCGTCGAAGCGGACCCGGATGCCGCCCTCCTGACGCGGCTCGCCGGTGAGCACGTGCACGGGGAGGTCCAGCTCGACGCCGGGCACCGGGGCGCTCTCGATGGTCAGCGGGCCGGTGACGTAGCCGTCGTTGACGATGGTGACGTCGATCGGGTGCCAGTGGCCGGGCGCCAGCTCGCCGAGGCGCGTGGCGGTGCGGGCGACGTTCACCCGCGCCTCCGGGTTGACGGTGACGGCGATCGGCGCCGTGGTGTCGACCGGGCCGCAGCAGTGCTGCATCAGTCCACCTCGCATTCGTCGAGACGCTCCAGGTAGATCGCCTGCGCCTGGTCGTACGCCGCCCGCGCCTCGTCCCGCTCGTCCGGCCGGATGAACCCGGACTTCGCCGTCCACAGGGCATCGACGGAGTCGTGCAGCCACTGGGCGCTGCGCTTCGAGGCGCGGATCGGGCGGCCGCCGGCCTCGACGAAGATCGGCTGGGTGTGCACGCTGGGCAGGATGCGCAGCGCCACCCACGACGAGCGCTCCAGCGTCACGTCGAACGCGACCTCCCGCTCGGCGCCGTCGGCGAGCACCCGCTGCGACGCCACGGCGTAGCCGTTCACCACCAGCTCGAGCAGCACCTCGCGGCCGCCGCCGACGCGGGCCCGCTCCAGGTGCCAGCCGACCGGCGCGCTGTACGCGGGCCGTCCCGGCTCGGGCGGCGGCGGCGGGGTCTCGGGCAACCAGGCGGCGACGGTCGCCGTCACTCGCACCGGTCCCGGCGACGCCCGCCGCTGCTCCCGCGCGTCGTCGCGGTCTATGGCGAGGTCGAAGACGTGGCTGCGGCCGTCGCCGAAGTAGGAGGCGCCGCCCCGAAGGCCGTCCAGCCACGCCTCCAGCGCCTTCGGCCCCCGCGGCGGCGACGGCAGCCGGACGTACGTGCGCCCGACGCCCGGGCCGTCGTCGTAGATGCACGGGTAGTCGGTCTCGCCCAGCATGAGCGTGCGGTAGCCGACGTTGAGCAGGTGGTACCAGACGTTCAGCTCGGCCGCGGGCGCGACCTCTGCGCCGGCCTGGAAATCGGCCGAGCCGAGCGGGACGTCGACGATGATCTCGTTGGACCCGATGGACTGGAACCGGGGCACGACGTGGTTCGGCAGCTCGTCGGTGCCGGCGTCGAGCCCGAGCCCGCAGTGCGCGTACCCCGTCAGCGCGCCCTGGGCCTGCCCCCACCGCATGATCGGCAGGTTCCACGACGGCCAGTCCTCGATCAGCCGCGTGCCCGGGTAGTCCTGGTCGGTCAGCCCGAGCAGGATGACGTGCCCGGAGTGGCTGGACGGGAAGCCGGACACCTCGACGTCGTAGCGCAGCGCGCTCTCGTCGTCGCGGTCGGTGGGCCGCGGCGACCACGTCATGCCCTGCGCCTGCTGCATGGCCTCGTTCTCCAGCAGCGCCGGCGGGCTGATCGACTCGCCGCTGAAGAACTGCTTCTGGTGGTAGTAGCAGGGGCCCCAGGTCAGGACGCTGCCCAGCCACAGGCCCTCGCCGCGGACGTGGCGGATCATCGTCTCGGGCGTGACGCCCTCGCTCGGCACGTTGTAGTGCGAGCAGCCGCCGGCGTGGATGTGCGGGTCGCCGGAGTAGTAGCCGCGCGCGGCGGGGTCGACCCAGCGGTCCAGCCGCAGCTCGACGGCGTCGGTGCCGGGCTCGACGCGGACGTCGCGGGTGGCCTCGCGGTACTCCGGGCCGCGCCGCACGGAGATCTCGTACTCGCCGTCGGGCAGGACGACGACCTCGCCGGTGGCGCGGTACACGTGCTCGTGGAAGAACATGTCCGGCGCCAGCCGCATCGCCGTCGACGGGTACGACCGGCCGTGGGCGTCGCGCACGGTGACAGCGGCCATGCTGCTGGCGCCGTCGGGCTCGCGGACGTCGAGGCGGATCTCTCGCGCCGGCCGGCTGTCGAACTCGAGCGTCGCGCCGTACTCCGTGGCGCTCATCATCATGTGGACGCCGGCCTGGTTCCCGGCCGGGCGCGTCAGGCTCGGCGGCCGGTCCTCGACCGCCAGCGTGAACGCCAGCCGGGCGGAGCGGGCGCCCGCGTCGCGGCTGTAGGCACTGATGACGTGGTACTCGGCCTCCAGCCCGGACAGCTCACCGGACGTCGCCAGCCGCGTCTGCAGCCAGGCCTTCTCGATGCGCGGCACGCTGTCGACGGTGTCGGGCAGCGCGATGCGGGCGGAGTGGCTGTGGTGGTCGATGACGCCGTAGACCCCAGGCGTGCTGCCGTTCAGCCGGCCCTCGATGCGGTGCGGGTTCGCGACCCGGATCAGGAAGCTGGTCCAGCCGTGCTGCACCAGTCGCGGCGGCGCGGCGCCGGGCCGGGTGAGCGTGCCGGCGTGCTCGTCGACGCTCACCTCGACCAGCACGTGCGGACGCAGCAGCGCGTCGATCTCGGCGGCCGAGGTCAGCCCGGCCAGCCGGGCGGTGACCTCCGCCGGCAGCGGGTCGCCGAGGTCGCGCAGCTGGTGCACGGCGCGGATCGCGGAGGCGAGCAGGGGCTGGGCAGCGGGCTCGGGCACCGGTACTCCTGTCGACGGGGGATTCCCGCCGACGTTACTGTGCGGCGAGCCCCGCGTAGAACTCCTTTACGGCCGCGTAGTCCGGCAGCAGCCCGGACTCCCGCGCCTCGGCCAGCGACGGCGCGGAACGGTCCTTCTCGGACAGGATCGGGGTGATCGGCCGGCCCGCGCGGTCCGTCGTGGGCCAGTCGATGCCCAGCTCGGGGTCGAGCGGGTCGACGCCGTGCTCGCGGCCGGGCGCGTACGGCGCCGTGCACAGGTACATGACGGCCGAGGCGTCGGCCAGCGACAGGAACGCGTGGCCGAGCCCCTCCGCGACGTACACGGCCCGCCGGTCGGCGTCGTCGAGCAGCACGGAGTCCCAGGCGCCGAACGTCGGCGACCCGACCCGGAGGTCGACGACCACGTCCAGCACGGCGCCGGCCACGCACGTGACGTACTTGGCCTGGCTGGGCGGGACGTCGGCGAAGTGCAGGCCGCGCAGCACCCCGGCGGCCGAGACCGACAGGTTGGTCTGGACGATGTCGGGGCGGTGGCCGACGTGCGGCGCCAGCAGGTCGCCGCGGAACGACTCGAGGAACACGCCGCGGTCGTCGCCGAACTGCGGCGGCGTGACGACCCACGAGCCGGGCACGGACAGCGGCTCGATGGCCGGCCCGCTCACGCCGGCGCTCCGTCGAGCAGCCCGACGAGGTAGTCGCCGTAGCCCGACTTCGCCAGCGCCTCGCCGCGGGCCCGCAGCTGGTCGTCGTCGATGAAGCCCATGCGCCAGGCCACCTCTTCGGGGCAGCCGATCTTCTGGCCCTGCCGCGCCTCGATGACGCGGACGTACTCGCCGGCGGCCATGAGGTTGTCGAACGTGCCGGTGTCGAGCCAGGCGGTGCCGCGCGGCAGCACCTCGACGTGCAGGGCGCCGCGGTCGAGGTAGGTGCGGTTGACGTCGGTGATCTCCAGCTCGCCGCGCGCCGACGGGGTCAGGCCGCGGGCGATCTCGACGACGTCGCTGTCGTAGAAGTACAGACCGGGGACGGCGAAGTTGCTGCGCGGCCGCGCCGGCTTCTCCTCCAGGCTGATGGCCCGGCCGTCGTCGTCGAACTCGACGACGCCGTAGGCGGTGGGGTCGGCGACGTGGTGAGCGAAAACGAGCCCCCCGTCGATCTCGGTGTACTTGCGCAGCTGGGTGCCGAGGCCGGCGCCGTAGAAGATGTTGTCGCCGAGGACCAGCGCGACGTGCTCGGAGCCGACGAACTCGGCGCCGATGACGAATGCCTGGGCCAGCCCGTCGGGGCTCGGCTGCTGCGCGTAGGTGATGGACAACCCCAGGTCGGAGCCGTCGCCCAGCAGCGACGTGAACTGCCGCGCGTCGTGCGGCGTGGTGATGACGAGGATGTCGCGGATGCCGGCCAGCATGAGCGTGGTCAGCGGGTAGTAGATCATCGGTTTGTCGAAGACCGGCAGCATCTGCTTGCTCACGGCCATGGTGAGCGGATGAAGCCGGGTTCCCGAGCCGCCCGCCAGGATGATTCCTCGCATGAGCGCCTACGATAGCCCGCGACAGGCACCGCTCCAGGAGGGGACGACATGCGGCTGTTGATCACGGGCGGGGCCGGCTTCATCGGCTCGCACTACGTCCGCCAGGCGCTGTCCGGCGCGTACCCCGGCCTCGACGGCGCCGACGTCGTCGTGCTCGACAAGCTCACCTACGCCGGCAACCCCGCCAACCTCGAGCCCGTCGCCGACCACCCGCGGTTCTCCTTCGTCAAGGGCGACATCCTCGACACCGGGCTGGTCGACGAGCTGGTCGCCGCCGCCGACCAGGTGGTCCACTTCGCCGCCGAGAGCCACGTCGACCGCTCCATCCAGGGCGCGGCCGCGTTCGTCGAGACCAACGTCGTCGGCACCCAGACGCTGCTCGACGCCGCCCGGCGCCACGGCGTCGACCGCTTCGTGCACGTCTCCACCGACGAGGTGTACGGCTCCATCGAGTCCGGCTCGTGGACCGAGGACCACATCCTGGAGCCGAACTCGCCGTACAGCGCCAGCAAGGCGAGCAGCGACCTCGTCGCGCTCGCCTACCACCGCACCCACGGCGTCCCGGTGTCGGTCACCCGCTGCTCGAACAACTACGGTCCGTACCAGTACCCCGAGAAGGTCATCCCGCTGTTCGTGACCAACCTGCTCGACGGCCTCAACGTGCCGTTGTACGGCGACGGCCTCAACGTGCGCGACTGGCTGCACGTCGACGACCACTGCCAGGGCATCGAGCTGGTCCGCTCGGGCGGCCGGTCTGGCGAGATCTACAACATCGGCGGCGGCCGCGAACTGACGAACAAGGAGCTCACCGGCCTGCTGCTGGACGCCTGCGGCGCCGGCTGGGACCGCGTCGACCACGTCGAGGACCGCCTCGCGCACGACCGCCGCTACTCCGTCGACGACGGCAAGATCCGCGCCGAGCTGGGCTACGTGCCGCGGCAGGACTTCGCCGCCGGGCTGGCCGGCACGGTCGGCTGGTACCGCGACCAGCGGTCGTGGTGGGAGCCGCTGAAGAACCGCTGATCGGGGGTTCGTCCGCGGCGGCCCGGGGCATACTCGAAGACGACCTGTGGTCGATCGGGAGGTAGCGAGGACTTGCGGCGTGCGCTCGGCGTCATCCTGGCGGCGGTGCTGGCGGCGACCCTCCTCACCGGCTGGGCGCCCGGCTGGCCCGGCGGCGACCCGTCCGCGCCACGTGACGCCCGCCAGCCGCCGTCCAAGACCGTCGATGTCGGCGTCTTCTTCGCCTCCGCGCAGGGTGACGCCGAGGCCGTCCAGGCCGCCATCGACGCCGCCGACCCCGGCCAGACCGTCGTCTTCCCCGCCGGCGTCTACCAGTTGGAGCGGCCCATCCGATTCCGGTCCGGACGCGACTACACCGCCGCCGACGGCGCCCGCGTGGTGCTGCGCGGCTCCGGCGAGGACGGCGTCACGCTCGCCCACGACGACCTGAGCGACGTCACCATCAGCGGGCTGGAGTTCGACAACGTCCGCCTCGAGCTGGACGGATCCGACGACCACACCTCCGTCACCGACGTCACCCTGCGCGACTGCACGTTCCGCAACGGGGCCGTGGGCAGCGAGTGGGGCGTCGCGTACGTGCTGCTGCGGCACACCGTCGGGGTCACCGTCGAGGGCTGCGAGTTCCTCCGCGACAGCGCCCACCCCGGCCGCGGCGTCGTCTCCGACAGCACCCGGCTCACCGTCGTCAAGGACTCCTGGTTCGGCACCACCGCCGACCTCGACCCGTCGGTGCCGGACGGCTGGTTCCGCACCGCGATCAACTTCTGGGGCCACGACCTCGCCAACGGCCAGGGCAATGACGAGGTCGTCGTCGACGGCAACGTGTGGCGGCGCACCCCCGGCATCGGCGCGCCGGCCGGCTGCAAGTTCTGCCAGGACCACGGCCTGTACGCGTGGGGCAGCCGGCGGCTGTCGATCGTCGGCAACCGCGCAGACGGCTGGGACGCGTCGCCCGCCGGCGGCTCGATGAAACTGCGCAACCAGACCGACACCTTCGTCGTCGGCAACCGGCTGCGCTCGTCGGGCATCCTCAGCTACGTCTACGCCAGCTCGAACATGCCCGAGGTGTTCCGCCGGGTGTCGCTGCGCGACAACACCATCGACATGCGCGGCGCGACCGGCTGCCGGCACTACTGCGGTGTCACGTACTGGCGCGACGCGGAGATCCTCGGCCAGCAGGGCGCGCCCGAGAGCGACGTGTTCATCGGCGGCAACGCGTTCGTCGACGGTGGGCTGATCTCCGTCTCCACCGACCGCGCCGCCGAGTTCTGCGTCCAGGGCAACAGCCAGGCGGCGCTGATCTCGCACCTCGGCGACGTCCGCACCAGCGAGTGCGGGGCCGCGCCCGAGTGGGAGGAACCGTTCGCCGGGGTGCTGCGCGGCGACTTCGACGGCGACGACCGCGAGGACTTCGTCCAGCTCGTCCGCGACGACGGCGCGGACCCGTACTGGCGGGCGCACCTGAGCGCCGGCAACGGCGTCGAGATCCAGGAGTGGCCCGCGCACGTCGGCGGCGCCCAGCTGGCCGCCCGGCTCGGCGTCCAGGTCGGCGACTTCGACGGCGACGGCCGCGACGACCTCGCCTGGGCCGGCACCTGCCGCGACCAGGGCAGCTGCTGGCGGGTCGCCCTCACCGGCGACGACGGGTTCGCGCCGCCCCGGCCGTGGGCGCGGCTCGGCTCCGTCACCGCCGAGACCACCCGGTTCGGCGTCCAGACCGGCGACTTCGACGGCGACGCCCGCGACGACCTGCTCTACCGCGGCGGCTGCGGCCCCGACGGCGAGCCGTGCTGGCGCATGCTCGGCAGCGACGGCGAGTCGTTCCAGGTCTCCTCCTGGGGCGACGCCGCCGCCTGGACCACCGAGTCCGACGTGTACGGCCTCCTCGTCGCCGACTTCTCCGGCGACGGCCGCGACGACGTCCTCTACCGCGGCTCCTGCGGCACCCGCGCGGAACCGTGCTGGCGCATGCACGCCAGCGGCGACACCGGCTTCAAGGTGCGCAGCTGGGGCGACGCCTTCTGGACCGAACCCGACGGCACCACCGCCCACTACGGCATCTCCGTCGGCGACATCGACGGCGACGGCGACGCCGACCTCGGCTACCGCGGCCGCTGCGGCGACGGCGAGTCGCAGTGGCGCTACCACCTCAGCACCGGCTCGGCCTTCACCGCCGCCTGCGCGCCACGGGCGAAACTACCGCCGCCTACGCGCTGAGTCCCGCTTGGTGCCCGCCGGGTTCGAGGGCGGGCCGCAGCGAGGCGGGCACGCCTCGATGTCCGCAACCGGCACCCGGAGCCGACGTCGATAGCCAGAACCACGCGATCAGCCCGTCACGGCGCTCGGAACGACACTCCCGCTCTCGAAGACCACCGGCACCGGCGAGAACGGCGGACGGTCAACGGCGAACTCGGCCGTCGACACCCGGACGGCCCACTTGCGGCCCCGGCGAACCGTCGCAAAGGCGGCCAGCGCGGCGTGACCGGCCGACGACCCGGGCCGTGCTAGGGCAGCAGATCGTCCAGCAGCCGCAGCATCGTGTGCATGCGCCGGTCGGCGGCCTTCACGCTGCCCCGCTTGACGGCGCGGAAGTAGCGGTTGCGCCAGCCGCTCAGGAACAGCAGCAGGGCCAGGGCCACCTGCGGCCGCCACGGCACGGCGCCGGCGGTGTCGAGGGCGGGCCGCAGCGAGGCGGGCGCGTCCAGCGTCGCCGCGAGGGCGCGGGGGTCGGGCGCGGACATCAGCACCTTGATGACGTCGTGCGCGAGCGGCCGGTGTCCGGCGTCCTCCCAGTCGACCAGCGCCAGCCGGCCGTCGGTCGTCCGCAGCACGTTGCCCAGGCCGGGGTCGCCGTGACTGAGCCCGATCGTGAGCGGCCGCGCGTCGTCGAGGAGGGCGCGGGCCCGCTCGAGCGTCGCCGGGCGGTCGAGGGCGCCGGGCCAGCTGCCCGGCGGCGGGTCCTCGGCGAGGGCGGTGAACGCGGCCAGCGCGCGAGAGCGCTGCTCACCGTCCAGCGGCGAGTGCGTCACGCCCAGCCGCTGCCACATCTCGGCCAGCAGCGCGAGCAGCTCCACGACGGTGTCGGCGGCATCCTCGGGCCGCACCGCCGCGCCGTCGACCGCCTCCTCGACCAGCCAGTCCGCGACGGCGCCGCCGGACGGCCCGGGCCCGGCCAGGCCACGTCCGGCCACCCCGCTCTCCAGCACCCGCGGGACGGCGAACGGCGTCCGGCCGACGATCGACCGCTGGTGCACACTGCCCGCCACCAGCGGCGTCGGCGTCCCGGGCGCGAACCGCTGCTGCACGACGAGGGTGCGGCCGGCCTCCGTGACGTAGAACGCGCGGAACCGGAGTTGCTCCGCCGTGCGCATCGCCCCGGCGACGACGACGTCCGCGGCGGCCGTCGAGCGCACCCGCAGCCGTCCGTCCGTGACCAGCACCGATGCCCCCGTCCGCTGATCGACGAAGACGCCGCTGGACGGGAACGCCGCCGACGGGTCCAGCCGGTCGGAGAAGGCGATGCGGTTGTCGTGGAAGAAGTGCCGCCGGCGCAATCGGGCGACGCCCCGTGCGGAGGGCAGGCTGCCCGTCGTACGCTCGATCACAGCGGCCCATTCGAGCGAACGGACGGCATCGGAGACGGCAGGCACCGCCTATGTTTATCAGTGCAACAGTGCAGTTCAGCCCGGTTTTGATGGGAGCCCGATGAGAAAGTTCTCATCTTCTGGACGGTTCTCGCGGGCCGCGGGAATCAGAGCACGCCCATACCTGCTGTAAAGTCGTCCGGTCACCGAGCGCCACATGGACGGGAACGAAGCAGTGTCGACAGATGTCGCAGTGGTTGGACTGGGATACGTGGGATTGCCGCTGGCGCAGGAAGCCAGCCGCTCGGGCCTGCGGGTCATGGGCTTCGACGTCAGCACCCACGTCGTCGAAGATCTGAACGAAGGTCGGTCGCACGTCGACGACCTGTCCGACGCCGACATCGCCGAGATGCTGGCGGCCGGCTTCCGGGCGTCGGCGAACGAGGCCGACCTCGACGACGCCGACACCATCGTCATCTGCGTGCCGACGCCGCTGTCCGACGACGGCGGGCCCGACCTCGGCGCCGTCAAGGCCGCGGTCGGCACCGTCGGGCGGCACCTCTCCGCCGGCATGCTGGTGGTGCTCGAGTCGACCACCTACCCGGGCACCACCGACGAGGTGGTCCGGCCGATGCTGGAGGAGGCCTCCGGCCTCGTCGCCGGCCGCGACTTCCACCTCGCGTTCTCGCCCGAGCGCATCGACCCGGGCAACCCGAAGTTCGGCATGCGCAACACCCCCAAGGTCGTCGGCGGCCAGACCTCCGCCTGCACCGAGCGGGCGGCCACGTTCTACCGCCGCTTCGTCGACACCGTCGTCGAGGCCAAGAGCACCCGCGAGGCCGAGACCGCGAAGCTGCTCGAGAACACCTACCGCCATGTCAACATCGCGCTGGTCAACGAGATGGCGCGGTTCTGCCACGAGCTCGGCATCGACCTCTGGGACGTCATCCGGCTGGCCAAGACCAAGCCGTTCGGCTTCCAGGCGTTCTACCCCGGCCCCGGCGTCGGCGGGCACTGCATCCCGATCGACCCGAACTACCTGAGCCACAACGTGCGCCAGCGTCTCGGCTACCCGTTCCGCTTCGTCGAGCTGGCGCAGGAGATCAACGCCACCATGCCGGCGTACGTGGTCCAGCGCATCCAGAACATCCTGAACCTCGACGGCAAGGCCGTGAACGGCTCGACCATCCTGCTCCTCGGTGTCACGTACAAGCCCGACATCGCCGACCAGCGCGAGTCGCCCGCCGTCCCGCTGGCCAAGCGGCTGGTGTCGCTCGGCGCCAACGTGATCTTCCACGACCCCAAGGTCCCCACCTGGAAGGTCGACGACACCGTCCACCAGTCGGTGCCCGACCTCGAGGCCGCGCTGGCCACGTCCGACCTCACCGTGGTGCTGCAGCCGCACAGCGACTACGACGGCACGCTCATCGCCAAGACGGCGCAGCGGGTCTTCGACACCCGCGGCATCACCCCGCAGGACGACAACGTCGAGCACATGTGATCAATCGGCGACACTCTCCTGCCCGACGACGGTGTCCTCCCAGCCACACACCAGGTTGACGACGACGCCGTCGCCCGCATCGGTGTAGTGGTACTTCGCCCAGATCGCGTCGCGGTCCGGGTCGGCGAACACCTCGAGGACGAGCTGGGCCGCGGCCAGCGCCTCGGGCGTCGTGGTCGGCAGGTCCCGGTCGCTGGGCAGGACGCCCTTTCTCACCTCTTGGACGTCGGCGGGCCGGGTGCGGGTTGCGTCAGGCCCCGCGTGGGTGGGTCGTGGCGTCGAAAACGGCGGCCAGGGTGGGATAGCGCCAGGTCCCGGCCAGCCGGCCGAGGCCCTCGATGGGCGTCGTCGCGTCGCGGAGGAAGCCCATGCGGTAGGCGTAGGCGGCTCCGGTGCTGCTGTTCGTCCCGATCAACGTCGTGACGACGCCGCCGGCGGGGTTGATGCAGCTGCCGACGGCCAGGTGGTCGAAGCCCTGCCACGTCCGGGCCCGGATGGTCGTGGTCGCCGCGGTCATCGTGGTGGTCACGGGGATCTTGACGAGGATCAGCCGGCCGTCCGTCGTGTTCGCCAGCAGCGCGTCGTACTGCGGCGTGCGCCCGATCAGCGTGATGTCGCGGACCGTGCCGAAGCCGGGCACGTGGCCCGCGCTCGTCAGGGACGGGTGGCCGCCGGACCCGTACGTGACGCGGTAGCGGTACAGCGAGCCGTTGTCGTGCAGGCCATAGAGGTAGTGATGCGGCAGCAGTGAGCTGGCCAGCACCGTTCGCCGGAAGCCGCCCCACCGCGAGGCCAGATTCTGCGCGGTGGCCCGCGTCCCGGCGGCGTCGCCGCGGGCGACGAGCTGGAAGATCACGTTGGTGCCGGTGCCGAGGTGGGTCGTCTCGTGGTACGACTCCGCGGGGGTCGAGGAGTCGGCGTCGAGGCTGCCGGTGGCCAGCGACCGGACGGACGTGAGCCCGGTGACCGCTCCGAAGTCGGTGACCGACGGGGCCCGGCTGGTGGTGCCGCTGACGCGGATGGCGCGGTAGTGCCCGTCGGAGTCGACGCTCGCCATGCTGACGGGGCAGTCGATCGGCACGCCCGAGGCGGCGACGGGCGCGGCGGTGCCCGCGGGCGCCAGGCCGGCGGCCGCCAGCGCGATGGCCAGTGCTGTCGCGATGAGCCTCATCCGTCCACCTCCGCACGGCGAAAGGAGAAGATTGCCCCAAGGTAGCAGTCCGGCCGCCCCCGTACAGCCCGGTCCGAACCGGCTCCGGCGTGCGTTAGGTTGAGCCGCATGACCGACGACGCCGAAGTCGTGTGGCGGCCCGATCCCGAGGCCGTGGCCCACAGCCGCATCGCCGCGTTCCGCCGCCGGTTGCGCGACGAGGGCCTGGTCGACGCCGCTGACTACGACGAGCTGTGGCGCTGGTCGGTCGGTGAGCCAGGCGAGTTCTGGGGCGCCGTCGCCCGCTTCTTCGACGTCGCGTTCCGCACGCCGCCCGAGGACGTGCTGCCCGACGTCGCGATGCCGGGGACCCGCTGGTTCCCCGGTGCGACGCTCAACTACGCCGAGCAGGCGCTGCGCCCCGGCGACGGCAAGGGCGACGACGACGTCGCGGTCGTGTTCCGCCGCGAGGACGGGCTGCGCGCCGAGCTGACCCACGGCGAGCTGCGCCGGCAGGTCGCCGCCATGCGGGCCGCGCTGGCCTCCCTCGGCGTCGGGCGCGGCGACCGGGTGGCGGCGCTGGTGCCGAACGCGCCGCAGACGCTCGTCGCGTTCCTGGCGACGGCCAGCCTGGGCGCCGTCTGGTCGTCCTGCCCCCCCGACTTCGGCGTGCGCGCGGCGGCCGACCGGTTCGCGCAGATCTCGCCCACCGTGCTCGTGACCTGCGACGGCTACGTCTACAACGGGAAGACGATCGACGTCCGGCCGACGGTGGCGGCGCTGCGGGCGCAGCTGCCCGACCTGCGCGCCGTCGTCGCGTTCCCGTTCACGGGGACGGACGTGCCCGACGCGCTCTCGTGGCCGGACCTGCTGGCCGAGCACGACGGCGCGCCGCTGGAGTTCGAGCCGGTGCCGTTCGACCACCCGCTGTGGGTGCTGTACTCGTCCGGCACCACCGGCCTGCCGAAGGGGATCGTCCAGGGCCACGGCGGCATCGTGCTCGAGCACGTCAAGTCGGCCGGCCTGCAGCTCGATCTCAAGCCCGGCGAACGGTTCTTCTGGTACACCACGACCGGCTGGATGATGTGGAACTTCCTCATCGGCGGACTGCTGGTGGGATCGACGGTGGTGCTGTACGACGGCAGCCCCGGGTATCCGTCGCTGCGGTCGCTGTGGGAGTTCGCGGCTGAGGAGCGGGTCGCCGTCCTCGGCACGTCGGCGCCGTTCGTGCAGGCCTGCCTGAAGGACGGCCTGACGCTGGACCCGTCGGCGTTCCCGGCGTTGAGGGCCGTCGGCAGCACCGGGGCGCCGCTGTCGACCGACGGTTTCCGCTGGCTGAGCCGCAACCTGGGCCCGTCGGTGCAGATCGCGAGCCTCTCCGGCGGCACCGACGCCTGCACGGCGTTCGTCGGCCCGGCGCCGGACGTGCCGGTGTGGCTGGGCGAGCTGTCGCGGCCCGCGCTCGGCGCCGCGCTGGCCGCGTTCGACGAGGCCGGACACCCCGTCATCGGCGCGGTCGGCGAGCTGGTGCTGACGGCGCCGCTGCCGTCCATGCCGGTCTCCTTCTGGGGCGACGACGACGGCTCGCGGCTGCGGGCGGCCTACTTCGAGGACTATCCGGGGGTGTGGCGGCACGGCGACTGGGTGACGATCACGCCGCACGGGTCCGCCGTCATCCACGGCCGCAGCGACTCCACCCTCAACCGCGGCGGCGTCCGCATGGGGACCGCCGAGTTCTACCGGGTCGTCGAGGGCCACCCGGCGGTCGTCGACTCGCTGGTCATCGACACGTCCGGCGCGGCGTCGCCGGACGGTGAGCTGATCTGCTTCCTCGTGCTGGCGCCGGATGCGTCGCTGGCGGAGGTGGAGCCGGCGCTGCGGTCGTCGCTGCGCGCGGAACTGTCGCCCCGCCACGTCCCCGACCGCTTCCTCGTCGTCGACGACGTGCCGCGGACGCTGACCGGCAAGAAGTGCGAGGTGCCGGTGAAGCGGATCCTCGCCGGGGTGGCGGCCGACCGGGCCGTGAGCCGCGAGGCGCTCCGCAACCCCGCCGCCCTGGACCCGTTCGTCGCCCTGGCAACCGGCGCCCCCTGACCCGCCGGAGGCTTGGCCCGCCGGCGCCGCTTGGCCCGCCGGCGCCGCTTGGCCCGCCGGCGCCGCTTGGCCCGCCGGCGGCGTTTGTCGGTGCTCGCGCCGTTGTCGGTGCGCGCGCGTAGTGTGGGGGCCCACCCCCCAGGGAGGGGTCCCACCCTCCGGGCGGGCCGGCGAACCACGGGCCGGCGAACCGCGACCAGAGACCGCCGACCGGCGTGCCAGCCAAGCCGAGCCGACGCCCCCGCCCCTGCCCCGGCCCCTGCCCCGGCCCCGGCCCCGGCCGACGCCCCGGCCGGTCCCCCGACTACTTGCGGCGCCGCCCGTCGGGCAGGGGCAGCGGGTCGATGCTCTGATCGTTCGCGGTCAGATCGATGCCGAGATCGCCGGCGAACACCATGTGGGTCTCGATGTCGACGTCGTCGGGCTGCTGGGTGAGGTTGTAGACGCGGGCGCCGCGCAGCCGGTTGCGGTCGGCGCCGCTGAGGCCGTACGTGCCGAACCCGGTGTTGCCGGCGTAGCCGAGCATGACGCCGTAGTAGTTGCCGACGTAGGTGTTGACGTGGTCGTGGCCGCAGAAGACACCGCGGACGTCGCCGCGGTCGAGGATGGCGGAGAACATGCCGCTGTTGAACGGGCCGGGGCACTCGTCCTCATTGCGCTCTCCGACGATGCCGTGCCTGACGACGGCGCGCTCGTGGTCGGCGGCGGTGCGGCCGTCGACGCTGCCCCACCACATGAACCGGTACTCCCACAGCGGAATGTGAAGGAACATCAGGGCCGGCACCTTCTGCCCGGCCCGCTTCTCGACCAGCTCGGACGTCTCGGTGTACCAGTGCACCTGGTTCATCCGCAGCCAGTCCCACGTCGGGTAGCCGGCGAAGTCCTGCCCGGCGATCGTCGACGGGGCGTAGCGGCCGCTGTCGAGCAGGAACAGGTTGAAGACGGGACGCTGGCCGCGGGCGCCGCGGATCAGCAGGTTCATGTTGCCCGAGCCGGTGACGCCGCGCGGGCTGGGCTGGTTCAGGTTGTGGGCGTACGACCGGTAGAAGGCGAGCATGTCCTCCTCGTCCATGCCGGTGTCGGGCGTGGAGTCCTCGTCGTGGTTGCCGTAGGTGACAACCCACGGGATCGCCCGCGACTCCATCGGCTGGACGACGTTGTTCATCGCCTGCTTCATCTCAGTGGCGTTCGCGCAGCCGCCGGTGATGTTGTCGCCGTTGTGGACGACGAGGTCGGGCTGCTCGCTGTCGAGGACCTTCTCCATCAGCTCGATGGTGCGCCGGTCGATCCGCTCGTCGTCCTGGGTGTCGTTGAACTGGACGATCTTGAACGTGCCGTCGCCGGTGAACCGCAGCGGCCGGTCCTCGTCCGCCGCGCCGGCGGTGGCCGCGCCGGCGAGCGCACCGGCGCCGCCGAGCGCGAGGGCGGCGGTGCCGAGGCCGCTCATCCGGACGAAGTCGCGCCGGTCCCAGCCGGGGGTGTCCTCGGCGTGCTGCTGGACGTGCTCGGTCATGGCGGCCTCCTGTGACGGTGGGTGTGCCGGGGACGCTAACGACCGACGGGCACCAGCAGCCGTCGCCGCGGTGATGAGCGGATGAAGCGCATCCGAACCGCTTGTCGGTGCCGCCGCGTACGGTCGACTCGTGCAGCCGCGCCGGCCGCCGCCGGGCCACCCCCGCCGATCAGGACCGGAACCGGTACTGATCGGGGATGCTGCACGCCGCCTCGGCCTCGTGGCACACCCGGACGACCACCAGGCTGACCCCGCCGGGGACGTCGGCGGTCACGCCGAAGTTGTAGGGCAGGGTGCGGCCGGTTGCGCCGCCACTCACGGTCCGCGTCTGGTAGTCGACCAGCGTCGGGTGGTCGCAGTCGGTCGACAGGCAACCGCTGTAGAACCGGAACTGCACCTGGGTGTCGGCACGGCCCGACGCCTTGTCGTGCACGCTGCCCTGCACGGTGACCGACCGGTTGTACCAGGTGATCGTGCCGCTGGCCGAGCCCCAGGACGTCGACGGGTCGAAGGTCGACACCGGCGCCGCGGCGCGCGTCGTCTGCTCGGCCGTCTCGACGTTCTCCGACGCGCCGGCGCTCGGCGCCACGGCGCCGAGTGTCGCCGCGGCCGCGAGCGCCGCGATCGCCATGCTTCGCTTCACCGGACCACCCCTCCAGAGGACCGTTGTGACTGAGAACTTCACTTTTCCCATTGAATCATCGCAATACTCGCCACTTGCGCAACCACGTGAGCCGGGCACATGACCGTCGCTGACCTGACCGAGTTCCGCGTCGATGTCCCCGAGTCCCAGCTGGACGACCTCCGCGCCCGGTTGCGGGCCACCCGCTGGCCCGAGCCGGCCACCGTCGACGACTGGTCGCAGGGCGTGCCGCTGGACTGGCTACGCGACCTCTGCGACTACTGGGCGACGGGGTACGACTGGCGGCGGGTCGAGGGCTGGCTCAACGGCCTGCCGCAGTTCCGGACGGAGCTCGACGGGCTGGGCGTCCACCTGCTGCACGTCCGCTCGCCGCACGACGACGCGTTCCCGCTGGTCCTGACGCACGGCTGGCCCGGTTCGCTGCTGGAGTTCCGCAAGGTCATCGGCCCGCTCACCGACCCGCCCGACCCCGCCGACGCCTTCCACGTCGTGGTGCCGTCGCTGCCCGGCTACGGGTTCAGCGACCGGCCGGCCCGCACCGGCTGGGGCGTCGAACGCATCGCCGCCGCCTGGGCGACGCTGATGGAGCGGCTCGGCTACGACCGCTACGGCGCCCAGGGCAGCGACTGGGGCACGACGGTGTCGACGCTGCTCAGCGTCGCGCATCCCGGCCGCGTCGCCGGGATCCACCTGATGCCGCCGCTCGCCCCACCCGATCCGGCCACGTTCGACGATCTCACCGCCGCCGAGCGGTCGGCGCTGGACGACCTGCGCGAGGCGGACGAGTGGGGCTCGGGCTACTCGCGGCAGCAGGCCACGCGGCCGCAGACCGTCGGCTACGGACTGGTCGACTCGCCGGCGGCGCTGTGCGCGTGGATCGCGGAGAAGTACTGGTTCTGGACCGACCACGACGGCGCCCTCGACGCCGTCGTCAGCCGCGACGAGCTGCTCGACACCGTCATGCTCTACTGGCTGCCCGCCGCGGGCGCGTCCGCCGCGCGTCTGTACTGGGAGAGCATCCGCCAGGTCGACGAGTGGATCTCCGGCAGCACCGGCGCCGCCGTCGACGTCCCCACCGGGTGCACCGTCTTCCCGAAGGAACTGCAGCGGCCGTCGCGGCGCTGGGCGGAGCGGCGGTTCACGAACATCAGGCACTGGGGTGAGCCCGCCCGCGGCGGCCACTTCGCCGCGCTCGAGCAGCCGGACGTCGTCGTCGAGGAGATCAGGACGTTCTTCCGGCTGGTCCGCTGACGCGACGGCGCAGGGCGGCGACCACGCCCATGACCGCGACGACGGCGAGGGCGGCGGCGCCGACGGCGAGGCCCATGCGCAGGCCGCGCGGCCGGTACGCGCAGGACACCTCGGACGCGCCGGCCTCGACCGGGACCGCGATCAGCCCGGCCACCGTCCGCGGGGTCGCGTCGTCGCCGCCGTCGACCGAGCAGCGCCACCCGGGGCTGCGCAGCACGCCGAGCACCACCGTCGACGCGGAGCCGGACGGCGCCAGGGCAGCCACGACGCCGTGGCCACTGACGTCCACCGACGACGGCGCACCGGCCCGCAGCGCGGCCACCGCCTCCGTCAGCGCGCCACGGTCGAGGCAACCGACGGGGCTGGCCGGCAGCCGCGCCGGGCCGTAGACCCGCAGCACCACCTCGACGGCGCCGTCGGCGGCCGCGGTGCCCACCCGCAGTATCGGCGCGCCCGTGTACACGCCGGGTGAACGCGTGGTCTGACGCAGGACGGTGAGCCAGCCGGCGGTCTCGTCGAGCACCTCGCCGACGAACGCCGGCGCCGCCAGGTACACGTCCGAGCCGGCCGGGCACGACGCCGTCACCCGCAGCTGCGCCGGCTCCCCCGGCGTCGCGGGCTCGAGCAGGGAGTCGCGGCGCCGGCCGGTCACCGTCAGCCCCGGATCGGGCGTCAGCGAGACCCGCGGGACGGTGTAGACGTCGGCGCCGAGGGCGGTCTCCTGGTGGCCGAACGGGGCCGGGTCGGGCGACGTCCACGGGTCGGCGGGGCGGACGGTGACCAGCGGCGCGACGTCGGGGTTCTCGGCCAGCCGGAGCGCTCCGCCGTCGTCGACCACCCGGGCGCCGACGGCGAACACGGCGTCCATCACGGGGTTCGCGGGGTCGACGTTGGCCCGCACGTACGCGCTGTACCCGAAGCCCAGCCCCGCGAGCGCGACGGACAGCTCGTCGGGGATCGTGCTCGAGTAGTACTGCGACCCCTGCCCGCCCAGCAGCATCGGGTCGTTCTGAGTGACGTGCGCACCCGGCGACACCCGCGCCTCGGGCCACCGCCCGCCGCCCTGGACCAGCGCCCTGACCTCGTCGTTCACGTCGCCCCAGCCCGGGTAGGCGTACAGGAACTCGGCCCGCGCCCGGTCGATCGCCACCGCACCGGCCGTCGCCTCGACGACCACGGCGGCGCAGACGACGCCCGCGGCCACCGCCGCGACCCAGGGCCGGCGCTGCGTGAACCGCCAGGCCAGCCAGGCGACGAGCGCGACGCCCGCGACCACCGGGACGACGACGCGCGTGGTCGGCGTGACGAACGGGCCGGAGCGCACCGCCAGATACAGGCCGCCGACCAGCGCCAGCGGCGCCACCACCGGCACGACGCCGCGCAGCCCCGCCGAGCCGGAGATCCAGCCGGCGATCACCAGCAGCCCCGCCACCACGAACGCCTGCCGGAACGGGCTGCCGTTGGGGGTGTCGAACCCGTGCCACACGGCGTGCGTGAGCGCCACCTGCATGCTCAGCACCGTCAGCCCGATCGCGACCGTCCACACCAGACGCTCCCGCACCGGCACCGCGCGGTTGAACGGCAGGCTCACGGCCAGCAGCAGGAGCACCGTCCCGACCGCCAGGCCAGGGCTTGACCCGACGCCCTCGCTGCCGGCCAGCAGCCGGGACAGGAAGTCGAGCCAGTCCATGGCGTGGAACCGCACGTCGGGGCTCGGCCGCGAGTACCGCACCGCCCAGAACGTCGGCACCAGCAGCGGCGCGGCCAGCCCGATGCCCGCGATGACGGCGATCGCGCAGCGCAGCACGCCGACCACCCGCACCCGCCACGACACCGTCGCGTCGTACGAGATGACCCGCACCAGCACGACGATGGCCGCGCCGATGGTGGCCATGTAGACGGTGTAGAAGTGCGACGTCCACAGCAGCGCCACCACGAACGGCGCCACGCAGACCGGCAGCCACGAGCGTCGCCGCCGCAGGATCCACTCGCACAGCAGGCACAGCACCGGGAACGCGACCAGCCCGTAGAGCCAGATGGTCATGTACGCGCCGTCGTCGAGCGCCCAGCCGCCCAGCGCGTACGACACCCCGGCGACGACGGCGAGCCAGGCCGGGCCGGCCGGACGCAGCAGCCGCAGGTACGCCGTCATGGCGGCCGCGGCCAGTGCGAGCGCCGTCGTCGCGATGACGAACAGCGCGAGGTCCATGCCGTCGCGCGGGAACAGCAGCACCAGCCAGGACAGTGTGGTGCCGAGGTAGGACAGGTAGTCGCCGAGGAACGGGACGCCGAACCCGCTGGCCCAGTTGAACGTGAGGTCGCCCGCCGCGTCGCCCATGAACACGTCGCGCAGGTGGCCGTGCATCGGGATGAGCTGCTGGCCGAGGTCGTTGGTGTTGCGCGACACGTCGCCGAACGGGAACGTCCCGCGGACCGTGCCGCTCACCACGAACCCGGCCGCCGCGAGGACCGCCGCGAGGGCGGCCGTCGCCAGGTTCGGCAGGCCGTGCAACCTCACGAGCCGCCGGTGCGTATACACAGTGACACCCCAATCCACGGGGAGTGGCAATTCGCACTCCGATAACGCAGACAGTAGCATGTAACATCAATAGATCGTGACAATGGAGAATTGCGTGACAGAACCGGGCGGGCCGGACGTCGCCGTCATCATTCCGTGCCATAACGAGGCGGTTGCCATTGCGACCGTCGTGGCGGATATTCGCACCGCACTGCCCGATGCGACCATTTACGTGTACGACAACAACTCCACCGACACCACGGTCGCCGAAGCGCTCGGCGCGGGCGCCGTCGTCCGCACCGAGTCGCGCCAGGGCAAGGGCAACGTCGTCCGCCGCGCCTTCGCCGACGTCGACGCGGACGTCTACGTCCTCATCGACGGCGACGACACCTACGACGCATCGTCCGCGTCCATGCTGGTCAAGGTGTTGCTGGACGGTCCGTACGATCACGTGGTCGGGGTGCGAACGCACTCCAGCGACGCCGCCTACCGGGCCGGCCACGTCCTGGGCAACCGCGCCTTCAACGGCGTCGTCGGCGCGCTGTTCGGACGGCAGCTCACCGATCTGCTGAGCGGGTACCGGGCGTTCTCGCGACGTTATGTGAAATCTTTCCCGGCGTTGTCGCGGGAATTCGAGATCGAGACCGAGCTGACCATTCACTCGTTACGGCTGCGCGTTCCCGTGGCCGAGATCCCGGTCGGCTACAAGGAACGCCCGGACGGCAGCGAGAGCAAACTGCGCACCTACCGCGACGGTTTGCGCATTCTGCACTGGCTGGTCACTGTGACGCGGCATGAGCGGCCAACCCTGTTTCACGGCGTGCTGGCGGGCGTGTTCGGCGTGGTGGCGCTGGTCCTCGGCCTCCCCGTCGTCGCGGAGTACCTCGAGACCGGCCTCGTCCCCCGCTTCCCGACCGCCTTCCTCGCGGCGGCCGTCGCCATCATCGCCGTCGTCACCCTGGGGGTCGGGTACCTGCTGGAGACCATCCGGCGCGGGCGCGAGGAGACGGCCCGGCTGGCCTACCTGCGCTATCCAGCGCCCGGCGGCCGCCCGACCCTCCTCTGACCCGCGTCCTCCTGAGGGGCGGGGACGCGTGCCAGCGGGCGGCGGGCGGGCGGCCGGCGTCTGAATGCCGGGCAGGTGCGGTCCGCCGTGATCGCCCGTGACCACGCGGTCCGGCGACTGTAGTGGCACGAGTCGGCGGCCGTGGTGGCACGGGCCCCAAACGAGCACCCGACCACGCCAACGTCGGCGCAGAACACGCGACAGGGCTGGGTACGGGTGCGGTGGACCGCGCACACGACGGCGACTGTAGTGGCACGGGCGGCGGCCGTGGTGGCACGGGCCCCAAACGAGCACCCGACCGCGCACGCCGAGACGGCGCAGATCGCCGGTGACCACGCAGGTCAGCAACTGTAGTGGCACGGATTGGCGGCCGTGGTGGCACGGGCCGAACGAGCACCCGACCACGCCAACGTCGGCGCAGAACACGCGACAGGGCTGGGTAGGGGTGCGGTGGACCGCGCAAACACCGGGCGACTGTAGTGGCACAGATCGCCGGCCGTGGCGGCACGGTTAGACGGACCGGCTGGGGGAAGTGGGCGGAAGGCGCGGGCAGCGGGCGGAGGCAGCGGGGGTGCGAGCGGCGGGTGCGAGAAGCGGCAGCGGGAGCGGCCGGTCAGCCGATCGCGTCGACCGCGGTCCAGCCGGTGCCGATGCGCTGGACGGCGGCGATCTCGCCGCGGCCGTTGCCGGCGTAGAACCAGAGGGCGCCGTCGGTGGCGCTGCGGGCGAGGAGGTCGGCCCGGCCGTCACCGTCCCAGTCGCCGGGGGCGACGAGGGCGTTCATGGCGGCCCAGCCGTGCCCGACCCGGCGAGCGGTGCCGAATCCGCCGCGTCCGTCGCCGGGGAAGAGCCAGAGGGTGCCGTCGCCGCGACGACGGGCGAGGAGGTCGGCGTGGCCGTCACCGTCGAAGTCGGTGGTGCCGGTGATGAGGTTCCACGCGCTCCACCCCGTGCCGATCGGCCGGACCACCCCGAAGCCGGCCCGCCCCGCCCCCGCGTACAGCCACAGCGACCCCTCCCGGGACCGCCGCGCCAGCAGGTCCGCCCGCCCGTCACCGTCCCAGTCGCCCGGCGCGGCGATCGCGTTCATGCCCGCCCACCCCTGCCCGATCGGCCGTCCGGAGGCCCCGCCAGCACCGTCGCCCGAGTACAGCCACAGGTCGCCGGACCGCGACCGCGCCACCAGGTCAGTGCGCCCGTCACCGTCCCAGTCGGGCGAGACCAGGATCGACGCCATCGCGCGCCAGCCGGTGCCGAGCGGCCGCGTCGCGCCGAAGCCGCCAGCGCCGTTGCCCGGATACAGCCAGAGCGACCCGTCGGACGAGCGTCGCGCCACGAGGTCGGCCCGGCGGTCACCGGTGAGGTCGTGCCCCGCGCCCGCGACGCCGCTGACGCGCCACCAGTCGCTGCGCAGCCCGAGCGCCGACCGGAACGCCTCGCCGCTGACCTCGACCGACCCCTCCGTGCCGGTCACCACCACCGACGTGGTCCGCCCGCCCCACGCGCCGTGGCCGTTCCGGGCGTCGACCCGCAGGGTGACCGGGCGGCCGGCGCGCGGGAAGGCGGACGCGACGGCGCGGGCGGTCAGGGTCGTGCGCCAGCGGTGCGGGGAGCCGGACACCACCCCGTCGTACTCGTCGGCGAACGCGCGCAGGTACGGCCGCGACCCGCGCACCGTCCACCCGCCGTTCGCGGACGTGAACTGGGTGAACGCGGGCTCGCCGTCGTACAGCAGGATCCGCTCGGCGGTCGCGCCCACGGCGGCGTCGCTGGCCGGGTGGTCGTAGCGGCGGATGAGGTCGCCGCCGGCGGTGTAGTCGGCGGCGCCGTTGAACACCTGGCAGCGGGTGCTGTCGCAGGTGTCGTACCAGGATCCGGGCTCCTCGGCGCGCTGCCACCGGGCGTACGTGCGGGCCGCGACGGCCTGCGCCTGCAGCGCCGCGGCGGGCCAGCCGGCCGGCATCTCCGCCGGCACGACACTGCGCAGGTACGACTCCAGCGACGTGGCCACGCGGGTGCCCACGCCGGAGCCGGTGGCGACCGCCTCGACGGCGCCGCGGTACTCGCGGTGCGTGGAGCCGAGGACGAGGCGGACGGCGCCGGCGGGCGTCGTGAACCCGATCGGGCCGGCGTGCGCCGTGGCCCCGCCGATCGCCGTCGTCCGCCAGCTGCCCGCGTACCCCTGCAGCACCAGCCGGTCACCGTCGCGCACGACCCGCCAGGCGGTGACGCGACTCCCGCCCAGCGACGACGGCAGCGCCAGCGCCGCGTCACCGGCGGTCGCCGTCAGCCCGCGGGCTGGGGCCACCCGGGTCTCGCCGTCGTCGTCGGCCGTGATGCGGACCCGCAGCCGGATGTCGTCGCGCCGCTCCAGGGACGTGCCGCGGTAGTAGTGCGCGAGGATCCGCCCGTAGCCGAGGCCGCTCGCCGCCGCACCGTACGCGCCCCACTGCGACATCCCGCGCCCATGCCCGTAACCGCGGCCCTCCAGCACCAGCTCGCCCGACGACGGCCAGCGCACGACCTCGACGGCGGGGTCGACGGGGAGGTCGAGCTCGCCGGTGAAGCCGTCCGGCAGGTCGTCCGGCACCGGCGCCGCGGGCTCGGCGCCCGCCGCCTCGTCCGCCCATTCCGCCAGCAGGTCGGCCGGCACCTGGGTCGACGGCACGGGCGCCGGGTCCGCCGGAGTCACCCCCGGGTCGGTCCTCGGATCCGCCGGGGTCGTCCCCAGGTCCGCCGGGGTCGCCCCCGAGTCGGGCGCCGGGTCCGCCGACGTCAGGCCGGACGCGATCAGCAGCGCCGTCAGCGCCAGCGCCACCCCGCCCACCCGCGTCCCCGTCGCTCAGCTACGCAGGTCGAAGGCGTTCCAGCCGGAGCCGATGCTGCGGCTCGGCAGGAAGCCACCCGAACCGTTGCCGGGGTAGAGGAGCATGCCGCCGCCGGACGTCCACACGACGAGGTCCAGCACGTAGTCGTCGTTGACGTCGCCCGCCGCGGCGATGCCGGTGAACCCGGCCCAGCCGGTGCCGATGGTGCGGGCCTTGCCGAAGCCGCCCTTGCCGGTGCCCGGGTACAGCAGCAGGGCGCCGTTGGGCAGCCGGGCGATGAGGTCGACGGCGCCGTCGCTGTTCCAGTCGCCCGCCCCGACGATCGCGGTGAACGCGCCCCAGCCGGTGCCGATGACCCGCGCCGTCCCGAACCCGCCGCTGCCGTTGCCCGGGTACAGCATGAGCACGCCGTCGCGGCGGCGCGCGATGAGGTCGACCCGGCCGTCGCCGTCCCAGTCGCCCGGCGCGACGACGTAGGTGAAGCCGGCCCAGCCGGTGCCGATGCGCCGCTGCGCCGAGAACCCCTGGCCGGACCGGCCGGAGTAGAGCCACAGCCCGCCGGTCGCGCTGCGGGCGATGACGTCGTCGTGGCCGTCGCCGTCCCAGTCGCCGGGCAGCGCGACGGAGATCATCGACGACCAGCCGGTGCCGAACGCGATGCGGTTGCCGAAACCGGCGATGGTGCTGCCGGGCCAGAGCCAGAACGAGCCGTTCGAGCGCTGCCGGGCCATGATGTCGGACCGGCCGCCGCCATTGACGTCGCGGCCGCTGGTGGAGTCGCCGCCGATGCCCATCTGCCGCAGCGTGCCGGACCGGATGGTGTTCAGCCGCGCGTAGAGGGCGTCGCCGGGGCAGGCGGTGGCGGCGGCGTCGCGGTGTCCGGCGATGGCCGGCCAGGCCTCGCCGTCGTAGTTGACCTGGCGCAGCGGGCGGATGCCGTGGATGCGGAACTTCCACCCGAACAGCCGCGCGTACGCGCCGAGCATGACGCTGGGCGGCGCGGTGTTCTCGTAGGTGCCCAGCGCGGACGCCGCGAACGCGTCGTCGTTGTAGCCCTGGGTGTGCGCGCCGATGACCGCGCGGTCGACGCCGCCGTAGCGGCCCTCCCAGATGCGGCCGAAGCGGTCGATGACGAAGTTGTAGCCGATGTCGTTCCAGCCGCGCGAGCGCACGTGGTAGACGTAGATCGACCTGATCAGTGCCGGGACGTCGGCGGAGCTGTAGGCGTTGGCGCTGACGGTGTGGTGCACGAACGCGCCGCGCGCCTCGCCATAGCTGGGCGGATCGGCCCGCATCGACTCGTCCGCGCCCCACTGCGCCCGGCTGTAGATGGTCGGGCCGCCGTTGACGGTCAGCTCCGGCGCCTCGACCCTCGCGGCCGGCGCGGTGCCCGGTTCGACGAGGTCCAGCCGCAGGTCGGACGGTCGCCGCGCGCCCGACTGCGCGCCGTCGACGCGTACCTGGATGCCGTCCGACGCCGGCACCAGCAGCGGGTCGGTCCCGTTGCGGGCGCTCGCCGCCTCGGCCGTGCCGGGGTCGGGCTGGTGGTCGTCGCCTCCGGGCAGCTCGTACCACTGCGACCACTCGCCGTCGGAGCGCACCCGCGCCCACGCCCGCACCGGAGCGGCGCCGGTCCAGGTGACGGCGGCCAGCCGGAACGGCCGGACGGTGTACTCCTCGGAGTAGACGAGCGGGATCTTCGCGCTGAGGTCGGCGAACTCGCGCGGCGTGCCGCCCGGGGCGGGGGGCAGGCTGGGCAGCCGCCCGAACCCGCCGGCCGCGACCGGCAGGCTGATCGTCTGCAGGTCGTCCGCGATCGACGCACCCGCAGCGTCCGAGGCAGTCGCAGCGCCCGAGGCGGCCGACGTACCCGCAGCACCCGGCGCACCCGGCGTGCCCGCGGCGCCCGGCGTGTCTGTGGCGGCGGGTGTGTTCGTGGCGGTCGGCTCGGCGGCGTCGGCCGCTCCGGCCGTGCCCTCGTCCGGCGCGGCGTCGCCAGGCGACGCGTCCTCCGGTGCCGCGGCGTCCGGCGTCGCCGTCGCACTCCCCGATGCCGGCGGCGACGCCGGCGGCACCTCCGGAACGCCGTACGTGGGCACGGCCGGCGCCATCGCGAACGCGACGAGCGCGCCCGCCAGTCCCGCGTTGATGACCTTCACGACTCGTCCCCCGCAGACCAGCTGTGATGCTTCACATGACTACTGATGCAACAACAGTCTCACCAGTAACACGAGCCACGCAACCGATTGGGGTGAATCGTTCGGACGATTCGGATCAGTCCGCGACGCCCAGGAACGACGCCAGGACCCGCGCCGATGCCCGTCCGTCATGGAACCGCCGGACGTAGTCGGGGCCGGCCGAGGCCGTCTTGGCGGCCGGCTCGCGCTCGGCGACCAGCCGCTCGACGACGGCGCCAAGGTCGTCCGGCGTGGCCTCGACGATCGGCAGCTCGGCCGGAATGGCGGCCCGGACGTGCTCGGCGACTTGCCCGACGGTGACCCGTCCGGCCGCCATCGCCTCACAGGCCAGCACGCCGTACGACCCCAGCGCCAGCTGGTCGACGACGACGTCGGCGTCGCGCAGCTGGGCCATCAGCTCGGTGTGCGCGATGCCCTCGATGCGCCGGTACTCGATCAGGCCGCGGTCGTGCAGGTCGCGCAGGACGGGGTCGGCGGCGGCCGAGCCCTTGAGCGCACCACGCGACGGCGCGTGCAGGACCACCGGCACCGGTCGTTCCAGCACCGGCCGGTCGGTGGCGAGGTCGTCGACGTCGACCACGACCGGCAGCCACTGCGCGCCGTCGACGAAGTCGAGGAGGTCGGGCGTGGTGACGAGGCGCGGGCCGTCGAAGTCGCGCAGGTGCCCGAGCACGACCGCGGTGGCCTGCTGCAGCCGCCGCGTCAGCGGGTCGTCGGGGTCGGCGAACGGCGAGTGGCGGAACAGCTCGCGGTGCCGGCGCGGATCGCGGATCTCGGACCCGTGCAGGATCACCCCGGCCGCGATGCCGGCCGCCCGCAGCGTCGGCAGGTCCTCGACGAACAGCTGGCCGCGGGCCTGGCCGAGCACCGGCCGGGCCGCCTCGAACAGCACGTGGGTGGCGGTGCGCAGCACGTGGTCGGCGAACTCGACCACCCAGGCGGCGTCGTGCTGGAACCGCTCGGCCGTGACGACGTGGTCGGCGCGGAACGCGAACGAGCCGGACTCGGTCATGAGGTTCTCGGCCGTCGCCGGCGGTGCGTACCGTTCGACGGCGCGCGCCCAGCGCCAGCCCTGGCCGGCGCTGTTGGACGGGCCGATGAGCAGGTGCGGCGCGGCGGCCGGCGTCGCGGGCGCAGTCGTGGCTGCCGGCGCAGGCACCGTCGCCGCGGCCGCCGTCCCGAGCAGGTCGGCGTACAGCTCGCGCAGGTGCTGCGCCTGCCCCTCCCAGGACACCTCCTCGCGGAACTCCGGCCGCTCCAGCCGGGCGCGGTACGGAGCGGGGTCGGCGAGGACGGCGCGCACCTTGGCGGCGAGGTCGGCGGCGTCGCCGACGCGGTACACCTCGCCGATGCCGGACTGCCGCATGAACTCCGTCAGGCTCGGCATGTCGCTGGTGACCACCGGCAGTCCGGCGAACGCGTACTCGAACACCTTGTTCGGCAGCGCCATCTCGTGGCTGGGGTAGCGCAGGATCGGGATCAGCCCGACGTCGGCCGACGACAGGAACGCGACGACCTCGTGCGGCCGCACGGGATCGAGGAAGTGGACGCGGTCGGTGACGCCCAGGCGTCCGGCCAGCGCGCGCAGCTGGTGCACGGGCGCGATCTCGATGTGCGGGACGGACACGACCGCCAAGTGGACGCCGGGCAGCGACGGCAGCGCCTCGACGGCGGTCTCGACGCCGCGCGCCTTGGTGACGCCGCCGCTGTAGACCAGCAGTGGCACGTCCGCCGCGAGACCGACGCGGGCGCGCAGGCCGGGCACGTCACCGCCGTCGAGCTCGGTCATGCTCGGCGAGTTGATGACGACCGTGGGCTCGCGGTCGAGGCGGTACCGCTGCCGCAGCGTGCGGGCGATGGCCGGGCTGACGGTGACGACGCGGTCGGCGCGGCCGATGTACTCGCGCTCGTGGTTGGCCCAGGCGGCGATGAACCGCGGCGTGCGGGGGCCGTAGCGGGACAGGCCGGGGACGTACTCGTGCGCGTCGTAGACGACGGGGAGCCGGCGGCCGGCGGCGCGGGCTCGCTCGGCCGCCCGCACGGCCACGCCGATGACGTGCATGTCGTGGGCGTGGACGGCGTCGGGCGCGAGCTGGTCGAGCAGCGGCCCGAAGGCGAGCTCGTAGTCGTAGGCCTGCGGGTGCACCAGCCGCCAGCGGGCCGGCCACGGTGTGCGCGCGGCGACGCCGTCCCACGCCCGCCAGCCGAACCGGAACAGCTTGTCGGCCCGGTTGCCGACGCCGGCGCGCAGCCAGGCGGCCCGCTCGGCGGCGGTGAGGCGCGCGGTGGCCAGCTGTGTGCCGAGGCCGCGACGGCCGCTCAGCTCGACGCGCCGGGCCTTCAGCGCCTGCTTGCGCGCCGTCTGCGCCGACTTCGCCGGATAGCCGACGTAAGGCGGGCGCCAGTCGCGGTGGGAGCGGCGCTTGCGGTCGCGCTCGTCGCGCAGCTGGAACGCCACGGGCACCCGGACCACCAGCACGTCGCCGAGCAACTCCAACGACCGCCGCCCGTCGGCCGCGACGCCCAGCACCGTGACCCGGTACCCGGCGTCGGCGACGGCCTGCGCCTCTTTCTTGACCCGGCTGTCGGTGACGACGTCGTTGGCCACCAGCATGACGACGTGCGGACGGCCGCCACCGACGGCGGAGCCCGACGTAGGTGGTTTCGGCGTACTCGATTCTGCGGTAGTCATGACCCGCCCCTACCGGGTGGGACCCACCCTACGGGCGGGCACTGACAGAGCGCGCGCCGACGAACCGGAGCCGGGCCGGACGCACGCCGATCCGGCGACCGTGGGTCCAGCAGACGCCGATCCGGCGACCGCGGGTCCAGCGCACGCCGCTCCAACACACGCGGACCCGCCGGGCGCCGGCCGGACGGGCGCACGGGGGCCCGTCCTGCCGGCACCGGAACGGAGATCATGCCGGTGACGACGCCCGGCCCACGACGATGCGGGTGACGCCGTCCCAGCGGGCGGCGTCGGTGACGTCGCGGCCGTCGACCAGGATCTTGGCGCCCGGGACGTCTGTGGCGCCGACCTCGGCGTACTCGGGGTGGTCGGCCTGGACGACGACGGCGTCGGCGGGCTCGCCGAGGTGGTACGGCGAGAAGCCGAGGTCGCGCAGTTCGGCGTCGGTGTACATGGGGTCGTGGACGAGCACCTCGGCGCCCCGCGAGCGCAGCGCCGCCACCGTCGGGAAGACGCCGGAGAAGGCGGTCTCCTTGACGCGCCCGCGGTAGGCCGCGCCCAGCACGACCACGCGCAGGCCGTCGACCGAGCCGCCGGCCGCGGCCTCGACCAGGCCGACCGTGTACTCGGGCATGCCGACGTTGGCCTCGCGCGCGGCCCGGACGACGGTGGCGTCGGGGTCGGTCCACAGGTACAGCCGCGGGTAGACCGGGATGCAGTGGCCGCCGACCGCGATGCCGGGCCGGTGGATGTGGCTGTACGGCTGCGAGTTCGACGCCTCGATGACCTGGAAGACGTCGATGCCGTTGGCGGCGGCGAACCGGCCGAACTGGTTGGCCAGGCCGATGTTGACGTCGCGGTAGGTGGTCTCGGCGAGCTTGGCCATCTCGGCCGCCTCGGCGCTGCCGAGGTCCCAGACGCCGTTGCCGCGCGGGAGGTCAGGGCGGTCGTCGAAGTCGAGGACGGCGTCGTAGAACTCCCGCGCCCGCTCGGCGCCGGCCGGCGTCAGGCCGCCGATGAGCTTGGGGTACTTGCGGAGGTCGGCGAAGACCCGCCCGGTGAGCACCCGCTCGGGCGAGAACACCAGGTGGAAGTCGGTGCCCTCGGTGAGCCCGGACACCTTCTCGATCAGCGGCCGCCACCGGTTGCGGGTGGTACCGACCGGCAGCGTGGTCTCGTAGGAGACGAGCGTGCCCGGCGTCAGGTTCTCGGCCAGCGACTGCGTGGCGGAGTCCATCCACCCGAAGTCGGGCTCGCCGGTGGTGTCGTCGACGAACAACGGCACCACGAGGACGACGGCGTCGCTGCCCGGGACGGCGTCGGCGTAGTCGGTGGTGGCCCGCAGCCGCCCGGCGCTCACGACCTCGGCCAGCTTCTCGGCCAGCTGGTCCTCGCCGGGGAACGGCTCTTCACCCTTGTTGACGAGGTCGACGACGGTCTCGTTGACATCGACGCCGATGACCTCGTGGCCCTTGGTGGCGAACTGGACGGCTAACGGCAGCCCTATCTTGCCCAGGGCGACGACGGTGATTCTCACGTATGACCTCGGTCGTGATGGCGGATGCGGTCCGGCGTATAGGCTACCGGGGTTGGCTCGCGGCCTTGCCCGGTGTCGGGGTCGTGCACAGGTTTCGAGGACGGACTTCCATGCAGGTGCTCAGCATCGTCGGAGCCCGCCCGCAATTCGTCAAGCTCGCTCCCGTGGCCGAGGCCTTGACGGCGGGCGGACACGAGCACGTCATCGTGCACACGGGGCAGCACTACGACGCGAACATGTCCGACGTGTTCTTCGCCGACCTGCGCATCCCGGCTCCCGACGTGCACCTGGGCATCGGCTCGGGCAGCCACGGCACGCAGACCGGCGCCATGCTGGCGGCGTTGGACGGCGTGCTCGCCGACCGCCGCCCCGACTGGGTGCTCGTCTACGGCGACACGAACTCCACCCTGGCCGCAACGCTGGCCGCGGTCAAGCTCCATCTTCCCGTCGCGCACCTCGAGGCCGGGCTCCGCTCGTTCAACCGGGCGATGCCGGAAGAGCACAATCGGGTACTGACCGACCATGCGGCCGACCTCCTGCTGGCGCCCACCGACGTCGCGGTGGCGAATCTCGCCCGCGAGGGCCTCGCCGAGCGCACCGTCCGGGTCGGCGACGTCATGACGGACGTCTGCTTCCGGGTCCGCGACGCCGTCCGCGACACCCCGCCCGAGCTGCCGTCCGGCCTCGAGCCGGGCGGCTACGTCGCGGCCACCGTCCACCGCGCCGAGAACACCGACGACCCCAAGCGGCTGACGGCCGTGGTCGAGGCGCTGGCCGGGCTGCCGGTGCCGGTGCTGCTGCTGGCGCACCCGCGCCTGGTGGCCCGCTGCCGCGAGTTCGGCATCGAGCTGGACCGTCCGGGCAGCGCTCTGCACACCGCGCCGCCGCTGCCGTACCCGGGCATGGTCGCGGCCGTGCTGCACTCCGCGGGCGTCGTCACCGACTCCGGCGGCCTGCAGAAGGAGGCCTACCTGCTGGGCCGCCCGTGCAGCACGCTGCGCACCGAGACCGAGTGGCTCGAGACCCTGCACGACGGCTGGAACGTGCTGGTGCCCGAGCCGGCCGACCTCGCCGACGCCGTCACCCGGCCGGTCCCGTCGGCGCCGCAGGGCACCCCGTACGGCGACGGTCACGCCGCCGGGCAGGTGGTCCAGTCGCTGCTCGGCGGGGGCGCGGCATGAGCACTGACGCCCAGGTCCGCCCCGACCCGGCGCCCGAGCCGGCCGCGGCCGCGACGCCCGAGCAGACGAAGCGCACGGCGACGGGCGCGCCGGCGGCCCGGCACCGGCCGGAGATCCAGGGGCTGCGCGCGGTCGCCGTGCTGCTGGTGGTGTTCTTCCACCTCTGGCCGACGGAGCTGAGCGGCGGGTTCGTCGGGGTCGACGTGTTCTTCGTGATCTCCGGCTACCTGATCACCGACCACATCCACCGCGAGACCCAGCGCACCGGCACGCTCTCGCTGCGCCGGTTCTGGGCCCGCCGCATCCGCCGCCTGCTGCCGGCGTCGCTGCTGGTCCTGGCGTTGGGCGCGGTCGCGACGGTCACGCTGCTGCCGGCCACCGAGTGGGCCAACACAGCCCGCCAGCTGGCCGCCAGCGCGCTCTACGTCGAGAACTGGGCGCTGGCCGACGACGCCGTCGACTACATGGCCCAGGACAACGCGCCCACACTGGCGCAGCACTACTGGTCGCTGTCGGTCGAGGAGCAGTTCTACGTCTTGTGGCCGGTGCTGGTGCTGGCCATCGTCGTGCTGGGCCGGCGCGCCTGGATCCGGTGGTCCACCCGGCGGCTGCTGGCCGGCGGCATCGCGGTGCTCGGCGCGGCGTCGCTGACGTGGTCGATCATCGCCACCAACGCCGACCCCGCCGCCGCATACTTCGTCACGCCCACCCGCATCTGGGAGTTCGCCGCGGGCGCCCTGCTGGCGCTGCTGGCCGTGCGTCCGGCCCGCCGCGGCATCATCCGAGCGCTGATCGCCGCCGCCGGGCTGGTCGCCATCGTCGTCGCGGGTGTGACGTACGACGGCGCGACGTTGTTCCCCGGCTGGGTGGCGCTGCTGCCGGTGCTGGGCACCGTCGCCGTCATGGCCGCAGGGCCGACGTACCGCCGGTTCGCGCCGCACTGGTGGCTGACCCGCCGCCCGGTCACGTTCGTCGGCGACATCTCCTACTCGGTGTACCTGTGGCACTGGCCGCTCATCGTGGTGCTGCCGCACGTCACCGGCACCGAGCTGCGCTGGGGCGACAAGCTGGGCATCCTCGTGGCCACGCTGGTGCTGGCCTGGCTCAGCAAGGTGTTCGTCGAGGACCCGCTGCGCACCCGGACGTTCCTCGCCGCGGCGCCGTGGCGCTCGTTCGCGTTCGCCGTCGCCGGCATGGCCGTGGTCGTGGCCGGCACCGTCGCCGTCACCAACGACCTCGACCGCCGCGAGGCCGAGGCGGAGGAGCGCGCCGAGGCGGTCCTGTCCGCCGACCCCGTCGCCGAGCCGTGCGTCGGACCGGGCGCGCTCGCCCCCGGCAGCGACTGCGACCCGATCGGTTCCGGCCCGCTGATCCCGCCGCCCGAGGTGGTCGTCGAGCAGAACCGCCGCTCCGACTATCAGGAGTGCCAGCAGGCCATCACCGAGCCCGACGTCATCCGGTGCGAGAAGGGCTACACCGGCCCCGACCCCAAGCGGGTCATCGCGGTGGTCGGCGACTCCCACGCCACCCACTGGCTGCCGGCCATCGAGCTGATCGGCGAGTCCAGCGACTGGACGGTCGTCACGTACCTGAAGAGCTCCTGCCCGGTCACGGCCGCGCGCCGCGAGCTCGACTCCGAGCAGACCGGCGAGGCCGCCGACAGCTGCGACAGCTGGGTGCGCGAGGTCCGCGACGAGATCGCCGCCGACGACTCCATCTCCATGGTGCTGACGTCGTCGTACACCAACGCCTACGAGTTCACCGACGCCCGCGGCACCGAGTTCGACGACCCCGCCTACGACGGCTTCGCGCCGATCTGGCAGAAGTGGACCGACTCCGGCAAGGACGTCGTCGTACTCCGCGACGTGCCGCCGACGCAGGGCGAGTACGTCCCGACCTGCCTGTCGGCCCACCCGGGCGACCCCCTCGAGTGCGCCACGTCCGCCGCCGACCTCCCCGACGACGCCGCCGTGGTCGAGGCCGGACGCCTCGACGACCCCAAGGTGCACGCCGTCGACCTCACCGACCGGTTCTGCGACGACGAGCACTGCTACCCGGTGGTCGGCGACATCATCGTCTACCGCGACTACAGCCACCTCACGCGGGAGTACGCTGCGGCGCTGGCTCCGGTGCTGGGGGAACGCCTGAACCAGGCGATGGCGCCGAAGGACTGACGGCCGGGCGCACCGGCCAGCGGAACAGCCAGCCCAGCCCGACGCGTCCGGCGAGGTCGTGGAACCCGACCGCCACAGCCGTCACGAGCAGCGCGAACACGGGCACGAACAGGAAGTCGACCACGACGTTGTCGAGGTCGCCCAGCGGGTCGGCGCCGGACTCGCGCGCCGCCCACACCGTCGCGTGGATCAGGATCGGGTGCAACACGTAGATGGCCAGCGTCCGCCGCGACAGGTAGCCGGACAGCCGGCAGACCCAGCCGAACCGCGCCACCGCCACCGCGGCCCAGACCGACGCCAGCACGCCCACGGGGGCCAGGAAGAACTCGACGCCGCCCGGCGCGTGGTCGTAGTAGAACAGGTAGGCCAGCAGCGCGTACCCGGCCACGGCCGCCACCAGACCGGCCGGACCGCCGGCCGTCGCCATGCGGCGCACCAGCGCCGGCAGGTAGGCACCGGCGAAGAACCAGACGGCGAACGTCGCCAGCCGCATGACGTTGACCGTCCCCGACTGGTCGCCGTTGGCGTCGACCAGCGTGCCGATGGCCGGCGCCGCCGCCAGCAGCACCAGCGTGCCCACCAGGACGGGCACCGGGTACCGCCGCAACGCCTTGGCCGTCAGGAAGAACACGATCAGCAGGCTGAGGTACCAGTAGGCCAGGCCGCCGAAGGGCAGCATGCGCAGGTTGTACCAGAACCATGTGCCGGGGTCGTCGGGGAACGACGCGTGCACCCACACGAACCCGAACAGGACCGTCCACAGCACGTACGGCCAGAGCAGGTCCAGCACCTTGCCGCGCAGCACCCGCGGCCACGGGCGAGACAGCGCCGACGCCGCCAGCAGCCCGGACACCAGGAAGAACACCGGCATCCGCACCGGGACGAGCACCATGTTGAGGTCGAGCCAGGGACGCGTGGCCGGGCCGACGGTGCCGGGCGCGGCGCCCAGGCCGACCCGCCCCACGTGGTAGAAGACCACCAGCACGATGGCGGCGGACTTCGCGATGTCGACCCAGGCAAGACGGACGGCGCCCGTCGCCGGGCGCCGTTCGGAACCGGAATGCACCGTGCCGTGCACCACCAGGACCCCCCTGGTCGAGCTCTAGTGTGGTAGCCGCACGGTAGTGCCTTCCGCGGCGGAGTGGAGCACGGCCTCGGCGACCTCGACGGTTGCCAGGCCCTGCTGCATTGTGACAATATCCGATTCCTTGCCCAGAATGGCGTCGCGGAAGGCTTCGTGTTCGGTGCGCAGCGGCTCGGGCTTGGCGATGGCGTAGCGGACGACGTCGCCCTCGGACACGCCGCGGAACTGGGCGAGGTCGTCCCAGGCCGTGGGGATGGAGCCGTTGGCGTGGAAGGTGAGGTCGGCGTGCAGGGTGTCGGCGATGTAGGCGCCGCGGTCGCCGGTGACGATGGTGACCCGCTCCTTCATCGGCGACAGCCAGTTGACGAGGTGGCTGGTGACGGTGCCGTCGGCGAGCTGGCCGGTGACGGCCACGAGGTCCTCGTGGGCACGGCCGCTCTTGTGCACGGTGCGGGCGGCGACGGACACGAACGGCGAGCCCACCACCCAGGCGGTGAGGTCGATGTCGTGGGTGGCGAGGTCCTTGACGACGCCGACGTCGGCGATGCGGGCCGGGAACGGGCCCTGCCGGCGGGTGATGATCTGGTAGATGTCGCCGAGCTCGCCGTCCAGCAGCCGCGCCCGCAGGCTCTGCAGCGCCGGGTTGTACCGCTCGATGTGCCCGACGGCGCCGACCAGCCCGGCCGCCTGGAACGCCGCGGCCAGCTTGGCCGAGCCCTCGCTGTCCTTGGACAGCGGCTTCTCGATCAGCGCGTGCACGCCGGCCGCGGCCAGCGCGAGGCCGATCTCCTCGTGGTAGGCGGTCGGCGTGGCGACGACGCAGTAGTCGAGGCCGGTCTCGATCAGCGCCTCGATGTCGGGCTGGACGGTCAGCCCGCCGGCCACCTTGTGCGGGTCGCCGGCGGGGTCGGCCACGCCGACGAGGTCGACGCCGTCGAGGGAGCGCAGCACCCGCGCGTGGTGCCGGCCCATCATGCCCAGGCCGATCAGCCCGGCTCGCAGGTCGGTCATCAGGCACCCGCCTTCGCCAGCGTGTTCACGGCCGTCACGATGCGGTCGAGGTCTTCGGAGCTCAACGACGGATGCACCGGCAGCGAGATGACCTCGGCCGCCGCGCGCTCGGTCTCGGGGAGGTCGGCGTCGCGGCCGAACGACGGCAGGCGGTGGTTCGGAATGGGGTAGTACACGCCGCAGCCGACGCCGTACTCGGAGCGCAGCGCCGCCGCGAAGCCGTCGCGATCGCCGGACACCCGGACGGTGTACTGGTGGTAGACGTGCGTGGCGTGCTCGGACACCGGCGGCACCACGACGCCGTCGAGGTGGGCGTCGAGGAAGGCGGCGTTCTCCTGCCGCTGCTTCGTCCAGCCGGCCAGCTTGCGCAGCTGGACCCGGCCGATGGCGGCGTGGATGTCGGTCATGCGGTTGTTCAGGCCGACCAGCTCGTTCTCGTACTGGCGCAGCATGCCCTGGTTGCGCAGCAGCCGCAGCCGGCGCTCGAGGTCGTCGTCGCCGGTGCTGACCATGCCACCCTCGCCCGACGTCATGTTCTTCGTCGGGTACAGGCTGAACATGGCGAAGGTGCCGAACGAGCCGACCGGCGCGCCCTTCCAGGTGGCGGCGTGCGCCTGGGCGGCGTCCTCGAAGATCTTCAGGCCGTGCCGCTCGGCGATGTCGCCGAGTGCCGTGAGGTCGGCCGGGTGGCCGTAGAGGTGCACCGGCATGATGCCGACGGTCCGCTCGGTGACGGCGGCCTCGACGGCGGCGGGGTCGAGGCAGAAGTACCGCGGCTCGATGTCGGCGAACACCGGGGTGGCGCCGGTGAGCGCGACGGAGTTGGCGGTGGCGGCGAACGTGAAGGACGGGACGATGACTTCGTCGCCGGGCCCGACGCCCGCGGCCAGCAGGCCCAGGTGCAGGCCGGAGGTGCCGGAGTTGACGGCCACGCAGGCCCGCCCGGCGACCAGCTCGGCCGAGAACTCCTGCTCGAAGGCCGCGACCTCCGGTCCCTGCGCCATCATGCCGCTGCGCAGCACGCGGTCGACCGCCTCCCGCTCATCGTCGCCGATGATCGGCTTCGCGGCCGGGATCGGGCTGGTGCTCATGCGTTGTCCTCCGTGCTCTGACCGGCTTCCCGCAGGTGCCCGTGTTGTTCGATGTACAGCTCGCCGGTGCGCGGACACCGCCAGGTGCCCCCGCCGGCGTCCTCGAGCGGGACGCCGGCACGCCCCACCCACGCGACCCGCCGCGCCGGCACACCGACCACCAGCGCGAAATCAGGGACGTCGCGGGTGACGACGGCTCCGGCGGCTACGGTAGCCCATCGTCCCACGGTGACCGGAGCCACGCATACCGCCCGAGCCCCCACGGAACACCCCTCGCGCAGCGTGACGCCGACGGCGTCCCAGTCGGCCGCGCTCTTGGCGCTGCCGTCGGGGTTGACGGCGCGCGGGAAGGTGTCGTTGGTGAGCACCGCCGCGGGGCCGACGAACACGCCGTCCTCGAGCACCGCCGGCTCGTAGACCAGCGCGTAGTTCTGCACCTTGCAGTTGTCGCCGGCGCGGACGCCGGTGCCGATGTAGGCGCCGCGGCCGATGACGCAGTCGCGGCCGAGCACGGCCTTCTCCCGGACCTGGGCCAGGTGCCAGACCGACGAGCCGGCGCCGATCTCGGCGCTGTCGTCGACGTCGGCCGAGGCCATGATGCGCACGTTCACCGCTGCTTCTTCTCCTGCTCCTGGTGGTCCCGCTCGGCCACGCGGGCCGCCTCCTTGAAGGCGCGCCACTTGGTCTCGGGTGGCTCCGGCGGGTCGGGGATCAGCCGGTTGACGACGGTGGCGCCCGGCGCCCACGCGGCGTCGGGCAGTTTCTCCATGACCTCGGCGTACACCGACCTGATGACCTCGGCCTGCGCCGCCCACGAGAAGCGGTGCCGCAGCTGGGGGTCGTCGGCGATGCGCTTGGCGATGCGGTCGTGGTCGGCCAGCACCGTGCGGACCGCCCGCACGAAGTCGTCGACGTCGCCGGCGGTGTGGACCGCGCCGAGGTCGAGCTCGCGCACGAGGTCGGCCTGCGCGGGGGTGTCGCTGGTGATGATCGGCAGACCCGCGGCGATGTACTCGCAGAACTTGTTCGTGACGGCGATGTCGTGGTTGGGCGCGTGCAGCAGCGGGCTCAGCCCGATGGTGGCCGAGCGCAGGTACAGCGGCACCACCTCGGCGTCGACGAACGGCGCCAGGTGCACGCGGTCGCCCACGCCCAGCTCGACGGCGCGCGCCTGCAGCTCCGCGGTGACCGGGTTGGCGCGGGCCACGACGGCGAGGTGCACGCCGGGCAGCTGCGGCAGCGCCTCGACCGCCGTGCCGACGCCGCGAGCGCGGTTGACGCCGCCGCCGTACACCAGCAGCGGGACGTCGTCGGGCAGCTTGAGGTGCTGGCGCAGCCCCTTGACCTCGGCGTCCTCGGGCGGCTCGACCGGCGCGTTGAGGACGACGTCGGGCCGGCGGGCCATCTTGTGGTCGCGCTGCAGCCAGCCGGCCAGCGGCTCGGACACCGTGATGACGCGGTCGGCGTCGTGGATGAACTCGCGCTCGAGGTCGCTGTAGGCCGCGACCCGGCGCGGCGCCACCACCGGCACACCGGGGATGTACTCGTGCGCGTCGTAGATGATCTTGATGGTGCGGTCGTCGAGCGCCGCCCGGTGCGCCGCGCGGGCGGCGATGCCGAGCATGAACACGTCATGCACGTGGATGACCTCGGGCTGCAGGCGGTCCAGCAGCGGGCCGAGGGTCAGCTCCTGGTCGACCACCTCGGGCATCACCCGGCGCCAGCGGCCCGACGGCAGGTAGCGGTAGAGCCGCAGCAGCCGCTCGCGCCGCTTGCCGATGCCGAGGTCGGTGGGCGGGCTCTTCCGCTTGGCCCGGCGGACGGGGTACGCGCGGGCGTCGAGGACGGCCCGGTGCAGCTTCAGCGAGCGCCAGCGGGCCGCGCGCAGCAGGCGGTCGCGGGTGGAGCGCCGCACCGCGGGCGCCGCGTCGACGCCGCCGGTGCGCCCGGAGTCGCGGCGGTCGCGGCCGCGGTCGCCGCGCAGCTCGCGGCTGGCGTACTGCCAGCGGCCGTAGGCCAGGGTGTACTCGGCCTCGGTGGTGAACCACGGCCGGAGGTTGGACAGCCGCTTACGCCACCCCGTGACCAGCACCTTCGACTGGATGGGCGGGCACAGGACGTGCACCCGGCCCAGCTCGCGGGCGCCCTTGAGCCGGCGTCCCGGGATGCCGATGCAGGTGACGTCGAGGTCCCAGTTGGCCACCGTCTGCGCGTACTTGAGGACGCGCGCGTCGGGGATGATGTCGTTGCCGGCCATCATGACGACCTTGGGCCTGATCCACGACGGCTTCCACTCGGCCGGCACGGCGCTGGGCCGCTCGACGAACGGCGCCAGCGACTCGGCCGAGCGGCGGCCGTCGTGCACCTCTTCGACGAAGGCCGGGCCGCTGGCGGCCACCTCGCGCGCGCGGTCCGGGTGCGAGATGAGGTCGAGGACGACCTGCTCGATGGTGTCGGGCGTGGCCTCGACGATCGGCAGCTCGAGGCCGGTGTCGGCCAGGACGCGGTCGCGGACGTGCTGGGAGATGTGCCCGACGACCACGCGGCCGGCCGCCATGGCCTCGCACGCGGCGACGCCGTAGCTGCCGACCCGGAACTGGTCGAGGACGATGTCGGCGTCGCGGTAGACGCCCGGCATGTCCTCGGGGTCGACGCCCTCGACCCGGCGGTAGGTGATGAGGCCGCGCTCGGCCAGGCTCTCCATGATGGGGTCGATCAGCTCCGAGCCCTTCATGGCCGACTTGCTCGGCGCGTGCGCCACGACCGGCTTCTCGTGCTCGAGCACGGGGGCGTCGCTGCGCCAGGTGGCGACGTCGACGACCACCGGGCACCAGACCGCGTTGGGCACGTAGTCGAGGAGGTCGGGGGTGGAGACGTAGACCGCGCCCGGGTACGACGTGAACAGCTCGACCGCGCGGGTGGAGTTGCGCTCGAGCAGCTCGACGGTCTCGTCCTCGAGGTCGGGGAACGGCGACCACGGCTCGGTCTCGACGTGCCGGCTGGGGATGCGGACGTCGGAGCCGTGCGCGATGAGCCCGACCCGCAACCCCTTCGCCAGCATGGGCGGGATGTCGAAGGAGGCGTCCTGGCCGTGCCAGGTGCCGAAGATCGGCCGCGACGCCTCGACCAGCACGTGGGTGTAGTTCTGCAGCACGTGGGTGAGGAACTTCTGCTGCCAGCGGCGGCTGCGCCGGTACGTGCCCGCCGGGATGCCGTAGTCGACCGGGTAGTCGAGGACGCCCTTGAGGAAGGCGTACGACGTCGCCTTCACGGTGGGCACGCGTTCTTCCAGCGCACGCGCCCAGCGGGTGCCCTGACCCGCGAAGTTGGCCGGCCCCACCAGGAGCCGGACCGGCGCGTCGAGCCGCGGCGGGAACCCGTCGCGGGTGGCGGGTGCGTCGTCCTCGAGCTCCGGCCGGTCGTCTCGGCGCCTGTCTGTTCCCCGAGCCACCGTGTTGCCCTCCACGCCCTTCACGAGATATCGGCCCCGGGAGCTCCCGGGGCTGTTTGCCGGCCGATCGGCGAATATACCCAGTCTCGCAGAGACGCTCCGCCGGTTCCCATCAGATCATCGGGTCGTCTGCCGAAGCCAATCGTCGAGCACGGTCCCGGACACCGTGCCGTCGTGCACCGCGCGGACGAAGCCGGGACCGCGCGCCGCGAGCTCCCCCGCGGCGTCCGGGTCGGCGGCCAGCGCGGCGACGACGTCGGCGAGGTCGTCGGGGGTCGCCTCGGCGATCGGGACGTCGAGCCCGGTGCGGTCGCGGACCCGCTCGCGGACAGCCGTCCCGACGTATGAGACGACGGCGCGCCCGGCCGCCATCGCCTCGCAGGCGCCGACCCCGTACAAGCCCATGGTCAGCTGGTCGACGACGATGTCGGCCTCGGCCAGTGCGGCCGGCATGCGGTCGTTCGGGATGCCCTCGAGCCGGCGGTACTCGACGACGCCCTTCGCGCTGAGCGCGTCCATGGCCGCCTCGACGGCCTCGGTGCCCTTGAGCCGCGAGTTCGACGGCGCGTGCACGACCACGGGACGGCGGCGGCCCGGCGACGGCGGCGCCTGCCAGCGATCGGGGTCGACGACGACCGGCAGCCAGGTGGCCTCCGGCAGGTCGTCGAAGAGGTCCGGGGTGGACACCAGCACCGCGCCGCCGCCGGCCGCGAACTCCGTCGCGAACGCGGCGTGCCGGTGAGCCTGCTCCTCGAGCCGCGCGGTGAGGTCGTCGCGGACCCGGAACGGCGACCACGGCTCGCGCTCGGCGTGCCGGCTGGGCAGCCGGATGTCGGACCCGTGGAAGGCCAGCGCGACCCGCAGGCCGGCCCGCGTCAGCACGGCGACGTCGCCACTGGCGTCGCGGGCGTGCCGGGCGCCGAACAGCGGCCGCATGGACTCGACGACGGCGTGCGTGAAGGTGCTGAGGACGTACTGCTCGTGCGCCCGCTGCCACGCCGGGTGCGCGTAGACCGGCACCGCGACGCCGTAGTCGTCGGCGAACCCGTAGTTGTTGCGCCGGATGGCGAAGCAGGCCGCCGCGACGTCGCCGCTCGCCCGTTCGGCGGCGCGGGCCCACGCCCAGCCCTGCCCGGCGGAGTTCGTCGGGCCCACCAGCAGCCGCGCGGCGGCCGCGCGGACCTGCGGGAACGGCTCTTGCGGCGGCAGTGGGCGGCGCAGCCACGAGACCCGCCGCCGGGCCCCGGCAAGACCGTCGACGACGGCGCCGGGCAGCCAGCGTTTCGCCGCCGTGCGCAGTGCCATGGAGCCCTCCGGGTGTCGTAGCCTGTCCGTGACATGATGACGCACGCCAGCTCGGGGCGCTCCGGCGCGCCCCACGACCGCCGGCCGCACCTGCTCTACGTGGCCTGGGGCTTCCCTCCCTGCCGGGGCGGCGGCGTCTACCGCGGCCTCGCCACCGCCAACCGGTTCGCCCGGCTGGGCTGGCGCGTCACGGTGCTGACGGTCGAGCGCGACACGTTCGTCCGGTTCACCGGCACCGATCCCACTCTCGAGGCACGCATCGACCCCGCCGTCGAGGTCGTCCGGGTCCCGTTCGCGTGGCCCGTCCACGAGCCCGACCTCCGCCGCTGGTCGCGGTTCCGGGCCCGGTTCCCGCGCGCCTGGGCGAAGTGGCGCGCCCGCCGCGACACCGTCGCGTTCCCCGAGGTCGGCTACGGCCCGTGGCGGCGCGTCATCGAGGCCGCCGCCGAGCGCATCCACGCCGGCGACCCCGTCGACCTCGTCCTCGCCACCGCCAACCCGCACGTCGCGTTCACCGCCGCCTGGCGGCTGCACCGGCGCCACGGCGTCCCGTACGTCATGGACTACCGCGACGCCTGGCTGCTGGACGTGTTCAGCGGCGAGCGGCTGCACTCCCCCCGCAGCCGGGCGGCCCGCTGGGAGCGGCGGCTGGTGGCCGGCGCCCGCGAGGTGTGGTTCGTCAACGACCCCATCCGCGACTGGCACCGGCGGCTCTACCCCGCGCACGCCGACCGCATGCGTACGGTGGCCAACGGCTTCGACGCCGAGCTGGCGCCGGCGCCCACGGGCGAGCGGCCGCCCGTCGGCGACCGTCCCGTCGTCTTCGGCTACGTCGGCACCGTCACCCCGAAGGTGCCCCTCGCCGAGTTCGTCCGCGGCTGGCAGCACGGCCGCGCCACGTCGCCGTCGCTGGCCGGCGCCGAGGCCCGCATCCATGGCTACCTCGGCTTCTACGGCCAGCCGCGGCCCGACCTGCTCGCCGTCATCGACTCCGCCTCCGCCGACGGCGTCAGCTACCGCGGCCCGGTCGGCAAGGCCGACATCGCCGCCACCTACGCGGGGTTCGACGTGCTGCTGCTGATCCTCGGCGCCGGCCGCTACGTCACCAGCGGCAAGGTGTTCGAGTACCTCGCCACCGGCCTGCCCGTCGTCTCCGTCCACGAGCCCGGCAACGCCGCCACCGACGTGCTGCGCGGCCACCCGCTCTGGTTCCCGGTCGCCGACCTGCGCCCCGAGACCGTCGCCGCCGCGTTGGCCGCGGCCGCCGAGGCCGCCCGCTCGGCGACGCAGGAGCAGCGCGCCCAGGCCCGCGCCTTCGGGGCCGGCTACCGCCGCGATCTCCAACTCGACCCGCGCATCGAGGCCCTGCGCGGCGCCCCGGTCGCCGTGGAGGCCGCGTCGTGAAGGTCACCCTGCTCGGCACCGGGAAGCTCGGCCGCGCCCAGCTGGCCACCGTCGCCAAGGACCTCGGCCGCGACGACCTCGAGCTGACGCTGATCTCCTGGCAGCCGCCCCTCGACCCCGTCGCCGACGTCGTGCCGAACGTCATCGTGCTGAGCGGGTCGGCCGCGGCCTCCCCTGCGCCCGCTGCTCCCGCGCCGGCTGTTCCCGCGCCGGCTGTTCCCGCCCCGGCGGCTCCGGCCCCGGCTCCCGCGGCTCCCGCGGCTCCCCCGGCGGCGCCCGCTCCGGCCCGGCCGGTCTCGCGGCTGCGCAAGCTGGTGCGCCAGTTCAAGGCCGGCCGGCTGGCGGCGCGGTACTGGTCCCGGTTGCGCTCGCGGCCCGAGGCGCTGGCCGCCGCCACCGGCGCCGACCTCGTCGTGGTGCTCGACAGCCGCGCCCTCCGCGCCGGCTGGCACCTGGCCCGCCGTCCGTCCGCGCCGCAGGTCATCAACGGCGCCGCGGCGGCCGGCCGCGAGCTCGCCGCTCGCTGACCCCGGCCTGCTCGTTGGCCGTTGTGCTCAGTTCGGGCTTTGCCGCCGTTGGCCGTCCCCCTGGCGCCCATTCTCCTAGCCGCGGCACCACGCCTCAAGCGGAGCCCTGTTCGGCGCTTCGCGCGAGCGAAGCACCGCTTGACCCGCGGCACCCCGGCCCAAGAACGGGCACCTATCAGGGGGACGGGGGAAGACCGGGCACAGCCCGCACCGTCCGCCGTTCGCCGCCTGCCGTTCCGCTGCGGCGAATGGCGAGGGGTCAGGCGACGGCAGACCGTTGACCGAGCAGCTCGGCCACGGTCTCGGCGAGGAGGTCGTAGGGGGTGCGCTCGCTGAGCTTGCGCTCCGTCCACTCCGCCGCCGCCGCGCGGTAGTCGTCCAGCTCCTCGGGATGGTCGCTCCAGCGGCGCAGGACGTCGGCGGCTTCGGCGGGGCCGGAGATGAGGACGCCGCCGCCGGACTCGCGGATGACCGAGGTCTGCCGCGGCAGCGGCGTCGACAGCACGGGCAGGCCGCTGGCGAGGTACTCGTACAGCTTGGTCGGCATCGCCTGCCGGAACGCCGGCGTCTCGCGCAGGAACACCAGGCCGGCCCAGGCGCCGCGGGCGATCTGCCAGGCCAGCTCCGGTGGCTGCCGGCCGTGCAGGACGACCCGGCCGGCGACGTCGGGGTGGGCGAGCCGGGCGGCCAGCTGGTCGCGGTCGGCGGCGGCCACCGGGCCGATGAGGTCGAGCGTCCAGGCGGGCGCTCCCGCGACGGCGTCGACCATGTCGAACAGGCCACGGCTGGCGCGGAGGTCACCGATGTAGACCGCGCGCGGACGGTCGTCGGGCGGGCCGGGCGAGAGCAGCTGGAGGTCGGGCAGGTTCTCGACGACGAGGCGGCGGCGGGCCTGGTGCGGCGGGATGTGGTCGTCGGCCACGACGGTGACGTCGGCGCCGGCGGCCAGGCGGGTGCTGGCGTGCACGATCATGCGCGCGCCGAAGCCGATGAGGCCGCGCGCCCAGGACCGGTCGGACAGCAGCCGGGCGTAGTCCTCGTGGATGTCGACGACGACCTTGCAGCGGCGCATCGACGCGGCGGCACGGGCCATCGGGACGACGTCGGGGTCGACGGTCATCAGCACGCGGGCACGAGAGCGCCACGGCAGCATGGCCGCACGCACCGCGCGCCGGGCCATGCCGCCGCGCTGTTCGGTGCGGACGCGGACACCGGCCGGCCCGCCGTCGGCGTCACCGAGCCCGGCCAGCTCGACGCTCAGGCCGGCCCGTCGCAGCGCCGCGGTGATCTTGTGCAGCCGCGCGTCGGCGACGTCGTGCCCGGCGGACACGATGGCGACGTCGACACGTGGTGCGGCCACGACTCAGAGGTCCTCGAGGCTGAAGGCGTCCTCGCCGACCTTGAGGAAGGTGTTGTAGGCCTCGATGACCTCGTTGGGGGTGCCGCGCATCATCAGCTTGCCCTTGTGCAGCCACACGGCGTCGTTGCAGAGGTCGCGGACGCTGCTGAGGGCGTGGCTGACGAGGAACATGGTGCGCGCGTGCGTCACCAGGTCCTTCATCTTCGCCGCGGCCTTCTGCTTGAACTTGGCGTCGCCGGCCGACAGCGCCTCGTCGATGAGCAGGATGTCGGGGTCCATGTGCACGGCGACGGAGAACGCCAGCCGCTGGAACATGCCGGAGGAGTAGGTGCGCATCGGCATGTCGATGAACTCGCCGATCTCGGCGAAGTCGGCGATCTCTTCGTAGCGCTCCTGGATCTCCTTGCGGCTCAGGCCCGCGGCCAGCCCGCCCAGGACGACGTTCTCGCGGCCGGTGAGCGCCGCGTTGAAGCCGACGCCGAGCGACAGCAGCGTGCTGACCCGGCCGTTGACCTGGATGCGGCCCTTCGTCGGCGGCAGGATGCCGGCGATCATGCGCATCAGCGTGGACTTGCCGGCGCCGTTGGCGCCGATGATGCCGATGGCGTTGCCGTGCGGCACGGAGAACGAGACGTCCTGGACGGCCTCGACCTCCTTGACGGCGCGTTCGCCGCGGCCGAACCGCACGATCGCCGTCTTGAACGTCGGGACGCGTTCGAACGTGGTGCGGTACGTCAGCGAGACATTCTCGACGACGACGGCATCAGGCGCGGCCGATGTGGTGGTCACGGCGCCAACCTCAGAGACGGACGACAAACTCGCGCTCCCTCGACATGAAGAACAGGCTCCCCACGATGGCCGCGGCGGCCGCCCAGGCGACACCGGCGATCCACAACGACAGGTCCGGGATCTGCCCGCGGACGAGCAGGTCGGTCCAGCCCCCCAGCAGTGAGTACAGCGGGTTGAAGACCATGAACCGCTCGAACCGTTCGGGGGCGTCCTCGGCGAACCACAGGACCGGCGACAGGTACAGCCACATGCGCACGAAGTACGGCAGGAAGCTGGCGGTGTCGCGGAAGTACACCTGCAGCGTGGCGAACATCATCGCCGCGCCCGCACCGAAGATCGTCAGCAGCAGCAGGAACACCGGCGCCAGCAGCATCTGCCAGCGCAGCGGCTGCCCGAACGCGACGTGGATCGGGAAGTAGACGATGAGCGTGGGCAGGAACCGGAAGAACGCCGTGCGCACCGCCGACAACGGCAGCAGCAGCCGCGGGAACGACATGTTCAGCAGCAGCTTGCCGCCGCCCACCACGCTGGACGCGCCGGTCTGCAGGCAGCCGGAGAAGTAGTAGAACGCGAACAGCCCGGCGCACAGGTGGACGAACCGCTCGGCCGCGTCGGTGGTGTCGCCGCTGCGCAGGATGGTGATCAGCACGTAGTAGACGCAGGCCAGCAGCAGCGGGTTGAGCACCAGCCAGATCTGGCCGAAGAACGTGTTGGTGTTCGCGGCCCGGATGTTCGACCGCGACATCTCCGCGGCGAACTGCCTGCGCTGCCACAGAGTGCGGATGTACGGCCCGAGCCGGGGCAGCCCCGCTCGATGCGGCTCGTACACGTGCACCGACGAGGTGAAATCCTCGTCGGTACGAGTGGCGTTCATCGAAGGCTTGCCTTTCTACCGCGGCCAGGCGCTGGACCGAGTGGATCCGCACCGGATCGGGTCAAGGGTAGACGACACACAGACGAAATATCGCACCCGTGGGCCACACGCGACGATGTATGCCATCTCACGCCGTCCCCAGGTTCGCGTACGCGTCGGCGAGTACGCGGGAGTCGTGCTCCCAGGCCAGTTCCAGCCGTGCCTTGCGCACCGCCTCGACGTACCCAGTGTAATCGGACGCAACCGCCTCTACGGCCGTGGCCAGCGACGACGCGTCGCCGGGCGTGTAGAGGCGGCCCAGACCGTAACGGAGCACGAAGGAATGGAGTTCCGGGAGGTTCGCCGCCACCACGGGAACACCGGCCCGGACGGCGTGGAACAACTTGTTCGGCAGCGCCAGCCGGTGGTTCAGACAGGTGTCGGTGAGGGTGACCACCGCCACACCCACCTCCTGGTAGAGGGTGTCGACCGCGGGCAGCGACATCGGCGGCAGCACCTCGACGCCGGTGGTGTCGAGGCGGTAGCCGGGGTCGGCCGGCCCGGCGACGACGGTGCGCAGCGACGGCAGCCGGGCGGCGGCGCCGACGACGGCCTCGAGGTCGCGGCCGGGGCCGATGCGCCCGGCGTAGGCGAATCCGGCGGGTGTGGCGGGCAGCTCCGGCGGCTCGTGGTCGGCCAGCGGGAAGGTGTTGCGGACGACACGGACGTCGGGCAGCCCGCGGCCGCGCAGCCGGGCGGCGATGCCCTCGCTGACGGTCAGGACCACCCGCGCCTGCCGGGCCAGCGCGGTCTCCTTGCGCCGTCCGCGCCAGTGCGCCAGCGGCGTGGGCCGGCCGGGCAGCCCGCGGTCGAACCACAGCTCGTGGCTGTCGTAGACCAGCCGGGCGGACCACCGCCGGGCGAGGTCGGCGCCGAGCGCCAGTGTGTTGTAGTCGTGGGCGTGCACGACGTCGGGGGCCGACCGGCCGGCCAGCAGCCGGGCGGCGTCGTCGCGCCAGCGCCGCTCGGTGCGCTCGCGGTGCTCGGGCAGCAGCAGCCAGCGTCCGGCCCGGCGCACCACCGCCTTGGGCCCGGACGACGACGCCAGGGCGGCGCCGCGCGGGGTGCCGGGCGGGCGCATGCCGCGCGACCGGGTCACCGACTCGACGGTGACGCCGTCGCCGGGGTCGAAGCCGTCGGGGACGTCGCGGCCGACGATGTGCACGGCGTGCCCCTCGGCCGTCAGCGTGGCGGCCTCCCGGAGCACCCGCGAGTCGCCGGCCACCGGTGACTGCACGAGCATCAGGACGTTCACGTCGCCGGTCCTCCCGCGGCCGTGGCGTCGTGGTCGGCGCGCCGCGACCGGGCGGCGTCGCGGGATCCCAGGAGGAACCCGGCGCCCCACGTCAGGTGCATCGTCGCGAGGACGGGCGGCAGCCAGGCGCGCGCCTTCGCCGGCAGCCCGCGACCGGCCAGCAGCGCGGCGGCGGTGACGCCGGCGGCGTACCCGGCCGGCGCCAGCCAGCCGATCAGCAGCCACGACGGCCCCACCAGGCCGGCCAGCCCGGCTGCCGTCCCGGCGGCGACGGCGACCGTGACGGCGGGTGCGGCGAGGTAGCGGACGTTCGCGGTGTCGGGATAGCGGCGGACCACCTCGCGCCGCCACTGGCCGGTCTTGAGGAACTGCCGGGCCAGCGCGCGCAGGTTCGGCCGCGGCCGGTAGCTGACGACGAGGTCGGGCGTGAACCAGACGGTCTCACCGGCGGCCCGGATGCGGTAGTTCAGCTCCCAGTCCTGGGCGCGGACGAAGTGCTCGTCGAAGCCGCCGAGGCGGTCTAGCACCTCGCGCCGGAACACCCCCAGGTAGACGGTGTCGGCGGGGCCGGCCTGCCCGCCGAGGTGGAACTTCGCCCCGCCCAGCCCGAACGGCGACGTGTACGCCCAGGCGACAGCCCGCTCGAAGTCGGTCTGCCCCTCGGCGTTCATGATGCCGCCGACGTTGGCCGCGCCGGTGCGCTCCAACTCGGCGACGGCGGTGCGGATGTAGTGGTCGGACAGCACGCCGTGGCCGTCGACCCGCACGACGACGCCGTGCCGCGCGGCGCCGAGGGCCGCGTTCAGCCCGGCGGGGGTGCGCCCGGCCGGGTTGGCGACCAGCCGCACCCGGGGGTCGGCGGCGGCCAGCTCGCGGGCGATCTCGTCGGTGCGGTCGCGGGACGGGCCGAGCGCCAGCAGCAGCTCCAGCTCGCCCGGGTACTCCTGGGCGAGCACGCCGGCGACGGCCTCGGCCAGGTGCCGCTCCTCGTCGAGCACGGGCATGATGACCGAGACGGCCGGCCACACGCGCTCGTCGGGCGCGACCGGCCGGCCGGAAGGGGTGGGATCGGCGGCGTTCATGTCGGCTGGCACCTTACCCGGTGCCGGCACCGAGGAGCTCAGTGATCGACTCCGCGTCATCGGGCGACCCCTCCCGGCGGCCGTGCGTCGCCCTCGTAGGCGAACCCCCGGAGGCGATCATCGCCGGCGTCGTGCTGCTGACGACCGGCGCGGTGGTGCTCCTGCGCACCCGCCGCGCCTGACGTCCGGCTCACTCGTAGGAGCACACCGACGACATCTCGACCGGCGTCTGCTCCTCGGTCTCCTCGGTCTCCTCGGTCTCCTCGGCCTCCTCGGCCTCTTCGTCCTTCGAGCCGTCGTCCGACGGCTCGTCGGCCGCCTCCTCCGTCGGAGCTTCCTCGGATTCTTCGGACGGCTCGTCGGACTCCTCGGCGGGCGGGTCGGACGGCTCCTCGGCGGCGGTCTCCGACGGCGCCGGCTTCGCGTCGCCGGACAGCAGCGCGTCGACCTCGTCGTGGATGAGCCCGATGTCCGGGTCGGCCGGCACGATCAGCGGCGGCACGAACTGCAGCGAGGTGATCTCCTCGTCCTTCGCCTTCAGCGCGAGGTCGACGAGGTTGGCGAGGTCCTGGCGCGGGATGTCGGTGGTGATGACCGACTTCGACGCGTCGGCCAGCTCGACGAAGTTCGACAGCACGGTCTGCGGGTCGGCCTGGTTGACCAGCGCGCCGATGACGCAGCGCTGCCGGGCCATGCGCGCGTAGTCGGACGAGCCCTCGCGGGACCGCGCGTACCAGAGCGCGTGGTAGCCGTCGAGCTCCTGCAACCCGGGCTCGAGCACCTTGCCCTTGTCGCCGATCGGCAACTCCTCGTTCACCCTGAGGGTGATGCCGCCGATCGCGTCGATGATGTCGCGGAAGCCCTGCAGGTCGACGGCCACGTAGTAGTGCACCGGCACGCCGAGGGTGCCCTCAACGGCCTGCTTGACGGCGGTCGGGCCGGGGCCGGACGGGCCCTCGAACAGCTCCGGGTTCTCCTCGCCGAAGGTCCACGTCGCGTTCAACATGTAGTCGGACTCGTCACCGTCGCCGGAGAAGCCGCGCGGGAACTCGTCGTCGGCGGGCGTGCCGTCGGGGAACCGGGCGCTCTCCAGGTTGCGCGGCAGGCTGATCATGGCCGGCTCGCCGGTGCGGACGTCGATGGAGACCAGGTTGATGCTGTCCGGCCGCACGCCGACCCGCCCGTCACCGGCGTCGACACCGAGCAGCAAGATGTTGAGCCGGCCGTCGCTCGCGGCCGCCACCTGGCCTGACGGGAACATCTCGACGACGGCGTCGTGCGCGGCCGTCGCGTACCGGGCGGCCACGAAGAACGGCGTCGACACCATGGCCGCCAGCGCGAGCGTCGCGCCGATCATGATCAGCCGGTGCTTCTGGCTCAGTCCCGGCGGGTGGCCGAGCCGCCACGCGTCCAGCAGCAGCACGATCCACGCGGCCGCGACCCCGAACGCGAGCAGCTTGAACGCCGTCAGCAGCCACGGCCGGACGGCCAGCCCGGCGAGGTCCTGCAGCGGCACCAGCCACAGCACCAGCAGCAGGACGCCGATCAGCCCGCCGTAGATCCCGAGCGCGATCTTGCCGGTCTTCTTGTGGCCGGCGATCAGCTGCGCGCTGCCGGGGGCGACGACGGACAGGGCGACCAGCGTCACCGATCGGCGGAACCGCGCCGCCTCGGCCTTCTGGGCGCGCAGCGCGGCGATGGCTTCGCGGCGGGCCCGCACCCGCCGTGGATCCGGCGGACGTGCCGCTGTCGTCATGCACTTCCCCCATCGAACCGGACGTGCCGGCGGGTCCCCGTTGCCCGCCGCTTGGTCAGTATCACCACAGGCCGAGCCGATTTCACGGGCGGCACGCCGAGCCCAAGCGCCTCTTCTGTCACATCAGTCACAGGAGTAGGCAGAACGGGGTCGTTCGGTTGACTCTGGGTCAGACCATCGGTCAGGCCGTCGGCGTGGACTCCTCGCGGGAGCGCAGGATCGCCGCGCGCCGGGCCAGCCGGTGGGTACGGCGGATCTCGGCCTCGGCGAACCGGCGGCGGTCCTCGTCGGTCTCCGGCAGCACCGGCGGCACCTCGCGCGGTGCGCCGTCGGGGTCGAGCGCGACGAACACGAGGTAGGCGGTGGCGACCGCGGTGGCCGGGCGGACCTCGTTCCACGGCTCGGCGACCACCCGCACGCCGACCTCCATCGACGTCCGGCCGGTCCAGTTCACCTTCGCGTGCGCGTGCACGAGGTTGCCGACGTGCACCGGCTCGAGAAACGTCATCTCGTCCATCGACGCCGTGACGGCCGGGCCGCCGGAGTGCCGCTGCGCCACCGCGCCCGCGACGTCGTCGACGAGCTTCATGATGACGCCACCGTGCACGGTGCCGAGCAGGTTGGTGTCGAGCGCGGTCATGATGCGCGACAGGCTGGTCTGCGCGGCGGAGGCCGGTCGGCCCTCGGGACTCATGGCCGCCACGCTACGGCTTGACCCCGCCGAAAGTGCGTCGGTACGGTCTGTGACGTGACGCACGGCCACGCCATGATGCGAATGCTGCACTCCTTGTGCGGCCGTTCGATGCTGGCCTGACGCGTCCCACCGTCAGTCTCTCGGGCTCCCGCACCGCGCGGGGGCCTTTTTTCATGCCCACGTCCCGAGGGGAAGCATGTATCCGCCGATCACGTACCTCACCGACTGTTCCGACGCCAACGCGCAGGCCCGGCTGACCACCCGCCTGGCGGCGCTGTTCGGGCGGTCGCCGGTGCTGCTGCCGCTGGACGGGCCGGCGCCGCTGGAGTCGGCCGGGCTGACGCTGCTGGACGTGCTGCTGTCGACGCGGCTGCTCGGCGAGGACGGCTTCCCGACGGTGACGCTGGTCAACGTGGCGCCGCGGGACGGCCGGTGGCCCAACGGGGCGCCGTTCGGCTGGTTCCGGCACGGCCGGCACACCGTGTTCACGACGTGCGACCCGGTGCTGCTCGACCCGGTGCGCCGCCACCTCGGCGTGAGCTCCGTCTCGGTGACTGACGCGGCGACGGTGCTGGCGGCGGCCGAGTGGGCGTCCATCGGCGCGGCCGACGCCGCCGGGCTGGCGACCACGCAGTTCCGCAGCCTCTGGTACCTCCCGCTGCTGGCCAAGTGGGTGCTCGACGACCGGCCGGTGCCGTCGTCGTCCGTCGAGCTGGCGGCGCCTGAGCAGCCTGACGGCGTCCGCGTCGCGCTCGTCGACAACTTCGGCAACTGCAAGCTGACCTGCACCGCCGCTGACCTCGGCATCGTCGCGGGCGACCGGGTCGCCGTCGGCGCCACGAAGGTGCGTCACCACGAGCGGCTCTCCGACGTGCCCGTCGGCGTCGCCGCGCTGGTCACCGGCAGCTCCGGGCCGGGCTTCCTGGAGCTGGTCGTGAACGGCGGCTCGGCGGCCGCCGAGTTCGGCCTGAGCGCCGGTGATGTCGTGGTCGTCCAGGGCTGACACGCGAGATCGGCAGGTTACAGAGCCGTCCGGCGACGGTATGGTCGAGCTGATGCGACCAGACGGCGAGGCAGGCATGGCGGCATACGGGGCTGACGGCGGTGCCCGGGGGACCGAGGTCAAGGTCACCGAGTACCAGGCCGGCCACGTCCCCGGCGTCTCCTATCGCGGCGGTGTGGCCCACAGCCCGCAGGACGAGCCCGGGCCGGCCCCGGCTGCGGCGGTGCCCAGCGGCACCAGCGTCATGCCCGCCGACGCGTACGGCCCGGCCGCGACCGACGGCGCCGGCGCTCCCCCCGCGGCGCCGCCACCCACCCGTCGTCGCCGCGAGGGCGCCGAGCCGCCCGGCCGGCCGAAGCGCAAGCGCTCCGGCTTCGTCCGGTTCCTCCGCTGGTTCCTGTCGTTCTGGCTGGTCGTCCTCGTCGCGCTCGGCGCGCTGCTCTGGTACGTGTGGGGCCGCATCGAGAAGGTCGACGCCATCCCGTCCGACCACGGCTCGGCGACGTCCGAGGGCCGGGTGTTCCTGCTGGTCGGATCGGACAGCCGCGAGGACCTCTCCGACGAGGAGCAGAGCGAGCTGGGCACCGGCAGCGTCGAGGGCCAGCGCACCGACACCATCATGCTGCTGAGCGTCCCCGGCGGCGGCGAGCGCAACGCGCTGATCAGCATCCCGCGCGACTCCGTCGTCGACATCCCCGGCCACGGCGAGAACCGCATCAACGCCGCGTTCGCGTTCGGCGGCGCCCCGCTGCTGGTCGAGACCATCGAGGCGGCCAGCGGCGTCGCCATCGACGACTACGTGCAGATCGGCTTCGGCGGCTTCGCCGGCATCGTCGACGCCCTCGGCGGCGTCGAGATGTGCCTCGACGAAGCCATCCAGGACGACAAGGCGCACATCGACCTCCCGGCCGGCTGCCAGACGCTCAACGGCCCCGACGCGCTCGGCTACGCCCGGGCGCGCTACTTCGACCCCACCGCCGACATCGGCCGGGTGCAGCGGCAGCGCGAACTGATCTCGGCCATCGCCGACAAGGCCACATCCCCCGGCACGCTGGTCAACCCGATCGAGCTGACCCGCACCGCACTCGCCGGCGGCGACGCCCTGGTGCTCGACGAGGACACCGGCCCCATGGACATGGTCGCGTTCGCCCGCGCCATGGGCTCGGTCTCCGGCGGTTCCGGCGACACCATCACCGTCCCACTGGGCGAGGTCGGCAACACCGTCACCTGGGACCCCGAACTCGCGGGCGAGCTGTGGACCGCTCTCCAGAACGGCGACGCCGTCCCCCAGTCCGTCATCGACGCCCAGCCGTAGCCGTCGTCGGCTCAGCCAGCCCGGTCGTCGGCGGGGGCGGCCCGGTCGTCGGCGGGGCCGGCCCGGCGCCGCCACCGTCGGCGGGGCCGCGAGGTTCGGCACGGCCACGTCGCGCGGTGGTAGGTAGACCCCTCCCGGCCCGGGTGGGGCCCACCCTACGGGCGGGCACCGACAACGTCGCGCTCGCGAACACCCCGCAGCCACCGCGGCAGTCCTCCGCTACGACGCGTCCCGCCACCGCGGCAGTCCTCCGCTACGACGCGTCCCGCCACCGCAGCAGCCCTCCGCCACCACGCGTCCCGCCACCGCAGCAGCCCTCCGCCACCACGCGTCCCGCCACCGCGGCAGCCCTCCGCCACCACGCGTCCCGCCACCCCCGTACCGCAGCGGCCTCAGCTCGACCGCGGTTTCGGCAGGACCGGTCGGCCGCGTCGCGGTGGTAGGTAGACCCCTCCCGGCCCGGGTGGGGCCCACCCTACGGGCGGGCACCGACAACGTCGCGCTCGCGAACGCCCGCCGCGCCGCCGCCCGTCATCGCTGCGCCGACATCGCCTCGCAGCGCCCGTCACCGCCGCACGGGTCAGGGGCGGCCGAGGCCCCGGTAGGTCCAGCCGGCCGCCCGCCAGGCGTCGGCGTCGAGGCAGTTGCGGCCGTCGACGACGAGCGGGGTCTCGACGATGCCGGCCAGTTCGGCGGGGTCGAGCTCGCGGAACTCCTGCCACTCGGTGAGGTGCAGGACGACGCTGGCGTCGCGGCAGGCCTCGACGGCGGAGTCGGCGTAGGGCAGCGTCGGGAAGACCTTGCGGGCGTTGTCGGTGGCCTTCGGGTCGTACACGGACACCCGGGCGCCCTGCAGGTGCAGCTGGCCGGCGATGTTCAGCGCGGGCGAGTCGCGGACGTCGTCGGAGTGCGGCTTGAACGCGGCGCCCAGCACAGCGATGCGGCGGTTGGCGACGCTGCCGCCGACGAGGTCGCGGGTGAGGTCGACGACGTACTGGCGGCGGCGCAGGTTGATGGCGTCGATCTCGGCGAGGAAGGCCAGCGAGTGCGACGCGCCCAGCTCGCCGGCGCGGGCCATGAACGCGCGGATGTCCTTGGGCAGGCAGCCGCCGCCGAAGCCGATGCCGGCGTTGAGGAACTTGCGGCCGATGCGGGCGTCGTGCCCGATGGCGTCGGCCAGCTTGGTGACGTCGGCGCCGGCCACCTCGGCGATCTCGGCCATGGCGTTGATGAAAGAGATCTTCGTGGCCAGGAACGCGTTGGCGGACACCTTCACCAGCTCCGCCGTCGGCAGGTCGGAGACGATGACGGGGGTGCCGTCGGCGATGGTCTGCGCGTACACCTCGCGCAGCTTGCGCTCGGCGTCGTCGGACGTCACGCCGATTACCAGGCGGTCGGGGTGCAGGGTGTCCTCGACGGCGAACCCCTCGCGCAGGAACTCGGGGTTCCACGCCAGCTCCGCGCCGACCCCGACGGGCGCCGTCTTGGCCAGCCGGTCGGCGAGCGCCACGGCGGTACCCACCGGCACCGTCGACTTGCCGACCACCAGGCAGGCGGCGTCGAGGTGCGGCGCGAGGGAGTCGACGGCCGCCTCGACGTAGCGCATGTCGGCGGCCAGGCCGTCGCGGCGCTGCGGGGTGCCGACGCAGACGAAGTGGACGTCGGCGCCGGCGGCCGCGGCGAAGTCGGTGGTGAACGTCAGGCGTCCGGTGCCGGAGTGCTTGGCCAGCAGCTCGTCGAGCCCGGGCTCGTAGAACGGGGCCTCGCCGCGGGCCAGCGCCGCGACCTTCTCGGCGTCGACGTCGATGCCGACGACGGTGTAGCCCAGCTCGGCCATGCCGACGGCGTGGACGGCGCCGAGGTAGCCGGTGCCGATGACGGAGATGCGCATGGTCACGATCATTCCCACCCGTTTGTGGCCGGTTCGTCTGCTCGAATGTACAAGCCGGTGCCGGGCGCCGCCATGCCGCACTTGCGGTCCCGACGCTACTGGCGAGTAGCATCGGACCATGGATGCCGACTTCGACCTGTACCGGCTCAGCGACGAGCACGAGGCGATCCGGTCCGCGGTGCGCGAGTTGTGCACCGACAAGGTGGCCCCGCACGCCGCCGAGGCCGACGAGACCGGCACGTTCCCGCAGGCCTCCTACGACGCGCTGCGCTCGGCCGACTTCCACGCACCGCACATCCCCGACGAGTACGGCGGCGCCGGCGCCGACGCGCTGGCCACCTGCATCGTCATCGAGGAGATCGCCCGCGTCTGCGCGTCGTCGTCGCTCATCCCGGCGGTCAACAAGCTCGGCACCATGCCGCTGCTGCTCGCCGCCTCGGACACCCTCAAGCAGAAATACCTGCCGCCGGTGGCCGCCGGGCAGGCGATGTTCTCCTACGGGCTGTCCGAACGCGAGGCCGGCTCCGACACCGCGTCCATGACCACCCGTGCCGTCCCCGACGGCGACGGGTTCCGGCTGTCCGGCCAGAAGTCGTGGATCACCAACGCCGGGGTATCGCAGTACTACACCGTCATGGCCGTCACCGACCCCGACGCCGGCTCCCGCGGCATCACCGCCTTCGTCGTCGAGGCCACCGACGACGGCTTCTCCTACGGCGCACCCGAACGCAAACTCGGCATCAAGGGCTCGCCCACCCGCGAACTGCTCTTCGACAACTGCTGGATCCCCTCCGACCGCGTCGTCGGCGACCTCGGCCAGGGCCTGAAGATCGCCCTGCGCACCCTCGACCACACCCGCGTCACCATCGGCGCCCAAGCCGTCGGCATCGCCGCCGGCGCCGTCGCGGCCGCCACCACCTACGTCCAGCAACGCCAGCAGTTCGGCCGTCCCATTGCCGACTTCCAGGGCGTGCAGTTCATGCTCGCCGACATGGCCATGAAGACCGAGGCCGCCCGCCAGATGGTCTACCGCGCGGCCGCCGCCTCCGAGCGCGACGAACCCACCCTGAGCTTCCTCGGCGCCGCCGCCAAATGCTTCGCCTCCGACATCGCCATGACCGTCACCACCGACGCCGTCCAGCTCTTCGGCGGCTCCGGCTACACCCGCGACTACCCCGTCGAACGCATGATGCGCGACGCCAAGATCACCCAGATCTACGAAGGCACCAACCAGATCCAACGCATGGTCATGGCAAGACAGCTGCTCAAAGGGGTTGTGAGCTTCTAACCCACGGGCGCGCGACAGGCCGTCGATCCCGCTCGTGAGCCGGTCGGACCGACCAAGGAATGTCAGTCCGATCTCCGTGCTTGGGGCCGTCCGCTCAGGCCTCGTAGGCAGCGGCCACGTCCTGCCAGAGTTCATGCAGGACCTCGGTCCGCTCGGTGATGTGGTCCAGAGAGTCCCACGCATCCTCCTCGCCTGCATGGAGCTTGCGATAGGCCTCTGCGTCGCATTTCGACCCTGCGGGCGGTACGTGCCAAGCATCAGCCGCCACACGGCCGTCAGACTTCACCCGCGACAGGACAGCGTCGAGATCGGCAGAGTTGCCGCGCTCGGCTCTTCGGTATCAAGCGGCGCTTCTGCTCAGCGAGGTACAGCCGTCTCACGTCCGCCAACGACGAGCGCAACTCATCCAGCCGATCCGCCGGCTCCGGAACCGGAGGTACAGCCGGTCCAGCCGCTCGGGCCTTCCTCGTCACGGAAGACGACGACCTCTCCGACATCGGGGTGCAACGAACGGCGCGCGGTGATGATCTCTCGCTTCTTCGGCTTCGGTGCGGTGCAGCGGGCCGCCTGTGGGCCGCCGCAGGTCGGAAACCGCCGTGATCCACCGAGAGCCAGTACGAAGGTGCTTGCAGGTCAGCGGCACTTTGGGTAAACGCCGCTACGCTCGCGACATGGACATGAAACTGGAGCTTGTGGCAGTGCCCGTGACCGATGTCGACCGGGCCAAGGAGTTCTACGTCCGGGCCGGCTTCAACGCCGACCACGACCACACGGTCAGCGACGCGGTGCGGTTCGTCCAGCTCACCCCGCCGGGGTCGGCCTGCTCGATCGCGATCGGCCAGGGGCTGACCGGCATGGAGCCCGGGTCGCTGGACAACCTGCAGATGGTGGTGGCCGACGCCGACGCTGCCCGTGCCGACCTGGTCGCGCGCGGCATCGAGGTCAGCGAGGTCGACGACCAGCCGTGGGGCCGGTTCGTCTTCTTCTCCGACCCGGACGGCAACGGCTGGGCGCTGCAGGAGCTCCCGGACTGGTCGGCCGGCGCCCAGGCTCGATGACGGGTGCTGTGCACCAACACGTTCCACCCCTACGGCGTCGAGATCTTCGACGAGCCGATGTCGAAGCTCGTCGTGCGGGGCGACGACGGCCCGCGGAGCTTGAGGGTCACGGACCATCCTGCGTGGAGATCACGCGCCGATCAGCCGGTCCTCGCCGCCGGCGCCTTCTGGGAGCGGCTCGAGCTCGGACCCGCCAGGTACGCCGACGGGAGCATCGCCGGCCCGGCCCGGGCGGTCGAGGTGCCGGTCGCGCTTCGGCTCGACTTCGCGGCCGGCCCGCTGTGGTTCGTCGGGGGCAACCCCTCCGAGAGGGGTGAGGTCTTCATCCCCGGCGACGAGATCATGGTCGTGTTCACGCCCGAGGTGATGCTCCGGATCGGCTTCCCGGCCGGGGCGTTCGGCGGGCCACCGACGGTGTAGCGCAGCGCACCGGCGCGGCCGGCTAGTCGTCAACCGTGGGAGTGAACTCTTCGGGCCAGCGCTGTGCTCCGACATCGAAGCGCCCGCGCCATGCCACATTCGAGGTGATGGTGGCACCGGTGAAGTCGTTGCCGCGAACGACGTTTCGCCGGCTGCCCTGGTGCTCCGCCGACATTCCGTACCAGACGCAACCGTCCATCGTGCCGACGAAGCGACAACCGATCAGATCGGCGGTCGTGTGGAAGTGACCGTTGAAGCGGCAGCGGTCGAACGTGCAGTCCTCGAAGGTCGCGGCGTCCATGCGGTAACCGCCGAGCGTCTTGAACCGGATGCCTTCGAAGTGGCAACCACGGTAGACGCTGGGACCGCCGGCCCAACCCAGACTGCCTTGTGCCGCCGCTCCCGAGGCGTTCAGAACGGGCCCGCTGCGTCGCTGGGTGAAGGTGCAGTCCTCGAACTCCGACCAACTGGCCAGGAAGTGGAGGTCGTCCAACGAGACGGTGAGCCCTTCGGCCCGGGCCTGCGTGACGACCACGCCTTGGAGGTCCGCGGGTCGCTGGGAGAACGTCGGGAAGCTCTGCTGCGTCAGCTGCCCGCTCAGGTGGACAGCCCCGGGATGGACCGGCATGGGCGATGGCCGGGTACCGCGCCACCAGTCCGGCGCCGGCCTCACGGCCCGTCGCCGAGCATGGGGCCGACCTCGCCTTCCTTGCCGCAGCGACGGCACACGAGGTACCGGTGGCCGTCCTCGGTGGACAGCCGTTGCCACTTGTGCCAGCCCACGCGGCACAGGAGCGACCGCCTCATGTCCCGATTGTGGTCCCCTGCACCGAATTTGTCGACGGTGGACGGCGCAGAGCTCAGCGCAGCGGGTCGAAGGCCGCGATCTGACGGGACCGCTGGCCGGTCACCAGGGTCTCGGCCACGTGGCGGCCGGTGAGCGGCCCGAGCGCGACGCCCCACATGCCGTGGCCGCCGGCGACGTGGACGCGGGGAGAGCGGGTGGGCCCGACCAGGGGCAGGCCGTCGCTCGTGCAGGGGCGCGACCCCACCCATTCGTCGGTGCGCTCGTCCCAGCGCACACCGGCCAGGCGGGTGCGGGCGGACTCGATGATCGCCGCGATGCGACGGGGGTCGCGGGGGGCGTCCGGCGGGCGGAACTCCATGGTGCCGGCCACCCGCAACCGCCCCCGCAGCGGCGTGCAGGCCACGCGCACGTCAGGGAAGTAGACGGGTCCGGCGGGGACGTGGTCGAGCGGCACGCTGAAGCTGTAGCCGCGCCCGGCCTGGACCACCCGGCGCACGCCGAACGGCCGGGCCAGCTCGCCCAGCCGGGCACCGGTCGCCAGCACGACGGCGTCGGCGCGCACCTCGCCGGAGCCGGAGTCCACGACGACCTCGGCGCCGAGGTCGCGCACGCCGTCGACGGCGACGCCCTCCAGCAGCTTGCCGCCACGGGCGACGACGGCGTCGGCGAGCGCGTGCACGAAGACGGCGGGGTCGATGTAGCGCTGCCCGCGCAGCCGCACCGCCGCCGCAACCCCCGGGCCGAGGGCGGGCTCGAGCTCGCGCGCCTCGGCGCCGCCGAGCACGTCCGCCGCGACGTCCACGCCGGCCGCCTCGATGTGATGCAGCTCGGTGGTGAAATCGCGCACCGCCTTGTCGGTTCCGAGCCCGACGAGGAACGGGTCGGCGTCGCGCACCTCCGCGGCGACGCCGCCGCCGACCAGCGCCTCGTACGCCGCCAGGCCGTCGCGGCCGAGCCCGGCGAAGACCGCCATCGACCGCCGCCACCGCCGCGGCGTCGAGTTGCGGGCGAAGCCGGCCAGGAAGCGGATCAGCCCGGCGTCGAACCGCAGCGGCACGTACACCGGCGACGACGGGCTCAGCACCGCCTTGAGCCCGTAGGCCAGGACGGCCGGCTCCGGCAGCGGCGTGGTGAGCGCCGGCGCGAGCCAGCCGGCGTTGCCCCAGGACGAGCCGCCCGCGACGCCCACGCCGTCGATGACGGTGACCTCCGCGCCGCGCTCCTGCAGGAACCACGCGGTGGACAGGCCGACGATGCCGGCGCCGGCGACGACGACGTGCCGCGGTGCGCGGCCGGACGGCTGGGCGGACATGGACGAAACCTCCTGGTGAGACGGCTTGTGGCCATCGTCACCGAGCGGAGGCGCCGGGTCATTGGCGGGGCGGCCAGCGTTCCCCGCCGCGCGCGGTGCGATCGGCCAGTGCCGCCGCCTTCAGCTGCAGCATCAGCGCGAGTCTGGTATCGGCGTCGTCGAGGTCGACGCCGACGGCCTCCTGCGCCCTGCGCAGCCGGTTGCGCAGCGTGTTCGGGTGGACGGTGAGATCGGCGGCGGCCGCGCTGACGTCGCCGCCGCGGGCCAGGTAGGCGCGCGCGGTCTTCACGAGCTCCGTGCCCCGGTCGGCGTCGAACCGCTCCAGCGCGGCCAGCGGGCCGTAGTCGCCGAGGTCGTCGGCCTCGATGACCTCCGCGACCCGGGCCGTGACGACGTCGACGAAGGCGTCCTGGATCGGCAGCGCCACCCCGGCCGCGCCCCGGCCGGCCAGCATGCGGACGATGCTGTCGGCGTCGGACCTGGACCGATGGGCCTGCGCCGGGCCGGGAACCGTCCGCCCGACTCCGGCGACGAGCGGGCCGCCGCCGCGGCGCAGGAAGTCCGCCCCGATCCGGTGCACGACGTCGGCCTCGGCGGGAACCACGACGTACAGCACGCCGTCGAGCACGGCCGAGACCGGCGTCGTGCCCGAGGCGGCCAGCCGCAGGGTCAGGGCGCCGGCCGTGCGGTCCACCCGGGTCGCGTCGGTCGTCGCGACGGCCAGCACGGTGAGCCGGCCGGCCAGCCCGAGCCGGGCCGCCGCGGCCTCCGCGTCGGCGCCGCCTTCGAGGAGCGCGGCGACCTGCTCGCCGGCCCGGTCGTCGCGGGCCCGGTTCCGCAGCAGGGCGTCGGCGACGATCGGGGCCGCCTCCAGCAGGTCCTTCTCCTGCGCCGCGGTCAGCTCTCCGGGGACGAGCGCCCAGATCGACCCGAGCAGCTCGTCGCCGGCGCGGATGCCGACCACGGCGCGCGGCTTCATGCCGGCGTCGGCGAGGTCGGCGTAGACGACGCCGTCCTGAGTGGCGATGCGGCGGTACACGCCCGCGGCGCGCAACGCCTCGCGGTACTCGGGCGGGACCTGACGGCCGAGGATCGTCGCCGTGCGCGCCTGGTCGGCCGACATCTGGCCGTCGGAGTACGCCAGGACCCTCGCGTCGTGGTCCTCGATGGTGACCGGGGCGCCCAGCAGGTTCGCGAGCGCTCCCGCCATCGCGAAGAGGTCGGGTGCCTCCGAGAGACTGCGCAACTCGGTTCCTCAGGTCGGTCCGGCGCCACGGGGGCGCTTCAGTTCAGGAGCGTACCGGTGAGGTCGAGCGCGGCGCCGATGATGCTGTCGATGTCGATGCCGTGGTGACGGTAGACGTCCTCCAGCGAGCCGGACTGGCCGAACCCGGCGACTCCGAGGGCGAGGTGGTCGACCCGGTGGACGGTGGCGAGGAACGCCAGCGTGTGCGGGTGCCCGTCGAGGACGGTGACGAGCGGGCGGGCGCGGTCGGCGGGCAGCAGCTGGTCGAGGATCCAGGACGGGGCGTCGTCGCGGCCGCGGCGGGCCTGGACGGCGCGGAACAGCAGGTCCGGGCTGGTGACGCAGACGACGTCGGCGGCGACCCCGTTCTCGGCCAGCCGGTCGGCCGCGGCCAGCGCCTCGGGGACGAGCGCGCCCATCGCCGCGATGGTGACGTCCGGCCGGGCGGCCCGGCGCAGCGGGTAGCCGCCGGCCACGACCTGGCGGCGGCGCCGGTCCCGGGCGGCCGGGTCGGCGGGCACGGCGGCGAGGGACTGGTCGACGGGGCGGGTGGACAGCCGCAGGTACGCCGACGAGCCGTCCGGGCGGCCGAGCCGGGCCAGCGCGGCGAGCAGGGTCCACTCAAGGTCGATGGCGAAGGCCGGTTCGTAGCTGACGCAGCCGGGTTGTTCCAGCCCGATGGACGGCGTGATGATCGACTGGTGCGCGCCGCCCTCGGGGGCCAGCGTGACGCCGGACGGGGTGCCGACCAGGATCGACTGGCCGCCGGAGTAGATGCCGAACGACCACGGCTCGAGGGCGCGCGCGACGAACGGGTCGTAGAGGACGCCGATGGGCAGCAACGGCTCGCCCCACCGGCTCCACGTCGCGCCCAGCTCGCCGAGCAGCCCGACCAGATTGGTCTCGGCGATGCCCAGCTCGATGTGCTGGCCGGTCGGCCGCTCGCGCCAGTGCAGGATGGTCTCGGCGTCGTCGGCGAACCAGTCCACCCGTTCGCGCGGCGACCAGACACCGACCTTGTTCACCCAGCCGCCCAGGTTGGTCGAGGACGAGACGTCCGGGCTGACGGTGACGACGCGACGGGCCGCGTCGGGCGCCTGCCGGGTGAGGTCGACCAGCGCCCGGCCGAGCGCGGCCTGGGTGGTCGCGGTGCCGTTCGGCGTCCGGCCGAGGTCCACCGGCAGCTCCGGCGCGGCCACCGGGCGGAGGTCCGGCGGGGCCAGCCGGTCCGCCGTCGCCGCGCACAGCCGGGCGGCGTCGGTGCCGTCGGCGAAACGTTCCCACGGCCGGTCCGGGTCGATGCCCATGGTGGCGGCGAGGGCGTGCAGCTGTGCGTCGGTGAGGAGGGCGGAGTGGTTCTGCGGGTGCCCCGCGGTGGGCAGGCCATGGCCCTTGATGGTGTAGGCGAAGATCACCGTCGGCCGGGTGTCGTCGACGGCGCCCAGCGCGGCGTCCAGCGCGGGCAGGTCGTGACCGCCGAGGTTGCGCACCGCGGCCAGCAGGGCGTCGTCGTCGACGTCGGCGAGCACCTCCGCGACGGCGGCGTCGCCGTCCGGCAGCCGGTCGCGCAGCTCGGCGGCCGTACAGCGCAGCAGCCGCTGGTACTCCGGGTTGGACATCCGGTCCAGCCGGTCGCGCAGCGCCGTACCGCCCGGCCGGGCGAACAGGTCGTCCAGTAGCCGGCCGTACTTCACCGTCAGCACCTGCCAGCCAGCGGCGGCGAACATGCCCTGCAGCCGCGGGATCGCGATGCCGGGCACGACGCGGTCCAGCGACTGCCGGTTCACGTCGACGATCCAGACGATCTCGCCAAGCTCGGCGACCTGCGGATCGAGGATCGCCTCCCAGACCGCGCCCTCGTCCAGCTCGGCGTCGCCGACCAGCGAGTACTGCCGTCCGGCGCCGGCCGCGCCCACGTACCGGCCGGCCAGCGCACCCCAGATCGGCGCCGTCGCCCCGATGCCGACCGAGCCGGTGGAGTAGTCGACCGGGTCCGGGTCCTTCGACCGGCTCGGGTAGCTCTGCAGGCCGCCGTACTCCCGCAGCGTCGTCAGCTTCGCCGCGTCGAGCCGGCCGAGCAGGTAGTTGACGGCGTGCAGGACGGGCGACGCGTGCGGCTTCACCGACACCCGGTCCTCGGCGCGCAGGTGCCGGAACCACAGCGACGTCATGAGCGTGGTCATCGACGCCGACGACGCCTGGTGGCCGCCCACCTTCACGCCCGACGGGTTCGGCCGGACGCGGTTCGCGTGGTGGACCATCGCGGTCGACAACCAGAGCACCCGGCGCTCGATCTCGCGCAGCGTCTCGAACCGATCCGCCTCGGGCACCGCCGCGACCATCGTCATCCCGACCTCCACGCCGTTCGGACAGAATGCGCTCGATCACAGCACGACCAGCCCAGGTTGCACCATCTATCGCGTCGAGATTCAGCAGTATGCTCAGGCCGACCACGCCGACCGGGGACGGGAGCGAGCACAATGCCCACGCACGACCGACTCGACGCCACCGACGCGCGGCTCGTGGCCGCGCTCACCGAGACCCCGCGCGCCACCGTCCTCGCCCTCGCCGACCGGCTCAAGCTCTCCCGCAACACCGTCCAGGCCCGTCTGACCCGGCTGGAGGGCGCGGGCGTCCTCGACTCGTTCGAGCGCCGGGTCGTCCCGCGCACGCTCGGCTACCCGCTGACGGCGTTCGTCACCACCCAGGTCACCCAGCGCTTCCTCGACGAGGTCGGCGCGGCGCTCGCCGACATCCCCGAGGTGCTGCAGGTCCACGGCATCAGCGGGCCCACCGACCTGCTGGTCCACATCGTCGCCGTCGACGACACCGACCTCTACCGCATCGCCGGGCAGATCCTGGCCATCCCCGGGGTCGAGCGCACCAACACCGCGCTCGTCATGCGCGAGCTCGTCCCCTACCGCATCACCCCTCTCCTCGCGCGCCTCGCCTCCGTACGCTGACGACCATGTCTCAGCGCGAAGCCCTCATCGCGGGGGCGAAGAAGTGCCTGGTCGAGAAGGGCTACAGCGGCACCACCGCCCGCGACATCGCCGCCGCGGCAGCCGCCAACCTGGGGTCGATCAGCTACTACTTCGGCTCGAAGGACCGGCTGATGAACCTCGCCGCGATCGAGCTGAGCAGCGAGTGGGGCGACACCCTCGAGGCGGCCGCGCGGGCGGCGGGCGGGGCGACCCGGACCGAGCGCTTGGGCGCGCTGCTGACCACGCTGCTGGAGATGATCCCGCGCGCCGGCGACACCCAAGCGGCCAGCCTGCTGGCGCTCACCCAGTCGAAGTTCGACGACGAGCTGCGCGCCGAGATCGCGGCCGGCCATGCCCGCGGACGGGCGGCGCTGGCGGCGGTCGGGCTCGGCCGGCCGTCCGTCGACGAGGGCTCCCCGGCCGCGCAGGGCCTGGGCACACTCGTCTACGCGCTGGTGACGGGCATGGTCGCGCAGGCGCTCGTCGACCCCGAGTCGCTGCCCGACGCGACGGTGCTGGCCGCGGCGCTCGGGGAGCTCGGCGAGCGCTCCGACGAGTGACGTCAGGCGGGCGCGCGCAGCTGGGCGACCATGGGGCACTCGAACAGGTCGACGTTCGTGGTGCCGACCCGGTTGAGGTGCCTGACCACGATGCGCCACGACTCCAGCACGCCCGCCTCGGTATAGGTCACGCCGCGCTCGGCGCAGAACCGCCGCACGATCGGACGGGCCGCGCGCAGGCTGGAGCTCGGCATGCTCGGGAACAGGTGATGCTCGACCTGGAAGTTCAGCCCGCCCATCGCGACGTCCACGAACCGGCCGCCGCGCACGTTGCGGCTGGTCAGCACCTGCCGGCGCAGGTAGTCGAGGCTGAGGTCCTTGGGGATCATCGGCATGCCCTTGTGGTTCGGGGCGAACGTCGCGCCCATGCTGAACCCGAACACCGCCAGCTGCACCGCGAGGAAGGCGGCGGCGATGCCGGGCGAGAGGAACGCGAACAACGCGACGGGGTACAGGACGAGGCGGGCGAGCAGCAGCGGGATCTCCACCGCGCGGAACTTCACGCGGCCCCGCCCGAACACCGTCCGCAGGCCGCTGACGTGCATGTTCAGCCCGGCCAGCAGCAACAGCGGGAAGAACAACGTGCCCTGGCGCCGCACCCACCACCCGGAGAATCCACGGTCCTGCCGCCGTTGGGCCGCGACGTCGCTGGTCCACACGAGCGCCGCCGGCTCGACGTCGGGGTCGACGTCCACCTTGTTCGGGTTGGCGTGGTGCCGGCTGTGCTTGGACATCCACCAGCCGTGGCTCAGCCCGACGACGACGTTGCCCAGCAGCAGCGCGGTCAGCTCGTTACGCCGGCCCGACACGAAGATCTGCCGATGCGCCGCGTCGTGCCCGAGGTAGGCCGCCTGGGTCAGCAGCAGGCCGAGCCCGGCCGCCAGCAGCAGCTGCCACCACGAGTCGCCCAGGGCGAGGAACGCCGCCACGGCGCCGGCGAACGCCCCCGCCAGGAGGCCGGCCCGGATCGCGTAGTAGACCGGACGCCGCCGCATGAGGCCGGCGTCGCGGACACGCTGGGAGAGCTCCGCATAGTCGGTGACGAATCGCTGCCGCGGACGGCCCTGGACGGTATCTGTGCTGGTCATGGCGTCGAGAGCTGTCATGATCGAAATCATACGTACGTGTGATCGCCGGGACAGGCCGGTTGCCACCCGAGCTTGCGGTAGGGCTAGCCCCACCGCGCGGGCCCGCGGCCGGGCCGTCCGCGACGCGCCGGACGACGCGATCCTGCCGATACGGCCGCATTCGGCCACGTCATGCGTCACACTTGTCCGCCATGACCGACCCGACCAGCGAGGCGCTCGAGAACGGCCCGGACGTCGCCACGATCGTCGTGACCAGCCGGGGGCCGAAGGGGCCGCACGTGCTGCTGCTGCACCCGGCCGACATCGAGTCCCTCGAGGGCGAGTGGGCCTGGGTGCCGCCCGGCGGCGTCAGGCAGCCGGGCGAGAAGATCGCCGACTGCGCCGCCCGCGAGCTACGCGAAGAGACCGGCATCGTCGCCACCCCCGAACCCGTCCGCGTCGACGACCCCGAGGTCGCCGTGTACCGCCTCGACCTGCCGTGGGGCACGCCCGTCGAGCTCAGCGCCGAGTACACCGCGTCCGAGTGGGTGCCGGTCGACCAGGTGGCGCGGCGCTGCCAACCGGCCGACCTGCTCGACACCGTCCGCATCGGCCTCGACGGCTGACCGCGGCGGCCGGGGCCGTCACGGCCGTCACGGCCGGAAGCGGTCCGCCACGATCGCCAGCCAGACGTCGACCTCGGCCGGGCCGTGGTGCCGGATCACCCAGTCGACCTGACGCAACGCCAGGTGGGCGCGGTACGCCAGCAGGCGGTCCGGCGCGACGGCGGCTGCGATCCGCTCGTCCAGCCGGCTGCGCGTCGCCGCACCGGCCCGCCGTCGCGCCAGGTCGAACGCCAGCACCTCGAGTGAGAACCAGCGGTCGCCGCGGCCCCAGCCGTCCCAGTCGACGATGCCGGTGATCCGGCCGGCGGTGTCGACCAGGACGTTGCCGGGGTGGAAGTCCAGGTGGACGAGGTCGGTGCCGGCCGCCGAGGCGGCGGTCCGCCCGACCTCGCGGACCTGGCCGAGCAGTCGTCGGGTCCGGGCGTCGTAGTGCTGCAGCGACTCGTGCAGGCAGAAGCCGGGCCTGCTCTCGGTGAGGTACAGCGGGGGCGGCGCGAGCTCGGTCCGCTCGGCGAGCAGGCCGGTCCACTGCTGCACGGCCGCGACCAGCTGCGCGACCAGCGCCTGGCCGACGGTGCGCGGCGGGGCACCGGGCAGCCGTTCCTGGACCACCGCGTGCACCCCGCCGGCCGCGGCGATGAGGTCGTAGCGCGGCACCGGCAGGCCGCGCGCCCGGGCGACACCGAGCACGTCCGCCGTCGCCCGGAGCGCCGCCGCGGCCGCCGGCGAGTCGTCGCTCACCTGGGTGAGCACCCCCATGCGGCCGGACGGCCAGCGGACGAACGCGGCGCCGACCTCGCCGCCCGGCGCGGGGCCGACGAGCTCCAGCTCGATGCCGTGGGTGCGGGACAACGCGTCGACCAGTCGCACGACGTCGAGCCGTGGCGTGGGCGCGGGGATGCTGGCGGGGTCGGGGTTCACACGATCCTCCTGATACCGGACGGGACACCCCTCCGGCACCATTCGGCCAGGGAGTCGACCCTATCGGCGGCGTCAACCCCCGCCAGCCGGCGGACGCGATCTTGACAGGTCCGCCGGAGTTGATCATGATCCAAAGCGCGGGCCGATCCAGCTGTCGGTCCGCACCACTCGTACGACCGGCGGGGCGCCGTGGTGGCCGCCCCGCCGGTCAACGCACGGCCGGATAGTCCGTGTACCCGACCGGGCCCGGGGTGTAGAGGTGCGCCTCGTCCAGCGGGTTCCAGCACAGCCCGTGCCGCAACCGGTACGGCAGGTCCGGGTTGACGAGGAAGCCGCGCCCGAACGACACCGCGTCGGCCAGCCCGTCGTCGATGACGCGAGCCGCGGCTTCGGCGGTCGTGGGCGCCCGGTTCTCGCCGACGTTCGCGATCAGCGTGCCGGACCACCGTGGCCGCAGATCGGCCAGCGCGGGGTAGGCGTCGTCGTCGGTGAGGTGCAGGTAGGCCAGGCCGAGCGGGTCGAGCTCGCCGAGCAGCGCCCGGTAGACGGGGGCGGGGTCGCTCTCGCTCATCTCGAACTGTGGGTTGCCGGGCGAGAGCCGGATGCCGGTCCGGGCGGCGCCGACGGCGTCCGCGACGGCCCGGGCGACCCGCAGCGGGAAGCGGATGCGCCCGGCCACGTCGCCGCCGTACTCGTCGGTGCGCAGGTTGGTGTTGTCGGCCAGAAACTGGTGCGGCAGGTAGCTGTTGGCGGCGTGGATCTCGACGCCGTCGAACCCGGCCGCGACCGCGTTCGCCGCCGCCGTCACGTACGCCGCGACCGCCCGGTCGATGTCGGCGCGCGTCATCGCGAGCGGCGTCGGCGGCACCGCCTTCGTCCCGTCCGGCAGGTGCACCGGCTCGGTCTTGGCGACCGCGGACGGCCCGGCCGGCGTCGATCCGTCGAACCGCGCGGCCGGGTGGCCGTTGCGGCCACCGTGCATGAGCTGGGCCACGACGACGCCGCCGGCCGCGTGGACGGCGGCGGTGACGGACCGCCATCCGTCGACGTGCCGTTCGCCGCTCAGGCCGGGGACCCGCCACTCGCTCTGCCCCGCCGGCTCGGGCCAGATCCCCTCGGTGACGATCAGCCCCGCGCACGCGCGCTGGGCGTAGTACTCGGCCATCTCCGGCGTCGGCGTCCCGTCCACCGCGGCCCGCAGCCGCGTCATCGGGGCCATCACGATGCGGTTCGGCAGCCGCAGCTCGCCGGCGTCGACCGGCGTGAAGAGGGCGTTCGCAGTCATGCCGCCACGGTAGAATCTGACATTGATGTCAGTTTCAACCCCTGGAGGCCCAGGTGCGCATCGGTGAGCTCGCCCGGCTGACGGCGGTCAGCGAACGGTCGCTGCGCTACTACGAGCAGCAGGGCCTGCTCGAGGCCACCCGCACGCCCGGCGGACACCGCGAGTACCCGCCAGCGACCGTCGACCGCGTCATCCGCATCCAGGAGCTGTTCGCCGCGGGCCTCAACTCCGCCACCATCGCCGAGCTGCTGCCCTGCATGCGCGACGCCGACGGCGGCCCGGCCGCCGACGCGACGCCGTGGCTCGAACAGGAGCTGATCGCCCAACGCGACCGGCTCGACCGCGCCATCGGCGACCTCGCCCGGTCGCGCGAGGTCCTCGACGACGTCATCAAGGCCGCGACCAACCGCTGACCGGCCGCGGCGCTCAGTCGTCGTCGGTGAGGACGGTGAGCAGGCGGGCGAGTTCGGCCTGCTCCCCCGGCGAGAGCCGGTCGATCAGCTGCGCCACCCCGGCGGCGCGGCTCGCGCGCAAGGCCCGCAGCAGGTCGGTGGCCGGAGGGGTCAGGGCGACCAGGATGGCCCGCCGGTCGGCGGGGTCGGGCTGCCGCGAGACGAGGCCGCGCTCTTCGAGCAGGTCGACGACCGAGGTGGCGGAGCGCGGGATGACGTCGAGCTGACGGGCCAGTTCGCTGACCCGCAGCGGCGCGCCGGCCGCGTGCAGCAGCCGCAGCACCCGCAGCTGGCTGGGTGTGACGCCGGCGCGTTCGAGCTCGGCCCGGGACGCACGGCGCAGGCGGCGGTTCGCGCTGGTCAGCAGGTCGGCGATGTGCCCGGCGAGCTCCCTGTCCACAGCGCCCACCCTACCATCAACTTGCGAGAAAACCTCTTTACGAGGTAACCTCTGTATCACGCAGACTTTCAGGGAGGTCGCCATGGATGACTCCACTCGCGGCGGCCGGACTCGCTCCTTCACCAAGGACCGCTCCGTCACCGCCCACAAGCTCGCGCCGGGCACCGTCCGGCGCATCCTCACCTTCGCCCGCCCCTACAAGAAGCAGCTCGCCGTCTTCCTGGGCCTGATCCTGGTCGACGCGCTGCTCGGGGCCGCCCAGCCACTGCTGTTCAAGCTAATCATCGACGAGGGCGTCCTGAAGGGCGACCAGGGCCTGGTCATCGGCCTGGCCGTCGCGGTCGCCGGGCTCGCCGTCGTCACGGCGGCCATCGGGCTCACGCAGCGCTACGTCTCGGCCAAGATCGGCCAGGGGCTGGTGCACGACCTGCGCAGCCAGGTCTTCGCGCACGTCCAGCGCATGCCCATCGCGTTCTTCAGCCGTACCCAGACCGGCGCGCTGGTCAGCCGGCTCAACGGCGACGTGCAGGGCGCCCAGCAGGCGTTCACGTCCACGCTGTCGACGGTGGTCGGCAACATCGCCACGACGGCGACGGTGCTGGCCGCGATGTTCGTGCTGTCGTGGCAGATCACCGTCGCCGCGCTGATCCTGGTGCCGCTGTTCGTGCTGCCGGCCAAGCTGGTCGGACGGAAACTCGCCGACCTCACCCGCGAGCGGTACGAGCTCACCGCCGACATGGGCCAGACCATGACCGAGCGGTTCAACGTCGCCGGCGCGCTGCTGGTCAAGGTCTTCGGCCGGCCCGAGGCCGAGTCCGCCGAGTTCGACGAGCGGGCCGCCCGGGTCCGCGACATCGGCGTCACGACGGCGGTCTACTCGCGGGTCCTCATGACGTCGCTCGGCCTGCTCGCCGCGCTGGCGACGGCGTTCGTGTACGGCCTCGGCGGCGTGCTCGCCATCGCCGGCACGCTGGGCGTCGGCACCGTCGTCGCGCTGACGGCGTACCTCGGCCGGCTGTACGGGCCCATCACGTCGCTGTCGAACCTGCAGGTCGACATCATGACCACGCTGGTCAGCTTCGAACGGGTGCTCGAGGTGCTCGACCTCGAGCCGATGGTCGCCGACGCGCCCGGCGCGCGGCCGCTGCCGTCCGACGCCGCGTCGGTCGAGTTCGACCACGTCGACTTCGGTTACCCGGCCGCGTCCGAGGTCTCGCTCGCGTCGCTGGAGTCGGTGGCCGGCCTCGCCGGCACGCCGGGCGGCCAGGTGCTGCACGATGTCACGTTCACGGCGCGGCCGGGCGAGATGATCGCGCTGGTCGGGCCGTCCGGCGCCGGCAAGTCCACCGTCACCCACCTGGTGTCGCGCCTGTACGACGCCACCGGCGGCACGGTGCGGGTCGGCGGCCACGACGTCCGCGACGTCACCCAGCAGTCACTGCGCGACGCCATCGGCGTGGTCACGCAGGACGCGCACCTGTTCCACACCACGCTGCGTGCCAACCTGGGCTACGCCCGGCCCGGCGCCACCGACGACGAGATCTGGGCGGCGCTCGAGGCGGCCCAGATCGCCCCGCTGGTGCGGTCGCTGCCCGACGGCCTCGACACCGTCGTCGGCGAGCGCGGCTACCGGCTGTCCGGCGGCGAGAAGCAGCGGCTGGCGCTGGCCCGCCTGCTGCTCAAGGCGCCGCGCATCGTCGTGCTCGACGAGGCCACGGCGCACCTCGACTCCGAGTCCGAGGCCGCCGTGCAGCGGGCCCTCGAGACCGCGCTGGCCGGACGGACGTCGCTGGTCATCGCGCACCGGCTGTCCACCGTCCGCGACGCCGACCAGATCCTGGTGGTCGACGACGGCCGCATCGTCGAGCGCGGCACCCACGACGAGTTGCTGGCCGCCGGCGGCGCGTACGCCGACCTCTACCGCACGCAGTTCCGGTCTCAGGAGGCGCCGGCGTCCGTCGCGGCCTGACCCCGCGGCGACGGCGGCACGAGCGGCGCGGGGACGCGACCGGAGAGGTACCTGCACGGATCGGGCCGCTCCTTCGGCGACAACGCCGTGGCCAGCACCCCGCCCGACTCCACCGCGTTGAAGAACGTCCGCTGCGTCGCGTCCTCCGTCGTGTCCCAGGTCCAGTACAGCCAGCCGCTGATGCCGAAGTCGCAGCTGCCCAACTGGTGCATCACCAGCGCGTGCCGGGCGGCGTCGATGCTGCCGAACCACTGCCGCTGGGTGCCGAACTCGCCGTTGATCACCGGCCCGACGACCTGCGACCACTCCATCGAACCCAACGACGCCGCCAGCGTGCGGCCGGTGGCGAGGTAGGTGTGGATGTCGAAGAAGTCGAGGTCGGACTCGCGGGTGACGGTCGAGACGCGCACCGGGTACCGAGGGTCCGCGCACGCCACCGCACCACACCGGCCGGACAGCCCGTCGAACGACTTGCCGACCGCCAGGTTGGTGAACGCGCCCATGGTGACCATGAGCTCCGGGTCGACGGCCTTGACAGCGGCCACGCCGCGATCGGCGTAGGCGATGAAGGCGTTGTCGGCGGCGGCCTGCCGCTGCGCCGGCACGGCCATGTCGTAACTGCGACCGGCCACGGTCACCGTCCCGCTGAACCGGTGGAACGGCGCCTCGGCGGACGTGAGATAGGCCTCGTTGTCCAACTGCAGAGCGAGGAACGTGCTCATGAAGGTGCCGAGACGGTCCTTCATCTCCTGGGTGAAGACGCGGAGGTACTCCTCCTTCGCCCGGATGTACCCCTCGTACATGAACGACCTGTTCCGGCCTTCGACGTTCACCGGGTGCGGGCTGTTCACGATGATGTCGCGGTAGTAGCCGTTCTGCGGGAACACGTCCAGCGACGGCAGCACGTAGATGCCGTAGGCCGCTGCGAGGCGGACGAAGTCGGCGACGTTGTCGAGGTAGGCGGCGTCGGCCGGGCTCAGGTCGGCGTTGCCGCGGCCCAGCCCGTGCGGCCGGCCGATCGCGTTGTCCTGCCCGTTGCCCGGGTCGATGAACACCCGGACGGTGTTGTAACCACGCAGCCAGTTGTCACGCAACGCGGTCTCCGCACGGGCGGCGTCGTACAGCCCCGGCTCGAACGTCGAGTGGTAAGGGGCGGCCGGCTTCGACGGCATCGGCGTCAGGCGCACGTAGTTGAAACCGCGCGGGCGGAACTGCTCACCCGTCTCGGCGTTCACCAGCGTCCGGTCCGGGCCGGCGGCGATTCGCGGCAGCGGCTCGACGGCGTAGTCGGGCAGCTCGGCACCGGCAGCGGGCGAGCCGGACAGGATCACGGAAGTGACGAGGACGGCGAGCGCTGCGGCCAGCCGGGTGGCGCGGTTCACGACGGGCTCCCTGGTGGTGTTCGGCGACGGCGGGAGCCTACGGGCCGCCCGCCACCAGCGGCGATCCGTCCGCTGCGCCGAGCGTGGACATGGTCTGCCCGGCACCTCGACGACGGCTACAGTGGCGCCGATGCCTGAGCCGCGATTCGCCGTCAACTGCTCGATCCTGCTGACCCACCTGCCCGCTGCGCGAGCGGCTCGACGCGGTCCGCGCGGCCGGGTTCGAGGCGGCCGAGTTCTGGTGGCCGTTCCCCACCGCGACGCCCGGCGACGCCGAGGTCGAGGCGTTCGTCGACGCGGTCCGCGCGTCCGGGCTGGCGCTGGCCGGGCTCAACCTGTTCGCCGGCGACCTGCCGGCCGGCGAGCGCGGCGTCGTGTCGTGGCCCGGCCGCGAGGACGAGCTGCTGGCCAGCGTGCGGGTGGCGGCGTACATCGGCGCCGAGCTGGGCTGCCGCAACTTCAACGCGCTGTACGGCAACCGGCTGCCCGGCCACGACCCCGCCGAGCAGGACGCCGTCGCCCATCGCAACCTCTCCGTCGCGGCCGCCGAGCTGCCCGGGACCGTGCTGATCGAGCCGGTCAGCGGCATCGACGCCTACCCGCTGCACACGGCGGCGCAGGCAGTGGCCGTCGCCGACCGTGTGGGCGCGCCCGACGTCGGCCTGCTGCTCGACGTCTACCACCTGTCCGTCAACGGCGACGACGTCGCGGCGGCGATCGAGCGATTCCGCGGCCGCATCGCGCACGTCCAGCTCGCCGACGCGCCCGGACGGGGCGCGCCCGGCACCGGGACGCTGCCGCTGCGGGCCTGGGTCGACGACCTCGTCGACGGCGGCTACGACGGATGGATGGCACTGGAACACGTGAGCGACGACGCGGACCCGTTCGCGTGGCGCACGGAAGGGAGCTGGCGATGACGGCGATCGGCTTCATCGGACTCGGCGTCATGGGCGGGCCGATGGCGGCCAACCTGGTGCGGGCCGGGTTCGACGTCACCGGGTTCAACCGCAGCCCGGCGAAGGTCGAGCGGCTCGTCGCCGCGGGCGGGCGAGGCGCGGCGTCGGCGGCCGAGGCGGCCGAGGGCGCCGACGTCGTCATCACCGTGCTGCCCGACTCCCCCGACGTCGAGGCCGTCCTGCTGGACGGCGTGCTCGACGTGCTCGCGCCCGGCGCCGTCGTCGTCGACATGAGCACGATCCGCCCGGACGTCGCCCGGTCGCTGGCCACGGCCGGCGACGAGCGCGGCATACGGGTGCTGGACGCCCCGGTCAGCGGCGGCGAGCAGGGCGCCGTCGACGCGACGCTGTCGATCATGGTGGGCGGCGACGCCGCGGCGTTCGAGGCGGCCCGGCCGGTGTTCGACGCGCTCGGACGCACCGTCGTCCACGTCGGACCGCCCGGCGCCGGCCAGACCGTCAAGGCGGCCAACCAGCTGATCGTCGCCGGCACGCTGCAGCTGGTCGCCGAGGCCCTCGTCTTCCTCGACGCCCACGGCGTCGACCGGTCCCGCGCCGTCGAGGTGCTGGCCGGCGGGCTGGCCGGCAGCGCCGTCCTCGACCGCAAGGCGACGGCCATGCTGGCGCACGAGTTCACCCCCGGCTTCCGGGTCGACCTGCACCACAAGGACCTCGGCATCGTCACCGCCGCCGCCCGCGACGCCGGCGTCGCCATCCCGGCCGGCTCCCTCGCGGCGACGCTGATGGCCGCGCTGCGCGCCCAGGGCCACGGCGACCTCGACCACAGCGCCCTGCTCCTGCAGGTCGAGCAGCTCTCCGGCCGCTCCGCCCCATGATCATCAACCTTCTGAGCTGTTCTGACGACGCAGAAGGTTGATGATCACGGGCATCCACAGGCGACCAACTGGGGCTGGCGCGGCGGGACGGGTTCACGCAGGCTGGCGGACGTGGATCTCGACGACGTTCTGGCGCGGCAGCGGGGCGTGATCAGCCGTGCGCAGGCGCTGGCCGCCGGGCTGACGGCCGCGCGGTTGCGGTGGCTCGTGGAGTCGGGCCGCTGGCAGCGCGTCCACGCGCACACATTCGCGACGTTCACCGGTCCGCTGCCGTACGAGGCGCAGGTGTGGGCGGCGATCCTGCGCGTCGGCGCGGGTTCCGTGGCCAGCCATCGCACCGCCGCCCACCTCGACGGCCTCTGCGACGACCCCGGACCGGTCGTCCACGTCACCGCGCCCGTCGAACGGCACGTCCGCACCAAGATCGACGGCGTGCGCGTCCACTACGCGCACCGGCTGCCACACACCCGGCACCCGTCGAAGAACCCGCCCCGGACCCGACTCGACGACACCGTCCTCGACCTCGTCGACGTCGCATCGCATCCGCGCGAGGCGGAGGGCTGGGTGACGGCGGCCTGCCAACGTCGTCTGACCACGCCGGAACGGCTGGCCGACGCGTTGGGACGGCGCAAGAAGATCCGCTGGCGACCCATGACCGAAGCCATGCTCGCCGACGTCGCGTCCGGCGCCCAGTCACCGCTCGAGCTGCGCCACCTGCGCCGCGTCGAACGCGCGCACGGCCTGCCCACCGGCTGCCGCCAACACCGCCTCGCCGGCAGCCGCGTCATCTGGATCGACGTCGACTACGACGACTTCCGGCTCCGGGTCGAACTGGACGGACGCGTCGGACACACCGGCGAAGGCCGCTTCCGCGACCGGCACCGCGACAACCGCGCCACCGTCGACGGCCACGCCACCCTCCGATACGGCCACGCCGACGTCTTCGGCGACCCCTGCGGCGTCGCCGCCGAACACGTCCGAGTCCTGCGAGCCCGCGGCTGGAGGGGAACACCACGCGCGTGCGGCCCGTCCTGCCGCGTCCGCCCCCATGATCATCAAGGGAGGGTGCCGGTGAAGGTGAGCACGAAGGTCAGGCTCGGCACCAGGAAGAGGACGGCGACGGCGATGATGCCGCGGAAGGTCCGCTCGGCCCGGACGAGGCGCCGGTAGGCCAGCACCAGCAGCGGCACCAGCACGATCTCCATCGGCAGCATCGACCGCGGGATCACCATGTCCGCCGCCGACATCGCCAGCGACAGCAGCCCGGCCGCCAGCCACAGCCCGAGCCCCAGCAGGTACGCCCGCCGCGGGCCGAGCCGCACGGCCAGCGTGGTGTAGCCGCTGGTCCGGTCGGCCTCCAGGTCGGCCAGGGTCGTCGGGACGTACAGGGCGGCGCCGACCAGCGTCCCGAGCACCGCCATCGGCCACGGGAACTCCGTCAGCGGCCGCAGCAGCGACCACCCGGCCAGCTGCCCGGCGGCGCCGATGGCCAGCGCGTTGACGGCGACGTCGAAGCCGGGGCGGGCCTTGAGCCGCAGCGGCGGTGCGCTGTAGGCCCAGCCGACCAGCAGCACGACGGCAGTCCCCAGCGCGAACAACGGCCCCGCGAACAGCGCCGCGGCCACCGCCAGCAGCCCGGCCACCAACGCGATCAGCTGCGCCGCCGCCGGCGTCAACCGGCCGCCGACCAGCGGCGACCCGGCCTTGCGCGGGTTCAGACGGTCGCCGCGCAGGTCGTGCGCGTCGTTGACGGCCAGCACCGAGATCCACACCAAGGGGCCGATCACCACCGCGCCGAGCGCCAGCACCGGCCAGTCCTCCACCGGCGGCACGAGCCGCTCGGTCGCCAGCACGACGCCCAGGTAGTACGGCAGCAGCGAGACGAACCAGAACCACGGCCGGCCGATCGCGAGGACGTCGCCGGCCAGCTGACGAGGCCGGGCCGGGCCGGACCGGGTGCGCACAGTCGTCATGCCGACGATGCTTCCGGTCCGGGTCCGGCCCGGCCTCCCCCGTAGGAGGGGTCGGGTGGGCCGCCGCTACCCCGACGGGGTGAGCGCGGCCGCGAGCCGTTCCGCCGCGGCCTCGGCCGTGACGCGGGCGGCGCCGTGCGTGAGCAGGTAGTGCTCGCCGAGGACCTCCGGCAGCGGATTGACGTCGTGGTCGACGACGATGAGGTCGGGCCGGGCGGCGCGGGCGGCCTGCACCGCCGCGACCTGCCACGGACGCCGTCGCACCCCTCGCACGCCGACCACCAGCCGCCGCGACGGCAGCGCCGCGAGCACCGCGGAGAGGTCGGCCGTCGACGCCGTGACCCGGGCCAGGACGGTGCCCGGCAGGCGGTCGACCAGATGACGGCCGACGCCCCACGGGATCGGACCCGCGGCCATGGACGGGTCGTCGTCGAGCTCGATCACCAGCGGCGGTGCGGTGAGCGTGACGTCGCCGTGGACGGTGACGGCGCGCCGCGCGGCGTCGGCCGCCGACCCGTACAGCACCGGCGACGACGCCGCGTCGAGCACCCAGCCGCGCAGCGCCTGGACCCGTCCGGCCGCCTCGGCCAGCCGCTCCTCCGGCAGCCGCCCGGTGCGTACGGCGTCGATCAGCGCGGCCACCATCGCCTCGACGGTCTCGGGGCCGACGGTCTCGCCGCCGACGCACAGCGCGTCGACGCCGGCCAGCAGCGCCAGCACCGCGCCCTCGGCGTGCCCGACGGTCTGGCTGATGGCGTGCATGTCCATGCCGTCGGTCATCACCAGGCCGTCGTAGCCCAGGTCGTCGCGGAGCATGCCGGTGATGACCGGCCGCGACAGCGTGGCCGGACGGTCGCCGTCGAGCGCGGGATAGCGGATGTGCGCCGTCATGACGATCTTGACGTCGGCCTTCACCGCCGCGCGGAACGGCGGCAGATCGCGGGTCTGGATGACGTCCAGGGGGTCGTCGATGGACGGCACCACCAGGTGGCTGTCCTCGCTGGTGCCGCCGTGGCCCGGGAAGTGCTTGGCCGTGGCGGCGATGCCCTGCGCCTGCTGCCCCGCGATGTACGCGGCGACGTGACGCGCGACGAGGTCGGGGTCGAAGCCGAACGAGCGCACCCCGATGACCGGGTTGAGCGGGTTGGAGTCGACGTCGGCGACCGGCGCGAGGTTGAGGTCGACGCCGCAGGCGCGCAGCCGGGCGGCCACCTCGGCCGCCACCCGCTCCGTCGCCTCGGGGTCGTCCAGCGCGCCGAGCGCCGCGTTGCCGGGCAGCATCGACCCGGCCGCGACGTCGAGCCGGGTGACGTCGCCGCCCTCCTCGTCGATGGCGACCATGAGGTCGGGGTTGATCGCGTGCAGCGCGCCGGTCAGCGCGGCCACGCCGGCGTCGCCGCGGTCGGGGTCGACGTTGCGGCCGAACAGCACGACGCCGCCGAGCCCTTCGGCCGCCATGGCGGCCAGCCACGGCGGGACGTCGTGGGCGCCGTGGAAGCCGGGGAACAGCGTGGCGAGGGCGAGGCCTCGCAGGTCACTGGCGTTCATGTCAGCCCTTCACCGCCCCTGACACCAGACCCGAGGTCATGCGGTGCTGGACGAGCAGGAAGAAGATCATCACCGGCACCGCCACGAGGACGGATCCGGCCATGATACCGGCCCAGTCACTGACGCGATTCGCCTCGGTGAACGTGCGCAGCCACAGTGGAAGAGTCATGTTCTCCGGTCTCGTCATGATCACTAGGGAGAGGGTGAACTCGTTCCAGGCCTGCAGGAACGCGTACACCCCGCTGGCCACCAGACCCGGCGCCAGCAGTGGGAACGTGATGCGGAAGAAGGCCTGCAGGCGGCTGCAGCCGTCCACCAGCGCCGCCTCCTCCAGATCGCGCGGCACGCCGTTGACGAACCCGCGCAGCATCCAGATCGTGAACGGCACCACCGCCGCGATGTACAGCAGCGACAGCCCGATGACGTTGTTCAGCAGCTGCCAGCCCTCCAGCAGCTTGAACTGCGAGATGAACAGGCCCTCCGCCGGGATCATCTGGATGATCAGCACCGCCAGGATGAAGCTGCGCCGGCCCTTGAACCGGAACCGCGACAACGCCAGCGCCGCCAGGAACGCGAACAGCAGCGCCGCCACCACGGTGAGCCCGGTGACCATCGCGCTGATCCGCAGCGTGTCGAAGAAGTTGCTGTCGAACACGCGGCCGTACGCCGACACCGTCCCGTTCAGCGGCACGAACGACGGCTCGGCGGAGCGGATGCGGTTGTACGGCAGGAAGGAGCTGTTCAGCATCCAGTAGACGGGGAACATCCAGAGCAGCGCGACGACGACGGCCAGGACGCCGAACGACCGCTGCCTGGTGCGGATGCGGGTGCTCACAACTCCTCCTCACGGACCAGGATCCGGACGTAGTACAGGCTCAGCACGACGGTCAGCAGCAGCACGAACCACGACGCGGCCGCCGCCAGCCCGAACTCGCCCTCGCCCAGCCCGAGCCGGTAGATGTACGTGCCGATCAGGTTCGTCTGCGAGGTGATGCCGCCGGCGTCCTGCAACACGAAGATCTGGGTGAACACCTTCAGGTCCCAGATGATCTGCAGCAGTGCGACGATCAGCAGCACCGGCTTCACCAGCGGGACGGTGACGGTGCGGAACCGCGCCCACGCCGACGCGCCGTCGATCTCGGCCGCCTCGTACAGCTCGTCCGGCACCTGGGTCAGGCCCGCGTAGACGGCGAACGCGACGAACGGCACGCTCATCCAGACCACGATCACCGTCGCGACGACGAAGAACGACAGCTGGTCGACCAGCCACGAGTGCCCGGCGAACCGGTCGAACCCGAGGTTCACCAGCACCCAGTTGATGACGCCGTACTGCGCGTCGAACAACCACTGCCACACCGTCAGCGCCGCCAGGTGCGGCATCGCCCACGCCAGCAGCAGGCCGATCTGCAACACCAGCCGCGGACCCCGCGAGACCAGCGTCATCAGGACCGCCAGCGCGGTGCCGATCACCATCGTGATGGCGGCGTTCGCGAAGCAGAACAGGATCGACCGGACGATCACCGTCCACAGGTACGAGTCGGTGACCAGCGTGACGTAGTTGTCCAGGCCAATCCACTCGGGCGCCTGCCCGAACTGCTGGGCCAGGCCGTACTCCTGGAACGACATCACCGCCTGGCGGTACAGCGGGTAGCCGAGTGCGGCGACGAGGATCGCCAGCGCCGGCAGCAGCAGCACGTAGGGCAGTGGCGATCGTCGCGGCCGTCGGGGCCGGCGGGGTGTCACGTCACCCGCCGGCCCCCGGCCGGTCCGTGGGTCCTGTGGCGGAGCCGGGGGGACGGACCGGCCGGGTCCCTGGTCCCGGCCGGTCCGCCCAGCTCGGCTAACCGAGCTGCTCGGCGATGGTGGCATCGGCTTCCTCAGCCAGCTGCTGCACGTCGCCACCATTGGCGATGTTGACGAACAGGTCCTCGAGCACGCGGGAGCCCTCGACGGTGGCCCAGTTTGCGGCCGCCGGGGTGAGCTTGGCGTTCGTGACCGCCTCGATCGTGGCGGCGGCGAACTCGTCCGTCCCCAGGCCGTCGGCCAGCGACACCTTCGCCGGGGTGAGGCCGTTCTCGGCGTACTGGCTCTGGAACTCGTCGCTGAGGATCAGCTCGAGCAGGTTCTGGGACAGCTCCTGGTTCTGCGACTTCGCCGAGATGGCGATGTTCGAGCCGCCGAGCAGGACGGGGGCGGGCTCGCCGTCGCTGCCGGGCAGGGCGAAGACGCCGACGTTGGCGATCATGTCCGGGCAGCCGGCCTCGGGGTCCTCGATCTGGCCGCGCAGCCAGCCCGGACGCAGCATCATGCCGATCTCGCCGGCGCAGAACGGGATGTGGCCGTCGGCCTCGTTGGCGTCCTTCGGCGCGCCGGAGGCCTCGTTGAACAGCCGCTGGACCAGCTGCAGCCCTTCCTGCGACTCCGCCGTCGACAGCGCGCCGTTCCATTCGCCGCCGTCCTCGACGGCGAAGTCGCCGCCCGCGTCCCACAGGAACGCGGCGCCGTCACGCCAGTCCTGGCCGGGCAGCCAGAAGCCGGAGAAGTTCGGCACGGACGCGTTGTCCTGCTTCAGCTTCACGGCCGCGTCGACGAACTCCTGCATGTTCGTCGGCACCTCGATGCCGGACGCCGCGAACAGGTCCTTGCGGTAGAAGACGTAGGACGAGCCGGCGTACAGCGGGACGGCGTAGGTCTTCCCGTCCGCGCTCCCCGCGTCGACGAAGCCCTGCAGCAAGTCGTCGCCGCCGAGGTCGGGCACCAGGTCGGTGATGTCGCTGAACGCGCCGACGGTGGTGAACGTCGGCGCCTGCGTGTTGCCGACCTCCACGACGTCAGGTGTCTCGGACTCGCTGCCCAGCGACGTCGTCAGGCGGTCGACCAGGCCCTCCCACTCCTGCTCCTCGATGACGAGGGTGGAGCCGGGGTTCTGCTCCGCGAACTCGGCGATCAGCCAGTCGCGCATCGGCTGGGGCGTGTCCGGGCCGTTGAGCCACAGCCGCAGCTCAGCAGGCTCCGGGGCGTCGGCGGTCTCGCCGCCGGCGGCGGATTCGGTGGTGTCGTCGTCGCCGTCGCCGCATGCGGAAAGGGCGAGCGCCGCGGCGGCCAGGCCGGCGGTGAGGCGAAGTGCTCTGTTCACGGCGGTTCCTCCGGTTCGGCCCGAGCAGGGCGCGTGACGGTGAACTGGAAGCTAACCTTCCAGTAATTGTGCCTACTGTAAGGTTTCTTGCCAGTCTCGGTGATCACGTTTCCGTAACGTCCCGCTACCGAATGAGCAGCCAGCGCGGATGGGCCGGAATACCAGGGGTGACGGGTCTCGACGGCGGGTGCTGCGGCCTGGGCGAGGGTGGCAGCCGGTGGCCGGGCGCGAGCGACGGTGCGACGCGCGGGCCCGCGCACAGGCGGAGCGGCGGCGTCGGCGGGCCGGTGCGCTTGATCGAGGTACGGTCCCCGCCCGGCCGGGAGGGCTCCCACCCTACGGGCGGGCACCGACAACGTCCGCGCGGATCACGAGCGGCGAAACGACCGACCCGGCCGCTACTCCGTGGAGGCGAAGAGGGTCTGCCGGGCGTGCTCGACCGCGGTGAGGACGGCTCCGCGCAGGACGGGGGCGCCGGGCACCGTGGTCGGGACGACGCGCGGGTTGACGGGGGCAATGCGGCGGACGTCGTCGCCGACGAGGTCGCACAGGCGGTCCCCACCCGCCGCCCCCACCTCACCGGCCACGACCACCAGCGCGGGATCGACCACCGTGCACACCGATGCCACACCGAGCGCCAGCCGATGCGAGAACGCCAGCAGGAAACCGTCCGCCGCTGCGCCGCCGCCGGCCAGCGCGGCCCGGACCGAAGCGGCCGCGCCGTCGCCGACGATGCCGTACTCGGCCGCCAGCTCGTCCACCGCGCCGGCGCCGACGAGGGCCTGGAACGCGCCGCTCGCCGGGCGCTCCACGCTGGCGGGCGACGGCACGCCGGGCATCGGGAGGTAGCCGATCTCGCCCGCCGCACCCGTGGCGCCGCGGTGCAGGTGGCCGCTGAGCACGACCGCCAGACCCACACCGCGCCCGATCCACAGCAGCACCATGTCGTCGACGTCGCGGCCGGCGCCCTCGGCGCGTTCCGCGACGGCGGCGAGGTTGACGTCGTTCTCGAACGAGACGGCGCAGCCGAGGTCGGCGGCCAGCAGGTCGCGCATGCCGCGGTGCCAGCCGGGGAGGTCGAACGACAGCTCGATGTCGCCGGTCGACGGGTCGACGACACCGGGCAGGCCGAGGACGACGTCGTCGACGTCGGCGAGGGTGAGGCCGGCGTCGGCCGCCGCGGCGAGCGCCATGTCGTGCACCAGCCGGCGCGAGTCGGCGCCGCCGGCGGCCGTGACCTCGGCCGCGACCGGCGCCGTCACGGAACCGATGACCGCGCCGGTGACGTCGGCGACCGCCGCCTCGGCGACATCGGGGTTCAGCTCGATGCCGATGGAGTAGGAGCAGCCGGGACGGACGGCGTACAGCTCGGCGTTGGGGCCCCGGCCGGCCGACCGGGTGCCGACGACCTCGACGAGGTTGCGCTCCTGCAGCCGCCCGAGCAGCTGCGACGCCGTCACCTTGGACAGGCCGGTCATGCGGCCGAGGTCGACGCGGGTCAGCGGGCCGGCCGCGAGCAGCAGCTCGAGCGCGCTGCGGTCGTTCATCGCCCGCAGCAGGCTCGGGGTGCCAGGTCGTTGCGACACGTCTGCTCGCTCCATCCGGAAAGTGGCCTTCCGATGAAAAGTATTACCGCTCCGGGCCCCGTCCGCGCGACCCCGCGCTCACGGGTGTGTCTGACGACGACCCCCTAGGCTCACCCCATGGCAGACCCGGTCTTCCTGATCACCGGAGCGTCCCGCGGCATCGGCGCGGCCGTCGCCCGGCGGGCCGCGGCCGCCGGGTACCGCCTCATTCTGACCGGCCGGACGCCCGAACCCCTCGCGGCCCTGGCCGACGAGCTCGGCGGGCCGTCCCGCGCGCTCGCCCGCCCCGCGGACGTCACCGATTGGACGGCGCTGACCGGCGTCGTCGCGGAGGCGGAGGAACGCTTCGGCCGGCTGGACGTCGTGCTCGCCAACGCCGGCGCGAGCGTCGTCACCTCCTTCCTCGGCGACGACGGCGACGGCGGCGCCCCGCCGGAGGCATGGCGCGACCTCGTCCTCACGAACGTCTACGGCCCGGCGCTGACCGCCCGCGCGACGCTGCCCGCGCTGCGCGCGACGAAGGGTCACCTGCTGCTCACCGGCTCTGCGGCCGGGCGCGGCGTCCGTCCCGGCAACCTGTACGCGGCGACGAAGTGGGCGGTGACGGGGCTGGCCCAGGCCATCCGCGCGGAATGCGTCGGCACCGGCATCCGCGTGACGCTGCTGCAGCCGGGCCTCGTCGACACCGGCGCCATTCCGCCCCACCGCAGGGACGACCCCAAGCTCGACCCCGACGACGTCGCCGCGGCGGTCCTCTACGCGATCGGCCAGCCGCCGCACGTCGACGTCAACGAGATCATCGTCCGGCCGGTCGGCCAGCGGAACTGAAGCCCGGAGGGGCCGTCAGGACAGCGCCACGTAGGCGTCCTCGCCGGCCCCGCGCTGGCCGATCCGCCACACCGCGCCGTCGAGGTCGTCGAGCGGCACCGCCACGCACACGCTGGCCACCTGCTGCGCCGGCGCGGCCAGCCACGCCGTCGTGTTCATCGGATTGTCGGCCACGCACGGTTCGGCGTGCCGCTCGCCGGACGCTCCCTGCACCGTGAACTCCAGCCCGCCGATCGGACGACGCGGCCGGGTCGTCCGGCGCCGGCGACCCGGCGTCGCCGGACCGGGTCGTCGTCATCGCCCGAACAACCGGCCAGCAGGACGGCGACGACGGCCGCCAAGGCGCCAGTCCATCTCGCGGGTGATCGACATGGCAGGTCACCCTATCGATCCGGGTGGACAGAGGCCCCGCCTCGAATGGCATGCTGTCCCGATGACCGCCGGACCCGAGCTGACCATCGATCAGCTCGCCGGCGACGCCGCCGTCGAGCGGCTCTACCGGCAGGTGTTCGCGGTGCTGGCGCGCGAGTCCGGCGCCATGATCAGCGACCTCGAACTGCTCGACGTCGACGAGGCGATCCTCGACGCGTTCGCCGACGCCGGGCGCGACGGCCTCACCGTCGACCAGGCGGCCGCCGCCTGCCGGCCGATCGACCCGGGCCTGATCCACCGCCGGTTCGAGGTGCTGCGCGAGTACGGCGCCATCAGCAAGGTGGTCGAGCGCCCGAACGAACGGTTCCACCGGGCCGCGTTCGCGCCGTACGTCATGCTGCTGTTCCTGCGCCGGCTGGCCGAGCAGGGCGGTCAGGCCGAGCTGCACCAGCTGCTGACGCTCGAGCACGTCAGCGTCACCGCGCCCGACGCCGAGCCCGAGACCGGGCAGACCACGATCAGCCGCCTGACCAGGATCTTCCGCCACCTCGGCAACGAGCTCGCGATCCTCGCCGCGGGCAGCACCGCCGAGCAGCTGGGCGACCACGCGCAGCTGCTCTGGGGCAACAAGGGCCTGATCAGCCAGGCCGAAGAGGTGCACACCGTCGTCCTGACCCGCTGGCCGCAGCTCGACCGCGAGTGCACGGCGCTGCGGGTCGCGCTGGCCGCTTACGGCGACGCCGTCGAGAAGGCCGCCGGGCGGCTGATCGAGCGGGCCGGCACGACGCGCGCGCTCGGCCTGCTGTCCGTCGAGACGTGGCTGAGCTACGCCCGCACGGCCGACGAGGACGACCTCGCCGGTGTGCTCGACACCTTCGTCTTCGACGCGCCGGCGCCGTGGTTCTCGCCGAACCTGCTCACCGAGGCGGTCGAGACCGGCCGCGGCGCCAACACCGTCCGCCAGCCGCCGCCCCGGCCCGAGGGGCCGGGCCAGCCGCCGCCCGACGACATCCGCCCGGCCGACGACGCCGCGAGCCTGCGCGAGACCGCCGAGCGGCTGCTCGGCGACGGCGACGCGGTGGCGGTGGCCGACGTACTCGACGGCGCCGGCGACTGGCCGTCCGGGCGCCGGCTGCTCGCCGACCTCACCGCCATCCACCACCACCCCGACCTCGCCTACGAGCTGACGTGGGCCGGCGGGCTGCGCGTCGACCCCGCCGACAGCGCGTCGTGGGTGTCGGACGGGACGTTCCGGCGGGCCGCGAGCCGATGACCGTCGACGACACCACCCTCTGGTGGGCGCGGCACCGCGCTGCCGGGCCGCAGCGCGTCCCACCGGCCAGCGCCCACCCCACCGGCATGATCCGCCTGGTCGAGCCCGACGCGGCCGCCGTCTGGCTGCTGCCGGAGCTGCCCGACAACGCCCGCCCGGACGTGCTCGACGAGCTCGGGCTGCCCGGCGTCGCCGTCGACCAGCCCAACGACACCGCCCGCGTGCTCGCGGCCTGCCTGCGCTGCTGCTGGACCGAGCCCAGCGGACCGGTCTGGCCCGCAGTCCCGGCGCCGTTCGACCACGTCATCGGCGTGTTCCGGGGCATCACCGGCAGCCGCGACGAGCGCGCGCTGCACGCCGCCGCGATGGGTGCTGTGCGCCGGCTGGCCGGCTCCGGCTGGGTGCTGTTCGACGAGGACACCCGCGTCGTCCGGCTCGGCCCGCGGGTCGCGTCGTGGAGCGCGGCGGAGCTGAGCACGCTGCGCGAGCTGTGGCGCTCGCTGCCCGCGCCCCCGGCGGGCGGCGCATGAGCACGGTCTTCGACAGCGCCCTCGCCGAACTCAACGAGCGGCACCGCGACGAGGTGCTGGCCGCGTTCGCCGCGCTGGAGCACGGCCGCGAGCCGGTCCCCGAGGCCCAGCTGCTGGCGCTGCGCGACGCGACCGTCCGCCGCGACCTCCAGCGGCTGCTGTTCCGCCTCGGCCGCACGCTGGTCCGGGTCGGCAGCACGCACTGGACCTCCGGCTTCCGCGACGACGTCACCGAGCGGCTGGCCGCCGAGGGCGCCACAGCGCAGTCGCGCATCGACCGCGCGGTGCTGGTGCTGGTGCTCGTGCACTCGGTCGCGATCCCGCGCAGCCAGGGGCTGGTCAGCGGCGACTCGTGGACGTCGGCGCACCCGACGTCGGTCGACGAGCTGACCCGGTACACCCAGCTGCCGCGCGGCGAGATCCGGCCGGCGCTGCAGCGGCTGCGCGCCGCCGGGCTGGTGCAGATCGCCCCGCCGCGCGGCCGCTCCGCCGCCGTCGACGGGCCCGCCTACCTGCCCGGACCCGCACTGCACCGGCTCACCAAGGCCGCCCGCGAGCGGCTGGAGCACGAGCTGATCCTGGCCGCCGCGCCGGAGAGCCCGCTCGCTGCGGCCATCCGGGCCCGCCGCCCGGCGACGACCCCGTCCGCGGCTCCGGCCGCGGAGCCGGACGCACCGACCGAGAGGAACGAGGACACGTGAGCGCTGCCGCACCGGGCGCCTTCGACGTCGTCGGCGAGCGGGTGCTCGTCGGCGTCCAGGTCGTCGACATCTCCCGGCTGTCCACGCACCCGGTCCCGATGATCGGGCAGGGGCTGGTCACCGTCGCCGGGCAGGGGCCGAAGGACTCCAACGGCGCCGGGAAGTCGTCGTTCATCGCCGCGCTGAGCCTGCTGCACGCCGACGAGCAGTGGAAGCTGGCCAGCGGCGCCGCCGGCGCCGCCGAGCTGCTGTTCACAGCCGAGCTGGCCGCGCAGGAGGGCCGCTGGTCCAACGTCGACCGCGGCTACGTCATCGGCGTCTTCGGCTCGCCCGGCAGCGCGCCGCAGGACGACGCCGTCACCGTCTGGCTGCGCATCAACCGCAAGGCGCCCTACCTCGACCTGCGCTGGACCGGCGGGCTGCACGTCCCGTACGGCGCGACGGAGTCCGAGCGGGCCGCGCGGGTCGACGAGCTGTGGGCGCAGCTGCCGCGCAGCAACGGCCGCACCGACTTCCACGCCGGCCAGCTGTCGCGGGTGCTGTTCGGGCAGAACGCGCGCTGCGTGTCGTTCCTGTCGACGTCGGTGCGCTCCAGCCAGGCGGCGAACCTGCTGGCCCAGCCGCTGAACGACCTCCCGCCGCACCGCATCTTCGACGCCATCGCGACGCTCACCGGGCTCGACCGCGAGCTGGAGCACGAGCAGGTGCTGCGCTCGGCCGAGCACCGGCACCGCAGCGAGGTCGAGGAGACCGAGCGGCAGATCGCCGACTGGGAGAGCGAGGTCGCCGTCATCGAGGCCGGCATCGCCCGCCGGCTCGCCGCGCGCGAGCTGCTCGGCGACGCGCGGACGGCCTGGCGGTCGCGGTGCGCGCGGCACCTGCTGGACGGCGTCGAGCGGGCGGCCGAGCTGCGGCAGGCGCTGGCCGAGCTGGACGACACCGAGGCGGCGCTGCGGCAGGAGCTGGACGCCGTCGAGGACCGGCTGGCCGCGCTGACCGACGACGACGAGTCCGCGCGCCGGTTCGAGGCGGCCCAGCGCAAGCGCAACGAGCTGATCGCCCGCGACCGCGAACTGGAGGCCGCCCAGCTGGCCGCCACCCAGCATCTGGACCGCCTGACGACGTCGCAGCGCCGCCTCGTCGACGACGCCCGCGCCGCCGACGGCCGCACTCCGGAGACCGCCGCGGCCGAGGTCGCCGAGGCACGGACCGCGCTGGAGGAGGCCATCGCCGCGCACGCCGTCGCCCGGGCCGCGGCGACCGCGGCGGCGCGCCGGGTCACGGCCGCCGAGTCCGGTGACGACGTCGCCGCCGAGCAGGTCGAACGGCTCCGGGCGGCCGGCCTCGACGCGGCCGCGCTGGTCGACGTCGTCGCCGTCGACCCCGCCGAGCGGGACGTGTGGGAGCCGCGGCTGTCGCCGTACCGCGAGGCCGTCGTGGTCGGCCGGAAGGACGCGACGAAGGCGGCGAAGGCGCTGGCCGGGCTGCCCGGCTCGCTGCTGGTGCTGGCCGACGGCCCGGCGGGGAAGCGCGACCTCACGACGTTCCTCGACGCCGTCGCCGCACGCGCCGGCAAGGGCGCCGTCGTCGACGACGCGGCCGGCGTGCTGGCCATCGGCGGGTTCGCCGAGCCGATCACCGGCCAGCCGGCCCGCGTCGCCGCCGCTCAGGAGGCGCACCGCGAGCTGACCGAGGCGCTCGACGCCGCTGCCGCCGTCGTCGAGCAGGCCCGCGCCACGCTGGCCCGGGCCGAGACGCGCGCGAAGGCCGCCGACGCCGCCGAGCGGGCCGAGGCGCTGCAGGACGAGATCGGTGAGCTGCGCGGGGCCAACGCCGAGCGCCAGGAGCACCGCGACGCGCTCGCGCCCGACCTGACCGCCGCCGAGGCCGCCTACGCCCACGAACTGGGCGTGCACAACTCGCGTGAGGAGCGCATCACCAGCCTGCGCGACACCCGCAAGCGGCTCGCCGTCACCGTCAAGGAGAAGGAGGCCGAGCGGTACGCGCTGACCGAGGAGCGCGACGGCCTCGCCCTGCTGGACCGCGAGAAGGCCTGGGGCGACTCCCCCGACGCCGCTCGCCGGCACCTCGTCGAGCTGCCGTCCGAGCTGCAGGCGCGCACCACCGCCGCGTGGGACGACGACGCCACCCGCCTGACCGACGAGGTCGCCGTCCGCTGCTTCCCGCCCGGCACCCCGCAGGAGGAGCTGACCGCGGAGCTGCGCGAGCTGCTCGTCACGCCGAACTGGTCCGGCGCGGCGCTGGAGACGCGGGTGTCGCTGGTGGCGGCGCTGCTGCGGGCGCTGGACGGCCACCTGCGCGACCACGAGGACCACGACCGGCACCAGCTCAAGCAGATCGCCGAGCAGCGGGCCCGGCGCACCGCCGACCTCGAGGCCGCGCGGCTCGGCTACAGCGAGGCCGAGCAGACCGTCCGCGCCCACCGCACGTCGCTGGCGGCCGGCATCAAGACGATGCTGAAGAAGGTCGCGTCCGAGTTCGACCGCCTCGACCAGGAGTACGGCGGCTACGGCGCCGGCCTCGACTACCCCGAGCCGGAGCCGCCGTCCGAGCCGGACAAGCCGTGGCGGTGGACGGTCAGCCCGAAGTGGCGGCGCGCCGAGGGCCAGCGGATGTCCGCGTACACGCTGCGCAGCAACACCGCCCAGATGGACGAGAAGGCGGTCAAGTTGGTCTGCGCCGCCGCCCTGGCCCGCGGTGGCGACCGGCCGCTGCTGCTGATCCTCGACGAGCTCGGCCGCAACCTCGGCAAGCAGCACCGCCGCGAGGCCGTCGCGCTGTTCGAGCGCATCGGCAACGACCACAACATCACCGTCGTCGGCGCCCTGCAGGACGACATGGAGCGCTACGCCATCGAGGCGTCCGGGCTCTACGTCAAGCTGCGGCGCCGCTCGGACACCATGGCCTACAACGAGGAGCCGGTGGTCGTCGGCAACGACGCCAACACCGACCGGGTCGAGCTGCTGCGCTCGTGGATGTCGTCCTATCGCCCCGGCACCCTCGACGTCGCGTGACCGAGCCGTACGCGCACGGGCTGCTCGACGTCGGCGACGGGCACCGCGTCTACTGGGAGGAGTGCGGCAACCCCGCCGGCCGGCCCGCCGTCGTGCTGCACGGCGGCCCCGGCACCGGCTGCACGGCCGCGCACCGCGACCTGTTCGACCCGGAGCTCTACCGCGTCGTGCTGCTCGACCAGCGCGGCTGCGGCCGCAGCACGCCGCGCGTCCTCGACCACCACGCCGACCTGTCCGCCAACCACACGTCCGCGCTGGTCGGCGACCTCGAACGGCTGCGCGAGCACCGCGGCGTCGACCGCTGGCTGGTGCTCGGCGGGTCGTGGGGCAGCACGCTGGGCCTGGCGTACGCGCAGGCGCACCCGGACCGCGTCACGGCGATGGTGCTGACCAGCGTCGCGCTGCTGCGCCCGGCCGAGGCCGAATGGCTCTACGGCGGCGGCGCCGGGCGGTTCTTCCCCGAGGCGTGGGCCGCGTTCAGCGCGCCGGCGGCCGGGGGCGGCGCGGCCGCGGTGTTCGCGGCGTACCACCGGCTGCTGCACCACCCCGACCCCGCCGTCCGCGACACCGCCGTGGCGGCCTGGTGCGCCTGGGAGGCGGCGACGCTGAGCCTGCACCCGGACCCGCACACGGCCGCGGCCTTCGCCGACCCTCGGTTCGCGGCGACGCTGGTCCGGCTGGCCCTGCACTACTTCCGCCACGACGGCTGGCTCGAGGACGACCAGCTGCTGCGCGACGCCGGCCGGCTGCGGGGCATCCCCGGCGTGCTGGTGGCCGGCCGCGGTGACGTGCAGACACCGGTCCGCACCGCGTGGGAGCTGGCCCAGGCCTGGCCCGACGCCCGCCTGGTCGTCGTCGACGGCGGCCACGCCTCCACCGCGGGCTCCGTCGCCGAGGCCCTCCGCGCCGCCACCACCACCCTCGCCGGCTGACGGGGCGGGCCGACCCCGGCGGGTGGTCAGCGGCGGAAGAACGCGTCCGGGTTCGAGCCGTCCTCCTTCATCAGCGCCGCGGCCTCGGCGGCGACATCGACGCCGTCGGCTTCGAGATCCTCGACGACGAGGTCGGCGTACTCCTGGTCGTCCTCGTCGACGGGGAGGTCCAGCTCCCGGCGCACCCGGAACCGGCCGGCGAGCAGCGCCGGCGCCGCACCGGCCGGGTCGCCGCTGCGCTCCGCCACCGCGAGGCCCATGGTGAACCAGCGATGCGCCTCGGCGAGGTGCCCGGCCTCCTCGTAGCTCTCGCCCAGGAACGACAGCACGAAGGTGTCACCGCGACGGGAGCGGCGCACTTCGGCCGCGACGGTGTCGGCATCGCCGGTCCGGCCGGCGACCAGCAGCGTGGCGACGTCCTCGACGTCGTCGCGGTGCGGATCGGCGGCCCAGTCCTCGAGTTGCCGCGCCAACGCAGCTGGGGGGTCGCGCAGCGTCGACTCGGCACGGTCGAGCATGCGGTCCGTCAACGGCGGTCGGCTCATGCCAGGGACCCTATGCCGAGGGGGCGACATACGCTCGAAGGGTGACCCCCCACGTGAACGACCCCGACACCGTCCACCGCCTGCTGACCACCCCCGCGACCTGGGCGGTCGTCGGGTTGTCGCAGAACCGCGAGCGGGCCGCGTACGGGGTGGCGCGGTTCCTGCGCGACCGTCTCGGCATGACGATCGTGCCGGTGAACCCGCGCGGCGAGGACACCCTCGACGCGCGGGGGTACAAGACGCTGGCCGACGTGCCGGGCCCGGTCGAGGTCGTCGACTGCTTCGTGAACAGCCGGCGGGTCGGTGAGGTGGTCGACGACGCCATCGCCGAGCAGGAGCGGCTCGGCATCAAGGCGGTCTGGCTGCAGCTGGGCGTCGTCGACGAGGAGGCGGCCGAGCGGGCGAAGGCGGCCGGGCTCGAGGTCGTCATGGACACCTGCCCCGCCATCGAGGCGCCCCGCCTCTAGTAGGTGCGCCCTAGTGATCTTGCGGGTGTGTCGCTGCCGGTACGGCGAGGACGCGGTCTGGTGAGCTCCGGCCCATCAACTGTGCTCGCCCTCGTCCGGGAGAACCACCGGGGGCTCTGCTCTGGCCCGGTGACACCAGCGGCAAATGTTGGCACGCGTGTCACCCCGCCGCGCACCACCACCCGGGGGCCCGCATCTGATCTGCACCGCCGAGAGCAGCGAGCGCACACCGGCGCCCCAACCAAACGCCATGACCGCCGACGACCACTCCCGATCAAGAGGACTCACTCCTCTAGTAGGTGCGTGCCGCCGCGACGTCGTCCAGGGTGCGGGCCGTCGACCACAGGCTCTCGAACGCGATCTTCAGCGTGGCCGCCAGCGCCTCGTGCTGCACGACCAGCGTCGTCACCGAGCCGTCGCCCTCGGCGGAGTCGGGCATGTTGAACGCCACCGAGCGGCCGTCGACGATGGTCAGCTTGAGCGGCAGCTCGGTGGTGAGCCTGATCTGCTCGCCCAGCGCCGCCCACGTGCGCACCCGCTCGGTCATGACGGGGTCGTCGAGGATGGACGTCTCGTAGATCGAGCGTTGGACGATGCCGGTCGGCACCGCGTCGGTCGACGGCGTCGAGGCGCCGAGGTAGGGCGGGTGCACGAACGTCAGCACCTCGTGCCGGGCGTCGGCCCACAGCTGCTGCACCCGCTCGACGGCGTGCTCGCGGTCGCGCAGCACCTCGACGTAGTCGAACGGGTGGCCGTGGTCCTGGCCGCGCTGGAACAGCGACCGCAGCTGCCCGGCGACGTCCGTCGAGGCCTGCGCGAGGCGGTCGAGTTCGCGCCGCCGGACCGCCAGCAGCAGCTCGGTGACGTGGTCGGGCGGCTGCGCGCGGTACCGGACCGCCTGGCCGGGGACCTGCTGCACCAGCCCGCGCTCCGCCAGCGTGGCCAGGACGTCGTAGGCGCGCTGCCTCGGGATGGACGCCAGTCGCGCGACCTCGGCCGGGGTGGCGTCGCGCCGGCCGGCCAGCGCGACGTAGGCCCGCGCCTCGTAGCTCGTCAGCCCGAGGTCGACCAGGCCGGCGACGGTCGCGGACGTGTTCATGCGCCTCACCCTAACTGTCACCATTGACAGTGGTGACAGCCTTCGTCTAGTTTCACCGGTTACCGGACACCTTGTGACACTGTGCGTCTCCGCACGTCATCCGTCCGGGAAACGCACGCTCCGTAGGAGGCCGGTGATGCCGACGCCAACGCGTTGTCACCGGCACCGCATCTCCTCCGTCCCGTCAGCACGTACGCGTGTACCGCAGACCCGCCGCCACCACACCCCGGACCGGCCGGCGGGTTCGTCGTTGAAGGAGCCCGCATGTTGCGTCGCAGCTTGACCCTTCCGACGGTGGTGGCTCTCGCCCTGGGACTCACCCAGGCCGCCGGAGCCGCACCCCCGGAGCCCCCGTCGCCCGGCCAGCTGGAGGCGGTGACCGACCTCTCCGTGCACCAGCAGGAGAAGGGCGTCGCCCTCCGGCTCGGCACCGCCGCCGCGCCCGAGCTGTACATCGTGCAGCTCGACCAGCCGGCCGTCCCCGCCTACGACGGCGGCATCGACGGTCTCGCGGCCACGGGCCCGCAGGCCCGCGGCGCCGAGCCGCTGGACGCGGACAGCCGGGCCGCCCAGGCCTACGCCGGGCATCTGGAGGAGGAGCAGGCCGAGCTGGTCGCGCGCATCGACGACGAGATCGGGCGCGCGCCCGAGGTCGCGTTCACCTACACGTACGCGCTCAACGGCATCGCGGTCGAGCTGACGAAGGACGAGGCGCTGGCGGTCGCGGAGCTGCCGGGCGTCACGTCCGTGACGGTCGACGTGGAGCGGGAGCTGCACACCGACGTCGGCCCGGAGTGGATCGGCGCGCCGGCGCTGTGGGACGGCTCGGGCACCCCGGCCGCCGACGACACCGGCACGAAGGGTGAGGGCGTCGTCGTCGGCGTCATCGACACCGGCATCAACCCGGCCAACCCGTCGTTCGCCGACGACGTGCCGGTCGCCGAGGGCGGCGACGGCTACGACCACACCAACCCGCGCGGCGCCGGCACGTACGTCGGCGTCTGCGACCCGGCCAACCCGGCGCACATCCCGGACTGGGGCTGCAACGACAAGCTGATCGGCGCCTGGGACTTCACCAGCGTCGACGGCACCAACCCGTACGACAACGACGGCCACGGCAGCCACACCGCCAGCACGTCGGCCGGCAACCAGGTCACGGCCACGACGTACAGCGCGAAGGGCACCGAGCACGAGTTCAGCGCCACCCGCACCATCAAGGGCGTGGCGCCGCACGCGAACGTCATCGCCTACGACGCCTGCAACGCCGACGGCTGCCCCGGATCGGCGACGCTGGCCAGCATCAACCAAGCCATCGCCGACGGCGTCGACGTCGTCAACTACTCCATCGGCAGCCCGTCGGCCTCGCCGGACCCGTGGAGCGACACCGACTCCGTCGCGTTCCTCAACGCCCGCGCCGCCGGCGTCTACGTCGCCAGCTCGGCCGGCAACGAGGGCCCGGGCGCGGCCACGACCGGCTCCCCCGGCGACGTGCCGTGGCTGACCGCGGTCGGCGCCGTGCAGCACAACCGGCAGTGGCAGGCCGAGGTGCAGAACCTCACCGCGGACGGCGGCCAGACGCTGCCGGCGATCCGCGGCCAGGCGTTCAGCGCCGCCACCAGCGGCACGTTCCCGCTGGTCGACGCCGCGGACCTAGACAACCCGCTGTGCCTGGCCGACGGGTTCCCGGCCGGCACCGACTTCACCGGCCAGATCGTCGTCTGTGACCGCGGCGAGAACGGCCGGGTCGAGAAGGGCCAGATCGTCGGCGCCCTCGGCGCCGAGGGCTTCGTCCTCGCCAACGACGAGGCCAGCGGCACGTCGCTCAACGCCGACCCGCACGCGATCCCGGCGGTGCACATCACCTACGACGACGGCGTCGCGCTGAAGGCGTGGATGGCGTCGGTCACCGGCGAGCAGGCGTCGCTGTCCGGCGGCCTCGAGGTCATCTCCGACGATCTCGGCGACATCATGGCGTCGTTCTCCAGCCGCGGCCCGAACCGTGCCGTCGAGCTGATCTCGCCGGCCGTCAGCGCCCCCGGCGTCGACGTCCTGGCCGCCAACGGGGTCGGCAACGAGGTGTCGTGGGGCTTCATCTCCGGCACGTCGATGGCCAGCCCGCACGTCGCCGGCTCGTACGCGCTGCTCAAGGCCCTGCACGGGGACGACTGGTCGCCGGCCGAGGCGCAGTCCGCGCTGATGACGACGTCCGTCACCGAGGTCACCGACAACGACGGCACGCCCGCCGACTGGTTCGACATGGGCTCCGGCCGGGTCGACCTCGACGTCGCCGCGATGGCCGGACTGGTCCTCGACGTCACCCCCGCCGAGTACGCTGCGGCCGACCCGGGCGAGGGCGGCGACGTCAAGGCGCTCAACACCGCCAGCATGACCGACCGGCAGTGCCTTCAGACGTGCACGTGGACCCGCACCGTCACCGGCACCTCCACCGGCGCCGGCACTTGGACCGTCAGCACCGACGGGATCACCGACGGCATCGCGGTGACGGTCGAGCCGTCGACGTTCACCATCGCCGAGGGCCAGGACATCGAGCTGACGATCACGGCTGACGTCACCGGCGCGCCGACCGACGCCTACCAGTTCGCCACGGTGGTCCTGACGCCGGCGGAGGGTTCGGCCGCGCCGGTCGCGCACCTGCCGGTCGCGGCGCTGCCGTCGAACGGCGTCCTGCCCGAGGGCATCGACATCGACACCCGCCGCGACGCCGGCTCGCAGGAGTCCGCGCCGATCGAGTCGATCGAGATCGAGGACTTCACCGCGACGGTGGGCGGGCTGGTCCCGGTCGAGGAGCAGCAGCTGTCGATCGTCGAGGACAGCACCAACACCGACCCGTACGACGGCAACGGCACGCAGACGATCCTGGTCGACGTGCCGGCGGACACCGCGCGGCTGGTCGCCCAGCTGTCCGACTCCACGGCGCCGGACCTCGACCTGTTCGTCGGCACCGGCGACACCCCGAGCGCGGCGACGTTGGTGTGCACCAGCGCCACCGGCAGCGCGGCCGAGTCCTGCGACGTCGGCAGCCCGGAGGCGGGCACCTGGTGGATCCTCGTGCAGAACTGGGACGCGTCGACGCCGGGCGGCACCGACACCGTCACGCTCGGCACCGCCGTCGTCACCGCCGGCGAGGGCAACCTGACGGTGGAGGGCCCGGCGTCGCAGCCCCAGGGCGAGCCGTTCACCATCCGCGCGTTCTACGACGAGGACGACCTCGACCCGGGCGAGACCTGGTTCGGCGCGGTGGCACTGGGCTCGTCGCCGGACTCGCCGGGCGACATCGGCGTCATCCCGGTCACCGTCACCCGGCACGCCGACGACGTCACCAAGACGGCGTCCGTCGACACCGCCGCGCCGGGCGACACCGTCAGGTACACGCTGATGGTCCAGCCGAACGTCACGCCCGAGGACCTCGCCTACACGATCACCGACACGCTGCCCGAGGGCACGACGTACGTCGAGGGATCGGCGACCGAGGGCGCCACCGTCGAGGACGGCGTGCTGACGTGGTCGGGAACGCTGCCGACGGCGGTCGGGGCCGAAGGGGACTACGTCATCACGACCAGCGCCACCGACCCCCAGTGCGTCAACCCGTTCACGGGCACGGCGTCGTACGTCGACCTGGCGACCGGCGCGGGCCTCGCGGCCAACCCGAACATCACCGGCGACGGTGTCGCGTTCGGGACGACCTTGGGTGGCACGTACGGGTTCTACGACGTGGGCTACACCGAGGTGGGCTTCACCGACGACGGCTTCCTGATCTTCGACATCGACGCCAACTACGGCGGCGACCCCGGGACGCCGCAGGAGCTGCCGTCGGCAGGGCTGCCCAACAACGTGGCCGCGCTGCTCTGGCAGGACATGCAGGTCGTCTACGACCAGGCGGCCAACTCGGGCGTCACGCTGGCCAGGACGACCGGCGGCGCCGCCGGGATCATCGAGTACGACGACCTGCGGCTCGCCGGCGACCCGACCGGAGCGCAGGGCACCTACGACATGGAGGCGATCATCCAGTCGGGCAGCAACGACCTGGTGTTCGCCTACGACAACGTCACCGGGCCGCTGGCCGGGCCGATCACCATCGGCACCGAGAACGCCGCCGGCACGTCGGCGACGGCGCTGGTCAACGCGGGCAGCGCGGCCGGCGTCATCGCGGACGACACCGTCGTCTGCGCGAACTACGCCGGGCCGGACCTCGACCCGGTCGTCATCACCTACGACGTCACGGTCGACGCCGACGTCGCGGACGGCACGGTGCTGACGAACTCGGCGGTGCACGTCACCGACAACCCGGGTGCTCAGGAGGTCACCGTCTCCGACAGCGTTACGGTGTCGCTGCCGGTCGTCACGGTCGCGGCGACGGCCGACGCGGTCGAGCCGGCCACGGACGGCGCGTTCACCTTCACCCGTCCGGCCGGCTCGTCGTCGGGTTCGCTGACGGTGACGTACTCGGTCGAGAACAACCGGTACACCCGGCCGGGCCGCGACTACGAACCGCTCGACGGCACCGTCACGTTCGGGCCCGGCGAGACCACCGTGGTCGAGACCGTCGGGGTGATCGACCGGCGCGGGCCGAGCCCGCGCGACCGTTCGGTCACCGTCACGATCGAGGACGGCGCCGGCTACGCAGCAGGCGACCCGGCCTCGGCCACCGTCGGCATCGTCAGCGACGGGCGCTGACGGCCTGACGCTCCAGGCGGCGGCGGGTTCCCTCGGGAGCCCGCCGCGCCTCTTTGCAATGAGCACCCATACGCATCGATGCGTAGAGGTGCTCATTGCCGAGCGGGTCAGGCGAGCCGGGCGTCCCTCGCCAGCGCCTCGCTGAGCGAGTCGACGTGGCCGGGGTCGAGGCCGCGGGCCGTGAACCAGCCGCCGACGTTGCGGACGTCGCGGTCGAGGAACTCGCGGCCGTGCGGGTTGCCGACGACGTCGACGATCTGCGGCACGTCGATGACCACCAGCCGGCCGTCGTGCACCAGCAGGTTGTACGCGGACAGGTCGCCGTGCGCGTAGCCGGCCAGCGCCAGCAGCGACAGGTTGTGCGCCAGCTGGTCCCAGAGGTCGCGCAGCTCGCCGGGGTCGGGCCGGAGCTGGGCCAGCCGCGGCGCCGCGCCCCCGCCGTCGTCGCCGATGAACTGCATCAGCAGCTCGGTGCCGACGATCTGCACCGGATACGGGACGGCGACGCCGGCCGCCCACAGCGCCGTGAGCGCCGCGAACTCGGCGTGCGCCCACTGCCCGGCGATGGCCTCGCGGCCGAACGCGCTGCCCTTGGCCATGGCGCGGTTGACGCGGGACTCGCGGTCGCGGCGGCCCTCGCGGTAGCCGTCGTCGCGGTGGAACATGCGGTGCTTGGGGTCGCGGTAGCGCTTGGCCGCCATCACCGTGGCCTTCCCGGTGTCCGGCACCGAGCGCTCCACCAGGAAGACGTCGGCCTCCTTGCCGGTCTTGAGGATGCCCAGCTCGGTGTCGACGGCGCCGAGCTCGGTGACGACCCAGTCCGGGTACGGCCGCGGGCCGCGCTGGCCCGCCGTGGAGTCGTCCCAGGTGGTCCACCGGTCCCCGTACGGCGGGTCGTCGGTGACCGCCTCTTCGCCGGGCGGGGTGAGCCCGTACTTCGCGGCATACTCGGCGAAGACGTTCGGCCCGCGGTCGGCGACCTCGGCGCGGTCCTCACGGGTGCGGGCGCGGCCGCGAGAGCGCATGGGCTGGAATTGATCGTGGTTCGGCACTGCGGTGGTCTCCTGACGAGGAGGTCCCCACCGCGGGGTGTTCGTTCGGGTCAGGCGGTGGGAACGGCGAAGTGAGGGCCATCTGGCGCGCAGACGACAGCGCGCCGCCTCGAGTGGGCAGCCATCGGACACGCCTCCCTTCGCCTCGCCGGGTCGAGCCGACCCGGACATCCGTCGCCGTCCAGCCAACCCGGTCCGGTCCCGTCGGCGCAACCGAATTTCCGCGCGGCCCCCACGCCCCGGAATCCGGCGGACGTCAGCGGTCCCAGCCGGCCGGCAGGACGACCCCCGACCGCACGGGCGACGGCCAGTCGGCGGGCTCGGGTTCCACCGCGCCTACTCCCGGCACGTGCTTCCACCAGCGAATCGGTCGCTCGTGCCGCGCGTTGTCGCGGAGCAGGGCGGCGAACCGTCCAGCCAGCTCGGCCCGGTTCCGCCAGGCGAAGTCCCACCCGAACCGGACGACGTCGAGGCCGATTCGCCGCAACCGCCACTCTCGCTCGCCCTGCCGCGCGACGATGCGGGAGGCGTCCGGACGGTTGTCGTACTTCAGCGCGCCGTCGGCCTCGAACGCGGCCCGGTGGTGGGGCCACAGCCCGTCGACCCGGTACTCGGGCCCGTCGGCGCCGACCCATGCGTTGCAGACCGGCAGCGGCAGGTCGAACTGCAGACACGCGAACCGCCCGAGCGTCTCCAGCGGCGACTCGGCCATCGGGTCGGCATACGCGGCCACCCATCTCGCTCGTCGAACGCCGGGCCAGTGCTCCATGTGCTCGATCGCTCCGCGCAGATCGACGCCCGCAGCGGCGGCAGCGTCAGCGGCGACAAGCGCGGGCAGGATCGGCCCAGCACGGGCCAGATCGGCCACCGTCCACGCCCTGCTCACGACCCGCACACCGGCGAAGCGACAGGAATGGCGCGGCGCGAGTACGACAGCTCGCAGCTCGCCGAAGGGTGTGTTCCGCACCGAGTGGCCTGCGCCGACCTGGCGGACAGCGCTGTGGCGTGACGGCGGCCGTCCGATGGTTGGAAGCCGCCACGTGACCGCGGCCGACCACCCAGACAGGAAGGAGGACGGACCGCAGTAGCCCGCGAACGCACGCGCGCCGAGCCGGAACTCGTCCCACTCGTCGACCGCAGCTGACGTGGCCATGGCGAAACAGCCGGGCATCAGCAAGGTCAGCAGTCCAGCCGCGCAGAGCCGGCGGAGCCGTCGTGGATCGACCCCCGCTGCCCGCGCGACGGCAAGCGTCACCACCCCGTGCTCACGCGCGATGAGCTCGGCGATGTCGTCGGGAAGTCGGCGCGGTCGTCCTGGCATTGGCCCAGCGTCGTCATCGGCGCGCCCGCACGACAGGGCCTGCAGCCGATTTGTGGACGATCGCCGAGATCCGGCGGCCCTGTGGATATCGGCAGACCTCACTCTGCCGATGTGCGCCTCACTCGCGTGGAGACCGTATGACGAGCCGTTCCCGGGCCCAACTGGTCCCCGGACGGGTGAGGTGTGCCAGACGCGGGTGAGGTCGGCTGGATCAGGAGTCGGCGTCGGACGCGAGGCGGGCGCGCAGGGCGGCGCCCTTCGCCGTCGCCGCGGCTTCGAGGGACGAGCGGAAGTCGTCGAGGCGCGCACGCAGGGCGTCGTCCGACGCGCCCAGGATGCGGGCGGCCAGCAGGCCGGCGTTGCGGGCACCGCCCACCGACACCGTCGCCACCGGCACACCGGCCGGCATCTGGACGATCGACAGCAGGGAGTCCATGCCGTCCAGGTACTTCAGCGGCACCGGCACGCCGACGACGGGCAGCGACGTCACCGACGCGAGCATGCCGGGCAGGTGAGCGGCGCCGCCGGCGCCGGCGATCAGCACCCGCAGCCCCCGCCCGGCCGCGTCGGCGCCGTAGGCCAGCATCGCCTGCGGCATCCGGTGCGCCGACACGACGCCGACCTCGTGCGGCACGGCCAGCTCATCCAGCGCCTCGGCGGCGGCGGACATCACCGGCCAGTCGGAGTCGGAGCCCATGACGATGCCGACCAGCGGCGCGCCGGACCCTCGTGCCGTCACCAGGTCACTCATCGATGTCCCCTCGGATGTAGTCGGCGGCGTGCCAGGCCCGTTCCCGCAGCGACTCGAGGTCGGCGCCGTACGCCGTCACGTGGCCGACCTTCCGGCCCGGCCGTACGCCCTTGCCGTACCAGTGCACCTTGAGTTCCGGGTCGCGCGCCATGATGTGGCGGTACGTCGAGTACACCTCGGGGAGGTCGCCGCCGAGCAGGTTGACCATGACGGTGTACGGGGCCCGCACGACCGGCGAGCCGAGCGGGAGGTCCAGGACGGCTCGCAGGTGGTTCTCGAACTGGCTGGTCACGGCGCCGTCGATGGACCAGTGCCCGGAGTTGTGCGGCCGCATCGCCAGCTCGTTGACCAGCAGCCGGCCGTCCGTCGTCTCGAACAGCTCGACCGCCAGCACCCCCACGACGCCCAGCTCCGCGGCCACCGTCAGCGCGAGCCGCTGCGCCTCGTTCGCGAGGTCGGGCGACAGCCCCGGCGCCGGCGCCACCACCTCGACGCAGATGCCGTCACGCTGCACCGACTCGACGACGGGGTACGCGACGGCCTGGCCGTGCGGCGAGCGGGCGACGACGGCGGACAGCTCGCGCGCGAAGTCGACGCGCACCTCCGCCAGCACCGGGACACCGGCCTTGAACGGCTCCTCGACGACCTCGGCCGGCGTCGACGGCGTGACCAGCCAGACGCCCTTGCCGTCGTACCCGCCGCGCGTCGTCTTCAGCACGACCTCGGTGCCGAAGGCCGCCACCTCGTCCGGCGACGCCACGATCGACCAGCGCGGGCACGGCACGCCCAGCGCCGTCAGCCGCGACCGCATGACGCCCTTGTCCTGGGCGTGCAGCAGCGCCGCCGACCCGGGCCGCACGAGCACGCCGTCGGCCTCCAGGGCCTCCAGCCACGCGGGCGGCACGTGCTCGTGGTCGAACGTCAGGACGTCGCATCCGGCGGCGAACGCGCGGAGGTCGGCCAGCGCCTTCTCGTCGCCGATGACGGGGTCGTTCACCACCTGCGCCGCCGACTCGTCCGGCGCCGCGGCCAGCACCTTCAGGCGTACGCCGAGGGCCACCGCCGCCGGCTGGGTCATCCGGGCCAGCTGCCCCCCGCCGACCATGCCCACCACGGGCCACGTCGCATCATCACCCACGGGCCACGAGCGTACGGCACCGGCCGTCCGGCCCGCCGCGACCACCTGCCGGCCTCATGCTGAGACGAACGATCACGAGCTGACCTGCGCAAATCCGGAGGGATATCCCGATCCGGGCGTTGTGCCTTACCCTGGGCGCGTGCTCGATACCGTGCCGCCGAAGCGCCGCGCCCCGCGATTGCCGGGCGCGGTGTCGCGACTGTGGTACGGACTTCACCACCTCGTCCGCGAGGCCGCCAAGTTCGCCACCGTCGGCGGCATCGGCTTCCTCGTCGACCTCGCGATCTTCAACGCGCTGCTCTTCTGGGGCGCCGACGGCATCGGCCCCCTGCACGACTCCCCTCTCTGGGCCAAGACCATCGCCGTCGTCGGCGCCACGTCCGTCACGTACACCGGCAACCGGCTGTGGACGTTCCGGCACCGCGCCCGCACCGGGCTGGCCCGCGAGTACACGCTGTTCTTCGTGCTCAACGGCATCGGGCTGGGCATCGCGCTGGCCTGTCTCGGGTTCTCGCGGTACGTGCTGGGGCTGTCCGGCCCGCTGGCCGACAACATCGCCGCCAACGTGGTCGGGCTGCTGCTCGGCACGCTGTTCCGGTTCTGGTCGTACCGCACCTGGGTCTTCCCGGCGCACCGGGTGCAGGAGCAGACCACCTAGCCACCGCCGCGGCCGATTCGGCGACTCTGTCGGTGCCCGCCCATAGGGTGGGAAGCCCTCCCAGCCGGGCGGGCCATGCACCCGGCCGCGAACGGCCGCCACTCAGCGCACGGCCGGACCGGCTCAGCGCACGGCCGGACCGGCGCGCAGCACCTGGGAGTCCAGCTTGCGGCCCACCAGCCGCTCGGCCAGCCCGGCCACCTCGATGAGGGCGGGCAGGTCGACGCCGGTGCGGATGCCCATGTCCTCGAGCAGGTACACGAGTTCCTCGGTGGCGATGTTGCCCGACGCGCCGGGGGCGTACGGGCAGCCGCCCAGGCCGCCGACCGAGGCGTCGAAGTCGTCGACGCCCAGTTCGAGCGCCGCGTAGACGTTGGCGAGGCCGGTGCCGCGGGTGTTGTGGAAGTGCAGGCCCAGCGGCAGCGACGGGTGCGCCTCGCGGGTCGACTCCACCAGCCGGGTGACGCGCGGCGGCGTGGCCATGCCGGTGGTGTCGCCGTAGGCGAGCGAGTCGACCCCCGCCGCGACCCCTGACGAGACGACCGACAGCACCCTCGACACCGGCACGTCGCCCTCGTACGGGCAGCCCCACGCCGTCGACACGATCAGCTGCAGGGTGCCACCGGCCGAGTGCACCAGCGACGAGAGAGCGGGCAGGTCGGCGAGCGACTCCTCGGTGGTGCGGTTGATGTTGCGCCGGTTGTGGGTGTCGGACGCCGACACGACGACCTCGAGCTCGGTGAACCCGGCCGCGAGCGCCCGCTCGGCGCCGCGCACGTTCGGGACGAGCGCGGAGTAGCGGATGTCGGGCGAACGGCGGACCCGCGACCACACCTCGTCGGCGTCGGCCATCTGCGGGATCGCCTTCGGGTGGACGAACGAGACCGCCTCGATGCGCCGCAGGCCAGTGCGGCCGAGCGCGTCGATCAGCTCGACCTTCGCGTCGGCCGGGACGGGGTCCTCGTTCTGCAGGCCGTCGCGCGGGCCGACCTCGCGGACACTCACGCTGGAGGGGAACGTCACGTCACTCACCTGGCCAATCCGGGCGTCGCTTCTCATTGAACGCCGCGACACCCTCCTTTCTATCCCCGCTGAACGCGGTGGCCCGCCAGGCGGCGTCCTCGATGTCGAGCGCGGCCGCGAGCGGCGCGTCGAACCCCTGCCGCATGGCCCGCTTGGCGCTGCGCACCCCGACGGGAGAATGCGCGGCGATCGACGACGCCAACGACACGGCGGAAGCCCGCGCCGAGCCGGCGTCCACCAGCCGGTCGACCAGCCCCAGCCGGTAGCCCTCGGCGGCGTCGAGCCGCCGGGCGGTGAAGATCAGGTCGGCGGCCCGGTTCCAGCCCAGCCGCCGGGTCAGCAGCTGGGTGCCGCCGCCCCCAGGGATGACGCCGACGGACACCTCGGGCAGCCCGAGCACGGCGGACTCGTCGGCCACGATCAGGTCGCAGCACAGCGCCAGCTCCAGCCCGCCGCCCAGCGCGTACCCGTGCAAGGCGGCGACGACCGGCACCGGCAGCGAGAGCAGGTCGGTGAACATCTCCCGGAACACCAGCCGCTGCGCCCGCAGGCCGTCGTCGTCGATGGAGTTGCGCTCCTTGAGGTCGGCGCCGACGCAGAACGCCTTGGGCGCCGACGACGTCAGGACGACGGCGCGGACGGACGGGTCGGCGGCCAGCTCCGCCGTCGCCGCGGTCAGCTGCCGCGCGAACTCCGTGGAGATGGCGTTGTGCGCCTCGGGCCGGTCGAGGACCAGCTCCGTGACACCCGGGACGTCATCGTGCCGGTTGATCGTCACACTGCCCATGGGGCACACCCTAACGGGCGGCTCAGTCGCCCAGCCGGGACCGCAGCGCCGCCAGTTCCTTCGCCGCCTCGGAGAGGTCCTTCGCGGTGTCGATGGCCCGCCAGTACGTCTCGATCGGGTACCCGGCCAGCAGCCGCTGCTTGGCCAGCGACGGGAACGTGGTGCGCTCGTGGTCGCCGACGTCGGGCAGGAGGTCGAGGATGCGCGGCGAGAACACGTACACGCCGCCGTTGATCGGGTACGGCGACGGCGGCGACTCGACGAAGTCGGTGACGCGGCCCAGCTCGTCGAGCTCGACAACGCCCCACGGCATGCGCGGGCGGGCCAGCGCGATGGTGGCGACGGCCTGCCGCTCGAGGTGGTACGCCGTCATGGCGCGCAGGTCGAACCGGGTCCAGATGTCGCCGTTGAGCGCGTACCAGCCGTCGTCGGGCGCGGGCAGCTCCTTGCCGGCGTACTTCAGCCCGCCGCCGCGGCCCAGCGGCTGTTCCTCGACGACGGTGCGCACACGCACTGGCAGCTCGCGGGAGTCGAGGTGGGCCAGCAGCACCTCGCTCAGGTGCCCCGCCGACACGACGACGTCGGTGACGCCGGCCTCGGCCAGCCAGTCCAGCTGGTGGTCGATGATGCACCGGCCCGAGATCTCGATCATCACCTTCGGGACGGTGTCGGTGTACGGCTTGAGCCGGGACCCCTGCCCACCGGCGAGGATCACCGCCTGCCGCACGGTCGCTCCGGTCGTCATGCCGCGGACCCTACCCGCCCGCCGGCGGGTCCAGCACGCCGCGCAGCAGGTCCGGGTACCGCGGGTCCGGCAGCCTCAGCTCGAGCGCCTCCGCCAGCGTGACCCAGCGGACGTCGTCGTGCTCCTCGGGCGCGTGGTTGGACGGCGTGCCGGTCCAGCTCAGCAGCTGGACGAAGGTGATGTCCTCGTCGCGCTCGACCCAGCGGGCCAGCTCGCGGTGCGCCGGCCCGGCGTCGATGCCGAGCTCCTCGCCGCACTCGCGCCGCGCGCACTCGGCGGCGGTCTCGCCGTCCTCCAGGTGGCCGCCCGGGAAGTCCCAGACGTCGGGGTACCACGTGCGGTCGGCCCGCCGGTGGCACATCAGGACGCGGCCGCCGGCGACCAGCACCGCGACGGCGACCCGGTGCTCGATCACGCGGGCGCCTGCGGGTCGCGGCGCGGCGTGACGGTGAAGGCGTTGACGACGCCGAGCCCGCGCACCGTGGTCGGCGGGAGGGCGCGCAGCGCGAACGCCGGCGCCGCGGCCAGCTCCTTCGCCGTCACGTCGTCGACGAGGACGGTGTTGCGCTCGGCCAGCGCGGTCAGCCGCGCGGCGAGGTTCGTCGGGGTGCCGAAGACGTCGCCGAGCCGGGCCACGACGGGACCGGTCGCGATGCCGACCCGGATGTCGGGGAGGTCGCCGTTCTCGCCGATCTCCTCGACCAGCCGGCAGCCGATCTCCGCCGCCGTCTCGGGGTCGTCAGCGGTGAACACGACCTCGTCGCCGAGGGTCTTGATGACCCGCCCGCCGGTGCCGAAGATGACGTCGTTGGTGGTGGCCTCGAACTGCTCGACCAGCTGGCCCAGCTCGTCGACGCTGAGCCCGCGGGACAGCCGGGTGAACGACACGAGGTCGGCGAACCCGACGGAGGCGGGCGCGGCCAGCAGCGGGGCGTCGCCGATGCGGCCGATCGCGACCAGCCGGTTCACCGACGCGGCCAGCTTGCGCCGCCACGCGTAGATGAGCAGCCGCTCGAACTCGGGCAGCAGCTTCTGCGCCACGAGGTAGGCCGACGTCAGCCGGCTGCCGGTGCCGTGGCCCGCGGCCTCGTTGTCCTCGATGATCTCGGCCAGCGTCTCGACGTGCCATTCGGCGAGGCGGCCGGTCATCCGGCCCAGCGCCCGCACCATCTGCACGGCGGTGGCCTCGTCGACGACGTCGTCCTGGATCAGCTCGGTGACGCCGCGCAGCGCCTCCATGTCCCAGACGGTGAACGCCCGCTCCTCGCCGACGTCGGGGAAACCCAGCGCCCGCCAGTACCGCGTCACCTCCTCGACGCTGAGCCCGGCACCCTCGGCGATCTGTTCCCGCGTGTAGCGGCGGGACGCGCCGAGCAGCAGCCGTTCGAGCTCGTCGGTGGTGGGCTTCCGCGGCGGTTCGGGCGGCAGCGTCACGTGCGTTCGTCCAGGTCGTGCGCCTCGCGCACGAGCTCGCTGAGCCGCAGCTGCACCTGGTGCACCCGCGGGACGTCGTGCAGGCGCACCTGGCCCTGCTCGCTGGCGGCCGACACCACGAGCGTGCCGCAGCGCAGCATGCGGTCGGTGAGCTGCATCTCGTACGCGACGTCGTTGATGACGGTGTGCGGGATGTCGCGGCCGGTGCGGGTGATGATGCCCTGGCGGGTGATCAGCCGCTCGCTGGTGATGGTGTACGTGGTGGTCAGCCAGGTGAGGAACGGCCAGATGACCCACGCGCCCAGCGCCACGACGGCGACGATGACGATGGCCCAGCGGCCCACCGTCCCGATCAGCTCGTCGTCGGGCAGCGCGCCCAGGCCGAAGCCCACGCCGGCGGCCAGGACCAAGAGCACCAGCACCGGCACGATCAGCGCCTTGACGTGCGTGTGCAGGTGGTAGATGACCTGTTCGTCGTCGCTGAGGTGTTTATCGGAGAACCCCATGGCGTGCATCCTGGCACGTCGCACCCGTTCGCGAGAACAGGCGCTCTCACCGCGGACGCAGATGGACGACGTCACCGGCGCCGACGGCCACGGGGGAACCGCCCGCGGCCGGCGCGATCAGCAGCCGGCCGGCGTCGTCGACGGCGGCCGCGCGGCCCTCGACGGTGTCGCCGCCGGGCAGCTGGGCCCGGACCTCGCGGCCGAGGGTGTCGCAGCGGGCGGAGTAGGCCTCGGCCAGCCCGGACGCGGACGGGTCGCCCTCGGCGGCGCGCCAGGTCTCGTAACGCGCGGCCAGCCCGGACGCGACCGCGTCGAGGACGGCGTCGGCCCGCGCGCCGTACGGCGCCAGCGACACCCCGCCGGGCGGCAGCTGGTCCGGCGTCTGCGCGACGTTCAGCCCGATGCCGACGACGGCGGCCGGGCCGGACGGCGTCTCGACCCGCTCGACGAGGATGCCGGACAGCTTGCCGCCGTCGAGCAGCACGTCGTTCGGCCACTTGAGCACGGCGACCGCACCCGCCGCCGCGTCGACGGCGTCGACCACGACCACGCCGGCCAGCAGCGGCAGCCACGACCACCGCGGGTCCGGCACGCCGTGCGGCCGGAGCAGGAACGACATCGCCAGCGACGTGCCGGGCGGGGCCTCCCAGCGGCGGTCCAGCCGGCCGCGGCCCGCGCTCTGGTGCTCGGCGACGACGGCGTAGCCCTCAGCCGCGCCGGACCGGGCCGCGGCGGCGACGTCGGCGTTCGTCGACCCCGTGGTGGCGACCCGGTGGACGTCCCACATCAGCCGGTGTTCTGCAGGCCGGCGGCGACGCCGTTGACGCTGATCTGCAGCAGCCGCCGGGTGGCGGCCTCTTCCGCCGAGCCGGACTCGACGTCGTCGCGACGGAGCGCCCGCAGCGCCCGGACCTGCAGGTACGACAGCGCGTCGACGTAGGGGTTGCGCAGTGCGACGGCGCGGCCCAGCACGTGGCGGTCCTCGAGCAGCCGGCTGTGCCCGGTGACGTCGAGCACCCAGTGGGTGGTGAGCGCGTGCTCGGCGAGGATGCGGTCGGTCAGCTCCGGCCGGTCGCCGAGCGCGAGGTAGCGCGCGGCGATGCGGCGGTCGGACTTGGCCAGCGACATCTCCGCGTTCTCCATCATGACGGTGAACAGCGGCCACTCCTCGTACGCGCGGCGCAGCACGTCGAGGTCGCCGACGGCGGCCAGGCCGGAGCCGAGGCCGTACCAGCCGGGCAGCGTGACGCGGGTCTGCGACCACGAGAACACCCACGGGATGGCGCGGAGGTCGTCGAGCGACGACACCGTCAGCCCGCGCCGGGCCGGCCGCGAGCCGATGGGCAGCGAGCCGACCTCCTCGAGCGGGGTGACCCGGGCGAACCACTCGGGGAAGCCGTCGGTGCGGACGAGCGCGTGGTAGGCCTCGCGGGCCGCGGTGTCGAGCACCGACGCGACCGGCGAGAACTCGACCGCGGCCGCGCGGGCCCGCTCCTCGACCGCGGGCGTCGACGCCAGCAGGACGGCGGACGCGACCTGCTCGATGTGGCGGCGCGCGATGGCGGGGTCGCCGTACCGGGCGAAGATGACCTCGCCCTGCTCCGTCAGCTTGAACCGGCCGTCGACCGAGCCCGGCGCCTGCGCCAGGACGGCCCGGTTGGCCGGCCCGCCGCCCCGCCCCAGCGCCCCGCCGCGGCCGTGGAACATCGTCAGCGTGAGCTCGTGCTCGTGCGCCCACGCCGTGAGCCGGTCCTGCGCGTCGTACAGCGCGAGCGTGGCCGACACCGGGCCGACGTCCTTCGCGGAGTCGGAGTAGCCGAGCATGATCTCGAGGCGCCGGCCGGTCTGTTCCAGCCGCGACCGCACGTCGGGCAGCTCGAGCACGCCGTCGAGGATGTCGACGCAGGCCGCGAGGTCGGCGCCGGTCTCGAACAGCGGCACGACGTCGAGCGCCAGCGGGCGGCCGTCGAGGGCGTGCCGGGCCAGCTCGAACACGGCGGCGACGTCGTCGGAGGACTGCGTGAACGAGACCACGTAGCGGCGGCACGCGTCGGGGCCGAACCGGGCCTGGATCTGCGCCATGACCCGGATGGTGGCCAGCACCTCCTCGGTGCGGTCGGACAGCACGCCGCCGGCGCGGATCTCCTCCAAGGCCGCCCGGTGCACGGCGCTGTGCTGGCGGACCTCGAGCTCGGCCAGATGGAACCCGAACGACTCGACCTGCCAGATGAGGCCCTGCAGCGCGCCGTAGGCCTGCCGCGCCGCGCCGGCCTCGGCCAGGCTGGCCTGGACGGCGCGCAGCTCGGCCAGCAGCTCGCCCGCCGCCGCGTAGGCGAGGTCGGCGTCGCGGCGGCGGGTGGCGGCGATGCGGGCGGCCGCGTAGAGGACGGCGATGCGGTGCGGCTCGTTCGGCGAGCGCGACGCGAGCTCGGCGTACAGCTCGGGCTGCGCGGCCTGCGCGTCGGCCAGGATGCGGCGCAGCTCGGTGGCGGCCGGTGTGCTGCCGGCATCGAGCGTCAGCCCGCGCCCGACGGCGGTGGCCGCCGCCTCGAGCGCCCTGAGCACGTGGTCGGACTGGATGGCCATGGCCTGACGGGTGACGGCGCTGGTGACGTGCGGGTTGCCGTCGCGGTCGCCGCCGATCCAGGAGCCGAGCCGCACGAACGCCGGCACCTGCGGCGCCGCGACCGTCTCGGCGCCGCCGGCCAGCGCCATCTCGGCCCGCCGGTACACCTGCGGCACGACGTGGAACAGCACGTCGTCGAAGGCCGACATGGCCGTGCGGACCTCGTCGAGCGGGCCGGGACGGTCGACCCGCAGCGGGGCCGTGCGCCACAGCACGTCGATCTGCTCGAGCAGGTGCCGCTGCGTCTCGGCGTCCTCGGACGCGCCCAGCCTGGGGTCGTCGCGGCGTTCGAGCAGCTGCGCGATGCGCCGGATGGACGTGACGATGGCGCGGCGGCGCGCCTCCGTGGGGTGCGCCGTGAGCACCGGCCGGAACTCGAGGCCGTCGAGCAGGTGCTTGGCCTTGTCGTGCCCGGCGAGGCGGGCGACGTCCTCGACCGCCTTCGCGACGGTGCCGGCCAGCGGGTGGTCGGCGCGGTCGCCGGCCCGCAGCGAGCGGACCCGGTGGTACTCCTCGGCGGCGTTGACCAGGTGGAAATAGACGGTGAAGGCGCGGGCGACCTCGTCGGCGCGGTCCAGCGACCACGACGCGACCAGGTGCTCGGCCTGCGAGGCGGCGTCGTCGGCGACCGTCTGGTCCTCGTGGTGCGAGGCGATGGTCAGCTCGCGCAGCCGCTCGACGTCGGCCAGCAGGGCGTCGCCGCCGTACTCACGCAGCACCTGGCCGAGCGCGTCGCCGAGCTGCCGGACGTCGGCGCGCAGCCGTTCGGGCATCTCGAAGCGCGCGGCTTCGCGGGATCCGGTGGCAGTGGAGGCCATGCGTCCAGCGTAGACAGCGCACATGGAACGCAGTGGGCGCGCCCCACAGTGCGAGACGAGAGTCACTGCAGGCTGCGAGGACGTGCTCTACCCTGCTAACGCTCCATCCGACGACGGAGGCACGACATGACGACGCACGACGACCCGGACATCCACACCACCGCGGGCAAGCTCGCCGACCTGCGGCAGCGGATCGACGACGCCGTGCACGCCGGCTCCGGCGGAGCGGTCGAGAAACAGCACGCGCGCGGCAAGGGCACCGCCCGCGAGCGCATCGCGATGCTGCTCGATGACGGCTCGTTCGTCGAGTTCGACGAGCTGGCGCGGCACCGCTCCACCGCGTTCGGCATGGCCGCCAACCGCCCCTACGGCGACGGCGTCGTCACCGGCTTCGGCACCGTCGACGGCCGCCAGGTCGCGGTGTTCGCGCAGGACTTCACCGTCTTCGGCGGCAGCCTCGGCCAGGTGTTCGGCGAGAAGATCGTCAAGGTCATGGACTTCGCACTGAAGACCGGCTGCCCGATGATCGGCATCAACGACTCCGGCGGCGCGCGCATCCAGGAGGGCGTCGTCTCCCTCGGCCTCTACGGCGAGATCTTCCGCCGCAACGTGCACGCGTCCGGCGTCATCCCGCAGATCTCGCTGATCATGGGCCCGTGCGCCGGCGGCGCCGTGTACTCGCCGGCCATCACCGACTTCACCGTCATGGTCGACCAGACGTCGCACATGTTCATCACCGGCCCCGACGTCATCAAGACCGTCACCGGCGAGGACGTCGGCTTCGAGGAGCTCGGCGGCGCCCGCGCGCACAACACCCGCAGCGGCAACGCCCATTACATGGCCGGCGACGAGGCCGACGCCGTCGACTACGTCAAGGCGCTGCTGTCGTACCTGCCGCAGAACAACCTCGACCCCGCGCCGTCGTTCGCCGGGGTGGAGGCGTCGCTCGAGCCGAGCGAGACCGACCTCGCGCTGGACACCCTCGTCCCCGACAGCGCCAACCAGCCGTACGACATGCACGCCGTCATCGAGGCGGTGCTCGATGACGGCGATTTCCTCGAGGTGCAGCCGCTGTTCGCCGCCAACATCATCGTCGGCTTCGGCCGCGTCGAGGGCCAGTCCGTCGGCGTCGTCGCGAACCAGCCGCTGCAGTTCGCCGGCACCCTCGACCTCGACGCGTCGGAGAAGGCCGCGCGGTTCGTCCGCACCTGCGACGCCTTCAACATCCCCGTCCTCACCTTCGTCGACGTGCCCGGCTTCCTGCCCGGCACCGACCAGGAGTGGAACGGCATCATCCGCCGCGGGGCCAAGCTGATCTTCGCCTACGCCGAGGCGACCGTCCCGCTGGTCACGATCATCACCCGCAAGGCCTACGGCGGCGCCTACGACGTCATGGGCTCCAAGCACCTCGGCGCCGACGTCAACCTCGCCTGGCCGACCGCCCAGATCGCCGTCATGGGCGCGCAGGGCGCCGTCAACATCCTCTACCGCCGCGAGCTCGCCGACGCCGACGACCCGGCCGAGCGCCGCGCCGAGCTGATCACCGAGTACGAGGACACCCTCGCCAACCCCTACATCGCCGCCGAACGCGGCTACGTCGACGCCGTCATCGAGCCGTCGCGCACCCGGGTCGCGGTGACGCAGGCGCTGCGGGCGCTGCGCACGAAGCGCGAGACGCTGCCGCCCAAGAAGCACGGCAACATCCCGCTCTGACGGGGACATTGTCCCTGGAGGCAGGGACGGCGGGCCAGCCAGCGTGGTCTTCAGCCGGGGGCGAGAGGCGCTCCCGGACTGGAGAACAGGAGTTGCCACATGTCCGCTCAGAACCTCTTCGGGACCCCCGCCGAGCAGGCCGCGCTGTCGGCCGACGTCGCGGAGCGGGCCGAGACCACCGAGGACGGTCTCGCCCCGATCGTGATCGCGTCGATCATCTACTGCCCGTCGATCATCGCGGCCAGCTACGGCTTCAGCTGCTGATCCGGTCCGTTCCCGGTGGCCGCCGGGGTCTCGTGCCCCGGCGGCCGTCCCGTCCCACGGAGGATCGCCGTGACGATCATCGACGACCCGCTGCTCGCCGCGCTCGCGCGGACCGGCCTCGCCGCGCCTGACGACGTCCGCGCCGTCCGTCACCTGCCCGGCCGGGCGCTCTGTTCCCAGGTGGACCTCGCCGACGGCCGCCTGCTCTTCGTCAAGCGGGCCCGGCCCGGCCGGCCGGCGGTGACGGGCGAGGCAGGCGTGGTCCGCGCGTTGGACACCCTGCCCGGGACGGCCGCGATCGCGCCGGAACTGCTGGCCGTCGACGACGCCGGATCGGCCGCCGTGTACCGCGGCTACCAGGACTGGCGCGCGCTGACGGACTGGCCGGACGTCGGCCCGGACGTCGCGAGGGCGATCGGGGCCGCGCTGGCCCGGCTGCACGCCGTCCGGCCCGAGACGCACCCCGTCGACGCGATCGCGCCCACCGGCCCGTTCGGCCGGCCGACGCTGGACTGGGCGGCCGTGACGCCGGCCGCGCTGGCGGCGTTCCCGTCCGGGTTCCGCGAGGTGTGGGCCCGCGCCGCCGACACGCACGCCGTCCTCGACCGGCTCGCCGCGCGGTGGCGGCCGAGCGCACTGATCCACGGCGACGTCAAGCACGACAACGTCGTGGCCGACGGCGGCCGCGTCGTGCTGCTCGACTGGGAGACGGCCGGCTGGGGCGACCCGCTGTGGGACCTCGGCAGCCTGGTCGGCAACCTCGTCCAGCTGTGGCTGCACACGCTGCGCCTCGCCCCGGGCGGGACGCTGGAGTCCTGGCTGTCGGACGCGCCGGTCCCGCTGGACGAGTTGCGCGCGCGGGTCCGCGCCGCGCTGAGCGCGTACCCGCCGCTGGCACCGGCCGACCGCGGGCTCGTCGCCGCCCATGCCGGTGTGTTCCTGCTGCAACGTGCCCTGGCCGCCGGCCTGCTGGCCGAGCGGCTCGACGCGCCGAGTGTGCTCACGGCGCACCTCGCCACCCAGCTCCTCACCGATCCCGACCGAACGGCGCCGATGCTGCTATGACCACGACCGACCTGCTCGACGCCGTCCACCGGGTCGAGCTCCTCGACCACGACACCGCGCGATGCGGCGACCGCACCGTCACGGCCGCCGGCCTGCACGCCGCCGTGTACGACCACCTCTACCTCGGCCGAGACCACGACCCCGCCGCGACGCCGGACCGCCGGCTGCCCGCCGACCGTGAGCACCCCGCGTTCGTCGCGGCCCTGCGCCGGGCCGACGGAGGACGGCGGCGCTGGCAGCCCGGCTGGCGGCTGGACCGCGCCGACGGCGACCGGCTGACGGTGGTCGGCACGGACGACGGCGTGCGGGTCACGGCCCGTCCGGACGAGGTCCGCCCGGCCGGCGACGGCGTCGAGGTGGCGTTCCCCGCCGAGCGCCGCTTCGTCTCGCCAGGCTTCTACCTGACCACGGGCCTGGCCGGACCCGGTTCGGGCCCGGTGCTGCGCTGGTACCTGAACACGACGGCGGACGGTGCGGCGGCGCTGCTGGGTGCGCTGGTGGGTGGCCTGGACGCGGCCGGCCTGCCGTTCACCGTCAAGACGCTCAACGACCCGGCCGCGCATCCACGGCCTGACGCGCTGGTCCTCTACACCCCGCGCGGCGACTCGGCCGCGACGGCGCCGGTGGTGCGCGCCGCGCTGGCCGCTCCCGGCGTGCGGCTGCGACCCTCGGTGCCCGCGTTCACCCGGGCCGTCGCACCCGGCGTCGCGGTCGCCGACGAGCCGGCCCGCACGGCCGCCGGCGCGCTCAGCTTCGGTCAGCATCGATGCCTGCTGCTGGTCCGGGGCGTGCTCGCGGCCGGGGCGGGCGCCGGTGTCGCGGCCCGCTGGGACGGCGTGCGGGCGGAGTTCACCGCCGCCGGCCTCGACCCGGACCGGCCGCACCTCGGCCCCGGCGGCGCCGAGCCCGACCTCGGCGCCGGCGTGCTGGCCGGCGCCGGAGGGCCGCGATGAGCGCCAACCCGGCCGGCCCGGCGGCCGCAACCGTGCCACCCGCGCTCGCCGCCGGCCTCACCGCCGCCGGTGTCCCGGTGCTGGCGGACGCGACCGTGCTGGCCGGGCCGCTGCTCGCCCGCTGGTCCCTGACGACCGTGGCCGGCGGCCACCTCTGGGCCGACGTGCCGGCGGAGCGTACGACGCCCGCGGCGATCGTCCGGGTGCCGCGGCAGGACGGTTCGGTGCGGATCGGCGTGCCGATCCCGCTGTCCGGCGGGGCGGTCGCGTACGAGGTGCCCTGGCGGCCCGCGCTGCTGGCGGCCACGATCACCGCGGCCGGCCCGCGCCACCCGGCCGGGCCAGACCTGGGCGCCGGCCTCGGCCGCGCACTGCGCGCCCTGCACGACGGCCCCGGCGCCGTACCGGCCGCGGAACCCGCCGCGCTCGCCCGCGTCGACGCCACCGGCACGCTGGCCCGCACCGACGACCGGCTGGCTGCCGCGCTGGCAGGGGTCCGCGCCGGCTGGCACGCGCAGCCACCGGCGCCGCTGCACGGCGAGCCGTCGACCGGCCATCTCCTCGTCGCGCAGCAGCCGGCGGCGGACGACGCGGTGCTCGCGGTCGTGACCGGCTGGACCGGGCGGGCCCGCGGGCCGGCGTGGTTCGACGCCGGCTACCTGATCGGCGATCTGCTGGAGATCGCGCACCTGCTCCCGGCGGACGGCCACCGCGCACCGGCCGAGCCCGCCGGGGCGGCCGTCCACGGGTCCCCTGGGGGGCGGGACCCGTGGACCAGGGCCGCACTGTTCGGACTCGCCGCGGCGGTACGACGCGGGTACGACGGCGACCGCCCGAGGCCTGCGGCGTTCTGGCGGGCGGCCGCGGACGCCGCCGCCGTCAAGGTCCTGGACCACGAGGCCCGGGTGAGCGCCGCGTTCGGGGCGCGGCCGGAAGCGATCGCCGTCCTGACCGGCCTCGGCCACGCGGTCCTCGACGCGGCCACAACACTGACAGGGAGTTGAGGGAGATGGACTGGCTGAACCGGCGGATCCTGCTGGGCATCGGCGGCTCCGTCGCCGCGGCCACGATGTCGCAGACCGCGGCGGCGTTGCGACTCGGCGCCGGGGCGCGGCTGCGGGTGGTCACCACCCCCGCGGCCGAGCTGTTCGCGACGCCGCTGCCGCTGGCCGCGGCCGCCGGCCACCCGGTCTACTCCGACGGACGGACCGGCGACCTGATCGTCCCGCACGTCGAACTGGCCGCCTGGGCCGACCTCGTGCTGGTCATGCCGGCGACGGCGGACCTGCTCGCCGAGGCCGCCCTCGGGCTGGCCCCGAACCTGCTCACGACGGTGCTGCTGGCGGCGACCTGCCCGGTCGTCATGGTACCGGCGATGAACGCCGCGATGTGGGCGAAGCCGGCGGTCCGGCGCAACGTCGCCACGCTGCGTGCCGACGGCGTCGGCGTGCTCGACCCGGTCGACGGCGTCTCGCTCGGCGACGGCTCCGTCGGCCCGGGCGCGCTGCCGGCGCTGCCGCAGGTGCTGGCGTTCGCCGCGGAGGCGTGCCGTGTCGCCGGCTGAGCGGACCCGGGTCGAGGTGCGCCGGGCGGTGTACCTGCAGCTGGCCGCGGTCGTCGCCGTCGCCGCGCTGCTGGCCCGCGATGACGGCGTCGCGACCGCGCTGGCCCGCGGGGCGGCCGCGGGCGTCGTCGCGCTCGTCACCTGTGTCGCGCACGAGGCCGGGCACGCGCTCGCGGCCCGCGCACGCGGCCTGCGGGTGCACACCGTCGTCCTGCGCGGGCTGCTCGACGCCGGCACCGTCCGCTCGGTGAGCCCCGGACGGCGCACCGAGGCGCTGGTCTGCCTGGCCGGCCCGGCCGCGTCCGTCCTGCTCGCGCTGGCCGGGTTGGCGGTCGTCGCGGGCACGCCGGACCACTGGCGGCTGGGCCGGTTGCTGCTGGTGCTGAACGCGTTCGTGGCGCTGGCCGCGCTGACCGCCGGCCCGCGCAGTGACGGCGCCCGGGCGCTGCGCGCCTGGCGTACTACGGGACCAGACCGTGTTCGCGCACCATGAGCGCCGCCTCCAGCCGGTCGCGCGCGCCGAGCTTCGTCAGAAGCGACGACACCTGGTTGCGGACCGTCTTGTCGGCCAGCGACAGGGCGCGGGCGATCTCGGCGTTGGACCGGCCCTGCCCCATCAGCGTGACGATCTGCAGCTCCCGCGGGCTGAGCCGGTCGAACGGGGCGGGCGGCGCGGCAGTGGCCGGACCGGCGCCCAGCACGGCGGACCGGTCGAGGTTCGGCCCCAGCACGAGCCCGCCGCCGGCCACGGTGCGGATGGCGTCAACGACGACGTCGGGGTCGGTCTCCTTGGCGAGGTACCCGCCGGCCCCGGCGGCCAGCAGCGCCCGCGCCCGCCCCGGGTCGACCGTCATCGTCAGCACGAGCACGGCGCAGTCCGGCGCCAGCCGCTCGACCAGCCGGCCGCCGTCGCCGTCAGGCAGCGCGAGGTCGACCACGGCGACGTCGGGACGGTGCTCGCGGGCCAGCTCCAGACCGCGCGCGACGGTGTCGGCCTCGTGGATCGGGCCCGCCCACGGCTGGGCGCCGAGCAGCGCCCGCAACCCGCGCCGGACCACCGGATGGTCGTCGACGAGCAGCACGGTCAGCGGGTCGCTCGCCATGACGCCGAGCGTAGCGAAGCCGGCGGACGTTCTGTCACGACCGTCCCACTAAGGTGCACTTTCAGCCCGCCCGCGATCATGAGGAGCGACCCATCGTGACCAGCACCGACCCATCCCTCGTCGACCTCGGCGACCTCGTCCTGGCGATCTCCGCCGACCACACCTTCCTGCACGTCGGCACGGTGGAGGCGATGCTCGCGCACTTGCCCGGCGGCCACGACGACCATCCGGACGAGCGGGTCGTCGAGCTGTACGACGCGGCGGGCCGGCGGCTGTGGCCGGTGGTGACCGCGGAACTCGTCGTCACCGGGTTCGTCCCCGGCGCCGGGCCGGGCGACCCCGACGCCGTCGCCGCCCGGGTCGCGACCGCCCTCGAGCTCGCCCAGCAACGGCTCACCGCCGACCCCGATCTCGGCCGCCAGCAGTCGCTGCCGACGGCCACCGAGGTGCCCCGGCCGAAGGGGTCGCTGGCCGACGTCCTCGGCGCGCTGAACGACGAGCTCGACGTGCGTCCCGGGCCGGGTCACCGCGCCGGGTGGTTCCACAACCTGTTCCACGTCTGAGCCGTGGCCCGCTGGTCGACGGCGGCGGCCCGTTGGGGCTGCCTCGTCCTGGTGCTGCTCGCGGCCGCGGGTTTCCTGGTCGGCCCGTCCGGCCGGGTCGACGCGCCGCTGGACATGCTGCTGGCGCTGGCCGGCGGGTTCCTGCCGGTGGGCCTGTTCCTGATCCGGGCCCAGCCGGGGCACGCCGTCGCGCGGCTGGTGCTGGCCACCGGCATGCTGGCCGCGGGCGCCGTCGCCGCGGTCGCGTGGTCCGGCGCCGTCGTCCCGGCGTGGGTGACGCAGTGGGCGTGGTGGCCGGCGGTTGCGCTGGTGCCGCTGGCGTTGCTGTTCTTCCCGGACGGCGCGCTGCCGTCGCCACGCTGGCGGCCGCTGGCCGTCGTCCTCGCCGGGTGCGCCGCGGCGGGCACGCTCGCGCTGGCCGTCGCGGCGGCGCAGCACCCGCGGTCGCTGCTGACCAGCGGCGAGTCCGGTTCGCCGCTGGCGCACCTGCTGGTCCGCGGTGTCATCGCGGTCGCGCTGGCACTGATCGTCGCGGCGCTGCTCGTGGTGGCCTCGCTGCTGCGGCGCGCCCGCGGCGCCGAGCCGCTGGTCCGGCGGCAGCTGGCCTGCATGCTGCCGGCCGGGGTGCTGTTCGCCGCCGGCGTGGTCCTGGACGCGGCCGGCGTGAGCGGCGCGCTGGTCCCGGGGCTGGTGGCGCTGCCGCTGGGCATCGGGCTCGCGGTGCTGCGGTTCCGGCTCGGCGACCTCGACCTCGTCGTCAACCGGGCTCTCGTCTGGCTGGTCATGACGCTACTGGTGCTGGGCGTCTACGCCGTCGGCATCGGGCTGGCCGGCAGCCGGCTGCACTCCGGCGGTTCCACGGTCGTCGCGTCGGCGCTGGCCACCGGGCTGGTCGCGGCCGGGTTCGACCCCGTCCGGCGGGCCGTCCAGCGCGCCGTCGACCGGTTGCTGTTCGGCGACCGCGACGCGCCGCACCTCGTCCTGCAGCGGCTCGGCCGGCGCATGCAGGAGGCCGGCGACCCCGGCACGATGCTCGATCAGCTGGTCGTCACGCTGGCCGACGCGTTGCGGGTGCCGTACGTGCGCATGCTCGTCGACACCAGCGACGGCAGCTATGTGACCGCCGCACACGGCCGGCCGCAGCCGGAGCTGACCGCGTTCGCGCTGCTGGCGCATGGCGAACGGGTCGGCTCGCTGGAAGTGGCGCCACGGCGGGCCGGCGAGGTGTTCACGCCGGCCGAGCGGACCCTGCTGCGCGACGTCGCCTCGCAGGCCGGCATCGCCGCCCAGGCGCACCGGCTCACGCTGGCGCTGCAGCGCTCCCGCCAGGACCTCGTGCTGGCGCGCGAGGAGGAGCGGCTGCGGATCCGCCGCGACCTGCACGACGGCCTCGGGCCGGCGCTGGTCGGCACCCGGATGCAGGTGCGGGCCGCCCAGGCCGGCGCCGGCGCGGCCGGTGCGGACGAGGTGGCGGCGATGCTCGCCGCCGCGGTCGACGACCTCACCGGCTGCGCGGGCGAGATCCGCCGCGTCGTCGACGGGCTCCGCCCGCCCGCCCTGGACCAAGGGCTGCCCGCCGCCCTGCGCCAGCAGGCCGGCGCCGTCCTGGCCGGGCTGCCGCACGACGTCGTCGTCGAGGGCGACCTCACCGGGCTGCCCGCCGCCGTCGAGGTCGCGCTGTACCGCATCGGCGCCGAGGCGCTGAGCAACGTGGCCCGCCATGCCGGAGCCGGCCGCTGCGACGTCCTGCTCCGCCAGTGCGGCGACGAGGTGCTGCTGCGCGTCGCCGACGACGGCCGCGGCGGCCGGCTGGGGCGCGACGGCGGCGTCGGGCTGGAGTCGATGCGGCTGCGCGCCGCCGAGCTGGGCGGACGGCTCGACCTCGGCTCCGGCTCCGGCGGCACGACGGTCACCGCGACGATCCCGCTGCACCGGTTAGGGTGACGGTGTGAGCGACGAAGCGCTGTTCAGGGTGGTCCGGGGGACGCCGACGGACGAAGAGCTGGCCGCGCTCACGGTCGTGCTGACGGCGAAGGCGGCGGGCGGGCCCGGGCCGGCCGAGCCGCCGCGGTCGGCGTGGGCGTCGTACTGGGCGCGGCGCCGTGCGCCGCTGACGCCGGGCGACGGCGCGTGGCGAGCCAGCGCGCTGCCGCGCTGACGCACTGCCGAAGATCTGCCCGTCGTTCGTCCTTCTCGCCGGAAGGATCGCCCGGATAGGGTCGGCGTCGTGACGACTCCGCAGCCGCGCACCGTCGACGAGATCGCTGACGCCTACGTCGACGAGTACGCCGCCCTCGACCCCTACACCGCCACCTATGCCGGCCTGAGCGGCTACGACGCCCAGAGCACGGACCTGTCGCCGGACGGGTTCGCGCAGCGGCGGGCGCTCGCGGAACGGACCCTGGCCGCGCTCGAGACGGCGACCGCGGCCGACGAGCGCGAGCGGGTCGCGGGCGAGGCGATGCGCGAGCGGCTGTCGCTCGACCTCGAGATGGACGACGCGGGGCTGAACCGCAACCTCAACGTCATCGAGAGCCCCATGCACTGGGCCCGCGAGAACTTCGACCTCATGCCCACCGACACCGACGAGCAGTGGGCGAACATCGCCGCCCGCATGCGCGCCGTCCCGGTGGCGCTGGAGCAGTACCGGCGGACGATGGACGCCGACCTCGCGGCCGGGCTGCCGCCGGCCCGCCGTCAGGTGCTCGCGGTCGCCGAGCAGGCCGGGCGGGTCGCCGACACGTTCTTCGCCGGGCTGGCCGCGGGCGGCCCCGACGCCCTGCGCACCGACCTCGACGCGGCCGCCGTGGCGGCGTCCGAGGCGTTCCGTGCGTTCGGCGGCTACCTCGGCGACACGGTGGCCCCGGCGGCGCGCGAGCGCGACGCCGTCGGCCGCGACGTCTACGCCGTCGCCTCCCGGTTCTTCCTCGGCGCCACCGTCGACCTCGACGAGACCTACGAGTGGGGCGTCGCCGAGCTGGCCCGCATCGAGACCGAACTGGCCGCGGTCGCGCAGGACATCGTCCCCGGCGGCACCGTCGACGACGCCGTCGCCGCCCTCGACGCCGACCCCGCCCGCCGCATCGTGGGCACCGACGGCCTGCAGGAGTGGATGCAGAAGCTGTCCGACCGCACCGTCGAGGCGATGAGCGGCGTGCACTTCGACATCCCCGAGCCGATCCGCCGGCTGGAGTGCCGCATCGCGCCCACCAAGGAGGGCGGCATCTACTACACCGGCCCCAGCGACGACTTCACGCGGCCGGGCCGCATGTGGTGGTCCGTCCCCGAGGGGGTCGAGGAGTTCTCGACCTGGCGCGAGACCACGACGGTGTTCCACGAGGGCGTGCCGGGCCACCACCTGCAGGTCGCCCAGGTCATGTACCGCCGCGAGGTGCTCAACCGCTGGCAGCGGCTGCTGTGCTGGGTGTCCGGCCACGGCGAGGGCTGGGCGCTGTACGCCGAGCGGCTGATGGCCGGCCTCGGCTTCCTCGACGACCCCGGCGACCGCCTCGGCATGCTCGACAGCCAGTCCTTCCGCGCCGCCCGCGTCGTCGTCGACATCGGCTTCCACCTGGGCAAGGAGATCCCGGCGTCGCTGGTGGCGGCCGACGGGCTGCCCGCCGGTGTGTGGACGCCGGAGTCGGCGTACGCGTTCCTGCGCGCCCACTGCCGCATGCCCGACGAGTTCCTCCGCTTCGAGCTGGACCGCTACCTCGGCTGGCCGGGCCAGGCGCCGTCGTACAAGATCGGCGAACGCATCTGGCTCGCCGCCCGCGACGACGCCCAGCGGCGCCAGGGCGACGCCTTCGACCTGCGCGAGTTCCACCGCGCCGCGCTCGACCTCGGCTCCATCGGCCTCGACCCGCTCCGCGAGGCACTGGCCCGGCTCTGAGCACCGCACCGCTGCTCGACCCGGCGAGCTACCCCGGCGTGCCGGTCACGACCTCCTGCGTCGTGACCGGCACCGCGGTGCGCCCGCTGGCGGCGGACGTGTGCCTGGACGGACGGCGGCCGGTGCTCGCCGTCGGGTCCAACGCGGCGGCGAGCCAGCTGCGGCAGAAGCTCGGCCCCGATCTCGCCGTCCCCGTCCACGCCGTCCGGGTGAGCGACCTGGCGGTGGGTCATTCGGCGCACGTCAGCCGGGCCGGGTACATCCCGTACACGCCGTACGAGCACCGCGGGCGGACCCTGCGGGCGGTGGTGCTGTGGCTGGACGACGCCCAGCTCGCCCGCATGGACGAGACGGAGCCGAACTACGACCGGGTGCGCCTGTCGTCGGCGCACTACCGGCTCGCACTGGAGTCCGGCGACGTCGTGGCCGGCTACGACGTCTACCGCAGCGTCCACGGCGTCATCGCCGGGCTGCCGGCCACGACCCAGGCGGACGCCTTCGCGCAGCTCGCCCGGCGGCCGGGCATCCCCGACGACCCGCTGCCGGTGCTCGCCGGGAGCGCGCGGCGCCGGGCCGCCGTCACCGCGGCACTGGCCGCCCACGCCGTCGACGCCCGGTTGCGGACCGCTCCGGGCCGGTGAGCGAAACAAGTCGGAGAAATCTGGCGGAATCGGGAATACCCAGGTCATGCGGGCCGTTGAGCACGCTGACATGGTGAACATCTGGGGTCTCACTCAGCGCCTGCACGTCGATCTGCGACGTCAGGCCAGCTCTGCCTGTCCGGCCTAGCACCCGCTGCATCCGCGCGCGCCCGGGCGGAGCCCTGTCCCCCGCCGGCGCTGCCGCCTGCCCGCGCGCGGTTCCCGCCTCACCCCGTCCCCTCCTCCGTTCCGGAAGGTCTTCGCATGTCCGAAACCGCGACCGTAGGCGCGCCCGCCCCCCGCCGGCTGCGTCTGCCCTCGTTCTCCGTCCAGGTCCTCCTCGGCCTGGCCCTGGGCGTCGTCCTCGGGTTGGTGGCCCGCGAGCTGGGCCCGGCCGCCGACGGCAACCCGAACTGGCTGACCAGCACCCTCGACACCGTCGGCGGGCTGTTCGTCGACCTGCTGCGGGCCGCCGTCATCCCGCTGATCTTCACCGCGATCGTCGCGAGCATCGCGAACCTGCGCAACGTCACCAACGCGGCCCGGCTGGCCGGTCAGACGCTGCTGTGGTTCGCGATCACCGCGTTGATCGCGGTCGGCATCGGCATCGCGCTCGGCCTGATCCTGCAGCCGGGCGAGCACACGTCCGTCACCCAGGACCAGGCGGCCGAGCCGGGCCGCACCGGCGACTGGTGGGCGTTCCTCACCAGCCTGGTGCCGACCAACTTCCTCGCCCTGACGGCGAACACGTCGATCGACCCGGAGAGCGGCGCCGCGGCGACGAGCCTGAGCTTCAACGTGCTGCAGTTCGTCGTCGTGTCGGCGGCCATCGGCATCGCCGCGCTGAAGCTGGGCGAGAAGGCCGAGCCGTTCCTGGCGTTCAACCGGGCGGCGCTGTCGATCGTGCAGAAGGTGCTCTGGTGGATCATCCGGCTGGCCCCGATCGGCACCATCGGCCTGCTCGGGTACGCCGTCGCCGACTACGGCTGGGACGCCATCGGCTCGCTCGGCCGGTTCACGGTGGCCATCTACGTCGGCCTGGCGCTCGTGCTGTTCGTCGTCTACCCGATCCTGCTGCGGGCGCACGGCCTGAACCCGGTCAAGTTCTTCTCCGGCGCCTGGCCGGCCATCCAGCTGGGCTTCGTGTCCCGCTCGTCGATCGGCACGCTGCCGGTGACGGAGCAGGTCACCGAGCGTAACCTCGGCGTCTCGCGGTCCTACGCGTCGTTCGCCGTGCCGTTCGGCTCGACGACGAAGATGGACGGTTGCGCCGCGATCTACCCGGCGATCGCCGCGATCTTCGTGGCGCAGTTCTTCGGCCTGGACCTCTCGGTGTCGGACTACCTGCTGATCGTGCTGGTCTCCGTCGTCGGCTCGGCCGCGACCGCCGGCACGACCGGCGCGACCGTCATGCTCACGCTGACGCTGTCGACGCTGGGGCTGCCGCTGGCCGGCGTGGGCCTGCTGCTCGCCGTCGACCCGATCCTCGACATGGGCCGCACGGCGGTCAACGTCGCCGGGCAGGCGCTGGTCCCGACCATCGTCGCCAAGCGCGAGGGCCTGCTGGACCTGGAGATCTACAACTCCGACCGGCGCGGCGACGTGTTCGCCGACGGCGGTGAGGAGCGGCCGGCCGAACTGGCGACGGCCTGAGCGATACCGAGACAGGGTGACGTACGACGGGTTAACCTCTCCGTGACCATGATCACCCGATGATCGTCGGCGGTCGAACCTGTTTCAGGCATCGACCGCCGATGATCATTTTCGGTAACGTGAGGTCCGTGGTGCGCCTGCTGCTCGCTTCCCAGTCCCCCGCCCGGCTGGCCACCCTGCGCTCGGCCGGCATCGAACCCGTCGTCCAGGTCTCCGGCGTCGACGAGGACGCCGTGCTGGCCGAGGCCCGTGCGCGCGGCCCCGTCCCGCCGCACGACGTGCCGCTGCTGCTCGGTCGCGCCAAGGCCGAGCAGGTCGCCGGCAAGACGTTCACCGGCATGGTCGTGCTCGGCTGCGACTCCGTGCTCGAGCTCGACGGCGAGATCCACGGCAAGCCCGACGGCCCGGTCGACGCCGTGCGCCGCTGGCAGCGCATGCGCGGCCGGTCAGGCGTGCTGCACACCGGCCACTGGCTGATCGACCTGCGCGAACCCGGCGACGGCGGCACCGGCCGGGCCATCGGCGACACCGCCAGCACCACGGTCCACTTCGCCGACCTCTCCGACGCCGAGATCCGCGCCTACGTCGCCACCGGCGAGCCGCTGCGGGTGGCCGGCGCGTTCACCATCGACGGCCTCGGCGGCCCGTTCGTCACCGCCATCGACGGCGACCACCACTCTGTCGTGGGGCTGTCGCTGCCGCTGCTGCGCACCCTGCTGGGCCGGCTCGGCATCTCGATCACCGAGCTGTGGCGCACCGACCCCGACCACGAGCCGGTCCGCCGCCGCGCCCGCCGGGCCGCCACCCGCGACTGAGTCCGCTCAGACCGGGGGCACGCCATGGCGGCGTTCGGTGAACCGGCGGTCCTTGCCGGCCGCGGCCGCCAGCCGCGCCACCAGCTGGCCGCGTAGCTCCTCGGGGGCCACGATGGCGTCGATGACGAGGTCGGACGCCAGCCGCAGGATGTCGATGTCGGCCTCGTACTCCAGCCGCAGCCCCGCGACGTACGAGGCGCGCTCCGCCTCGTCCTCGATGGCGGCGATCTTGTTGAAGTACACCGCGTTGATCGCCGCCTCCGGGCCCATCACCGCGATCTTCGCCGTCGGCAGCGCGAGGCAGGCGTCCGGCCCGAACCCCGGCCCGCACATCGCGTACAACCCCGCGCCGTACGCCTTGCGCACGATCACCGACACCGTCGGCACGGTGGCCTCGGCGACCGCGGTGATCATCTTGGCGCCGTGCCGGATGATCCCCTCGCGCTCCACCGACGAGCCGATCATGAAGCCGGGGACGTCGGCCAGGTAGATCAGCGGCACGTTGAAGGCGTCGCACAGCCAGATGAACCGGGCGGCCTTGTCGGCGGAGTCGGTGAACAGCACGCCGCCCTTGACCGCGGGCTGGTTCGCGACCACCCCGACCGGCTGGCCCTCGAGCAGCCCGAAACCGGTCACCAACTCGGCCGCGAACAGCGGCTTGACCTCGAAGAACGAGTCTTCGTCGATGATCGCGTCGATGACGTCGTGGATGTCGTAGCCGACGGATTCCTCGGCCGGGACGAGGTCGCGGGTGAACTCGCGGACGGCCCCGCCGGCGGCGTACGACGGCGGCGGCTGCCGCCACGAGCCGGGCAGGTAGGAGAAGAACGCCTTGGCCTGCTCGATCGCCTCGGCGTCGTCGGCGGCGAGGTTGTCGCCACAGCCCGACACCGTCGCGTGCATGCGGGCGCCGCCCATCTCCTCGAGCGTGACCTTCTCGCCGACGACCATCTCGGCCATGCGCGGCGAGCCGAGGTACATCGACGCGTTGCCCTCGACCATGACGACGATGTCGCAGAACGACGGGATGTAGGCGCCGCCGGCCGCGCTCGGCCCGAACAGGCAGCAGATCTGCGGGACCCGGCCGGACAGCGCCACCTGGTTGTGGAAGATGCGCCCGGCGCCGCGGCGGCCGGGGAAGAGGTCGACCTGGTCGGTGATGCGGGCGCCGGCGGAGTCGATGAACCAGAACACCGGCAGCTCGTCGCGCAGCGCGGTCTCGGTGACGCGGACGATCTTCTCGACGGTGCGGGCGCCCCACGAGCCGGCCTTGACCGTCGGGTCGTTCGCGACGACCAGCGCCGGGCGGCCCTCGACCAGCCCGCGACCGGTGACGACGCCGTCGGCGGGCAGGCCGGTCGACAGCGCGTTGGCCAGCTGGCCGTCCTCGACGAAGGTGCCGGCGTCGAACAGCAGGTCGATGCGGTCGCGGACGTAGAGCTTGCCCTGCTGGGCCAGCTTGGCGGCGCCGGCGTCGGACGGGACCTCGGTGGCCTTGCGGGCCGCGTCGACCTCGGCGTAGTGGTCGTGCCCCATGGCCTCTGTCACACCCCGATCATGCCTGAACCGGCAGCCCCAGGCCGCGCGCCAGCACGAGCCGCTGGATCTCGCTGGTCCCCTCGCCGATCTCGAGGATCTTCGCGTCGCGGTAGAACCGGGTCACCGGGTACTCCTCCATGAACCCGTAGCCGCCGTGCACCTGCGTGGCGACCCGGGTGGCGGTGACGGCGGACTCCGTGGCGTACAGCTTGGCCGACGCCGCCGCCTGCTTGACCTGCTCGGCGGGGGCGCCGGCGTCGCGCAGTGCGGCGGCGCGGTAGGTCAGCAGCCGCGCGGCCTGCGCCATGACGTGGAGGTCGGCGAGCTGGAACGCGACGGCCTGCTTGGCGCCGATCGGGACGCCGAACGACGTGCGCTCGTGCGCGTAGCCGAGCGACGCGTCGAGCATGGCCTGGATGCAGCCGACGGCGAGCGCGGCGATGGCGATGCGGCCGTCGTCGAGCGTGGCCAGGAACTGGCTGAACCCCTGGCCGCGCTCGCCGAGCAGGTGATCGACCGGCACCCGGGCGCCGTCGAAGGTCAGCGGATGGGTGTCGGACGCGTGCCAGCCGAGCTTGTCGTAGGCGGGCTCGACGACGAACCCGGGCGTGCCCGCCGGGACGATGATCGTGGAGATCTCCGCGCTGCCGTCGGGCCGCTCGCCGGTGCGTGCGGTGATGGTGACGCAGCTGGTCAGCTCGCTGCCGGAGTTGGTGATGAACTGCTTGGCGCCGTCGATGACCCACTCGTCTCCGTCGAGCACCGCGCGGGTGGCCGTGGCGCCGGCGTCGGACCCGGCGCCGGGCTCGGTGAGGCCGAACGCGGCCAGCGCCCGCCCGGCGACGAGGTCGGGCAGCCACCGGGCCTTCTGCTCGTCGGTGCCGTACGCCAGGATCGGGGTGATGCCCAGACCGACGGCCGCCTCGAGCGTGATGCCCATCGACTGGTCGACCCGCCCGAGCTCCTCGATCGCGACGCACAGGCTGGTGAGGCCGGCGCCCGCGCCGCCGTACTCCTCGGGGGCGGTGAGACCGAACAGCCCGAGCTCGCCCATCGCCCGCACGACGCCGACCGGGAACTCGTGCTTGCGGTCCCACTCGGCCGCGTACGGTGCGATGCGCTCGCGAGCGAAGTCGCGGACGACCGCACGGAACTCCTCGTGGTCCGCGGACAGCTCGAACATGTGCACCTCCAGTGCTTGACGTTTACGTTAACGTAAGTTGAAGGTCCCGGCCAGGGGTTGAAGCGAGGAGACTGTGGTGGACAGCGAGCGGACGTGGAGCATCGCGGAGCTGGCCGACGAGTTCGGCGTCACGCTGCGGACGATCCGGTTCTACGAGGAGCAGGGCCTGCTCACCCCGGCCCGCAACGGCACCCGCCGCATCTTCGCCGACGGCGACCGCGTGCGGCTGGGCCTGGTGTTGCGCGGCAAGCGACTGGGCTTCCCGCTGGACGAGATCAAGACGATCATCGGCATGTACGACGCCGAGCCCGGCGAGGTCGGCCAGCTGCGCTACCTGCTCGACCAGGTCGAGCACCGGCGTGCAGAGCTGGAGCAGCGCCGGCGCGACATCGACGCCACCCTGTCCGAGCTCGCCGAACTGGAGCGCCGCTGCCGCGCCGACCTCGACCGCCTCACCGGATGACGCTCACCCGATGCAGCTGTGCCCCGCGTCGAGCCCGAGCCGCTGCACGACGTCGGCGTCCCACAGCTCGAACGTCCAGCGCACGCCCTGCGTGGCCGGCGCCGCCGGAAGGGCCGACATCGGGTCGTCGGTGGTGAACCCGGGCTGAGCGGCGGCGATCTGGTCCAGCGTCGACCCGACGCCGACGCCGGCCGGTGTCACCGTCCCGGCCGCCGTCGACCCGATGGCCGTGACGATGAAGTCGTCCTCGGCGGCCGCCGGTGCCGGCAGGTCGCCGGACGTGACGTCCCGGCGCACGGAGACCAGCCCGCTCACCTCGCCGATCCGGAACTGCCCGTAGCAGTACGGCTTGCTCTCGTAACCCTCCCACTCGGTCAGCTCGACGCCGGCGACCGCGCGCAGCTCGGACAGCGTCATGCCGAGCCGGACCGGCCCGAACACGTCCGCCCCGGGCACGTCGAAGTCGGCCGGCGCCGGCTCGTCCACCGGCCGCGGGTCGTCGCCGCAGTTGTGGACACCGTCGTGGTCGATCTGGCTGACGACGCCGTCGGTGACCTGGATCCGCAGGTGCGAAGCGAGGCCGCCGAGACCGGGGACCCCGACGTCGTAGCTGTCCGGCTCGCCGGGGCCCGCGCCCGGGTACGCCGCGTACGCGTCCGGGTACAGGGTCAACAGGTCGTCGATGGTGCTGCCCACGCCGAGGCCCTCCGGCGTGCGGACGGCGACATCCGTGATCACGGTCGCGACCTCGTACGCGGCGTACAGTTCGGCCGGGTCGTCCGGCGGGCTCCCCCACGCACCGCGCAGCGAGATGTAGCCGTGCGACGTCGCGGTCCGGAACGAGCCGTAGCAGGCGGCCGGTGAGATACTGCGGGGGTCGCTGCTCAGCCGGGTGATCTCGATCCCGGGGACGCCGGCCAGCTCGGCCAGCGTCATGCGCACCTGGACGCCGTCGAACGGAGCGGCCGGGTCGAACAGCGGCAACCCGCTGACGTCGACCGGCTCGGAGACGTCGCCGGGCGCCTCGCCGCCGGGGTCGCCGGTGGGCTGTTCGGTCTCTGGGTCGGCCGTGAACGGGTCGCTCGCCTCGCCGGTCTCGTCGCCGGTGGTGTCGCCGGACGGGCCGGCCGCCGCCTTGGGCGGCGCCTCGGGGTCGGGCGTCAGCGCGGGCGCGGGCCTGACCTCCGGCGACTCGGCCGGCTGCGGCTCGTACGTGGGCGACGCGGTGAACTGCCCGGTGACGGCCATCGAGCCGAACGCGACCGCCGCCACCAGGCCGACCGAGCCCGCGGTGGACGCGACCAGGCGCACGGTGCGCCGCCGGCGGGCGCCGCGGACGATGCGCCCGACCGCGTCCGAGCCGGGCGGCACCGCGAGGCGGTCGTCGCCGAAGATCCGGCGCAACTCGTCGTCGAACTCGTTCATCGGTCGCTTCCCTCCACCGAGGACAGACTCGCCCTCAACTTCGCCAGCGCCTTGCTCGCCTGGCTCTTCACCGTGCCCGCGGAGATACCGAGCGCCGCCGCGATCTGCGCCTCGGAGAGGTCCTCGTAGTACCGCAGCACCAGCACCGCCCGCTGCCGCGGCGGCAACTGGGCCAGCGCCTGCCACACCGGTTCGCCGTCGAGGCGGTCGGCCGGCATGACCGCACGCTCCGGGAACTCGTCGACCAGCACCTCACGCCGGCGCCGCCTCCAGCGGCTCACGTGCGCGTTGGCCATCGACCGGCGCACGTAGGCGAGCGGGTCGACGTCCTGGCGCATGAGCTTCCCCCAGCGCGACCCCACCTTCTCGAGCACCGTCTGCACGAGGTCGGCGCCGTCGTGCGGCGACCCCGTCAGCGCGTGCCCGTACCGCAGCAGCCCGGGCAGACTCGCCCGGACGAAGTCCTCGAACTCCACCGTCGCCTCGCCCGTCTCCGAGCGGCCCACCACCGTCGCGCCCACGGCCGGTGCGGCCTCCCCGCCTGGGGACTGAATGAACATCACGACCCCGCTTCGCCGTCCCTGCCTCGTTGACCTTGAACACGCGCGGACGGGCCGTCCGGTTGCCTCGCTCAGCCCCAGCAGTTCTGGCCGGCGTCGAGGCCCAGGCTCGCGACCGTCTCGCCGTCGCCGGACACGAACAGCCAGCGCACCGCCGGGTTCCCCGCGTCGGGCACGTAGGCGTCGAAGGTGTCGCCGGTGACGACGTCCGGGTAGGCCTCGCGCACCTGCTCGAAGGTCGAGCCCGGGCCGACGCCGAGCGGCGTCGTCGCGGCCGGGTCGCTGGTCGAGAAGTACGTGACGCGGTAGTCGTCGTCCGATTCGGCCGGCGCCGGCGGGTCGTCGCTGCCGAAATCGCGCCGCACCGAGATCGCGCCGGTCTGGGTGCCCAGCGTGAAGCTGCCGTAGCAGATCCCGTCGCCGCCCCCGTCGGAGCTGATCTGCACGCCCTCGACCGCCTGCAGCTCCGCCAGCGTCATGCCGAGCCGGATCGGGGACAGGACGTCGTCGCCGTCGACCCGCCACCCGGCCTCAGTGCCGCCACCGGGCGTGTCGGTGTCACCGGGCGTCTCGGTGGGGTCGTCGGCCGGCTCGGTGCTGGTGGGCGGGTCGGCCGGCTCGGTGCCGCCCTCGTCGCCGCCGGTGGGCGGGTCGAGGACCGGCACCCGGTCGCAGGTCGGGAGACCGTCCATCACGACCTCGGTGACCACGCCGCCGACCGCGGGGAACTCCCAGGCGCGGACGATGTTCTGCTCGCCCTGGAACTCGGCGCGGTACCGGTCGGCCATGCCGAACTGGGCGGCGCCCGGGTAGGCGGCGAGCACCTCGGCCTCGGACGAGCCGGCGGTGATGCCCTCCGGCGTCACCACCGGCACGTCGAAGTGCATGGTGGACACCTCGTAGTACGGGTCCAGGTCCTCCGGGACCGAGCCGAACGTCCCGCGCGTCGAGATGTACCCGTGCGCGCTCGGGCTGCGGTACTCGCCGTAGCAGAGCTCGCTGTAGCCGTCCTCGGGCGCATACCGGGTGATCTCGACGCCGTCGATGCCCTCGAGGTCGGCCAGCTTCGTGCCGACGGTGAAGCCGTCGATGCCCTCGTTCGGGTAGACCACCACCGGCGCGGCGTCCGTCGGGGTCTCGCTGGGAGCGGGCGTCGGGTCGTCGGTGGGGACGGACGGGGTCTCGGCCGGCTGGACAGGCTCCGGCGCGCCCGTGAACTGGCCGGCCACCGCGAACGATCCCACCGTCAGTGCGGCCACCAGGCCCACGCTGCCGGCCGCGGTCGCGGCCACGCGGGTGGCACGGCGGCGCCGGGCGCCCTTGACGATGCGGTCGACGGCGTCGGCGCGCGGTGTCAGCGCGAGCCGGTCGTCGCCCAGCAGGCGGCGCAGATCGTCGTCGAAGTCGTTCATCGGTCTCGTCCCTCCACCGAGGACATGCTCGCCCTCAACTTCGTCAGTGCCTTGCTCGCCTGGCTCTTCACCGTGCCCGCGGTGATGCCCAGGGCCGCGGCGATCTCCGCCTCGGACAGGTCCTCGTAGTAACGCAGCACCACCACGGCCCGCTGCCGCGGCGGCAGTTCGGCCAGCGCGTGCCAGAGCGGCTCGCCGTCGAGGCGGTCCGGCAGGGCCACGCCCTGGTCCGGGAACTCGTCGACCAGCACTTCGCGCCGTCTCCGCCGCCAGCGGCTCACGTGCGCGTTGGCCATCGATCGCCGCACGTAGGCGACCGGGTCGGTGTCGTGCCGGATGATCTTCGACCATCGGGCGCCGGCCTTCTCCAGCGCCGTCTGCACGAGGTCGGCCGCGTCGTGCGGCGACCCCGTCAGCGCGTGCCCATAGCGCAGCAGACCGGGCAGGCTGGCCCGGGCGAACTCCTCGAAATCCATCGTCGCCTCGTCCGGCTCGATGCGGCCCGCCATCACCGTCGCGCCCACGGCCGGTGCGGTTTCCCCGTCAGGGGACTGTATTAGCATCACGACCCCGCTCTGCCCATATCGCGTCATTGCCGTGAACACGCAGGACCGGCCGCGCGGGTTGCCCGGGAACGCGACGCCCTAGACTCGCCACCAGTTCTGGGAGGGAGCCAGCGTGGAGTACCGCCGGATCAGCAAGGTTCTCGTGGCCAACCGGGGCGAGATCGCGGTGCGGGTCATCCGCGCCTGCCGCGACGGCGGCCTCACCAGCGTGGCCGTCTACGCCGACGGCGACCGCGACGCGCCGCACGCCCGGCTCGCCGACGAGGCGTACGCGCTCGGCGGCGAGACCGCCGCCGAGACCTACCTCGACATCGCGAAGCTGCTCGGCGTCGCCGCGCGCTCCGGCGCCGACGCCGTCCACCCCGGCTACGGCTTCCTCGCCGAGAACGCCGGGTTCGCGCAGGCCGTCCTCGACGCCGGGCTGGTCTGGATCGGCCCGCCACCGGCCGCCATCACCGCGCTGGGCGACAAGGTCAGCGCCCGGCACATCGCCGCGCGGGCCGGCGCGCCGCTCGTCGCCGGCAGCTCCGACCCGGTCAGCGGCGCCGCCGAGGTGGTCGCGTTCGCCGAGGAGCACGGGCTGCCGGTCGCCATCAAGGCCGCCTTCGGCGGCGGCGGGCGCGGCCTCAAGGTGGCCCGCACGCTGGACGAGATCCCCGAGCTGTACGAGTCCGCGGTGCGCGAGGCCGTCGCGGCGTTCGGCCGCGGCGAGTGCTTCGTCGAGCGCTACCTCGACCGCCCGCGCCACGTCGAGACCCAGTGCCTGGCCGACCGCCACGGCAACGTCGTGGTCGTCTCGACCCGCGACTGCTCGCTGCAGCGGCGGCACCAGAAGCTGGTCGAGGAGGCGCCCGCGCCGTTCCTCACCGACGAGCAGAACGCCGAGCTGTACCGCGCGTCAAAGGCCATCCTGCGCGAGGCCGGCTACATCGGCGCCGGCACCTGCGAGTTCCTGGTCGGTGTCGACGGCACGATCTCGTTCCTCGAGGTCAACACCCGGCTGCAGGTCGAGCACCCGGTCACCGAGGAGGTCACCGGCCTCGACCTCGTCCGCGAGATGTTCCGCATCGCCGAGGGCGCGGAGCTGGGCTACGACGACCCGGTCGTGCGCGGCCACTCGATCGAGTTCCGCATCAACGGCGAGGACCCCGGGCGCAACTTCCTGCCCACGCCGGGCGCCGTCACGACGTTCCGGCCGCCGTCCGGGCCGGGTGTGCGCGTCGACGCCGGCGTCGAGGCGGGCAGCGTCGTCGGGCAGAACTTCGACTCGCTGCTGGCCAAGCTGGTCGTCACCGGCGCCTCGCGACGTCAGGCGGTCGAACGGGCGCGGCGGGCGCTGGCCGAGTTCGAGGTCGGCGGCCTGGCCACGGTCATCCCATTCCACCGCGCCGTCCTCGACGACCCCGCCTTCGTCCCCGCCGCCGACGACGAACCGTTCGCCGTGCACACCCGCTGGATCGAGACGTCGTGGGACAACCCGTTCGCGCCGTTCGCCGCCGCGGCCGCGCCGGAGGGCGACGCCGCGCGCGAGCGGATCACCGTCGAGATCGGCGGGAAGCGGCTGGAGGTCGTGCTGCCGGCCGGGCTGGGCTCGTCCGCCCTGGTCGGCGCCGGGGCCGGGGCGGCCCGGCGGCCGGTGCGGCGCTCGTCCGGGCGGGCCGGTGCGGCCGCGGCCGGCGGCGACGCGCTGACGTCGCCGATGCAGGGGACCATCATCAAGGTGGTCGCCGAGGACGGTCAGACGGTCGCCGAGGGTGACGTCGTGGTCGTCATGGAGGCGATGAAGATGGAGCAGCCCATCACGGCGCACAAGGCCGGCACGGTCACCGGGCTGTCCGCCGAGGTCGGCGCCACCATCGCGAACGGCGCCGTCATCTGCACGATCGAGGGCTGATTCCGGGAAGTGTCGCGGGTGCGTCCGGTGTTGTGGAAGGTGGCAACACTTGACACGTCAACCTTTTCTGAAGGGATGCACCATATGCCCGCACTGTCGGACACCGCCCGTGAGCTGTTCTCCCGCCCGATCCCGGCCTGGGCCACCGTCCTCGACGGCGACGGCCGCCCGCACAACTCGATCGTCTGGGTAGACGTCGACGGCGACGGCGTCGTCTTCAACACCGCCGCCGGCCGGGTGAAGGAGCGGCGGCTGCGCGAGAACGACGTCGTCTCGGTGAGCGTGCTGGACCCGGACAACGCGTGGCGGTGGGCCAGCGTCACCGGCCGCGCCACCCTCACCACCGATGACGGCGACGACGTGATCGACCGGCTGGCGAAGAAGTACCTCGACGCCGACAGCTACCCCTTCCGCAAGGAGGGCGAGCAGCGGGTGACGGTGCGCGTCGCCGTCGACCGGGTGCACGAAGAGGCCGCCTGACGCCTCACCCCCAGGCGAGCCGCGGCTCGGCGTCGAACAGCTCTCCGTAGCGCCGGGCCGCGGCCGTCGCCGCCTTCTTCGTGGCGGCGCTGACCTGGGCGAACGACTCGACCGTGATGGTCAGCGCGCCGTTCTTCAGCTCGTGGCTCCAGACGCCGCGCACGACGCCGTCGACCAGCACGACCGGCGAGATCCAGCCGGCGGCGCGCGACACGCGGTCGATGAAGCCGTCGGGCACGGTGTGCGCGCGGTGCCCGATGGGCGCGATGACGTACGGGTCGAAGCCGGGCAGCAGGTGGACGCCGGTGCTCGCTCCGTCCCCCTCGTGCTCGTGGAGGTCGGCCAGCGCCGCCGGCGTGGACCAGCACGCGACGCCGTCGACCTCGGCCTCGACCATGACGTCGGCGTGCTCCTTGAAGACCCGCCGCGCCTTCGCGGCGTCGATGCCCCACCAGCGGCTGAAGTCGACGTGGGTGGCCGGGCCGTAGACGTCGAGGAACCGCTCGATGAGCGTGCTCAGGGCGGTGTGCTGGTCGGGCTGGTCGTCCCACGAGACGTCGGGCAGCCAGGTGCGCGGGCTGGTGAAGGTGACGTTGCGGTCGCGCTCGGGCCCCGAGCAGAGCAGGCCGCCCGCCGCGGCCGGCTTGAACATCTGGCCCCACCCCGACCGCACCGCGTCGGCGATGCCGGGGGCGCGGACCTCGCGGGCGATCTCGGCCAGCAGCTCCTCGCGGGTGAGCACCCGGCCGGGCAGCACCTGACCGATGATCTCGGTGACCTGCTGCAGCACGGCGAGGTTGACGCCGTGGTAGCGCTCCCAGGCGGCGTTGACGTTGGGCCACTGCCGCTGCGCCCAGGCCGCCACCAGCAGCGGCAGCTCGTGCGACGGGAACAGGTGCAGCGTGCCGCGCATGCCCCACGTCTTCACCAATGTGCGGTCGGTCCACAGCGCCGTGGCGGTGTCGCCCAGCGCGTAGCCCGGCGTGCGGACGGCAGCGATGAGCTCGGCGGACGACGCCACCTGCGCGTGCAGCCCCACCAACCGGCCCGCGGTGTCGACGAGACCTGCGGACGGGTCGGTGACGTGCAGGCGCCGCAGCCGGCGGGCCAGCACCTGGTTCCAGGTGAGCTTCTCCACGGGTCCATCGAACCACCCGGCCCCGACAACGTCGGCCCGGCTGATCGACTCGGCCGGACCTGCTCGTGGCACAACCCGCCAGACCGTGGATGATGGGTGTATGTCGAGCAGCTTGGACGACGTCGCCGCCAACCTCCGTGATGACCCGCTCTACGTCGACCCGGCCGCGGTCGACGAACTCAACGCCGAGGGGTTCACGTTCGACGGCGGCGCGGAGTCCTCGGTGCGCGACGCGATCAACGGCGCCGACACGCCGTTCTACGTCGCCGTGCTACCGGCCGACGCCGCCGATTCCGGCGCCGCGCGCACGCTCAGCGGCACTCTCGGCGACGGCACGTACCTGGTGATCTTCGGCGACACCAACCTCAGCGCCGGCTCGACGGAGATCGACAACAACGTCGCCCAGGCGGCCAGCTCCGCGCTCAGCGATGGAGGCGACGACCTCGGCACCGGCATCACGAACTTCATCGAGTCGGCCGAGCGAGTGATCGCCGACGGCGGCTCGGGCGCCGGCGGCGGAGGCGGTGGCGGCGGCACCGGGTCCGGCGACAGCGGCGGGGGTGGTCTGCTCCCCCTCGCGATCCTGGCGGCCGCCGGCGGCGGTGGCTTCCTCCTGTACCGCCGCAACAAGCGCAGCAAGGAACGCGCCCAGCTCGAGCAGGTCCGCGGCGCCCTCGAAGAGGACATCACCAAGTACGGCGAGCGGCTGTCCGAGCTCGACCTCGACCTCCGCCACGATTCCAAGGTCCCGATCGAGGCGCGCAACGAGTACGGCCGCGCCCTCGACCTCTACGAGAACGCCAAGACCTTCGCCGACCGCGCCGAGCGGCCCACCGATCTCAAGCCCGTCACCACCGCCCTCGAAGAGGGCCGCTGGCTGCTGGCCTGCGTCGACGCTCGGGTCAAGGGCGCACCGCTCCCGGAGCGCCGGCTGCCCTGCTTCTTCGATCCCGGCCACGGCCCGTCCGTCGAGGACGTCGAGTGGGCCCCCATGGGCGGTGCGCCGCGGACAGTACCGGCCTGCGCGGCCGATGCCATGCGGGTCAAGGCCGGTGCCGACCCCGAGACGCGCATGGTCCCGGTCGGCGACGGCGAGCGGCGTCCGTACTACGACGCCGGTCCCGCGTACGGCGGCTGGGCCGGCGGCTACTTCGGTGGTCTGCTTCCCGGCATGCTCATGGGCACCATGCTGGGTTCGGCCCTGTCCAACCCCGTCTACATCGACGGCGGCGGTGGCGGGGACGGCGGCGGCGGTGACTGGGGCGGCGGCGACTTCGGTGGCGGTGACTGGGGCGGCGGCGACTTCGGTGGCGGAGACTTCGGCGGCGGCGACTTCTGACCCGTGCCGACTCCTGAGTTCATCCTGACGCTGCGCGAGCGCGTCGGCCATGAACTGCTGTGGCTGAGCGGCGTCACGGCGGTGATCGTCGACGGGGAGGGGCGGGTGCTGCTGCACCAGCGCTCCGACACCGGGCAGTGGTCGCTGATCAGCGGCATCCTCGAGCCCGGCGAGCAGCCCGCCGTCGCCGTCGTGCGGGAGGCGTGGGAGGAGACCGGGGTGCGCATCGAGGTCGAGCGCATCAGCAGCGTGGTCGCCGGTGCGCCGGCGGCCTACCCGAACGGCGACCGCGTCCAGTTCCTCGACATCGCGTTCCGGTGCCGCCCGGTCGGCGGCGAGGCGCGGGTCAACGACGACGAGTCGCTGGCGGTCGGGTGGTTCGCGCCGGACGACCTGCCGCCGCTGCCCGACGACCAGCAGCAGCGGCTGCTGCAGGCGCTGAAGGACGACCCCGCGCCGTACTTCGTGAGGAACTAGTCGCGGCGGTGCAACTGCCGCGCCGCCTCGGCCACCGAGCCGGACAGCGACGGGTAGACGGTGAAGGCGCGGGCCATCTGGTCGACGGTGAGTGCCGCCTCGACGGCCAGTGAGATGGGGTGGATCAGCTCGCTGGCCCGCGGCGCCACCACCACCCCGCCGACGATGATGCCGGTGCCGGGCCGGCAGAACAGCTTCACGAAACCGTCGCGAATGCCCAGCATCTTCGCCCGCGCGTTGGTGGCCAGCGGCAGCTTGACGGCGACCGCGCCGATCTCGCCGGCGTCGACGGCGGCCTGGGACCAGCCGACGGTGGCGATCTCGGGGTCGGTGAAGACGTTCGCGGCGACGGTCTTGAGGTTCAGCGGCGACACGGCGTCGCCGAGGGCGTGCCACATGGCCGTGCGCCCCTGCATGGCGGCCACCGACGCGAGCATGTTGACGCCGGTGACGTCGCCGGCCGCGTACACGCCGCGCGCGGACGTGCGGGAGACGCGGTCGACCTTGACGAAGCCGCGGTCGTCGAGCGCGACGCCGCACTCGGACAGCCCGAGCCCTTCGACGTTCGGCACCGACCCGACCGCCATGAGGCAGTGCGAGCCGCGCACCGCGCGACCGTCGGTCAACGTGACGACGACCCCCGAGCCGTCGCGCCGCACCGACGCCGCCCGCGACCGCGACAGCACGTTCAGCCCGCGCCGCGCGAACACCTCTTCCAGGACGTATGCGGCGTCGGCGTCCTCGCCGGGAAGGACGCGGTCGCGCGACGACACCAGCGTGACGTCGGAGCCGAGCGCGTTGTAGGCGCTGGCGAACTCGGCGCCGGTGACGCCGGACCCGACCACGATCAGGTGTTCGGGGAGCTCGTCGAGGTCGTAGACCTGCTCCCAGGTGAGGATGCGCTCGCCGTCGGGCTCAGCCTCGGGCAGGATGCGCGGCCGCGCGCCGGTGGCCAGCAGCGCGACGTCGGCGACGAACTCGTGGGCGCCGTCGTCGACGACGACGCGGTCGCCGGGAGCCAGCCGCCCGCTGCCGCGCAGGATCTGCACGCCGGCCTTCTCGACCGCGGCCGTGGTGTCGGCCGACTGCGCCTTGGCCAGCGCCAGCACCCGCTGGTTGACTCGCCGCAGGTCGACGCCGACGGAGTCGTGGCCCAGCTCGACGCCCAGCTCCGCCGACTCGGCGGCGTCGCTGACCACCTCGGCGGTCGCGATGAGGGTCTTGCTGGGCACGCAGTCGGTGAGGACGGCCGAGCCGCCCAGGCCGTCGCGGTCGACCAGCGTGACCTCCGCTCCGAGCTGCACCGCCACCAGCGCCGCCTCGTAGCCGCCGGGTCCGCCACCGAGAATCGCCACACGTGTCACCCGGCCATTGTCCCGTACAGCGCGACGCCCTGTCGTCCGCCCGGTGCTGGGGCGCGGCGCACCGGCATGGCACCCTTACACCGTGCCGACCACACCCGACCCCGCGGCCGGCGACGATTCCGCGCCCGGCGACCCATCGCCCGAGCAGCCCGGCCAGCCCGGCCAGCCCGGCCAGCCCGCGCCGCCCGAGCAGCCGCCCGCGTCGACGAACTGGCGGCTGATCGGCCGGCTCGCCGCCATCACCGTCGTGCTGACGGCGGTCGACCAGCTGACGAAGTGGTGGGCCGAGCGCGAGCTGGCCGGCCGCGAGCCGATCGAGATCGTCGGCGACCTGCTGCAGCTGCGGCTGCTGTACAACTCGGGCGCGGCGTTCTCGATCGCGACCGGGCTGACGTGGCTGCTCACGCTGCTCGTGGTCGTGGTGATCGCGGCGGTCATCCGGGCGTCGGCGAAGCTCGGCTCGACGGCGTGGGCCATCGCGCTCGGCCTGCTGCTGGGCGGCGCGTTCGGCAACCTCATCGACCGGCTGTTCCGCGATCCGGGCTTCCCCGAGGGGCACGTCGTCGACTTCATCGACTACGGCGGCCTGTTCGTGGGCAACGTCGCCGACATCGCCATCACGGTGGCGGCCGTCCTCATCGCGATCCTGACCTGGCGCGGAGTCAGCATCGACGGCGTCCGCCGCGACCCCGCGCCGAAGGCCGGCGCCTGACCGATCCGTCCGTGATTCCCGCTCCGCCCGTTTGAGCGTTCCAACGCTGGGCACGGGCACAGGCACGACATCGTGCCCGCGAGGAGGCGGAACGGATGAGGACACGGCGTTCCAGCTGCCGCTGACCATCTTCATCCTGACGACGTTCTACGCGGCGATCCCGAAGGAGCTGGAGGAGGCGGCCCGGGTCGACGGCGCGACACCGTTCCAGGCGTTCTACAAGGTGGTGCTCCCGCTGGCGGCGCCCGGCGTGTTCGCCGCCGCCATCATCGTCTTCGTCGCCGCCTGGAACGAGTTCCTGCTGGCCAGCACGTTCGCGCCGCGGAATCCGGAGATCGCGCAGACGGTGCCGGTGGCGATCGCCGCGTTCACCGGCCAGGTGGAGTTCCAGCGCCCGATCGGCACCATCACCGCCGCCTGCGTCGTCGTCGTGATCCCCATGGTGCTGGTGGCGCTCGCCTTCCAGCGCCGCATCGTCGCCGGCCTGACGGCGGGCAGCGTGAAAGGCTGAAACGGACGCCCGCCTCGCCTCGTCGGGCATGGAGGCGAGGCGGGCGCCGCGAGGTACAGTCGGCCGGTGACCGAGCTGCTGGACGATCCGCGGGCCGCCGCACGGGCCGCGGCCGAGCACATCGCCGCCGCCACCGGGGTGCAGCGGCACGACATCGCGCTGGTGCTGGGGTCCGGGTGGGGCGGCGCGGCCGACCTCGTCGGCGAGACCGTGGCGACCATCCCCAGCACGGACGTCCCGGGGTTCGCGAAGCCGGCCGTCGAGGGGCACGTGGGCACGCTGCGCTCCGTCCGCATCGGCGACACCGGCCGGCACGCGCTCGTCCTCGGCGCCCGCACCCACCTCTACGAGGGCCGCGGCGTGCGCGCCGTGGTGCACGGGGTGCGCACGGCCGCCGCGGCGGGCGCACGCACGCTGGTGCTGACGAACGGCTGCGGCGGGCTGCGCGAGGAGTGGCCGGCCGGCACACCGGTGCTGATCAGCGACCACCTCAACCTGACGGCGGAGTCGCCCATCGAGGGGGCGAACTTCGTCGACCTCACCGACCTCTACGCACGGCGGCTGCGCGCCGTCGCCCGCGAGGTCGACCCCAGCCTGCCCGACGGCGTCTACGTGCAGTTCCGCGGCCCGCACTACGAGACCCCGGCCGAGGTCCGCATGGCGCAGCGCCTCGGCGGCGACCTCGTCGGCATGTCGACGGCGCTCGAGGCCATCGCCGCCCGCGAGGCCGGCCTCGAGGTGCTCGGCATCTCGCTGGTCACCAACCCCGCCGCCGGCATCAGCACGACGCCGCTGAGCCACGCCGAGGTCATCGAGGCAGGTCAGGCCGCCGGCCCGCGCATCAGCGCGCTGCTCGCGGCGGTGGTCGCCAAGCTCTGACGGGGCCCGTCAGCGCTCTGTCAGCGGCCGGTCAGCCGCTCCCCCGACGCTGAATCCTGAGCAGAACGAACTCAGGAGGACGCATGAGCACTTTGGCCATCGAGGCGCACGGCCTGGTCAAGACGTTCGGCGAGAACCGCGCCGTCGACGGCGTCGACCTCGCCGTCCGCGCCGGCACCGTGTACGGGGTCCTCGGGCCGAACGGCGCCGGGAAGACCACCACCGTCCGCATGCTCACCACCCTGCTGCGCCCCGACGGCGGCAGCGCGCGGGTGCTGGGCCGCGACGTCGTCGACGACGCCGACGAGGTGCGCAGGTTCATCGGCCTGACCGGCCAGTACGCGTCGGTCGACGAGGACCTCACCGGCACCGAGAACCTGGTGCTGCAGTCGCGGCTGGTCGGCCTGAGCCGCACCCAGTCGAAGCGGCGGGCGGCCGAGCTGCTGGAGAGCTTCGACCTCACCGACGCCGCGAACCGGCCGGTCAAGCACTTCTCCGGCGGCATGCGCCGGCGCATCGACCTCGCGGCCAGCATCGTCGTCACGCCGGACGTGCTGTTCCTGGACGAGCCGACCACCGGCCTGGACCCGCGCAGCCGCGGGCAGGTCTGGGACATCGTCCGCGACCTCGTCGCCGGCGGCACGACGGTGCTGCTCACCACGCAGTACCTCGACGAGGCCGACCAGCTGGCCGACCGCATCGCCGTCATCGACCGCGGCACCGTCATCGCCGAGGGCACCAGCGCCGACCTCAAGGCGTCCGTGGGCCGCAGCTCGCTGCACCTGCGGCTGGCCGACGAGACGCAGCGCGACCTCGCCGAGCGGCTGGTGGCGCAGACCCTGGACACCACGCCGCACCGCACACCCGAGGCCGGCGTCATCACCGCCCCGGTCGCCGACCCGGACCTCGTCGCCGACCTGATGATCCGGCTGCGCGCAGAGGGCGTCCGCATCGACGAGATCGGCGTGCAGCGCCCCAGCCTGGACGAGGTCTTCCTCACCCTGACCGGCCACAGCGCCGACGACGACACCGAGAGGACCGCCGCATGACCACCACCACCGAAACCCGTGCCGTCGAGCGGCCGGCCAGCAGCGTCGCCGCCCGGGTGGAGCGCCCGCAGCCGCCGAGCGCGCTGTCGGCCAGCCTGACGCTGGGCTGGCGCAGTGTGCTGAAGATCCGGCGCATCCCGGAGCAGCTGTTCGACGTGACGTTCCAGCCGGTGATCTTCATCGTGATGTTCGTCTACCTGTTCGGCGGCGCCGTCTCCGGCAGCACGCAGCAGTACCTGCAGTTCGTGCTGCCCGGCATCCTCGTGCAGACCGTCGTGATGGCGTCGCTGTACACCGGCATCTCGCTGAACACCGACATCGGCAAGGGCATCTTCGACCGGTTCCGCTCGCTGCCGATCTGGCGGCCGGCCGCGCTGGTCGGCGCGCTGCTGGCCGACAGCATCCGCTACGTCGTGGCGGCGGTCGTCTGCCTCGGCGTCGGCATGGCGATGGGCTTCCGGCCGGACGGCACCGCGCTCGACGTGGTCGCCGCCGTGCTGCTGGTGCTGGTGTTCGCGTTCTCGCTGAGCTGGATCTTCGCCTTCCTCGGGCTGGTCATGCGCTCGGCCGGCGCGGTGCAGGGCGTCAGCATGCTGGCGATGTTCCCGCTGACGTTCGCCAGCAACGTGTTCGTCGACCCGTCGACGATGCCCGGCTGGCTGCGCGCGTGGGTCGACGTCAACCCGGTGTCGCACCTGGTCACCGCGGTGCGCGGGCTGATGGCCGGCGCTCCGGAGGCGGGCGCGATCGGGTGGTCGCTGATCGGCTGCGCGGCCCTGGTCGCGGTGTTCGCGCCGCTCACCGTCCGGGCCTACCGCCGCAAGGCCTGACCCTCACGGGCGGAGCAGCGTCCCGATCTCCCGCACGACGGCGACGCCGGGGAGGTCGTGGACGCGCTCGCGCTCGGCCGCCAGCAGCTGCTCGTCGGGTTCGGGGAGCTCGGCGAACGCCGGGTGGCGGACGTCGCCCAGCAGCTCGACGGCGCCGACGCGGCGGCCGAGCGCGATCAGCCGGGCCCCGCGGCCGCCGTCGCCGCGGACGAGGGCCAGCCGGCCGTAGGCGACCGCGACCACGCCGATGACCGGCCGGTCGCCGTCGGCGACCGCCAGCCGGTACGCGTCGGTGAGCAGGTCGTCGACGTCGTCGCGGCCGACCCGCAGCCGGGCCAGTGCCGCGCCGGCCAGCGCCATGACCCGCAGCTGCGGCGGCCCGCCGATCTCCTCCGACCGCGCCGCCGCGACCGCGACGTCGTAGTGCGCCAGCATGGACACGGCGTCGCCCATGCGCGCCGCGGCCTCGGCCAGCCCGGCCTCGGCCATGGTGACGACCTCGGGGTCGTGCGGGTAGCGCTCCTGCAACGCGGTCAGCTCGGCGACGCCGCGCGAGACCTGACCGGAGCGGACGAGCACGATCGCGCGCAGCAGCTGCACCTGGCGGCCGTCCTCGCGGATGCCGAGGATGTCGAAGCTGCGCACGGCCTCGTCCAGCAGCTCGATGGCGGTGGCGCCGTCGCCGTCGGCGGCCTCCGTCAGCCCGAGGGTCATCGAGGTCATCGCCACGCCCCACCGGTCGCCGACCGCCGCGAAGCCGGTCCGCGCCTCCTGCGCCAGCCGGCGCGACTCGCCCCGTTCGCCCTCGTTGTCGGCCAGGATGCTGAAGAACAGCGCCGCCATGGACCGCGCCCACGGGTCGCCCGCCGCCTCGACGCTCGCGGACGCCCGCTGCAGCGCGGCCGGGCGGCCGTTCATCGCGGCGAGCACGAGCTCGCCGAAGGCCCGCGCCAGCGGGCTCAGCCCGGCGTCGCCGCGGACGAGGCGGCGCAGCCGCCTGATGTACCGCACCCCCATGCGCGTCGGCCCGGCGACCAGCGAGTTCGGGATCATGATGGCGTACAGGACCGCGGCGGTGCTGGGGTCGGCCGGCCCGTCCAGCGCGATCAGCTGCTCGCCCCAGCCGGCCACCTCGAAGTGCAGGCCCAGCGCGGCCCAGTACCAGCACATCGTCACCGCGATGGTGTACGCCGACCGGGTGTCGCCGGTGTCGATGGCGGCGCGCAGCCCGGCGACCAGGTTGTCGTGCTCGGCGGCCAGCACGCCGAACCACGTCACCTGGCCGCGGCCGCGCAGGTTCGGCTCGGCCCGCAGCGCGAGGCCGGCGGCCCAGGCGACCAGCCGGGCCATCGTCGCGGCGCGTTCGCCGGCCGCGTCGAGCTCGGCGTCGGCGAACTCGCGGACGGTCTCGAGCAGCCGGAACCGCACCGCGCCGCCGGACTCGTCGACGACCAGCAGCGATTGGTCGGCCAGCCCGGCCAGGGCGGCCTCGACGGCGTCGGCGTCGACGTCGCCGAACCCGCAGACGGCGGCCGCGGTGACGGCGTCGGCGCCGACGGGCAGCACGGCCAGGCGGCGCAGCACCGCCTGCTCGGCGGGGTCCAGCAGCTCCCAGCTCCACCGGACCACGGCGAGCAGCGTGCGGTGCCGCTCCGGAGCCGACCGCGGGCCACCGACCAGCAGCCCGAACCGGTCGTCGAGGCGGGCGGCCAGCTGCTCCACCGACATCGATCGCACCTTCGCCGCGGCCAGCTCGATGGCCAGCGGCAGGCCGTCGAGGTGCCGGCAGATCTCCGTGACGACATCGGGGTCCAGCCGGGCGGACGGGCGGGCCGCCCGGGCGCGGTCGTGGAACAGCCGCACCGCCGGGTAGTCGAGCGGGCCGGCGCCGTCGGGCGGCAGCGCCAGCGCGGGCAGCGGGTGCACGACCTCGCCGTCGACGGCGAGCGGGGTGCGGCTGGTGGCCAGCACGCGGACCTCCGCCGACGCCGTCACGATCTCGTGCACGACCTGCGCGACGGCGTCGACCAGGTGCTCGCAGTTGTCGACGACGATCAGCGCGTCGCTGTCGGCCAGCAGGTCGCGCAGCCGCTCGATCGGCGTCCGCGACAGCGGGTACCCGGCGCGGTCGACCAGGCTGACCTCGCGCAGGCCGACCGCGGCCAGCACGGCGGGCAGCACGTCGGCGTCGTCGCGCAGACCGGCCAGCTCGACGAGGTGCACCGGGCGGCCGGTGCGGTCCTGCCGCCGCAGCCCCAGCTCGGTGGCGAACCGGGTCTTGCCGACGCCGCCCGGGCCCAGCAGCGTGACCAGCCGGGCGTCGTCGAGCAGCGCCTCGACCCGGGCCAGCTCGTCGTCGCGGCCGAGCAGCGGGGTCGCGGAGCGGCGCAGCCGGGGGCGGCCGGGCCCGGCCAGCTCCGGCCCGCCGGGCGGGCCGGGCGGGCCGGGTGCGGCCGTCGCGATCAGCGGCGACGGGCCGAGCCGCAGCGCCGCGCGGTCGTGCGTCAGCACCGCCAGGTGGACGTCGCGCAGCTGCGGGCCGGGGTCGGCGCCGAACGCCTCGGCCATGCGCTCCCGGCCGTCCTCGTACGCGGCCAGCGCCTCGGCCGGTCGTCCGGTCGCGACCAGCGCCCGCATCAGCTGGCCGAGCAGCGCCTCGTCCAGCGGGTGGTCGTCGACCAGCGCGGCCAGCTCGGCCGGGAGGTCGGCGTGGGCGCCCCGGCGCAGGTCGGCCTCGATGCGGGTGCGGCGCAGGTCCAGCCGCAGCGTGGCCAGCCGGACCGCCTCGGCCGGCGCGAACGGCGCGTCGCCGACGTCGGCCAGCGGCTCGCCCCGCCACAGGCCCAGGGCCTGGCCGGACGCCGCGGCCGCCGCCGCGGGATCGCCGTCGCGCAGCGCCGCCGTCGCACCGGCCAGCAGCGCGTCGGCCACGGCGGCGTCGACGTCGTCGCGGCCGACCGCGAGCCGGTACCCGCCGGCCGCCGCCTCGACCGTCACCGGGTGCCCGTTCAGCGCCTTGCGCAGCCGCGACGCCGCCGCCTGCACGGCGTTGGCCGGGTTGGCGGGCGGCCCGGCCCACAGGTCGTCGACGATGGTCTCGACCCCGACGACCCGGCCCGGCGCCAGGGCCAGCCGCGCGAGCAGCGCGCGCACGCCCGCGCCCGGGATCTCACCGGCGGCGCCGACGCGCACCGGTCCGAGGATGGAGACCTGCATGCTCCTAGGATCTCCTGAACACGGACCGGCGCACGGCGCCGCCCCGTGAGAAGGGAAGGTTCGCGATGACCGACGTGCTCGAGCAGGCCCGCGCCTGGCTGGCCGACGACCCCGACCCGGCCACCCGGGCGGAGCTGCAGACGGTGCTCGACGCCGCCGCGACCGGCGACGACGCCGCGACCGCGGACCTCGCCGACCGGTTCACCGGCATCCTCCAGTTCGGCACGGCCGGGCTGCGCGGCGCCATCGGCGCGGGCCCGAACCGCATGAACCGCGCCGTCGTCATCCGCGCCGCCGCGGGGCTGGCCGCGTACCTGCTGGCGGCCCGCACCCCGGTGAACGGCGCCCGGCACCGCGTCGTCATCGGCTACGACGCCCGGTACCGCTCCTTCGACTTCGCCACCGACACCGCCGCCGTGCTGACCGCGGCCGGCATCGAGGCGCTGGTACTGCCGCGGCTACTGCCGACACCGGTGCTGGCGTTCTCGGTGCGGCGGCTGTCCGCCGACGCCGGGGTCATGGTGACGGCCAGCCACAACCCGCCCCAGGACAACGGCTACAAGGTGTACCTCGGTGGTCCCGACGGCGGCTCGCAGCTGGTCGCGCCGGCCGACGCCGAGATCGCCGCACACATCGACGCCGTCACGTCCGTCGCGTCGGTGCCGCGGGCGCCGGACGGCTGGGCCGAGATCGGCGAGGACGTCGTGACGGCCTACCTCGCCTCCGCCGCCGGGGTGGCCGCGCCGGGCGGGCCGCGCGACCTGCGCATCGTCCACACGTCGCTGCACGGGGTCGGCGGCGTCACCGCCGGCGAGGCGCTGATCCGGGCCGGCTTCACCGATCTGCACACCGTCGCCGAGCAGGCCGAGCCCGACCCCGACTTCCCCACCGTCGCGTTCCCCAACCCGGAGGAGCCGGGCGCCATCGACCTCGCGCTGGCGCTGGCGCAGCGCGTCGAGGCGGACATCGTCATCGCGAACGACCCGGACGCCGACCGGTGCGCCGTCGCCTTGCCCGCGCGTTCCGGCGACGGCTGGGCCATGCTGCACGGCGACGAGGTCGGCGCGCTGCTCGGCGAACACCTCGCGGCGCGAGGGCGCACGGGTGTGCTGGCCAACTCGATCGTGTCGTCGCGGCTGCTCGGGCGCATCGCCGCGGCGCACGGGCTGCCGCACGCCGAGACGCTGACCGGCTTCAAGTGGATCTCGCGGGTGCCCGGCCTGACGTACGGCTACGAGGAGGCGCTCGGCTACTGCGTCGACCCCGAGTCGGTGCGCGACAAGGACGGCATATCGGCGGCCGTGCTGGTGGCCGAGCTGGCCGCGTCGACGTCCGCGGCGGGACGGACGCTGTGGGACGTGCTCGACGACCTCGCGGTGGCGCATGGCCTGCACGCGACCGACCAGCTCTCCGTCCGCGTCGAGGACCTGTCGCTGATCGCCGCCGCGATGGCCCGGCTGCGCTCGGCGCCGCCCTCGTCGCTGGCCGGGTCCCCCGTCGTCACGGCAGACGACCTGCTGGCCGGCGACGGCGGGCTGCCGCCGACCGACGGCCTGCGCTACGTCACCGCCGACTCCACCCGCGTCGTCGTCCGGCCGAGCGGCACCGAGCCGAAGCTCAAGTGCTACCTCGAGGTCGTGGTCCCGGTCGCTGACGGAGACGTGCCGGCGGCGCGGACGACCGCCCGCGACCGGCTGGCCGCCGTCCGCACCGACCTCGGCTCGGCGCTCGGGCTGCCGTCATGAGCACCGACGAGCCCGACCGCCGCCTGCTGCGCGTCTCGCACGCCGACCGCGACCGGATGGTCGAGCTCCTCCGCGACGCGGCGGCCGACGGGCGGCTGGACACGTCCGAACTGGAGGAACGGGTCGAGCGGGCGCTCCGTGCGCGGACCTTCGCCGACCTGGAGCCGTTGACGGAGGACCTCCCGGTGGCGGCTCCCGCGCCGCCGGCGGTCCCCGACACCACGCTCGTCCCGGCCGACGACGTGGTCCGGTGGCAGGCCGCCGGCCAGCGGTTCCGCCGCGAGGGCGCCTGGACGGTGCCGCCGGTCGTCGAGCTCGGCCTGATCGGCGGCTCGGCGCGGCTGGACTACACCCAGGCGCTGCTGCCGGAGGGCGGGCGGAGCACGCTGCGCCTCTCGACGTCCGGTTCGCGCGTGCGGCTGACCGTGCCGCCGGGTGTGGCGGTGGACCTCAGCGACCTCGCCGCGACCGGCAGCCGGGTCCGCGACCACGCCGCCCGGCGGGCCGCGCCGGGCGTGGTGACCCACGTCATCACCGTCACCGGCACCATGTACGGCGGCAGCCTCCGCGTCGACCCGTCCGGCTCCTAGCCACCCGCGCCCCACCCGGCCGCCCCCCACAACAGCCGCCCCGCCCCGTCGCCCGCGTCGGCGGCGTCGGCGGCGTCGGCTGCGTCGGCTGCGTCGGCTGCGTCGGCTGCGTCGGCTGCGTCGGCTGCGTCGGCTGCGTCGGCGAGTGTGTCGGTGCCCGCCCGTAGGGTGGGCCCCACCCGGGCCGGGAGGGGTCGGCGTACCAGCCAACCAGCGAACCTGCAAAGACCGGCGCACGCGGCAAAACCCGTTGCGACGCCGGCGAGCGGCCTTCGAGAATGGCCGGCGTGCAGGAGGTCGAGGTCGTCGTCGCGCATCGGGAGCGGACGACGTTGCGGGTGGGCGACGTGTTCCTGAAGGTCGACGCCGATCCGGCCCGGCTCGAGGTCGAGGTCGAGGCGATGGCCCTCGCGCCCGTCCCCACACCACGGGTCCTGTGGCACGAGCCGCCCGTGCTCGCCCTCGCCGCGCTCCCCGGAACAGCGCTCGGCGTCCTCGGCGAACCGTCGCCCGCCTCGTCGGCGGCGTGGGCCGCGGCCGGCGCCGCCGCGCGGAGGCTGCACGAGGCGCCGCTGCCGCCGTGGCCGGGCCGGGGTCCCGAGCGCGACGCGACCGGCCTCGACGACGAGTGCGAGTGGCTGGTCGCGAACGGCGTCCTCCCCGCCGACCTGGTCAGGCGCAACCGCGAGGTCGCCGAGGCCGCGTTCCGGCCGTGGACGCCGGTGTTCTCGCACGGCGACTTCCAGCTCACGCACGTGTTCGTCGACGGCGACGAGGTCACCGGCGTGCTCGACTGGTCCGAGGCGGGCCGGGGCGACCCCATGTTCGACCTCGCCACTCTGACGCTCGGCCACGAGGAACACCTCGACGACGTCGTCGCGGGCTACGGCACGGACGTCGACTTCGACGTGATCCGCGCGTGGTGGTCGCTGCGCAGCCTGCTGAACATCCGCTGGCTGTTCGAACACGGCTTCGACCCGGCGATGCCGGGCGGCGAGATCGACGTGCTGCGCGCCGCCGCAGGGTGAGACCTACGCCGGCCCGGTCGTCGTGCGCACGACGAGCTCGGCCGGCAGCACCTCGTGCCGCGGCGGCAGCGCGGGGTCGTCGATGCGCTCGTTCAGCAGCGCGACGGAGCGGGCGGCCATCGCGGCCTGCGGCTGGCGCACCGTCGTCAGCCCGATCGTCGGCCACGACGCCTGGCGGACGTCGTCGAAGCCGGCGACGGACAGCTGGGCCGGCACCGCGACGCCCAGCGCGGCGGCCGCGTTGAGGGCGGCGAACGCGACCTGGTCGTTCAGCCCGACGATCGCGGTGGGCGGCGACGACCCGGTCAGCAGCGACGTCGCCGCCGCCACGGCGCGGGCGTAGTCGAACCCGGTCTCGACGACGTCCGCCACCGGCAGGCCGAGCGACGACAGCCGCGAGCGGATCCCGGCCAGCCGCCGCGCCGACGTGCTCGCGCCGGGCAGCCCGGCCAGCACCGCGATGCGCCGGTGCCCCAGCCCGGCCAGGTGGTCGACGACGGCGGCGGCGCCGGCCGGGTGGTCGCCCTCGACGGTGTCGCAGGCGGCGTCGACGACCCGGTTGGCCAGCACCACCGGGAACCGGCGCGCCACCAGGTCGGCCACCGCCGCGGACCCCTCGACCGCGGCGGTGAACACGATGCCGTCGACGCGTTGCTGCAGCAGCAGTTCCACCGAGTCGCCGGCGTTCTGCAGCACCATGTGCTGGCGCCGGGCGCCGAGGCAGGCGGCGATCTCGTCCAGGAACTCCGGGTAGAACGGGTTGGTGAGGTCAGACACGACGACGCCGACCAGGCCGGTCCGGCTGGTCACCATCGACCGCGCCGCCGCATTGGGGGTGTAGCCGAGCTCGCGGCTGATGGCCAGGATGCGGTCGCGGGTGGCCGCCGCGACCCGCCCGCCGTTGAGCGCCCGCGACACCGTCGCCTGCGATGTGCCCGCCGCTCGCGCGACGTCGACGCTGGTGGGAGGACGTCCAGAGGCCATGCCGGTCAGTCTCGCACGGCCCCGAACGCGTGGTCGGTCCACGGCAAGGACCCGCCGGTGTGCGCGGCGAAACGGATGTCGCCGGAGCGGGCGTGCCCCTCGAACAGCTCGACCCGCGACGCGCGACCGCACACCTCGCCGAGCAGCGCGCTGGACGCCGGGTCGGTGATCTCCTGGTACGTGACGGTCTTGAGGTACTTCCCGACCCACAGTCCGCCGGTGTAGCGGGCCGCGCCGCGCGTCGGCAGCACGTGGTTGGTGCCGATGACCTTGTCGCCGTACGACACCGTCGTCAGCGACCCGAGGAACAGGCTGCCGTAGTTGTGCAGCCGGTCCAGCGCCGCCCGCGGGTCCGCCGTCAGCACCTCGACGTGCTCGAACGCACGCTCGTCGACCAGCGCGTACGCCTCGTCCAGCGAGGCGGCGACGTGCACCTCGCCGTGATTGCGCCAGGCCGGCTCGGCCATGTCCTTCGTCGGCATGCCGGGCAGGATCTCCTCGACGTGTGCCATCGCCGCCTGGGCCAGTTCCTCGCTGGTCGTGATGAGGACGGCGGGCGAGTCCGGCCCGTGCTCGGCCTGCGACAACAGGTCGACGGCGACGGTGAACGGGTCGGCGGTCTCGTCGGCGAGCACCAGGATCTCCGTCGGCCCGGCGAACAGGTCCAGCCCGACGCGGCCGTAGAGCTGCTTCTTCGCCTCGGCGACGTAGGCGTTGCCCGGCCCGGCGATGAGGTCGACCGGCGGGACGGTCTCGGTGCCCAGCGCCAGCGTGCCGATGGCCTGGACGCCGCCGAGCAGGTAGATCTCGTCCGCGCCGGCCAGCGACATCGCCGCGATCGTCGCAGCGGGGATCTCGCCGCGGATCGGCGGCGTGCAGGCCGCCACCCGCGGCACGCCGGCCACCTTCGCCGTCACGATCGTCATGTGCGCCGACGCGGTCAGCGGGTAGCGCCCGCCCGGGATGTAGGCGCCGACGGACGCGATCGGCAGGTGCTTCTGCCCGAGGCGCACGCCCGGCAGCGTCTCGACCTCGAACTCGTGCATCGACGCCAGCTGCCGTTCGGCGAACCCGCGCACCTGTGCCTGCGCGAACCGGATGTCCGCCAGCGCCTGCTCCGGCACCGTCGCGACGATCCGCTCGATCTCCTCGCCGGTCAGCCGGAACGACGACGGCGACCAGGAGTCCAGTTGCTCGGAGTACTTCCGGACGGCGGCGTCGCCCCCGGCCTCGATCTCGGCCAGCATGCTCGCGACGGTGGCGGTGACGGCGGCGGCCTCGGCGCTGCGGTCCACGGCGGCGGAACGATCCTTGAGCGTCAGCATGTGTATACGTATACACCCGCCGCCCGGCAGGAGGCCAGACCCGGCCGGATCTCGAAGGACGGACGAGCGGCCTAGACTCGAAGGCGTGACCCTGCTCGACGACGCGCGCCTGTCCGACATCGCCTCCTCCGAGGCGTCGTTGCGCCGCTTCCTGCACGGCCTGCCGGGGGTCGACCAGACCGGCGCCGAGGCCCGGGCGGCCACGCTGGCCACGCGGTCCATCAAGACCACGGCCAAGCAGTACGCCATCGACCTCGCCATCTCGATGATCGATCTCACCACGCTGGAGGGCCAGGACACCCCGGGCAAGGTGCGGGCGCTGTGCGCCAAGGCGCTGCGCCCCGACCCGTCCGACCGCACGGTCCCCCAGGTCGCCGCCATCTGCGTCTACCCCGACCTCGTCGCCACGGCGGTGGAAGCGCTCGGCGGGGCCCGGAGGACGGTGAAGGTGGCCAGCGTCGCCACCGGGTTCCCGTCCGGGCGCACCAGCCTGGCGGTCAAGGAGGCCGACACCCGCGACGCGGTCGCGGCCGGCGCCGACGAGGTCGACATGGTCATCGACCGCGGCGCGTTCCTGGCCGGCCGCTACGGCGCGGTGTTCGACGAGATCGTCGCGGTCAAGCAGGCCGCCGGCGACGCCCACCTCAAGGTCATCCTCGAGACCGGTGAGCTCGCGACCTACGACAACGTCAGAAGGGCGTCGTGGCTGGCCATGCTGGCCGGCGGCGACTTCATCAAGACCAGCACCGGCAAGGTCGCGCCGGCCGCCACGCTGCCCGTCACGCTGGTCATGCTCGAGGCGGTCCGCGACTTCCGCGAGGCCACCGGCCGCCAGGTCGGGGTGAAGCCGGCCGGCGGCATCCGCACCAGCAAGGACGCCATCAAGTACCTGGTCCTGGTCAACGAGACCGCGGGCGACGACTGGCTCGACCCCGACTGGTTCCGGCTCGGCGCGTCCAGCCTGCTCAACGACCTGCTCATGCAGCGGCAGAAGCTCGCCACCGGCCGCTACGCGGGCCCCGACTACTTCACCCTCGACTGACCTCCGCTCACCCGGCGGCCCGGAAGAACGTGCTGGCCGGGTCGGTGCCGTGCGACTGCGAGAAGAACGCCGCGAAGTCCGTCCCGATGTTCGACAGACCCTCGTAGTCACCGGTGAAGAACCCGAGCGCGAACGGCGCCAGCCGCATGTCGAACGGCGCGTTCGTGAGCCGGACCTCGGCACCCCAGTTCGCCTCGTCGGCGCAGCTCGCCGGCGTCGCCGGGTGGCAGTGCACCAGCCAGTAGTCGGTGGGCAGCGTCGTGGCCGACGGCGTGTTGTTGCGGAAGTCGTAGTACGTCACGCCGATCGTCCCGTCGTCCGCCACCTGCACCGACGCCGTGAACGCCTGCTGGTTGCCGGCGGGCACGGTGCCGGGCGTCGCGTTCACCTCGATCGGCTCGGACCAGGTCAGCCCGCCGTCGAGAGACTGCGAGAAGGCGATGCTGTCGAACTGGCCGCCGCTGAACCGGGCATCCTGCCAGACGGCGTACAGCGCGCCGGTCTCACGGTTCACCGCGATGTCGGGGATGATGTCGCCGGTGCGGACGGGGTCGCCGGTGTCCGGGTCGGTGATCTCGATGGTGCCCAGCCGGCTGATGAAGATCCGTTCGGACCACGTGACGCCCTGGTCCTCGGAGATCATGACGGCGACGTTGTTGCCGCGCCGGCCGCCGCGGTTGTCGTTGCGGATCTCGTTGAAGACGTTCACCAGCGTGCCGTCGGGCTGCACGACGATCTGGTTGCCGATGGTCTGGTCGCGCATGCCCGGGTCGTAGATCTCCTTCGGCGCCTCCCACGTCACTCCGCCGTCCGTGCTGCGGGCGAACCAGGCCGGCCCGGAGAACGCCTGGGTGACGAAGCCGGCGATCACGCTGGCGCGCTCGCTGCCGGGGAAGACCAGCCGGTCCCAGACGGCGTACACGAGGTCCGGGTCGGTGGGGTCGGCGGTGATGGTCTGCTTGTCGTTGAAGACGTTCGCGTCCAGGTCGCGGATCACCTCGACCGGGTCGCTCCACGTCAGCCCGCCGTCGTCGGAGTAGCTGGCCAGCAGCGCGTGGTCGAAGTCGCGCGGCTCGAACGGCGGTGCTACGTCGTTGAACGACAGCGCCAGCTGGTGCAGCCGACCGTCCGGGCCGAACGAGACCCACGGATCGGTCGCGCGGTCGTACGTGCCGCCGGAGCACAGCGTGATGTCCGGGATGACCACCTGCTGCCAGGTGCCGCCGCCGTCCTGGCTGACCCCCGCGACCAGTCCGCGGGCGCCGCCGTTGTCCCAGCGGTCGGCCTGCCAGATGCCGACGACGTTGCCGGCGTCGGCCGGGTTCACGTCCAGCCACGGCTCGACCTCGCTGTTGAGGTACACCGTCCCGGACTGCTCGTCGATGCCGTCCGCGGTGCAGCCGAGGAACGGGCTCGTCCCCGACACCTGGACCAGCGGCCCGGTGACCAGCGGCCCGGCGATCGCCGGGATCGCGCCGGCCACGATGAGTCCGGTCCCCGCGATGAACGTGACGGCTCGCCGACTGGGCATGATGATCGCCCCCCGAGGTCGATTCACACGCCTCTCGACGCTGGCACCGCTCACGGACCCGCGCAAGCACCGGTACGGACAAACGGCGGCGGTCCGGAGCGCCTACGCTGGGTACCGTGCAGGCCGACCAAGTGACCATGGACTGATCACCATGACGAAGTTCGAGTACGCGCCGGCTCCGGAGTCGCGGGCCATCGTCGACATCCGCAGTTCGTACGGCCTGTTCGTGAACGGCGAGTTCGCCGAACCCATCGACGGCTCGACGTTCAAGTCGGTCAACCCGGCCACCGAGGAGGTGCTGGCCGAGATCGCGTCGGCCGGCGCCGAGGACGTCGACAAGGCGGTCCAGGCCGCCCGCCGCGCCTACGAGCGCACGTGGTCGAAGCTGTCCGGGCGCGACCGCGGCAAGTACCTGTTCCGCATCGCCCGCATCATCCAGGAGCGGGCCCGCGAGCTGGCCGTCCTCGAGTCCATCGACAACGGCAAGCCGATCCGCGAGTCCCGCGACGTCGACATCCCGCTGGTCGCGGCGCACTTCTTCTACTACGCCGGGTGGGCCGACAAGCTGGCGTGGGCCGGCGCCGGGCCCGACCCGAAGCCGTACGGCGTCGCCGCGCAGGTCATCCCGTGGAACTTCCCGCTGCTCATGCTGTCGTGGAAGATCGCGCCCGCGCTGGCCGCCGGCAACACGGTCGTGCTCAAGCCGGCCGAGACCACCCCGCTGACGGCGCTGCTGTTCGCCGAGATCTGCCAGCAGGCCGACCTCCCGCCGGGCGTCGTCAACATCCTCACCGGCGCCGGCGACACCGGCCGCGCGCTGGTCGAGCACCCCGGCGTCGACAAGGTCGCGTTCACCGGGTCCACCGAGGTCGGCAAGCAGATCGCCCGCAGCGTCGCCGGCACCGCCAAGAAGGCGACGCTCGAGCTGGGCGGCAAGGCCGCGAACATCGTGTTCGACGACGCCCCCATCGACCAGGCGGTCGAAGGGATCGTCAACGGCATCTTCTTCAACCAGGGCCACGTGTGCTGCGCGGGCTCGCGGCTGCTGGTGCAGGAGTCGGTGTACGACGACGTCCTGGGCCGGCTGAAGCGGCGGCTGGGCACGCTGCGCGTCGGCGACCCGCTCGACAAGAACACCGACATCGGCGCCATCAACTCCGCCGAGCAGCTGGCGCGCATCCGCGAGCTGTCCGAGGTCGGCGAGGCCGAAGGCGCCGAGCGCTGGTCGCCCGAGTGCGAGCTGCCCGAGCGCGGCTTCTGGTTCCCGCCGACGCTGTTCACCGGCGTCACCCAGGCACACCGCATCGCCCGCGAGGAGATCTTCGGCCCGGTCCTGTCGGTGCTGACGTTCCGCACCCCGGCCGAGGCGGTCGAGAAGGCCAACAACACGCCGTTCGGGCTGTCCGCGGGCGTGTGGACGGAGAAGGGCTCGCGCATCCTGTCCATGGCGCAGCAGCTGCGGGCCGGCGTCGTCTGGGCCAACACGTTCAACCGGTTCGACCCCACGTCGCCGTTCGGCGGCTATAAGGAGTCGGGCTACGGCCGCGAGGGCGGCCGCCACGGTCTGCTGGCGTACCTGAAGGGCGAGCACTGATGGCCGAGCGTCTGGCTGTGAAGAAGACCTACAAGCTCTACGTCGGCGGCAAGTTCCCCCGTTCGGAGTCCGGCCGGTCCTACGAGGTGGTGGACGCCAAGGGCACGTTCCTGGCCAACGCCGCCTGGGCCTCGCGCAAGGACGCCCGCGACGCCGTCGTCGCCGCCCGCAAGGCCTTCGGCGGGTGGTCCGGTGCCACGGCGTACAACCGCGGCCAGGTGCTGTACCGCGTCGCCGAGGTCATGGAGGGCCGGCACGCCCAGTTCGTCGACGAGGTCGCCGCCGGCGAGGGCGTGGCCCGCGCGAAGGCCGTGTCGCTCGTCGACGAAGCCATCGACCGCTGGGTCTGGTACGCCGGGTGGGCCGACAAGATCGCCCAGGTGGTCGGGTCGAGCAACCCGGTCGCCGGGCCGTACTTCGACTTCTCCGTGCCCGAGCCCACCGGCGTCGCCGCCGTGCTGGCGCCGCAGCGCTCGTCGCTGCTGGGCCTCGTCTCGGTGCTGGCACCGGTCATCGTCGGCGGCAACACGGCGGTGCTGACGGCGTCGGCGGAGCGCCCGCTGCCGGCCATCACGCTGTCCGAGGTGCTGGCGACGTCCGACGTCCCGGGCGGCGTCGTCAACGTCCTCACCGGCGCCCTCGCCGACACCGCGCCCGTCCTGGCCGCGCACATGGACGTCAACGCCGTCGACCTCGCCGGCGCCGCGGGCGACGCCGAACGGGCGAGCGCGCTCGAGCTGGCCGCGGCCGACAACCTCAAGCGGGTGGTGCGCGCGCCGCAGGCCGAGCCCGACTGGATCGCCGAGCCCGGCCTCGAGCGCATCACCGCCTACCTCGAGACGAAGACCGTCTGGCACCCGGTCGGCGTCTGACCGGTCACTTCAGCGCGTCGGGGTCGGCCGGCGGCGCCGTCACCGTGCCGGGCAGTTGCGGGCCGAACGGCGCGTCCAGGACCGGCTGCCCGCACCGTCCGTCCGGCGTCACCTCGACCGTCAGCCGCGGGAAGACGTGGTCGCCCCAGGGGTTGGCGGCGCTGAACGACTGCTCGTCGTAGGCGCCGTCGTAGCAGTCCTCCTGCCAGCCGAGGTCGACCGGGTTGCCGTCCTGGTCGTAGAGCCGGACGTTCTCGAGCAGGGCGCCGTCGGCGCCGTACGGGAAGATGTTGGTGATCTGCGCGCCGTTGTGGTCGTAGAAGCCCGGGCCCGGGTAGTCGTAGCCGCCGTCGACGTACTGCACGCCGTCCCACGAGGCATTCGTGGCCACGGCTCCGGCCACGGCCAGGCCGCCGATCGCCAGGCCGGCGTTGGCGAGCTGGACGGCGAGCAGCCGCGTCCCGCGAACCTCGCCGGTCGCCGTCCGCCGGCCCAGCCACACCGACCCGACGACCGCGAGCAGGAACACCGCCGCGCTGAACGGCGCGCTGCGGAAGACGGCGTACGCGATCACCGCGACCGCTCCGGCCCGGGCGATCCACCAGGCCGGACGCAGCGAGGTCAGCAGTTCGATGGCAGGCCGCCCCCACGGCATGCCGCGCACCCACTCCTCCACCTGTGCCAGCAGCACCGAGGTCGGCACCTGCCGCAGTTCGGCGACCGGATCCGGGCGCCCGGTCACCAGCAGCAGCGCCGTCGCCACGGCGAGCACGGCGGCGACGATCGCCGGGACGCCGAGGAACGCCGGGGCGCCGCTGAGCCCGAAGAGCGTGTCCACGAACGCCGCCGCCCCCAGACCGACGGCGCTCCAGCCGAAGAACGCGACCATGAACCGGAGGAGCCGCCGGACGAAGCCGGTCCGCTCGCCGCTCGGCTCCGGCTCGGGCTGCGGCAGCCCGGCCGCGGCGCGCAGCTCGGCCGCGTACGCCGCCGGCGCGCCCAGGCGGTCGATCAGCACGCCGACGCTGACGTCGTCGCCGTACTCGGCCGCGACGTGGCCGAGGTGGTCGCGGACGTCCTCGGCGATCTCCGCGAGCTCGTCGGCCGGCAGGTCACCGAGCTCGTCGCGGACCGCGGCGACGTACGTCGCGACGGCCGGGTGGGCGGTGGCCCGGGTGGTGCTCACGCTGCCTCCTTGGTGGCGTGGTGGACCAGCTCCGTCAGCACCCCGGCGAACTCGCGCCACGTCTTGGCCGAGCGTCGCAGCAGGTCGCGGCCGGTGCCGTTGAGGCTGTAGTACTTGCGGTGCGGGCCCTCCTCGGAGGGCACGACGTACGTGGTCAGCGCGCCGGCGTGGTAGAGCCGCCGGAGCGTCCCGTACACCGAGGCGTCGCCGACCTCGGTCAGCCCGGCGGCGCGCAGCCGCCGCACGACGTCATAGCCGTAGCCGTCGTCCTCGCGCAGGACGGCGAGCACGGCGAGGTCGAGCACACCCTTGAGCAGCTGACTGGTGTCCATGGCGGACTATTCTGCATGACGCAGTACCGCGCGTCACGCGACACGCCGTCGTCGGTGAGCGCTCCGCCGCGCCAGGGCGAAACGACGAGGGCGGCGCGACCGCGGTGATTCCGCGAGCCGCGCCACCCAGGGCGAAACGTCGGCCGACGTCAGGCCGCTGCCTTGAACCGGCGCAGCCGGAGGCTGTTCGACACCACGAAGACCGACGAGAACGCCATGGCGGCGCCCGCCAGCATCGGGTTGAGCAGTCCGGCCGCGGCCAGCGGCAGCGCCGCGACGTTGTAGCCGAAGGCCCAGAACAGATTGCCCTTGATGGTCGAGAGCGTGCGCCGGGCCAGCCGGATGGCGTCAGCCGCCGCGTTGAGGTCGCCGCGGACCAGCGTGAGATCGGACGCCTCGATGGCGACGTCGGTGCCGGTGCCCATCGCCAGGCCGAGGTCGGCCTGAGCCAGCGCGGCGGCGTCGTTGACACCGTCGCCGACCATCGCGACGACCTTGCCCTCGCTCTGCAGCCGCTTCACGACGTCGACCTTGTCGGCCGGCAGCACCTCCGCGACCACCTCGTCGATGCCGACCTCGCGGGCCACCGTACGGGCGGTCGCCTCGTTGTCGCCGGTCAGCAGGATCGGGGTCAGCCCCAGACCACGCAGCCGGGCGATCGCGTCGGCGGACGTCGGCTTGACGGCGTCGGCGACCACCAGCACGCCGCGGGCGGCGCCGTCCCACGCGACGGCCACGGCGGTGCGGCCCGCGGCCTCGGCCCGCTCCATCGCCACCTCCAGCGACGGCGGCAGGTGGACGGACCACTCGGCGAGCAGCCGCGGCCGCCCGGCCAGCACCCCGTGCCCGTCGACGACACCCTGGACGCCGAGGCCCTCGACGTTGCGGAAGTCCTCGACGGCCGGCAGCGCGCCGCCCTTCGAGCGGGCGCCGTCGGCGATGGCCTTCGCGATGGGGTGCTCCGACGCGTCCTCCAGCGCTCCGGCCAGCCGCAGCAGCTCGTCGGCGGACTCGTCGTCGGCGGGCACGACGTCGACCAGCGTCATGGTGCCGGTGGTGACCGTGCCGGTCTTGTCGAGCACGACGGTGTCGACGCGGCGGGTCGACTCCAGCACCTGCGGGCCCTTGATGATGATGCCCAGCTGCGCCCCGCGGCCGGTGCCGACCAGCAGCGCCGTCGGCGTGGCCAGGCCCAGCGCGCACGGGCAGGCGATGATCAGCACGGCCACCCCGGCGGCGAACGCCGTTGCGGCCCCGCCGCCGGTGCCCAGCCAGAAGCCCAGCGTGGCGACGGCCAGCCCGATGACGATCGGCACGAAGATGCCGGAGACGCGGTCGGCCAGGCGCTGGACCTCGGCCTTGCCGTTCTGCGCGTCCTCGACCAGCTTGGCCAGCTGCGCGAGCTGGGTGTCGGCGCCGACCCGGGTGGCCCGCACGACCAGCCGGCCGTGCGCGTTGACGGTGGCGCCGGCGACCTCGTCGCCCGCACCGACCTCGACCGGGACGGACTCGCCGGTGAGCATCGACCGGTCGACGGCCGAGGCGCCCTCGGTGACGACGCCGTCGGTGGCGATCTTCTCACCCGGCCGGACCACGAACAGGTCGCCGACGGCGAGGTCGGCCGCCGGGATGCGCTGCTCGACGCCGTCGCGCAGGACGGAGACCTCCTTGGCGCCCAGCTCGAGCAGCGCCCGCAGCGCCGCACCGGCCCGCCGCTTCGACCGGGCCTCGAAATAGCGCCCGGCCAGGATGAACGTGGTGACACCGGCCGCGACCTCGAGGTAGATGTCGCCGGCGCCGCCACCGCGCGAGATGGTGAACTCGAACGGGTGCGTCATGCCCGGCATGCCGGCCGTGCCCCAGAACAGCGCGTACACCGACCAGCTCAGCGCGGCCAGCGTGCCCATGGAGATGAGGGTGTCCATGGTGGCGGTGCCGTGCCGCAGGTTGGTCCAGGCCGCCTTGTGGAACGGCAGCCCGGCGCCCAGCACGATCGGAGCGGCCAGCGTCAGCGACAGCCACTGCCAGTAGTCGAACTGCCAGGCCGGCACCATGGCCAGCAGGATGACCGGCACGCTGAGCACGGCGGACAGGATCAGCCGGTCGCGCAGCGGACGCACCGGGTCGGCCTCCGCCACCTCGGCGACGGACGACTCGGGCTGCGGCAGCCGCGCGGTGTACCCGGCGGACTCGACCGCCTCGATCAGCTCCGCGGTGGCGATGTCGCCGTCGTAGCTGACTCGGGCCTTCTCCGTGGCGTAGTTGACGGTGGCCGTGACGCCCTCGAGCTTGTTCAGCTTCTTCTCGACCCGCATGGCGCACGAGGCGCAGGTCATGCCACCGATGTCGAGGTCGACGGTGCTCATGGGTGATCCTCCGCGGCGATCGTGAACTCCGCGGTACGGACGACACCGTCGTGTTCGAAGTCGAAGAACAGGCGGTAGTCGGCCGCGGACGCGGCGGTGGCGAAGAACGAGACGTCCGGTCCGGACGGTGTGACGCCGTCGCCGGGCTCGCCCTCGGGGTGGACGTGCAGGTAGGCGAGGTCGCCGTCGCGCAGCGCCACCAGGTGGCCGTAGGCGCCGAGGTACGGCTCGAGGTCGGTGACGGGGACGCCGTCGCGGCTGACGGACAGCGTCAGCTTCGACTCGACCCCGGTGTCCATGTGGCCGTCGAGCGTGACGGTGTAGCCGTCGACCTGCGCGGTCGTGCTGGCCGGTGGCAGCGCCGCCGGCTGGTAGTCGCCCGGGACGGACAGGTCGGTTCCGAGCGTCAGGGCCTCGCCCTCGGTGGAGAAGTCGGCGAACAACTTCCACTCGCCGGACGTGAGGTCGAGCGGGACGCTCCAGGTGCCGTCGTCGGCCCGGACCGGGTGGACGTGCTGGTAGCCGGTGAGGTCGCGGCGGACGGCGATGAGGTGCAGTTCCTGCTCGTGCTCGACGTCGTACTCGGTGACTGGGCCGTCGGGCCCGTCGATGGTGAACTGGAGCGGCTGGGCGGGGCCGGCCGGCAGGGTGTCGGCCACCAGCGCGAACGTGTAGCCGTTCTCCGACGACATCAGGCCACCGGGCAGGTGGTCGGCGCCCTCGGCCGACTCGGTGTGGCCCTCTTCCTCCTCGCCCGCTTCGTCTCCGTGCCCGGCCATGCCGGACTCTTCGGACTCGGCCGCCGCGGGCGCGGTGTCGTCGTCGCCGATGGGACCGACGACGCCGCCGACCGCGGCCGCGAGACCGAACGCGCCGGCAAGGCACAGCGCGTAGACGCCGAGCTTGGCCGGCGCGTTCATGGCACTACCTCCGTGGACAGGGGATCAGGACCCGGCGAGCTGATAGCCGGCCTCTTCTACCGCGGCCTTGACGTCGTCGTCGCCGAGCGGCGCCGCGCTGGTGACGTCGACGTTGCCGGTGGCGAGATCGACGTCGACCTGGCTGACGCCGTCGAGCCGGCCGAGCTCTTCGCGGACCGACCCGGCGCAGTGGTCACAGGTCATGCCGACGACGGTGTAGGTAGAAGTGGTCATGGCGATGCCTTCCCTCGGAACGGTGGTGCGTGGACGCGCGAGTCAGGACCGGACGAGCCGGGCGATGGCGTCGGAGGCCTCCTTGACCTTCGCGTCGGCCTCGGCGCCGCCCTGACGGGCCGCCTCGACGACGCAGTGGGCCAGGTGCTCCTCCAGCAGGCCGAGCGCGACCGACTCGAGTGCCTTCGTCATGGCCGAGACCTGCGTGAGGATGTCGATGCAGTACTTCTCCTCGTCCACCATGCGCTGCAGCCCCCGCGCCTGACCCTCGATGCGGGTGAGCCGCTTGAGGTAGTCGTCCTTGCGGTGGATGTAGCCATGGGGGGCGTGGCCCTCGTCCAGTGCCTCGGTCATGTGTCCTCCTCGCGTCGACGCCGATCGTTCCCCTACACGGTACCCAGGTGACGTATCGACGCCTGACACATTCATACACTACCCCCCTAGGGTATGTCCACTCGCGTGACAGCGAAGTGACGCCGAGGCGACGCCGCCCGTGTGGTTCGCTCGGCGCGGACGGCGTCCGGCACCACGCCGGGTGCGCACGAAAGGACAGGACACGATCATGAAATTGACGGCCATCATGCAGGTCACGGTCGACGGCGTGGCGCAGGGCAACGGCGGTGCACACCCCGATCTCGACCCCGGGTTCGTCCGCGGCGGCTGGGCCATGCCGCTGTTCGACGACGAGGCGACGGCCTACGTCGAACAGCGCTGCCAGAGCGCCGACGCGTTCCTGTTCGGCCGGCGGACCTACGAGTTCTTCGCCAGCACCTGGGGCGCGATCGAGGAGATGGCGAACAGCACCATCGGGCAGGTCTTCAACACCCGGCCCAAGTACGTGGCCTCGACCACGCTCACCGACCCGGGCTGGACGCCGGCCACCGTCGTCGCCGGAGCCGACGCCGTCCGCGAGCTGAAGGCCGCGCCAGGCGGGGAGCTGCAGGTGCACGGCAGCATCGCCCTGGTGCGCTGGCTGCTCGAGAACGACCTCGTCGACGAGTTGGAGCTGCTCGTCTTCCCGGTCGTCGTCGGCGAGGGCACCAGGCTGTTCCCCGACGCCGGCCCGGACCACGCGCTCGACCTGGCCGGGTCGCGAGCCTTCCCGAAGGGCGTCGTCGCTCAGGTCTACCGGCCGGCCGGGCGGGCGACGTACGCACCGGTGGCCCTCTGACCGCGCGATGTCGAAACGGGCCCAACCCGTTCGTTGCGGGTATGAGCGACCCATCGATCAGAGGAGGGCACCATGACCGCCACCTACACCTTCGACGTCTTCTCCAGTCTCGACGGCTTCGGCGCCGCCACCGGCGACTGGACCGGCTACTGGGGCAAACAGGGCCCGGAGCTGCTCGAGCACCGCCTCTCGCTGTACGACGAGGAGCAGCGCATGGTCTTCGGCGCCACCACCTATCGCGCGTTCGCGCAGATGCTGGCCGAGAGCTCCGAGGGCGACGACGTCCGCGACCCCTGGGTCACCCGCATGCGGAACCTGCCCGCGACCGTCGTCTCGTCCACGCTGCGCGCACCGCTCGACTGGCCGGACGCGACCGTGGCGAGCGGCGACGCCGTCGACGTCGTCGCCCGGCTCAAGGAGGAGTCGGCGGTGCCGTTGCGCTCGCACGGCAGCCTGTCGATGAACCGGGCGCTGCTGGCGGCGGGGCTGGTCGACCGCGTCCAGGTGACGCTCTTCCCGGTCATCACCGGGCGGTCCGGAGCCGACCCGATCTTCCAGGGAGCGGCCGACTTCGACCTCGAGCTGATCGAGACCCGCACACTCGACGGCCGCACCCAGGAGCTGGTCTACCGGCCCACGCTGCACTGACGGGCGCGTGACAGACTGTTCGCCCGTGCACCGTGTCGTCCTTCTCGCCGGCCCGTCGGGCAGCGGCAAGTCCCGGCTGGCCCGCGAGAGCGGGCTGCCGGTGCTGAACCTCGACCACTTCTACCGCGACGGCGACGACCCCGGCATGCCGCGCCACCCGGAGCTGGGCATCGTCGACTGGGACGATCCCCGCGCCTGGGACGCCGAGCGCGCCGTCGACACGCTGGTCCAGCTCAGCCGCACCGGCAGCGCGCAGATCCCGGTGTACGACATCGCGCACGACCGCACCGTCGGCACCGAGCCGTTCACCGTCGGCACGGCGCCGGTGTTCGTCGCCGAAGGGCTGTTCGCGGCCGACATCGTGGACGAGTGCCGGTCGCGGGGCATCCTGGCCGACGCCATCGTGCTGCGCCGCAAGCCGTGGAAGAACTTCGTGCGCCGGCTCGCCCGCGACCTCGCCGAGCGCCGCAAGCCGCCGCTGACGTTGCTGCGCCGCGGCCGCGAGCTGATGCGCACCGAGCGGGCGATCGTCGAACGGCAGTGCGCCCTCGGCGCCCGGCCGGCCGACGCGCAGCAGGTGCGGGACGCGCTCAGGGGCGCCGCCGGCGCGCCCTCCGGGAAGCCCTGACCTGCGGCCTCCGGGTCGGACCATCCGCGAGACGGACGTCTTTGCGGCGCCCGCGGACCTACCGTTGAGGTATGAGCACAAGCAGCTACTTCTCTGAGGCCCGGGGCGGCCTGGTCCGCCCGACCGGCAACCGCATGATCGGCGGCGTCTGCGCCGGCCTGGCCCGGCGGTTCGGCATGAAGACGCGCACCGTGCGCATCCTCTTCCTGCTGTCCTGCCTGCTGCCCGGCCCGCAGGTGCTCGCCTACCTGGCGCTCTGGATCATCATGCCGAACGAGGACTGACCCCCGCCGACCGCACGCGGTCGAACGCCCGCTGGGCGCCCAGCGCGGCGTACCCGGGCTTGACGACGTCGTTGATCAGCGCCAGCCGCTGGTCGAACGGGATGAACGCACTCTTCAGCGCATTGACCGTGAACCACTCGAAGTCGGGCAGGTCGTAGCCGAAGGCGTCGGCCAGCAGCGCGAACTCGCGGGACATCGACGTCCCGCTCATCAGCCGGTTGTCGGTGTTGACGGTGACCCGGAAGCGCAGCCGCGCGAGCAGGCCGAACGGGTGCTCGGCGATCGAGCCCGCGGCCCCGGTCTGGATGTTCGACGACGGGCACAGCTCCAGCGGGATCCGCTTGTCGCGGACGTACGCCGCCAGCCGCCCCAGCGTCACCGAGCCGTCGGCCGCTACCGCGACGTCGTCGATGATGCGCACGCCGTGGCCCAGGCGATCGGCCCCGCACCACTGCAGCGCCTCCCAGATCGACGGCAGCCCGAACGCCTCGCCGGCGTGGATGGTGAAGTGCGCGTTCTCGCGACGCAGGTACTCGAACGCGTCGAGGTGGCGGGTGGGCGGGAAGCCGGCCTCGGCGCCGGCGATGTCGAAGCCGACGACGCCGGCCTCGCGGTTCGCGACCGCAAGCTCGGCGATCTCGCGGGACCGCGCGGCGTGCCGCATGGCCGTCAGCAGCGTCGCGACCCGGATGGGCCGGCCCGCCGCGGCCGCCCGCGTCTCGCCCAGCCGGAACCCCTGCTCGACCGCCGCGACGACCTCCGCCAACGACAGGCCGCCCTTCAGGTGCTGCTCGGGCGCATACCGCACCTCGGCGTAGACGACGCCGTCTGCGGCGAGGTCCTCGGCGCACTCGGCGGCCACCCGCACCAGCGCGTCGTGGGTCTGCATGACCGCGACCGTGTGCTCGAACGTCGCCAGGTACCGCTCCAGCGACAGCGAGTCGGCGGCGTCGGTGAACCACTGCCGCAGGCTGTGCTCGTCGGCGGCCGGCAGCTCGTGCCCGGCCTCCCCCGCCAGCTCGAGGACGGTGGCCGGCCGCAGCCCGCCGTCGAGGTGGTCGTGCAGCAGCACCTTCGGTGCGGCCAGGATCTCGGCGTCGGTCGGTCGCATGCTCCGACGCTACCCCGGCGCGGCACCCACGGCGCCGGTGGCGCCCCCGGTAGAACGGTGGATGTGACCCAGCACCTGGCCACCCTGCCGACCAGCCGGGACGCCTCCGCGTCGCGCCGCGGCCGGAACCTGCGCCGCGTGGGCATCGTGGCGCTGTGCGCGCTCGTGGCGGCCGCGCTGGCGGGGCTGCTCGGACCACGGGCCGCCGTCACGTCCGTGGCCGGCGGCGGCTACGAGCTCACCGTCCGGCACGCGCAGATCACCCGTCCGAGCATCCCCCAGCCGCTGGAGATCACCGTCCGGCACGACGGCGGCTTCGGCGGGCCGGTCACGCTGTCGATCAGCAAGGACCTGCTGGACCGCGCCGACTTCAACGACTGGTACCCCAACCCCGACGGCGAGACGGCCGGACCGGACCACGTGGTGTACGAGTTCGCCCCGCCCGACGGCGACGTCCTGCACGTCTTGCTCGACGCGCGGACGGCACCCGGCCAGCTACCCAACTCGCGGCGGCACACCGTCGCCGTCCTCGACCAGGGCGTCGTGGTGGCCGAGGCGGAGTTCCGGATGACGGTGCTCCCCTGATGGACATCGTCATCCGCGCCGCCGTCGTCTTCGTGATCCTGTGGCTGGTGCTCCGGGTGTCGGGGAAGCGGCAGGTCACGCAGCTGTCCGCGTTCGACCTCATCCTGCTGGTCACGTTGGGCGACCTCATCAGCCAGACCGTCCTGCAGGAGGATCTCTCGCTCACCGGCGGCACGCTGGCGGTCGCCACGTTCGCCCTGCTGTCGATCCTGCTGTCCTGGCTGAGCTGGCGGTTCAAGCGCTCACGGAAGGTGTTCGAGGGCGAGCCGACGGTCGTCATCAAGGACGGCCACGTCGACGACGAGGTGCTGCGCTACGAGCGGCTGCCGATCGACGACGTGCTCGAGGCCGCGCGCGAGCACGGCATCCGCGACCTCGGCGACGTCGACCTCATGGTGCTGGAGACCGACGGCACGTTCTCCGTCTTCACCCGGTCGGACGCGGGCGGGAACGACGAGCCGCCGAAACGGGGCGCAGAGGCGATGTGACTCGCCGGGGCGGACGCCGCACGAGGTGCACCGTGGCGATATAGCCTCACGGGGTGGCTCGCAGCGTCTACGTGGCATCGGTGACGGGCGAGACCGGGAAGTCGACGGTCGCGCTCGGCGCGCTGGAGGCGCTCACCCGCCGGCTGGGCCGGGTCGGGGTGTTCCGCCCGGTGGTCCGGTCCGGCGCCCAGCCCGACTACGTCCTGGAACTGTTGCTCGAGCACGACGGCGTCGACCTGCCGTACGACGTGTGCGCGGGCGTCACCTACGAGGACGTGCACGCCGACCCAGACGCCGCGATGAGCACGATCCTCGGCCGGTACCGCACGGTCGCCGCGCAGTGCGAGGCGGTCGTCATCGTCGGCAGCGACTACACCGACGTCGAGAGCCCAACGGAGTTCTCCTTCAACGCGCGGGTGGCGGCGAACCTCGGCGCGCCGGTCGTGCTGGTGCTCAACGGCCACGACCGCTCGCCGGCCGACCTTCGCGCCGTCGCCGAGCTCGCCACCGCGGAGCTGGCCGCGAACTACGGCACGCTGGCCGCGCTGATCGCCAACCGGGTGCCGCCGGGCGCGCTCGACGACGCCTGCGCGGCGCTGGGCGAGCTCGGCCCGGCGTGGGCGCTGCCCGAGGAGCCGCTGCTGTCGGCGCCGACGATGGCCGACCTCGTCGCCGCGTCCGGCGGCGAGCTGTTCCGCGGCGACGCGTCGCGGCTGGGCCGCGAGGTCGGCGGGCTGGTCGTCGCCGGCATGACGCTGCCGCACGTGCTCGACCGCCTGTTCGACGACGCCGTCGTCATCACCCCCGCCGACCGCACCGACGTGCTGCTCGGCGTGGTGGCGGCGCACGCGGCGAAGACGTTCCCGACGCTGGCCGGCATCGTGCTGAACGGCGGCTTCGAGCTGCCGCCGCAGATCGTCCGGCTGATGGACGGCCTCGACGTCGGGCTGCCGATCGTCACCGCGCCGGGCGACACGTTCGGGACGGCGACGGCGCTGGCGGCGGTGCGCGGCCGGTTGACCTACGACGCCACCCGCAAGGTGCAGACAGCGCTGGCCCTCTTCGATCGCCACGTCGACGCCGGCGACCTGCTCGACCGCCTCGACGTCACCCGCAGCGACGTCGTCACGCCGCTGATGTTCGAGCACGATCTGATCGATCGAGCCCGCGGCAAGCCGATTTCCGGCGTCGCAGGAGTTGCGCGGCTCGGCCGCCGGCGGCACATCGTGCTGCCCGAGGGCACCGAGGAGCGCATCCTGCGCGCCGCCGACACCGTCCTGCGCCGCGGCATCGCCGACCTCACGCTGCTCGGCCCGCCGGCCGACGTCGCGGCGGCGGCCGACCGCGTCGGTGTCGACATCGGCGCCGCCGACATCGTCGACCCGCGCGAGAGCGAGCTGCGCGGCCGGTTCGCGCACGAGTACTCGCGGCTGCGCGCGCACCGCGGCGTCACCCAGGAGGCGGCCTGGGACCAGGTCGCCGACGTCTCCTACTTCGGCACGATGATGGTGCAGCTCGGCCTCGCCGACGGCATGGTGTCCGGCGCCGCGCACACCACGGCGCACACCATCAGGCCGGCGTTCGAGGTCATCAAGACGCTCCCCGGCACGTCGATCGTGTCGAGCGTGTTCTTCATGTGCCTGCGCGACCGCGTGCTGGTCTACGGCGACTGCGCCGTCAACCCCGACCCCACGGCCGAGCAGCTGGCCGACATCGCGATCTCGTCGGCCGAGACGGCGGCGCAGTTCGGCGTGGCGCCGCGGGTCGCGATGCTCTCGTACTCGACCGGCTCCTCCGGCTCGGGCTCCGACGTCGACAAGGTCCGCACGGCGACGTCGCTGGTGCGCGAGCGCCGCCCCGACCTCGAGGTCGAGGGCCCGATCCAGTACGACGCCGCCGTCGACGCCAGCGTCGCCCGTGCCAAGCTGCCCGGCAGCGAGGTGGCCGGCCGGGCGACGGTGTTCGTCTTCCCCGACCTCAACACCGGCAACAACACCTACAAGGCGGTGCAGCGCAGCGCCGGCGCCGTAGCCGTCGGGCCGGTGCTGCAAGGCTTGCGCAAGCCGGTGAACGACCTCTCGCGCGGCGCACTGGTCCGCGACATCGTCAACACGATCGCGATCACCGCGATCCAGGCGCAGTCGGTTCCGCCCGCGGAGCCGGAGCCAGAGACGGGGCCGAAGCCAGAGGCGGCAGCCTCGTGACCATGGCCGCGGCCGCAGTCCGGGCCGCTGCCACACGGGCCGAGGCCGCTGCCACAGACCAGGCCGAGGCCACCACCACAGACCGGGCCGCGGCCGCTGCCCGAGCCGCCGCCGTGCTCCGGGCCGAGGCCCAAGCCGCCGCCGCAGTCCAGGCCGCCGTCCGGGCCGAGGCCGCCACCGCAGTCCAGGCCGCCGTCCGGGCCGAGGCCGGCACCGCAGGCCGGACGGAGGTCTGGGCCGCCGCCGTGCTCCGGGCCGAAGCCGCTGCCAAAGCCGCCACCACAGGCCAGGTCGGGACCGCTGGCACACTCCGGGCCGAGTCCCGAGCCGCTGCCACAGTCCAGGCCGCCACCGCGCTCCGGTCCACAGTCCCGACCGGCGTCCGGGGCGGGGATGTCATGACCGCTGCGTCGTCATCGCCGCGCCAGCTCGACCACCTCCGCCAGCTGGGTGCGCGCCGCCTCGACGTCGCGGAGGGGGAAGAGGCCGACGCTCTGGACGCCGGCCTCTTCGAGGCCCCGCAGGTGCTCGGCGGCGTCGTCCATGGTGCCGACCGGCGCCAGCTCGGTCCACCACTCGGACGGCATGGTGGCCAGGCCGTCGACGCCCTTGTCGGCGAAGCGGGCGGCGAGGTCGTCGAAGAACGGCAGCGACGTGTACGGCGTGCGCGGCTCCTGCAGCTGCCCCGCGAGCCACGGCGCCATGGTGCGGTAGGCCTCGACGCGGTCCTTCTTGACGCACAGCACGCCGAACGTCGCGAGGTGGAAGTCGGGGTCGCCGGGCGTGCGGCCGGCCTGCTCCATGGCCCAGCGCACGTACGACGGACTGGCCGGCTCGGCCAGCACCAGCCCGCCGGCGACCCGTCCGGCCAGCGCCAGCGACTTGGGCCCGAACACCCCGGCCAGCACCGGCGGCGGGTCGGCCGGCGGATGCTCGAGCCGGACGGCGTCGAGGTCGACGTAGTGGCCGTGGCTGGTGACCTCGTCGCCCGCGAGCAGCCGCCGCACCGCGACGAGCACCTCTTCCAGCGCGGTGAGCGGCGACACCGGCCGCACGCCCATCTGCGCCATCCACTCCTGCACCCCGTGGCCGATGCCGGGCAGCACCCGGCCGGGGCCCAGCCCGCACAGCGTCGCGATCTCCATGGCCGTGATCGGCGCTGTGCGCGCGACCGCCGGCAGGATGCCCACCCCCACCGTGAGCTGCTCGGTGACCGTCAGCGCGGCGGCCGCCAGGCTGGGACCGGCGGTGTAGAAGCAGTCCTCGATGACCCAGAGCTGCTGGGCGCCGCCGGCGTCGAGCGCGCGGGCGGCCTCGGTGACGAAGGCGGGCGGGAACGTACGGTCGAAGCTCATTCCGACCTGCAGGCGGTTGGTCATGGCCGCACCATAACGGCACCCTCCGACAGGAACGGATTCCCCCGATGACCGTCCTCGTGCTCAACTGCGGATCGTCGTCCATCAAGTACCAGCTGATCGATCCGGACGGACCGGCGCGCCTGGCGAAAGGGATCGTCGAGCGCATCGGCGAGGACGACGGCGTGCCCGATCACGCCGCCGCTCTGCGCCAGGTCGTCGCCGAGCTCGAGCGCGACTGCGGGCCGCTGGCCGAGCTCGGCCTGGCCGCCGTCGGTCACCGCATCGTGCACGGCGGCGACCGCTTCGCCGAGCCCACCCTCGTCGACGACGACGTCGAAAGCGTCATCGACGAGCTGTCGCCGCTGGCGCCGCTGCACAACCCGCCCGGGCTGACGGCGCTGCGGCTGGCCCGGCGCGAGCTGCCCGACGTCCCGCACGTCGCCGTCTTCGACACCGCGTTCCACCAGACGCTGCCGCCGGTCGCCTACACGTACGCCCTCGAGCGCGAGCTCGCCGCCCGGTACGGCGTGCGCCGGTACGGCTTCCACGGCACGTCCGTCTCCTACGTCAGCCGCGCGGCGGCCCGGCTGCTGGACCGCGACCCCGACGACACCAACCTCGTCGTCCTGCACCTCGGCAACGGCGCGTCGGCGACGGCGGTGCGCGGCGGCCGCTCCGTCGACACCTCGATGGGGCTGACGCCGCTGGAGGGCCTGGTCATGGGCACCCGCACCGGCGACATCGACCCCGGAGCGCTGTTCTACCTGCACCGTGAGGCCGGCCTGTCCGTCGACGACCTCGACCGGCTGGCCAACCGGTCCAGCGGGCTGCTCGGCCTCGCCGGCGCGAACGACCTGCGCGAGGTGCACCGGCAGGCCAAGGCCGGCGACGCCGCGGCGCAGCTGGCGCGCGAGCTGTACTGCTACCGCATCCGGCACTACGTGGGCGCGTACCTCGCCGTCCTGGGCCGGGCGCACGCGATCGTCTTCACCGCCGGTGTCGGCGAGAACGACTCGTGGGTGCGGTCGCACTCGCTGGCCGGCCTGCGCCACCTCGGCGTCGAGGTCGACCACGTCCGCAACTCCTTCACCGGCAGCCGCGCCCAGGTCATCTCGCCCGACGAGGCCGACGTCACCGTCCTCGTCGTCCCCACCGACGAGGAGCTGGAGATCGCCCGTCAGGCGTCCGGTCTGGTGGCCGCGCCCGCGTCCTGAAGCAGTCCTGAAGCGTCGATGAAGCAACGTCCCCGCACGCTCGTGGACGGTCGAACGACCTGTCCATGAATTCGGAAAGGGATCCACGTTGAAGAAGCTCAAGATGCTCGCGCTGGCGGCCGTCGCGGCCACCGCCGCGACCGTCGCCGTCGCCGCCCCCGCGTCCGCCGCCGACCAGGACAACCTCTGCCAGTCGAAGGAGCTCTGCCTCTTCTGGGGCAGCAACTACAGCGGCCTGTACAAGGACTTCTACTGGAACGTCCGCGACTTCGGGAACATCCGCTACCCCCACTACGGTGTGCCCGGGGGCGGCGCGGGCGAGCGGGTGAAGAACAACGCAGCCTCCGCCATCAACTGGGACTACGTCACAGCCCGCGTGTACTACAACGAGAACTGGACCGGCCCGTACGACGACGTGCCGCCGCGCGGCCGGCGCAACCTGTACCACACCTGGAACGACAACGCGAGCTTCCGGTTCCTCCCCTGATGCTGCGTCAGGCGGCGGCCGCGCTCGTCCCGCTCGCCCTGGCGATGACGCCGGGCGGGCCGTCCGTGAAGCTGGCCGGCGCACCGCCGGTGGCGCCGGACGTCACGGTCGCCGCCGTCACCGGCACCACCGGCCTCACTCTGCCGGTGACGGAGTACCTGTTGTCCGACGACGACCTGCGGCTGCTGGACGAGGCGCACACCGCCGCGCTCGGCCGGTGCTTCGCACGGGCCGGCGTCGTGCCGCCGGAGCTGCCCAGCCTGGTCCCGTCCGTGCCGGTCACGCACACCGAACGGCGCTACGGGCTGGCCGATCCGGAGCTCGCGGCGGCCAGCGGCTACCACCTGAGCGACGACGACGGCGCGAAGCCGGAGCTGGAGCTGACGGCGGAGCAGGAGCGCGTGCTGTTCGGACCGCCGCAGGCCGACGGCACTCCGGCCGCGGACGGCGGCTGCTCGGGCGAGGCGGTGGCCGCCGTCGGCGGCGACCTCGGCAACCCCGAGGCCGCCCAGCGCGTCGACGTCCGCAGCGTCACGCTGGCCATGAAGGACCCGCGGGTGCGGACGGCGTTCGCCGACTGGTCCGCGTGCATGGCCGATCGCGGTCACGATTACACCACCCCCTGGGACCCGCCGAACGACCCCCGGTTCACCGGCCCGGCGCCGGGCGCCGACGAGGCCGCGGTGGCCGTCGACGACGTCGCCTGCAAGGCGGAGACGAACGTCGTCGGAGTCTGGCACGCCGTCGACGCCGCGCTGCAGACCGTCCTGATCGACGCCGAGCCGGACGTGTTCGCCGGGGTCGCCGCCGAGCGGGCCGACCGGCTCGACCGTGCCCGAGCGGTGCTGGCGGCTCGACCCTAGGACTTGCGGCGGATGCGGTAGCGCAGCACCAGGAACGGCAGCCCGAACAGCGAGAACGCGTGGTCGGCGCGGAGGTCGCCGGCGTCGGACCACACCTGCAGCTCCTCGCCGAACCCCGGCACCGTGAGCGTCGTCAACTCACCGGTGTCGGGGTCGACGACGGTGAGATAGTGCCCGGCGTCGACATGGGCGCCGTGGCTGGACAGCGTCAGCCCGCCGCCCGGGCGCAGCCGCGGCTCCAGCGTCGCGGTGAAGCTGCCGCCGGGCAGCGGGAAGCCGACGCTGACGTAGCCGCGCCCGCCGCGCCGGTAGGTCGTGTAGATGCCGACGTAGATCGGTTCGTCGTCGTCGGCGTAGGAGCGGATCCAGCCGCGCACCCGGGTGCCGTCGGGCTGGTCGACGGTGTCGATGCGGCTGACGACGCCGCGTTGCGCCTGGCGCTGGTTCATCGGCACGTTGGCCTGGCCGAGCGGCCGCGCGAGCGCCGTCCGGTACAGCAGGTAGCCCGGGCGCACCCAGGACCGCCACTCGGGCTCGATGTCGAGCGCGAACCGGGTCGTGTGCTCGTAGAACTCGCGCACCAGCGGGTCGACCGCGGTGGGATAGAAGTCGCCGCCGACCAGCTCGTCCAGCGACGCGACGATGCCGACGTCCGCGGCGTCGCGGGTGTAGTCGCCGTCCAGCTCGGTGGCGAGGGTGCGGACGAAGTCGGTGCCGACGTAGCGGCCCTGCGCGGCCAGCGGCACCACGAACGGCAGGTCGTCGGGTGCGGCCCGCTCGGCCAGCAGCGTCACCTGCGGGTCGCGGAACAGCGCGGCCGCGGCCAGCCGGTACGCGACGACGGTGACGGCGGCGGCCTGCGCGGGCGTGCGGTTCGCGACGACGGGGCGCACCGCCAGCCCGACGGCCGGGCCGAGCGCGACCTTCTGCGGCCGGACGCCCAGTCCACCGGCCACGCCGCCGGCCGCCAGCGCCACCCGGGCGGCCGGTTGCCGGGTCAGGGCGCCGGCCGCCCAGCCCAGCGGCGCGGCGACCGCGCCGCTGGCGAGGATGCGGTGCGGCAGCGCGGGGATCTCGTCCGGCCGCTGCCGCCGCCGGGCCACGTACTCCGACGCCGCGAGCACGGCCGCGCCGGCCAGCGCGCCGAGCCCGGCCGTCCGCCGTCCTCGTCCGGCCCCCAGCGCGGCGCCCGCCAGCCCGCCCAGCACCGCCGCCGTCGACACCTGCTCGGTCAGCTTCGAGGCCATGGCCACTCCTCCGGGCGCGACGACACCCCGTCATGGTGCCATGGGCCCGGGCGCCGGTTCCGACCACCTCTTGCCACCGTCGCCCGCCGGGTGAAGTGTGCAGATGCGACCACCGCGTCCGGGGTACCGGACGCCTCGGGGGCCTGGTCACCTGATGCGGCGCGCCGCGCAGACTTTCCGCCACACGAGGAGACGTCATGCGCATCAGGCGACCCGCCGCGGTGATCACCGCGGCCCTCAGCACCGTCCTCGTCGCAGGGATCGCCGCAGCGGCCCCGCTGACACCCGGTGGTTCCACCGAAGTCACCGTGGGAAGCAACGACCAGCTGTTCTCGCAGAACAAGCAGAACGAGCCCGGCCTCGCCGTCAACCCGGTCCAGCCGAACATCCTGGCGGCCGGCGCGAACGACAACATCGACATGGAGGCGTGCAACGCCGGCGACGACCGCACGTGCCCGTTCACGCCCGGCGTCGGCCTGTCCGGCGTCCAGTTCTCCACGGACGCCGGCCGTACCTGGGTGCAGCCGACGTACACCGGCTTCTCCGCCCGCGTCACGCCGAGCTGCCTCGGCCTGCCGGACCTCGCTCCGGGCGTGCCGCCGCCCACCGACACGGGATGCGTGCCCGACCCCGACGGGCCGATCGGCACGCTGCCGAACTACGCCGAGAACGGGATGGTCTCCAACGGCGACCCGGAGCTGGCGTTCGGCCCGGTGCCCGGCGCTGACGGCGACTTCTCCTGGGCGAACGGCCAGCGACTGTACTACACGAACATCGCCACGCCGTTCCCGGGCGACCCGGGCTTCCGCGGCGCCGCCGCCATCGCCGTCTCGCGCACCGACGACCTCGCCGGCGCGATCGCGGGCGACAACGACGCCTGGATGGATCCCGTCGTCGTCACCCGGCAGAACTCGGCGCTGTTCAGCGACAAGGAGCAGGTCTGGGCCGACAACGCGGAATCGAGCCCGCACTTCGGCAACGCCTACGTCTGCAACGTCGGCTTCCGCGGCGCGGGTGGCGCGGAGCCCGTGCTGTTCGCCCGCTCGACCGACGGCGGCGACACGTGGCGCACCCGGCAGCTGAGCCCGGCCACGAACAACCCGCAGACCGGCGGGCGCCAGGGTTGCGCGATCCGGACCGACAGCACCGGCGTGGTCCACGTGGTCTGGATCGGGACGGACGTCCGGACCCGGGAGGGCGTGTTCTTCCAGGCCCGCTCCTTCGACGGCGGTGCCAGTTTCGAGCGGCCGCGCGCGATCGTGCGGCCGCTGGCCGGCATCGGCCAGTTCGACCCGGCGCAGGGGCGCTTCACCATCGACGGGATCGCGGGTGCGCGGACGAACACGTTCCCGAGCATCGACATCGCCAACGGCGCGCCGTCCGGAGCCGACGCCACCGACCAGATCCTCATCACCTGGTCCGACGACCGCGTCGGCGTGAACCAGGAGCGCGCCTTCGTCGTCAGCAGCACCAACGGCGGCGACAGCTACTCCGCGCCGATGAACGCGAACGACGGCGCCGACCGGGCGAACTTCCCGGCCATCGCGATCTCGCCGGACGGGACGGACGCCTGGCTGGTGTACAACGCCTGGCTCGATCCGTGGCGTACCGACACCACGTCGCCGCGGCGTGTGCTCGGAGTCGTGCGGCACGCCGACGTCAACCCGGCGACCGGGGCTGTCGGAGCCTGGACGACGTTGCTGCGGGGCGCCGTCGGCGACGGTCGCGCGTCGTCGGCGAACGCTCTGACGTCGGAGTTCCTCGGCGACTACAACTACGCCGTGGCGACTCGCGACTACGGCTCACTGGTCTGGAACGACATGCGCGACGGCGCGGTGTGCGCGGCCATCAACGTCTACCGGCAGGCCTTCGTGGAGGACGTCCTGGGCGGCGGGACCGAGCCCATCGTCGGCGACCGGCCGGCCGATCGGGCGGCGGCCGCGGAGTTGCCCAACGCCCATTCCGACGCGCTGCGGCCGGGCCCGAACACCCAGTGCCCGCCGACGTTCGGCAACTCCGACATCTTCGGAGGGAGCTTCAGCGACGACACGTGACGCCGTCCCCGGCCGGCCGTCAGCGCGTCTCCAGCACCGCGAGGTCGCGCTCGGCGTAGAGGCGATGCTGCCACTCCTCGTTGAGCAGGGTCAGCAGGCAGTCGCGCACGGGGTAGGAGCGCGACGGCGGCCAGCCCGGCCCGTCGGCCGGCGTCGTGTCCGTGGCCAGCTGGCCCTCCGTCAGCTCCGCGAGCACCGTGCGGACGATCGCCCGCCGGTCGCGGACCAGGTCCAGGACCTCGTCCAGCGACGGGCGCGCGGCGCGGTCCCAGGGGACGCCTGGGTAGTCGGGCATCGTGTCCCACGGCAGCGCCAGCGGATGCCACGGCGCCGGCTCGCCGAGGATCGCCCGCCGTACCCACGAGTCCGTGACGAACACCAGGTGCCGCAGCGTCTGGATGAACGACCACTCGTCGTCCACCGACTCGTGCAGCAGCGCCGGATCCAGCCGCCGGGCCCGCGCTACGGTCTCGCCCCAGAGCCGCTCCAGCAGGTCATGGGCCGCCCGGAAGCCGTCCGGGTCGGTGGGCCGCATCTTGACGCGCTCGGGATCGCGCCGGTCCAGCTCGGCCTCGACCAACGGCGCGACCTCGACGCCGTTGATCCTGAGACCGGTGATGTCGCCGCTGATGTCGGCATCGACCAGCTCCACGCCACGCATCACCGCCCGGTACAGGTTGACGTCACGCAACCGCGCGTCGGCGAGCGTCACCCGCTGGAACCGGGCGCCGCTCAGGTCCTCGTCCTCGAACTCGGCCATGCGCAGCACCGTAGCCCCGGTTCCGGACGATCCGGGTCCGGAAAGGTGCATGCTGGCAGGAGCACCACCTCGTGGGAGGAGTTCTCATGTCCCGCACCCCCGCGGCTGTCTGGCCGCCCGTTCCGCCCGAGGTGCCGCCGCCGTTCCGGCCCGGCACGCCATGGCAGCCGGCGCAGCCGGTCCTCCCTGGCTGGGAGGAGTGGCACCTGGCCCCGTACGAGCGCGACATCGTCGACCGGCTGTTGGACGAGCGCATCGTGCACGCCGGCGGGCGGCTGGACTCGGCGCTCGCCAACCACACGGCGGCGCAACTCCTGCTGCTCGGACGGCGCGACCCGCGACCCGTCGAACTGCACCTGTCCTGCCGCGACAGCGAGCTGGACGCGTCACTCGCGCTGGCCGGCACCGTGAGCATGCTCGCCGCGCCGGTGCACGCGGTGGTCCACGGGACGCTGCGCGGACCGGTCGTCGCGGTCCTCTGCGCCGCCCAGGACCGTGCCGCGCACCGCGGCGCCACGCTGGTGCTGTCGCTGCCGCGCGCCGAGGCGGCGGGCACCGCCGCGCAGCTCGCCGTCGAGGCTGACCAGTACGAACGGCAGGTCGAGCGCGTGTGCGACCTGATCGCCGCCACGACCGGCCGCGACACCGACGCCGTCCGTGCGGCCCTGCGCGCCGGGCGCGTGCTCTCGGCCGAGGACGCGTTCGCCCACGGTCTGCTGACCCGGCTGCTATGATCGCGGGTTCAGAACACCCGCCGCCACAGCCACGGCCGGTCGCCGCACCGTCCGCGCAGGCAGCCGACCCGGCGTTCGGCCTCGGCGCGGGCGGCGTCGCCGCGCCATGCGTGCTGCAGCATGTACGAGCAGGCGCGCAGCTCGCGGATGTCGCGCAGCGTCTCGTACCCGGCCCAGCCGGTGACGTCGTGGCCGTAGGCGGCGCAGAACCGCGCGTACCCGGCGGCGTCGAGCGTCCCGAACGACGTCAGGCGGACCGCCGTCGACACCAGGTCCCACTCCGGCGGGCCGACGGCGAACCGCTCGAGGTCCAGCAGCCAGACGGTGCCGTCGTCGTCGGCCACCACGTTCCCCGTCCACGCGTCGCCGTGGACGACGGCGGCGGCGAGGCCCTCGGGCAGCTCGGCCAGTCGGTCCTCGAGGTCGGCGAGGTACCCGAGCAGCCACGCGCGGTCCGCCGCCGGCACCGTCGGCGCCGCCTCGATCCGGTCCCGGATCCGCACGAACGGCGCCAGCTCCGGCAGCGCGAACTCGTCCGGCGGGTCAAGCGCGTGCAACCGGCGCAGGACGGCGGCCAGCTGCGGGTCCGCGGCCTCCTGGTGCGGCGGGAGCGCCCGCCAGAACGTCACCGGCACTCCGTCGACGTCGACCGGCTGGTCGACGCCGGGGAGGGCGCGGACGGCGGCCAGTCCCGCGTCCTCCAGCCAGTGCGCGACGCGGACCTCCTTGCCCGCCGCGGCGGCCTGGCCGGACCGTCCGACGCGGGCGACGACCTCGCCGGGCAGCCGGTAGACGGCGTTCTCGGCGCGCCGGATCAGCTCGGCCGGCGCCGGGTCGAGTCCGGCGCGGAGGCAGGCGTGGTGCAGAACGCGGTGGGTGTCGTCGGCCGTCACGACGCCAGAGCGGTGGTGACCCGGTGTCGCAGCTCGGCCACCTCGGGGACGCCGGCGTGCCGCGCGGCGTAGGTGCGCAGTTCGGCGAGGTCCATCGCGGCCCGGCGCGAGTGCAGCCGCCCTGCGTCGTCGACGGCGGCCAGCCCGATGCGGGCGGCCTCGCCGGGGTCGCCGACGGCCATCGTCAGCGACGCGAGCTTGGTCTGCGACATCGCCCGGGAGCGGACGTAGCCGGCGGTGTGGCCGTCGACGGCGGCCAGCAGGCGCGGCGCCGCCTCGGTGTCGTGACCCTGCACCGTCAGGTCGAACAGCGCGTGCCCGGTGTCGCCGGCGTGCTGCGCGGCGTCGTAGTAGCCCATCCACGGCGGGTCGCCGTCCGGCGCCGTGCCGGCGAACGCCTCGTCGGCCTGCCCGACGGCGCGCAGGGTGTCCTGGTAGCGGCCGAGCTTGGCGAGCGCGCGGGCGCGGGCGGTGTGCAGCATGGCCTGTTCGGTCGCTGTGAGGCGGTCGGCGCGGACCAGCGCCAGCTCCGCGTACGTCAGGCCGAGGTCGGGCTCGCCGCGCCAGATCTCCTGCCGGGCCAGCGACGACAGCACCTTCGCCCGCAGGTGCCAGCTGCCGACCTCCTCGGAGCAGGCGAGCGCGAACTTGAAGATCTGCCGCGCGTCGTCGTACGCGCACGCGTCGAAGGCCATGTGCGCGGTGGCGTGGCCGAGCAGCCCGACCGCCTCGTGCAGCTCCACCCGCACCTCGGGCGTCGCCTGCGCGTTCAGCAGCTGACCGAACCACCGCAGCTGGGCGTTCGCCGCCTCGCGCACCCCGGCGCCGCCGTGGCTGTGCCCCCAGCTGACCAGCAGGTCGGCGGCGCCGCGGACCTGCTCGATCTCGCTGCGTCCCACCCGCTTCGGCGCGTCGCTCGGCCGCAGCGGCGCCAGCAGGTCCAGCAGCGTCGACGGCGACGTCAGCAGGCCGCCGACTCCGACGAAGGCGGCCCGCAGGAACTCCTGCCGCTTCACGTCCGGTTCACCGCCCAGCGGTTCGGCGCCTTGCTCCGGCCGCTGCAGGACGGGTGCGGCCTGCAGCCGGCGGGTGTTGACGAAGCCCAGCTCGGCGTCGGTCGCGGCGCCGAGCACCGCCCGCAACGCGTCGCGGTAGGCGGCCTGCGGCCAGCGGATGATGCCGCGTTCGAGCTTGCCGACGTAGTTGTCGTCCAGCTCGTACAGGCGGCCGGTGCGCTCGAACAGGTGGGCGTTGACGCGGTCGGCCAGCTCCTGACGAGACATCGCCGCCCCCGCCACGTCGGCTGACGGCGTGCTCTCGCGGGCCAGTCGCAGGTGCTCGTTCGGTTCGCGCACGATGTCTCCACGTACGTGGGGAGGAACATAATGGCATTGTCGGCGTATTGCTGTCAGGTGATCCGGAGAATCCCGAACCCTCCCCACTTGCCTCCCCCGATGATCCCACCTCGATGCCCTACTGATCACCCAATTCCGGCGAAATGATCGATACACGAGTCATGGCCGGTGCCTTTCTCCCGATTCGACACCGCTCATGGATGCCGTGACTTGAGGCGGGTTGCCGGGAAGACCACCCCGAACCCGGCAACCCGCCGGTCATGGTTCTCGGTTCTTGCTCGACTTGCGGGGGGTTCGTTGGGGGCTGGCGGGGTTCGGAGAGTTTCCTCGGAAGGTTCCGGAGGTTGAGGCCGATGCTGCACCGCGACACCGAGTACGTCCTGACCTGGAACGCCGTCGACCACGCCTGGGAGGCGCGCCCGATCCGCCGCGAAGGACGGCGCATCGTCCCGCTCGCTCCCGACGGCGCCACCGGCCGCCTCCCCGCCGTCTTCCCCGACGCCGCCGGCGATTGAAGGATGGCGCCTCCGGCGACACCGGGGCGATAGGCGGCAATTCGCCCGAATTGTTCTTGACGCCTTCTGGGGTTGGCCGGGCAATCACACGGCTGCAATTCTGCGGTAAGTCGAGAATGAGGGGAAAGTCCAGTCGGCCGTTCGGCTGATGCGGCATTGGGGCGTTCGGTGAGTGCCTCGCGGACCCGCACGACGGGGATACGGGGAGAAAGGGCCGGAGGATCCGGGCGAAGGCAGCGCCCGGGTCCTCCGGCCTCTCCGCGCTCTCCCTCGACCGCCGCCTCGAGCCGCGCGTGCCCGTCAGCGCCCACCCCTTCAGCGCCCACCCCTTCAGCGCCCACCCTCTCAGTGCCCGCCCGTCAGTGCCCGCCTGTCAGTGCCCGCCCGCAGGGTGGGCACCCTCCCTAGAGGGGCGGGTCATACCTACCAGCGCGAAAACCACGGAAACTCGCCGCGACCCCGCCCGCTCCCGTGGCCGACCACACGGCAGCCAAGGACGGCGACCGAGCCGGGCCGAGGCGCACGGAATCCCACCGAGCGCCGGCCCAACCCCAGCCACGCGTCGGCGGCGCCCCGACGACGAGCGCCGCCCAACACCCCGGCCACACGCGCCGCCCACACGCCACCAGACCCCGGGCGCGCCCCGAACCCGGCACGCACCCGCCCACTCCCCTGGGTGATCGTCAGCATCCCGTACGTCGACGTACGTAGACGCGAGATACGCCCCCGAGCCGACGTGTGAGCAGCGGTCGCCTTCGTAGCGTGAAGCCACTCCCCCAACGGAGTCGGTGAAGGACCGCCGGAGCGGCAACTCCGGCGGTCCGCCGAGAAGGACAGTCCAAGCCGCGGACCCCTCTCTACGAAGGATGGTAGATCATGTCCACCACAGCCCCCGCCCGTCAGAGCACCGGCGTTCCCGCCCGCCGCGACCCGGTCGCCGTCGCCGCTCGGTGGCTGTCGGCGCATGGGATCCAGGCGCTCCAGGTCAGCCTCGGCATCGTCGTGCTGGCGTTCGGCGCACTGAAGTTCATCCCCGGCGCGAGCCCGGCGGAGCCGCTGGTCATGCGCACGGTCGACGCGTTGACGCTGGGGTTGGTGCACGGGCAGACCGCCGTGACGCTGACCGCCGTCATCGAGACGTTCATCGGGCTCACGCTGATCACCGGCGTGTTCCTGCGCACCGGCCTGGTGGTGTTGTCGGGGTCGCTGCTGGGGATGATGTCGCCGCTCGTGCTGTTCTTCGGCGACATGTTCCCCGACGGCACGCCGACGCTGGAGGCGCAGTACGTCTTCAAGGACATCATCCTGGCCGCGGCCGTGCTGGTGATCGGCGCCAAGGCGCTCGGGGCCCGGCTGGAGCCGAGTGAGCGCTGACACCCCCTGAACCGGCGAGAGCGCCGGGCTCGACCCCCGCGAGCCCGGCGCTCTCGTCGTCCCCGTTCAGTTGCCGGTCTGCCACTTCCCCGCGACGGCGTCGGGCTCGCGCTCGCCGTCGGCCGCTCCCGGCGACGACGACTCCGCCGGCTCGGCGCCGGAATCGTCGCGCGTCGGAGCGCCGACGAGGAACGCGCCCGTCGCCAGCGTCCTGAACACCATGGCTCCACGGTTCCAGCCGGGCGGACTCCGCACATCGGTCGTGGAGCCGAATCGCGGCCTACGTCGCTGGGCGTAGGGGCTCTCCCGTAAGGGGTACCCGGAGCGGACCTCAGATCGCCCCGTGGACGACCTCGCCGCCGAGCACCGTCGCGACGACCGGGACGTCGGCGATGGCGGACGGTTCGACGGCGCGCGGATCGGCGCCGAGCACGACGAGGTCGGCCTGCTTGCCCGCCGCCAGGCTGCCGGCGACGTCGTCGACGCGGCAGGCGTAGGCGCTGCCGGTGGTGTAGGCGGCGAGCGCCTCGTCGACGGTGACGGCCTCGTCCGGGCCGACGGGGGCGCCGCCGGAGCTGGTGCGTTCGACCATGAACTGGATCGCCCGCAGCGGGGCGCCGTCGGCCACCGGACGGTCCGAGCTGCCGGCGACGCGGACGCCGTGGTCGAGGAAGGACCGGCCGCGGTACATCCAGCCGCTGCGCTCGGGGCCCATGATCGTCGAGTAGTCGTCGCCGAACGCGTGCAGGAACGTCGGCTGGACGACGGCGGTCAGTCCGGCCGCCGCCAGCCGCGGCAGCTGCTCGGGGCGGACCAGTCCGCAGTGCTCGACGCGGTGCCGGGCGCCGGGCCGCGGATGCGCCGCCTGCGCCGCGGTGACGACGGCGATCGCCTGGTCGACGGCGGCGTCGCCGATGGCGTGGATGGCCAGCTGCCAGCCGGCTCGGTGCGCGTCGAGGATCAGCGCCGCCAGCTCGTCGTCGCCGAACGCGAGCTGGCCGCTGCCGCCGTCGGAGCCGTCGGGCGTGAGGTACGGCGCGGTCAGGGCGGCGGTGCGGGCCATCATGCCGCCGTCCAGCCACAGCTTCAGCGCGCCGATCGACAGCCGGTCGTCGCCGAGCCCGGTGCGCAGCCCGAGGTCGACGGCGCGCGCGATGCCGTCCTCGTCTGCCGCGCCGGACGGCCGCAGCATGGCCGCCGGCACCATCGTCTGGACGCGGACCGGCAACCGGCCCTGCTCGCGCGCGACCTGGTACGCGGCCAGCTCGACCGGCGACGAACCGGCGAGGTCGGTGACGATGCCCGCCTCGGCGACCGTCGTGATGCCCTGCGCCAGGCATTCGCGCCCGGCCCTCTCGACAGCGGCGACGATCTCGTCCAGCGTGTACGGCAGCCGGCGGGCGCGGGCGATCGCCATGGCGCCCTCCTCCAGCAGGCCGGTCGGCCGGCCGCTGGCGTCGCGGACCACGCCGGGCGCGTGCGCCGCGAACTCGTCGTCGGTGACGGTGGCCAGGACGGCGTCGGAGACCAGGCAGGCGTGCCCGGACGTGTGCCGGACGTAGAGCCGCCGGCCGGGTGCGGCCGCCTCGAGATCGTCGCGGGTGAGGTGCGCGCCGAGCGGACGCTGGTCGTATCCGGCGAGGTCGACCCAGCCGTCGCCGGGCACCGCGTCCGCCGCCCGCCGGACCGCGTCCAGCACGGCGTCGCGGGTACGCATCGCGGACAGGTCGACCAGACCGGCGGCCATGCCCGTCCACGCGAGATGACTGTGCGCGTCGACGAAGCCCGGCAGCACGGTCGCGCCGCCGAGATCGACCGTCCGCCGCGCCCGCAGCCCGTCGAGTTCCTCGTCCAGCCCGGCGATGCGGCCCTGCCAGACGCCGAGCCGCGAGGCGGCCGGCCGAGCTGCGTCCATGGTCACGATCTGGGCGCCGGTCACCAGCAGGTCGAGCTCCACCGCACCTCCACGTCGTCCGCCGTCGCGGGCACAGTCTGGCAGTTCACGTACTGTTGCGTTACGGTCGCAGCAACCGTACCAGTACAGTTGGGAGCCGCATGCACACGCCTCGGCACTTCCGCGCCGACTCGCCGGACCGCGAGGGCCGGTTGGTCCGCGAGAACCCGTTCGGCCTCATCATCTGCGGCTCCGGCGTCGCCGCCGATGCCGCGGCGGGTGCTGTGGCGCCGCCTGTCGCGACGCACGTGCCGATGCTGCGCAAGCCAGGTCCCAACGGCCGTCCGCCGGCCGATGGCGAGCCGCTGCTCGGCGGCGCGATCGTCGGTCACCTGGCGAAGGTGAACCCGCAGGCGGCGGCGTTGCGGACGGCGGGCTCGGCGCTCGCGGTGTTCCTCGGCCCGGACGGCTACGTGTCGCCCACCTGGTACGACGGCGACCGCCCGAACGTCCCCACCTGGAACTACGCCGCCGTGCACGTCAGCGGCCCGCTCCGGGTCGTCGACGATCGGGACGAGGCGCTGGCGATCATCATGGCCAGCATCGACGCGACCGAGGCGTACGCCGGCACCGGCTGGGACCCGACCCCGTCGCTGGACTACGTCGACCAGCTGCTGGCCGGCATCGTCGCGTTCGAGCTGACCGCCGCCGACGTCCGCAGCACGTTCAAGCTCAGCCAGAACAAGCCGGTCGAGACGCAGCGCCGGGTCGCGGCCACGCTGGCCACCAGCACGCACGGCCGCGACCGCGAAGTCGCCGCCCTCATGACCGACGTCCTCCGCCTCGGCGAGGATGGGACGTCCTGACGCCGCGACCCACGACGCCCATGAGCGCAGGACCCCCTGCCTCGACCACGTGCCCCCGACGCCCAGGCGCACACGGCCCGCGAGCGCAGGACGTCCGCGCCGTAGCACCCGCGAGCCCAGGACGTCCGCGCCGTAGCACCCGCGAGCCCAGGACGTCCGCGCCGTAGCACCCGCGAGCCCAGGACGTCCGCGCCGTAGCACCCGCGAGCCCAGGACGTCCGCGCCGTAGCACCCGCGAGCCCAGGACGTCCGCGCCGTAGCACCCGCGAGCCCAGGACGTCCGCGCCGTAGCACCCGCGAGCCCAGGACGTCCGCGCCGTAGCACCCGCGAGCCCAGGACGTCCGCGCCGTAGCACCCGCGAGCGCAGGACGTCCGTGCCGTAGCGCCCGCGAGGCCGGGGCCGCAGCGATGCGACCGCGGACAGTGTCAGTGCCCGCCCGTAGGGTGGGCCCCCTCCCTAGAGGGGCGGGTCATACCTACCGCGAGTTCGACGCGACCTACCGCCGCCGGCTGGCAAACGGTTCGGCGCAGAAGGATCCGGCCGCGTCCCCGCCCCAACTCCAGCCGCCCAAACCAACCACGCCCTGCCAGGCCAGCCCCGTCCCAACCACACCCGCCCAGGCCAGCCGCGTCCGCCCCGCCCCGACCACACCCGTCCCGGTCAACCACGCCCGTCCGGGCCAACCACACCCCCGCTCAGGCCAGCCGCGTCCGCTGCGACCGGCCGAGCACCGCGGCGACGTCGGCGGCGAGGCGGTCCGCGTCGCCGGCGGCGAGGGTCGACGTGGTGATGCGGATGAACGGCTCGCTGTGCATGCGGTGCGGCTCGCCGGCCCGGACCGCCCACCCGCGGCTCTGCAGCGCCTGCACGACGGGGACCTCGTGCGGCACCGGCACCCACACGTTCAGGCCCGACCGCCCGCGCGCCGCCACACCCCGCTCGGCCAGGCCGTTGAGCAGCGCCCGCCGCCGCGCGCCGTAGACGTCGGCGGCCAGGCGCATGCCGGTGCTGATGTCGTCGTCGGACCACAGCCGCACCACCAGGTGCTGCAGCACGTGACTCACCCAGCCAGCGCCGACCAGCTGCCGCTCCGCCACTCGGCGGGCGGTGCGCGGGTCGGCGAGCAGGAACCCGGTGCGCAGGTCCGGCCCGAGCACCTTGCTGGTGGTCCGCACGACCGCCCACGACGGGCGGCCCGTGCAGATGGAGACGTGCGGGGCGCCGGCGATCAGCGACGCGTGGTCGTCCTCGATCACGACGACGTCCGGATGGTCGTAGAGGACGTTGCGCAGGTCCCGCGCCCGGTCGGGTCCGACGGCGGCGCCGGTCGGGTTCTGCGCCCGCGGCGTGACGACGAACGCGACGACCCCGCCGGCCAGCGCCGACGCCAGCGACGACGGCACCGGCCCGTCCTCGTCGAGCGCGACGCCCACCGGGACCATGCCCATCGACCGGACCAGCTCCAGCACGCCGGGATAGCCGGGATCCTCGACGGCGACCCGGTCGTTGGGCCGCGCCCGGGCCGCGAGCACCCGCTCGACGCCGTCCATCGCACCGCCGACGACGGCGAGCGGCCCGGCGTTGGTGCGCAACACGGCAGGGAGATCGGCGAACTGGGCCTGGCCGATCTCGGCCAGCTCCGGCAGCACCGCCGGCGCGCCGTACAGGAACCGCGGCAGCTCCATCCGGCGCAGCATGGCGGCGATGTCGGGCAGCATCTCGGGGTCCGGGTTGCCGTCGCTGAGGTCGCGGACACCGGGCCCGACCGAACCGTACTGCTGGGCCCGGCTGACCGGCCGGACGCCGACCCGCGTGACGCGACCGGCCTCGCTGGTGACGACGCCGCGCAGCCGCAGGTCACGGTAGGCCGCGGCGACCGTCGTCGGGCTGACGCCGAGGCGCGCCGCGAGGCCGCGCACCGACGGCAGCGGCTCGGACTCGGCCAGCTGCCCGGCCTCGACCGCCGCCTCGACGCTGTCGGCGATGGCCCGCGACGTACGGCCGGCGATCAACTGTTCGGGCACCATCCGCCAACCGTACTGGTACAGCTGGAGCCCGCCGGCTCAGTCCTCGCGACCGGCCAGGTCGGGCGCGAACGCGGGCAGGCAGACGGCGACGTACTCGGCGCCGGACGGGCCGGCGGTGTAACGGACGCGCTCGCCTGCCGCGGTGAACAGCGCCTGCCCGGCCGCGACCTCCACGCTGCCGCCGTCGTGCTCGACGACGACGCTGCCGCTGAGGACGAGCGTGATCTCGTCGAACTCCGGCGTCTGCGCCGGCTCGTCCCAGCCGGGCGGCGCCTGCATGCGGGCCACCGAGACCGCGCCGTTCTGGGTCGCGACGCGGCCGACGTACTCGTCGATGACCTTGCCGCCGGGCACCGGGATGCGGGCCGGCGCGTCGATCAGTCTCACCATGGCGCCGAGCGTAGACCGGTCAGCCGATGCGGTCGATGACCAGCGGCGGCAGATCGGGCCGGCTGCCCTCCGGCGCGATGACGTAGCCGCCCTCCAGCGCCGCGAGCGCGCGGTCGAACCGGGCCGGCTCGTCGGTGTGCAGCGTCAGCAGCGGCTCGCCGGCCCGGACGACGGCGCCGGGCTTGGCGTGCAGCTCGACACCGGCGGCGGCCTGGACGGACTCGTCCTTGCGCGCCCGCCCGGCACCGAGCCGCCACGCGGCGACGCCCACCTGGTAGGCGTCCAGCTCGGTCAGGACACCGGACGCGGGGGCGAGGACGGTGTGCGTCTCGCGCGCGACCGGCAGCGGCGCGGCCGGGTCGCCGCCCTGGGCGGAGATCATCCGCCGCCACACGTCCATCGCCGACCCGTCCGTCAGCGCGTCGGCCGGGTCCTTGCCGCCGGTCAGCCCCGCCGCGGCCAGCATCTCGCGGGCCAGCGTGACGGTCAGCTCGACGACGTCGCCGGGGCCGCCGCCGTCGAGCACCTCGACCGACTCGCGCACCTCCAGCGCGTTGCCCGCCGTCAGCCCGAGCGGCGTCTCCATGTTGGTGAGCAGCGCGACGGTGCGCACGCCGGCGTCGGAGCCCAGCGCGACCATGGTCGACGCCAGCTCGCGCGCCGACGCGACGTCCTTCATGAACGCGCCGGACCCGACCTTGACGTCGAGGACGAGCGCGCCGGTGCCCTCGGCGATCTTCTTGCTCATGATCGACGACGCGATCAGCGGGATCGCCTCGACGGTGCCGGTGACGTCGCGCAGCGCGTACAGCTTCTTGTCCGCCGGCGCGAGGTCGTCGCCGGCGGCGCAGACCACCGCGCCGGTCGACCGCAGCACGTCCAGCATCTCCGACGCCGACAGCGACGCCCGCCAGCCCGGGATCGACTCCAGCTTGTCCAGCGTGCCGCCGGTGTGGCCGAGGCCGCGGCCGGACAGCTGCGGGACGGCGGCGCCGCACGCGGCCACCGTCGGCGCCAGCGGGAGCGTGATCTTGTCGCCGACGCCGCCGGTGGAGTGCTTGTCGGTGGTGCGCCGCTCGACGGCGGACCAGTCCATGCGCCGGCCGGTGCGGATCATCGCGTCGGTCCAGCGGGAGATCTCGCGCCGGGCCATGCCGTTGAGCAGGATCGCCATCGCCAGCGCCGACATCTGCTCATCGGCCACGACGCCGCGCGTGTACGCGTCGACGACCCAGTCGATCTGCCCGTCGGACAGCTCGCCGCGGTCGCGCTTGGTCCGGATGACGTCGACGGCGTCGAAGGGTTCGGGTGCTGCCATGGTGGGATCATCGCACCTCCGGCCCGCCCGTAGGCTGGCGGCATGACGACGGTGCGGCAGGCCTATCTCGACGCGGCGGGCGCGGCGCTCAAGCTGCTCGGCGACCCTGCGGTCGCTGCGCGCTGGGACGAGTCGAGCGCACTCGAGGCGTTCACCGTCGGCGGGTTGGCCGGGCACCTCGCCGGGCAGGTTCTGGCGGTGCCGGACGTGCTGGCCGCACCGGTGCCGGACGACGAGCCGGCGGCGCTGATCCACCACTACACCCGGGCCACCTGGATCGGCACCGGGGTCGACGCCGCGACGAACGTCGCCATCCGCGCGGGCGGCGACGCCAACGCCGCCGACGGCCCCGAGGCGCTGGTGGAGCGGACGGCGGCCGCGCTGGCCACGCTTCGGGCGGCGTTGTCGGCGGAGCCGGCCGGGCGGCTCGTCCACCTGACCGGCCGCTGGTCGCTGACCCTCGACGACTACCTGACGACGCGGCTGCTGGAGATCGCCGTCCACGACGACGACCTCGCCGTCAGCGTCGGCGTCGACACCCCGGAGCTGCCCGACGCCGCGCTGACGCCGGTGTTCGCGCTGCTCACGGCGCTGTCGGCGCGCAAGCACGGTGCGCCGGCGGTGTTGCGGGCGCTCGCCCGGGCCGAGCGCGCGCCGTCGGACATCACTGCTATCTAGACGAGCCGGACGCCGAGGCGGTCGAGGACGGCGCCGATGGGGTTGCAGTAGGTGAGGCCCTGGCCGTCGGGCCCGCCGGTGTCGCTGCCGGCGAACAGCAGGCCGACCGCCTCGCGGGTGTCGGGCCGGTAGACCAGCGACCCGCTGTCGCCGCCGGAGGAGAAGCCTTCGGGGCCGCCGCCGGTGACCTCGATCTGGTCGTCGAAGTCGATGACGCCGGTGGGGTACTGGACGCTGATGCCGTCGATCTCGATGGCGCTGACCCGTCCCCTGGTGACCCCGGTGGTGCGGCCGGCCTTCTCGACCTCGACGTCGTCGGTGACGGCGACCCAGCCGGCCAGCGACCCGGCCGGGTACTGCGCGGACACCTCGACGTCGTCGAGGCGCGCGGTGGCGGCGTCGACGAGGTTCGGCGCGACGGGATCGAGCGCGACGACGCCGTCGAGGATGCCGATGCGGTCGGCGGCCGCGCTGCCGCCGTCGGCCACCCCCGGCTGCATGACGACGTCGCCGGCGGCGCCGCGCCCGGAGTCGGCGAGCACGTGGTTGTTCGACAGCGCCAGCACAGCGCCGGACCCGTCGACGACGAACGCGCCAATGGTGCCCGCCGTGACGTCGGCGTGCGAGACGGACAGGCCGGGACGCAGCGGCCGCTGGCGTTTCCGCAGCTCGGCAGGGTCCCACTGGGACGCGCGCACCACCCCGACGTCGCGGACGTCGCACTGGTCGCCGGCCAGCGCGCGGCCGGCCGCCGCGACCTCGTCGGCCAGCTCGGACGGCCCGAACATGCGCACCGCCACGCCGTACGTCGCGGGCCCGACGACGCACACGCCGACAGCCACGCCGCCGGTGGGCGTGTGCGGCCGCGGCGGCGCGGCGAGCGCCACCGTTCGCCGCCGGAGTTCGGCCTTGATCTCACGCGCGGTCAGCAACTCCATGGCGACTCCCGGGGGACGGAGGCGGACACCCCGCCGGGAGGCGCCGCGCACATCGAACGCTCGAGTACGGACCCCGCCCGGCCGGGAGGGCTTCCCACCCTACGGGCGGGCACCGACACTCGCCGCCGGCGCGGCACAGCGGGCCGGGCGAGGACGGACGGAAGGCGCGGTGGCGGCCGGGGGTGGCGGCCGGGGGTGGCGGCCGGGTGGAGGACCGCGACGGCGACCGGCCAGGAGCGGCGGGCTGGCCTGGAGTCGCCGCGACGGCGACCGGCCAGGAGCGGCGGGCCGGGCACGGACGGAAGGCGGGGCGGCGGCCGGGGGTGGCGGCCGGGTGGAGGACCGCGACGGCGACCGGCCAGGAGCGGCGGGCTCGCCGGAAGGTGTCGCGCACATCGAACGCTCGAGTACGGACCCCGCCCGGCTGGGAGGGCTTCCCACCCTACGGGCGGGCACCGACACTCGCCGCCGACGCGGCACAGCGGGCCGGGCGCGGACGGACGGAGGCGGGGCGGCGGCCGGGGGTGGCGGCCGGGTGGAGGACCGCGACGGCGACCGGCCAGGAGCGGCGGGCTGGCCGGAAGGTGTCGCGCACATCGAACGGACGAGTACGGACCCCGCCCGGCTGGGAGGGCTTCCCACCCTACGGGCGGGCACCGACACTCGCCGCCGAGTCGACCCGGAGTCGCCGGGTACAACGCCGGAGCGGGCCAGCGAGCTAGGGGTGCGGCGGCAGCTGTTCGGGCCCGAAGGCCTGCGGCAGCACCTGGTCCATCGTCTGGATGCCGAGCGGCGTCTCGACCAGCAGCGACGCCCCGCCGTGCTCCCAGAGCAGTTGCCGGCAGCGCCCGCACGGCATGGTCAGCCGCCGGTCGGCGCCGCCGACGCAGGTGAAGGCGACGAGCCGGCCGCCGCCGCCGGCGATCAGCGAGGAGATGAGGCCGCATTCGGCGCACAGCGTCACGCCGTAGGCGGCGTTCTCGACGTTGCAGCCGACGACCACCCGGCCGTCGGACACCAGGGCTGCCGCGCCGACGGGGAAGCCGGAGTACGGCGCGTACGCGCGCGCCGCCACCTCGACGGCGGCGGCGCGCAGTGCGGCCCAGTCGACCGCCGTCACGACTTCACGTACGGCTCGCCGTCGGCGGCCGGCGCCCGGACCCGGCCGACCAGCCCGGCGACCGCGAAGATCGTCAGGATGTACGGCAGCATCAGCATGAACTCGCTGGGGATCGGCGTGCCGATGATGCCGAGCACGCTCTGCAGGTTGTTCGCGAACCCGAACAGCAGCGCCGCCCCCAGCGCGCCGAGCGGGCTCCACCGCCCGAAGATCATCGCCGCCAGCGCGATGAAGCCCTGGCCGGCCGACATCTCCCGCGAGAACGCCCCCACGTTGCCGAGGGTGAAGAACGCGCCGCCGAAGCCGGCCACCGCGCCGCCGAGGAGGACGTTGCGGAAGCGGACGGTGTTGACGCGGATGCCCAGGGTGTCGGCGGCCTTCGGGTGCTCGCCGACGGAGCGCACGCGCAGGCCCCAGCGGGTGCGGAAGAGCGCGACGTGCACCAGGGCGACGGTGACGTACATGGCGTAGACGATGATCGTCTGCTCGAACAGCACCGGCCCGATGACCGGGATCTCGCTGAGCAGCGGGATCTCCACCCGCGGCAGCGTGCCCGGGCTGTTCCACGTGCCCGCCTCGGGCGCCAGCAGCTGCCCGTACAGGAAGTTCGTCACGCCGAGCACGAGCACGTTCAGCACGACGCCGACGATGATCTGGTTGACGATGTACTTGATCGCGAAGACCGCCAGCACGAACGCCACCAGCAGCCCGGCCACGACCGCCGCGACGAGGCCGACGTACAGGCTCCCGGTCAGGGTGGCGACGACGGCGGACAGGAACGCACCGGCCAGCAGCTGGCCCTCGATGGCGATGTTGATGACGCCGGCCCGCTCGCACAGCACGCCGGACAGCGCCCCGAACACCAACGGCACCGACAGCGCCAGCGCGCCCTGCAGCAGCGACGTGAACGAGATCTGCTCGCCGGCGACGGCCCAGACGAGGAACGCCAGCACGAACGCGATCGCGAAGAGAACGGTGAGCCACGTCGGCACCGCCTGACCCGAACGCACCAGCCAGGCCGAGTACGCCGCGACGACGACGCACACCAGCGACAGCCCGAGCGCCACCGGCTGCGACGACAGCGCCAGCGGGTCGATCTGCCAGGCGTCGGAGCTGGTGGAGATGCCGAACGTGCTGGTCTGGCCGGACTCGCCGAGGATGCCGAAGGTGATCAGCGCGACCAGCGCGAGCAGGCCGAACGCGATCGGCGCCTTCCAGCTCGGCCGGACGGCGAGGTCCGCGGACAGCGCCGCCGGCGCGGTCATGGTCGGCGCGCTCACGCGCCCCACCCCCTCTGCAGCCCGGCGACGGGTTGCCCGGCCGACCGGACCGGGACCCGGAAGATGGCCCGGACCAGCGGCGGCGCCGCGATGAACAGCACGATGAGCGACTGGATGACGACGATGATGTCGATGGGCGTGCCGGTGCTGGCCTGCATGGGCACGCCACCGGCGCGCAGCGCGCCGAACAGCAGGCCCGCGGCCACCGTCCCCCACGGACTGGCCCGGCCGAGCAGCGCGACGGTGATGGCGTCGAAGCCGATGCCGGCCGAGATGCCGGACGTGAGGTACCGCTCGGTGCCCAGCACCTGCATGACGCCGGCGAGCCCGGACAGGCCGCCGGCCAGCACCATGACCCAGATGTAGGTGCGGCTGACGGACATGCCGGCGGTGCGCGCGGCGTTGGGGTTGGCCCCGACGGCGCGGAACTCGAAGCCCATCGTGCTGCGCTCGAGCAGCCACCACACGCCGAACGCGGCCAGGATGACCAGCACGAACCCGAGGTGCAGCCGGGAGTCGTCGAAGAACCGGGGCAGCTGGGCGGACCCGTCGACGATAGGGCTGACGGGGTTGGACGCGCCGGGCCGCTGGAACGCCGCCGTCGTGAGCAGGTAGGCGATGAGGAACCGCGCCACGTAGTTGAGCATGATCGTGACGATGACCTCGTGGGCCCCGGTGCGCGCCTTCAGCACGCCGACGATGCCGGCCCACAACGCGCCGCCCGCGATGCCGGCCAGCACGCCGAGGACGAGGTGCAGGCCGGTCGGCAGGTGCCAGCCGAAGCCGACGTAGCCGGCGAGGATGGCGCCCAGGATGATCTGGCCCTCGGCGCCGATGTTGAACAGGCCGGCCCGGAACGCCAGCGCGACGCCGAGACCGGCGGCGATGAGCGGCGCCGCGTTGGTCGCGGTCTCGGCCAGCGGCCGCAGCGCCCGCCCGATCGTGTACTCGTTGATGTCGATGATCGAGCCGGTGAACAGCGCGCTGTAGGCGTCGCTGATGGCGCTCCACGCGGCCGAGAGGGTGTCGCCGGGCCGGGAGAAGAAGTAGTCGGCGCGGTCCTGGACGTCCGGGTCGGACGCGGCGATCAGCACGGCCCCGATGACCAGCGCCAGCAGCACCGACAGGATGGTCACCAGGATGCTGCCGCCGGTCAGCTCGCGCATGAACCGCTGGAAGAACGTCTCCTGCCGCGGCGGGAGCGGCTCCTCCTCGGGCGCGGCCGGCTCGGGCGCCTCGGCGGGTGGCTTGGTGTCGGTCACGGCTGTCCGTCCTCCGGGTCGCCGGTCTCGCCGGCGTGCTCGACCTCCGTCGGGTTCGCCTCGGCCTCGGCCTGCGCCTCGTCGGGCGCGATGCCGGCCATCATCAGCCCGAGCACGTCGCGGTCGGTGTCGCCGGGCACGATGCCGACGATGTGGCCGCGGTACATGACGGCGATGCGGTCGGCCAGCGCGCTGATCTCGTCCAGCTCGGTGGAGACGATGATGACCGGCGTGCCGTTGTCGCGCTCGCGCACGATGCGCTTGTGCACGAACTCGATCGAGCCGACGTCGAGGCCGCGGGTCGGCTGGGCGGCGATGAACAGCTTCAGCGGCCGCGACAGCTCCCGGGCGACGACGACCTTCTGCTGGTTGCCGCCGGACAGCGTGCCGGCCGGGGTGTCGATGCTGCTGGTGCGGATGTCGAACTCCTCGACCCGCTGCCGCGCGTTCGTCGCCAGTTCCGAGCCGCGCAGCGACAGGCCGCGGGCGAACGGGGACCGCTTGTAGAGGTCGAGGACGAGGTTCTCGGCGACGGAGAAGCTGGAGACGATGCCGTCGACGGTGCGGTCCTCGGGCACGAACCCGACGCCGGCGCCGAGCACGTCGCCGACCCCGCGGCCGAGCAGCTCCTTGCCGTCGAGGCGGATCGACCCGGTGACGTGCTCCTGCACGCCGAGGATCGCCTCGACCAGCTCGGTCTGGCCGTTGCCCTGGACGCCGCCGACGGCGAGGATCTCGCCGCCGCGCACGTCGAAGGAGACGTGGTCGACGACGGCGGCGCCGCGGTCGTCGACCACGCTGAGGTCGTCGACGGCGAACGCGACGTCGCCGGGCTCGGCCGGCGCCTTGTCGACGGTGAGGCTGACGGAGCGGCCGACCATCATCGAGGCCAGCTCGTTCTCCGACGCGTCCGGCGAGGCCTCGCCGACGACGGCGCCGCGGCGGATGACGGTGATGCGGTCGGCGATGGCGCGGACCTCGCGCAGTTTGTGGGTGATGAACACGATCGACGTGCCGTCGGCCTTGAGCTGGCGCATGATCGCGATCAGCTCGTCGGTCTCCTGCGGCGTCAGCACCGCGGTCGGCTCGTCGAGGATCAGCACGTCGGCCTTGCGGACCAGCGCCTTGATGATCTCGACCCGCTGCTGGACGCCGACGGGGAGGTTCTCGACGAGGGCGTCGGGGTCGACGTTGAAGCCGTAGCGGTCGGAGATCTCGCGGACGTCGCGCCGGGCGGCGTCCATGTCGAGTAGGCCGGCCGAGCCGACGTGCTCCTGGCCGAGCATGACGTTCTCGGCGACGGTGAACACCGGGATCAGCATGAAGTGCTGGTGCACCATGCCGATGCCGGCCGCCATGGCGTCGCCCGGGCCGGAGAACGCGACCTTGTTGTCGTTGACGACGATCTGGCCGTCGTCGGGCTGGTAGAGGCCGTACAGCACGTTCATCAGCGTGCTCTTGCCGGCGCCGTTCTCACCGAGCAGGCAGTGGATCTCGCCCGGCTCGACCACCAGGTCGATGGAATCGTTGGCCACCAGGCTGCCGAAGCGCTTGGTGATGCCGCGCAGTTCGAGCTTCAACGGCCGGACCGCCCTCCTCGTGGTGCGAGCGATGAAGTGAGCACGACGCTACCCCGAACGGCCCGCTGGGCGGGCCGTCCGGGGTGGTCGTGACCGACGGTCAGGAGAACGCCGCGTCCGACTCGACGACGAGGTCGCCGGAGATGATCTGCTCCTGGATCTGCGCGATCTCGTCCTTCGTCTCCTGCGAGACCTCACCGTCGAAGTCGTGGAACGGGGCCAGCCCGACGCCGCCGTTCTCGAGCGTGCCGACGTACGGCTCGTTGCTGAACGCGTCGTCCGCCGCCTCCTGCGTCGCCGCGAGGACGGCCTGGTCCATGCCCTTGAGGACGGAGGTCAGGATGACGTCGCCGTAGTCGGGCGCGGACTCGAAGCCGTCGGAGTCGGCCCACACGACGGCGACGTTGCCCGCCGCCTGCGCCGCGATGGCCGCACTCTCGGCCAGCGGGCCGGCGACCGGGTGCAGGACGTCGGCGCCCTGGCTGATGAGGTTGTCGCTGATCTGCCGGGCGAGGCCGGTGTTGGCGAAGTCGCCGACGAACTGGCCGTCCTGCGTCGCCTTGTCCCAGCCGAGGACCTGGACGTCGGTCCCCTTCTGCTCGTTGTAGTACTGGACGCCGTCGTAGAAGCCGTCCATGAAGATGGTGACCGTGGGGATGGGCGCGCCGCCCCAGGTGCCGACGATGCCGGTCTTGGAGTACGACGCCGCCGCGTAGCCGGCCAGGAACGCCGCCTCCTGGGTGTTGAACACCAGGGGCTTGACGTTGTCGATGGGCGTCGGCGTGCCGGTCTCGTCGGTGTACTGGTAGTCGACGATGGCGAAGTGCTCTTCGGGGTTGGACTCGGCCGCCTCGCGGGTGGCGTCGGCGAGCAGGAAGCCGACCGTCACGATGATGCCGCAGTCGTCCTGGACCATGGCGGTGACGTTCGGGCCGTAGTCGGCGTCGGTCTGCGACTCGGCGAACTTCGGCTCCGGGATGATGCCCTCTTCCTGGGCCAGCACCAGGCCGTTGTACGACGTCTCGTTGAACGACTTGTCGTTGATGCCGCCCTGGTCGGACACCATGCACGCGGTGAAGTCAGCGCTGCCGCCCGTGCTGTCGCCGGTGGCGGTGCCGTCGCCGTTCTCGTCCGGAGCCTCACCACAAGCCGCGACCGCGAGCGCGACGGCGCTCACCGCGGCGGCGAGCCGAAACCTCTTGTTCATCTGCCCCTCCAGGCCCCGATGGTCGATCGGCCGTGCCACTCGTGTCCGGTGGGGCCGAAATCGCTGCGAATCCAAGCCGTAGGCTAACCGCCCATCTCGCCATTTGAACGCAGGGTGAACCGCCGAGATGTATCCGTGACCAAGTCGCTGTCGAACCGCCGCACAGCGTGAACGCCGGGAACGTCCCCTCAGCGAGCGCGTTTGACGACGGTCTGCACCTCGGCGACCGGGACGTTCACGGTCGATTCGCGGCGCAGCGGGTCGAGGTCGCCGCCGACGGCGGTGCCGTCCTCCTCCTGGCCCTCCCACGACGCCGACCACTCGGTGGCGGCGGTGACGGGGTAGCCGCCCGGGTAGGCGACGGAGGCGCGGGTGAACTGGACGGTACACCCGTCGGCGTCGGCCGCGCCGGACGTCCAGGCCTGCTGGGCGACCTCCGGGTCGCACTGGCGCGACCCGTTCGGCGACGCGATGGACAGCCCGTCGGTCGTCGCGGTGACCTCGGCCCACACGTTGGCGCCGACGACGTCGGCGCGGATGGTGCGGGTGCCGCCGTCGCCGCCGACCATCTCGGGGTCGACCACCCAGAACCAGGTGTTGACGTTGACGAACGTGGCGCCGTCGGCGGTGCCGGCCAGCCGCGGGTTGCGGTCGACCTCGGGCTCGTCGATGACCATGACGTCGCGGGCCTCGATGGCCAGCGTCTCGGGGTCGACGGCCGGCGCCGGCGGCTCGCCGTCGACCCACGGCCAGTAGATGATCGGGATCTCGCCGTTGACCCCGCCGTAGTTGGACCCCTGGGCGCACTTCATCATGTCGTCCACGCTGCCGGCGTCGCCGGCGCGGACCTGGTACCAGGTGAGGTCGGTGCCGGCGGCCTCCCGCGCGATCGCCTCCTCGAACACCGACCGGTCGGGGAACATCCCGCGGGCGAACGAGAACGAGCCGTTGATGAGCGGGTACGTCTCTTCGTACCACTTCATCACGGCCTCGGGGTCGCCGGCGTCGACGCTGCTGCCGTCGCCTGGCATTTGGCTGTCGAGCCGCTCCCACCAGCAGACCGGCGGGATCGAGACCGTGTAGCTGCCGCCGTCGCCGGGTGCGCCGTCGCCGGTCAGGACGACCTCGACGCCGACCTCGTAGCCGTCGCCGGTGTCGTCGCCACCGGTGCCGTCGCGGGCCCCGGCCAGGCCAGCCGCGGCCAGCACCAGGGCGGCGCCGGCCACCAGCGTGGACAGGCTTCTGACGACGGCCCTCATGGCTCGGCACTCCAGGTGGTTCGGTCACAACGGGCGGACCTGGACTTTACCATCGGGCACGGACCCCGTCAGGACGCCGTCTCACTCGCACGGCGCGGGGTCGGCTTGCTCGGTGTCGGACGCCAGCCACGCGCCGTCGACCAGTGTCATCGTCAGCACCAGGCGCTCGACCTCGGGCTGTGGTTCGCCGGTGCCGCCGATGTACTGCACCCAGTCGCGCATGATGGTGCAGACGTCGACCTCGGCGGTGGTGTCGTCGACGCTGACGCCGCGCAGCACGAGATGCGTCGTCTCGCCGACGACGACCCGCTGCTTCGAGATCGACTCGACCATGTAGTTGAGCAGCCGGCCGAGTTGAGGGTCGATGGCGGTGCGCAGAATGCCCGACTGTTCGTCGCCGGCGCCGAACAGCACGGCGTCCCAGCTGGCCATGAACCGGCCGGCGCCCCGCAGCACCGCGAGTTCCTCGTCGGTGGCGTCGGCGGGCGCCTCGATGGGCAGCTCGGCGTGCAGCTCGACGGTGCGCTCTTCGCCGGGCGGCTGGTAGGGCGGCGTGAACGCGGCGCTCGGCTCGGTCACCGGGCCGGACGGGACGTCGCCGGGCACGGTCGGCGGGTCGGACGGGACGGCGGACGCGGACGTCGTGACGGCGGACCCGCCGGTCGAGGAGCCCAGGCCGGTCGGCTCCTCACCCGCGGCCGAGCAGCCGGCCGGCAGCAGGAACGCGGCCACGGCGGCGCCCACCGCCAGCGCGCGTCGGCTCATGCGTCCCTCCGTCGATGTGCTGATCGGCACATCGTACGTTCCGCGTCGGACAGCGGGTCAGATTCCGGCCGGCGGCGTGTACGTCCCCCACACCTCGCGCAGCGCGTCGCACACCTCGCCGACGGTGGCCCGGGCGGCCAGCGCGGCGCGCATCGGGACCAGCACGTTGTCGGTGCCCGCGGCCGCCGTGCGCAGTGCGTCCAACGACCGCCCGACGACGTCGCCGTCGCGGGACGAGCGCAGCGCGGCCAGTCGCGCGGCCTGCGCCGCCTCGATGGCGGGGTCGACCCGCAGCGGCTCGTACGGCTCCTCGTCGTCGGTGACGTACCGGTTGACGCCGACGACGGTGCGCACGCCGGCGTCGACCTGCTTGGCGACGTCGTACGCCGACTGCTCGATCTGGTCCTTCTGGAAGCCGCGCTCGATGGCCGCGACGGCACCGCCCATGTCCTCGACCCGCGTCATCAGCTCGACGGCGGCCGCCTCCAGCTCGTCGGTGAGCGACTCGACGGCGTACGAGCCGGCGAACGGGTCGACGGTGCTGGTGACGTCGGTCTCGTAGGCCAGCACCTGCTGGGTGCGCAGCGCCAGCCGGGCCGCCTTCTCCGTCGGCAGCGCGATGGCCTCGTCGTAGGAGTTCGTGTGCAGCGACTGCGTGCCGCCGAGCACCGCGGCCAGTGCCTGCACCGCGACCCGGACCAGGTTCACCTCAGGCTGCTGCGCCGTGAGCTGCACGCCCGCCGTCTGGGTGTGGAACCGCAGCATCTGCGACTTCGGGTTGGTCGCGCCGAACTCGTCGCGCATGACGCGGGCCCAGATGCGCCGGGCGGCGCGGAACTTCGCGACCTCCTCGAGGATCGTGGTCCGCGACACGAAGAAGAACGACAGCCGCGGCGCGAACTCGTCGACGTCGAGCCCCGCGCTGAGGGCGGCGCGGACGTACTCGCGCGCGTTGGCCAGCGTGAACGCCACCTCCTGCACGGGCGTCGCGCCGGCCTCGGCCATGTGGTAGCCGGAGATCGAGATGGTGTTCCAGCGTGGCAGCTCACGCCGGCAGTAGCCGAAGATGTCGCTGGTCAGCCGCAGCGACGCGGCCGGCGGGTAGATGTAGGTGCCGCGGGCGATGTACTCCTTGAGCACGTCGTTCTGGATCGTCCCGGTCAGCCGCTCGCCGGCGACACCCTGTTCCGCGCCGACCAGCTGGTACAGCAGCAACAGCAGCGACGCCGGCGCGTTGATCGTCATCGACGTCGACACCTCGCCCAGCGGGATGCCGTCGAACAGCACGCGCATGTCCTCGACCGAGTCGATGGCGACGCCCACCTTGCCGACCTCGCCCGCCGCCACCGCCGCGTCGGAGTCGTACCCCATCTGCGTGGGCAGGTCGAACGCGACGGACAGTCCGCCGGTGCCGGCCTCGACCAGCTGGTGGTAGCGCCGGTTCGACTCGGCGGCGGTGCCGAACCCGGCGTACTGCCGCATGGTCCACGGCCGCCCGGTGTACATCGTCGGGTAGACGCCGCGGGTGTATGGGTACTCGCCCGGCACGCCCAGCCGCTGCTGCGCCGGCCAGTCGTCGAGCGCCTCCGGTCCGTAGACGGGCTCGACGGGCAACCCGGACTCCGTCGTGCGCGTGGCCACGTCCCTCACCTCCGTCGGCTGGATCCCTTCACGGTAGGGCTCCGGCGGGTGGTGTGGGTGGTGACATTGTCCACAACGCTCAGCCGAGCGGGTGGACCGTCGTCTCGCGGTCGGCCTCGACGACGAGGAACCGCTCGCCCCGGCCGACCCGGCGGCCGAGCGGCAGTCGCTGCCGTCCCTTGTCCAGCGGGCCGGTGTAGACGTCGGTCTCGTGCACCCGGTAGAGCGGGTCCAGCCGGTGCAGCGTGACGTCCACGTGGGCGGGCTTGCGCAGCACCAGCACGATGCTGTTGTCGCCGGACTCGTAGGCGGCGGCGCCGATGATGCGGGTGTCGCGGTTGGGCGCCGTGACGACCTCGCGGATCTGCGCCACGATGATCGACGGGATCGGCGCGAGGCCGTCGACGACCCGCAACGTGGGGTTCTGTGCCTTCAGCGACGAGATCATCCGGTCGCGCTTGGGTCCGGTGACGGCCCGGCCCAGCGCCAGGATGTCGATGGTGGCGCCGTCGACGCCGTAGCGGACGCGCTCGGCGTCGGTCTCTTCGCGGACCACCATGCCGGCCTCGCGCAACGCCCGGCCCAGCTCGTCGAGGACGCGTACCCGCTTGCCGACGAGCAGCACGCGTGCCGGTGTCCCGATCTCGGTCGTCACTCGCTACCCCCAGGTCGCCCTGTCACGGCCGAGACGCCCGTGCCAGCGCGAGCCGGCAGGCGCACTCGTAGTATCGATCTTGCGGGCAGACATCACTCAGCGTCACCGTGCGTCTCTCATAGTGAGAACCTTGCGTCTCGAAACGGCTCAGCCGACGCCGTAGCGTCGACCGCCGTTCACGCGGCCATCCCCGTCGCGCCACCGGGTGCCCGCATCGTTGCCGGCATGAGGGTAGCGATCGTCGCGGAGTCGTTCCTCCCCCAGGTCAACGGTGTCGCGAACTCGGTCTGCCGCGTGGTGGAGCATCTCACGCGACGCGGCCACACGGGGCTCGTGATCGCTCCCGGCGAGGGCGTGTCGGAGTACGACGGGCACCAGGTGCTGCGGGTGCCGTCGTTCGCTCTGCCGGGCAACGACGACAGCATCGTCGGCATCTCCACCCGGCGGCGCATCAGCCGGATCCTGCGCGACTTCGACCCCGACGTCGTGCACCTGGCGGCGCCGGTCTGGCTGGGCCGGGCCGGCATGAACGCGGCGACCCGGCTGGGGTTGCCGACGGTCGCCGTCTACCAGACCGACCTCGCCGGGTTCGCCCGCGGCTACCGGCTCTGGCGCACCATCGGCGACGACGCGATCTGGTCGTGGCTGCGACGCATCCACGACCAGGCCGACCTCACGCTGGCGCCGTCGACGGCCAGCCTGCGGCAGCTGGACGCGCACGGCTTCGCCCGGCTGGCCCGCTGGGGCCGCGGCGTCGACCTCGTCCGCTTCCACCCGGCCCACCGCGACGAGGGACTGCGCCGTGAGCTGGCGCCGGACGGCGAGGTCATCGTCGGCTACATCGGCCGGCTGGCGCCGGAGAAGCACGTCGCGTCGCTGACGGCGCTGGCCGGGCTGCCCGGCGTCAGGCTGGCGGTCGTCGGCGGCGGGCCGAGCGAGTCGTCGCTGCGGGCCGCGCTGCCCGACGCCGCGTTCCTCGGGTTCCGCACCGGCCAGGAGCTGTCGCGCGCCTACGCCAGCCTGGACGTGTTCGTGCACACGGGACCGGCCGAGACGTTCTGCCAGGCCGTCCAGGAGGCGCTGGCCTCCGGCGTCCCCGTCGTCGCCCCGAACGCCGGCGGCCCCACCGACCTCGTCGACGACGGCTGGTCCGGCTACCTCGTCGACACCGGTGACGGCGAGCAGCTGCGCGCCGCCGTGGCACGGATCGCCGCCGACCCGGTGCGCCGGGTCCGGATGGCCGCCGCGGCCCGCGAGTCGGTGTACGGGCGGTCGTGGGAGGCGGTCTGCGACCAGTTGCTCGAGCACTACGCGACGGCGGTCGCGCGCAGGCGCCTGGCCGCGGCCGCGGCGTAGGATCTTCAGCGACTTAGGGTGACCTAAGTGAGAGATGTCACGGCCGAAACAGGCCTCTGAACAGGCCAGACGTGACATTGGCCACGGACTCGGCCATGGCGGCGGGGCTACCATGACCGGCGGCCGGGCACGCTGCCCGGCGTCCCCCGTCGCAATCGGAAGGGTGCACGTTCGTGCCCAAGGCGCCTGCAGGCACGCTTTACCGCGGCCGTGAAGGCATGTGGTCGTGGGTGGCCCATCGGGTCACCGGCATCGGCATCTTCTTCTTCCTCTTCGCGCACATCCTCGACACCGCGCTCGTCCGCGTGTCGCCGGAGGCGTACAACGAGGTGATCGCCACCTACAAGAACCCGGTCGTCGGGCTCATGGAGGTGGGGCTGGTGGCCGCCATCGTGTTCCACGCGTTCAACGGCCTGCGCATCGTCCTCGTCGACTTCTGGTCGAAGGGGCCGCGCTACCAGAAACACATGTCCGTCACCGTCCTGGTGCTCTGGGTGGTGCTCATGGTGCCGTTCACGATCCGCCACCTCTCCCACGTGTTCGGGGGCTGACCCGATGACGACGACGATTCCCTCGCCGCGCTCGCCGCGGCGGCTGCGCGGCCGGACCAACACCGAGCTGTACGCGTGGATGTTCATGCGCGCGTCCGGCGTGCTGCTGGTGATCCTGATCTTCACGCACCTGTTCGTGAACCTCGTCACCGGCGACGGCATCAACGCGCTCGACTTCGGCTTCGTGGCCGGCAAGTGGGCCGACCCGCTCTGGCAGGTCTGGGACCTGCTGATGCTGTGGCTGGCGATGCTGCACGGCACCAACGGGCTGCGCACCGTCATCAACGACTACGCCGAGCGCGACCAGGTGCGGCTGTGGCTGAAGGTCGCCCTGTACACGGCCACGACGATCACCATCGTGCTCGGGACGCTGGTGATCTTCACGTTCGACCCGTGCCCGCCGGACGCGGCCGCCGACCTGCTGCCGTCGTTCTGCCAGGTGCCGTAGTTCATCTTCGAGAGGCAAGTCATGCAGACCCATCAGTACGACGTGGTGATCGTCGGCGCCGGCGGCGCCGGGATGCGCGCGGCGCTCGAGTCCGGCCAGCGGGTCCGCACCGCCGTGCTGACCAAGCTCTACCCGACCCGGTCGCACACCGGCGCGGCCCAGGGCGGCATGTGCGCCGCACTGGCCAACGTCGAGGAGGACAACTGGGAGTGGCACACCTTCGACACCGTCAAGGGCGGTGACTTCCTGGTCGACCAGGACGCCGCCGAGGTGATGGCGAAGGAGGCCATCGACGCCGTCCTCGACCTGGAGAAGATGGGGCTGCCGTTCAACCGGACGCCCGACGGCCTGATCGACCAGCGCCGCTTCGGCGGGCACACCCGCAAGCACGGCGAGGCCGCCGTCCGCCGGTCCTGCTACGCCGCCGACCGCACCGGCCACATGATCCTGCAGACGCTCTACCAGCAGTGCATCAAGCGCGACGTCGAGTTCTTCAACGAGTTCTACGTGCTCGACCTGCTGTTCAACGAGGTCGACGGCGTCCGCCGCACCGCCGGCGTCGTGGCGTACGAACTGGCCACCGGCGAGATCCACGTGTTCCGCGCGAAGGCGGTCGTGTTCGCGACCGGCGGCGCCGGCAAGGTGTACAAGACCACGTCCAACGCGCACACGCTGACCGGCGACGGCATGGCCATCGCGTACCGGCGCGGGCTGCCGCTGGAGGACATGGAGTTCTTCCAGTTCCACCCGACGGGCCTGGCCGGCCTCGGCATCCTGCTGTCCGAGGCGGCCCGTGGTGAGGGCGCGATCCTGCGCAACAGCGAGGGCGAGCGGTTCATGGAGCGCTACGCACCGACGCTGAAGGACCTCGCGCCGCGCGACGTCGTCGCCCGGGCCATGGCCAACGAGGTCCGCGAGGGCCGCGGCTCCGGCCCGAACAAGGACTACGTCCTGCTCGACCTCACCCACCTCGAGCCGGCGCACATCGACGCGAAGCTGCCCGACATCACCGAGTTCGCCCGCACCTACCTGGGCGTCGAGCCGTACACCGAGCCGGTCCCGGTCTTCCCGACCGCGCACTACGCGATGGGCGGCATGCCGACGACGATCGACGCCGAGGTGCTGGCCGACAACACGCACGTCCTGCCCGGCCTCTACGCGGCCGGCGAAGTGGCCTGCGTCAGCGTGCACGGCGCCAACCGGCTGGGCACCAACTCGCTGCTCGACATCAACGTGTTCGGGCGGCGGGCCGGCATCGCGGCGGCGGAATTCGCGTCTCATGCTCCCCTGGTCGAACTGCCGTCCGATCCGTCCGACGACACCGTCGCGCTGCTGGAGGGGATCCGCGACCGCGCCGACGGCGAGCGCGTCGCCGTCCTGCGCCGTGAGCTGCAGGAGACGATGGACGCGAACGCGCAGGTGTTCCGGTCCGAGGCGACGCTCAAGCAGGCGCTGTCGGACATCCATGCGCTGAAGGCCCGGTACGGCTCGGTGTCGGTGCAGGACAAGGGGCGTCGGTTCAACACCGACCTGCTCGAGGCGGTCGAGCTGGGCTTCCTGCTCGACCTCGCCGAGGTCATCGTCGTCGGCGCGCTGGAACGCAAGGAGTCGCGCGGCGGCCACTTCCGCGAGGACTACCAGAACCGCGACGACGTCAACTACATGCGCCACACCATGGCGTACCGCTCTCCTTCCGACGACGGGGTCCGCCTCGACTTCAAGCCCGTCGTCGTCACCCGCTACCAGCCGATGGAGCGCAAGTTCTGATGACTGCTGCTGTCGCCGACGCGCCCGCCGCGGGCGCCGTCCCGTCCTTCCAGGTCACGATGCGGCTGCGCCGGTTCAACCCGGAGAACGACACCGAGCCGCGCTGGGAGGAGCACACCGTCACCATGCACGGCACCGACCGGGTGCTCGACGCGCTGCACAAGATCAAGTGGGAGATCGACGGCTCGCTGACGTTCCGGCGGTCGTGCGCGCACGGGATCTGCGGCTCCGACGCGATGCGCATCAACGGGCGCAACCGGCTGGCCTGCAAGACGCTGCTCAAGGATCTGCCGATCGACAAGCCGATCACGGTCGAGCCGATCAAGGGCCTCGCCGTGCTCAAGGACCTCGTTGTCGACATGGATCCGTTCTTCGAGGCGTACAAGTCGATCATGCCGTTCCTCGTCACGTCCGGGAACGACCCGTCCCGCGAGCGCCGTCAGTCCCCCGAGGACCGCGCCCGCTACGACGACACCACCAAGTGCATCATGTGCGCCGCCTGCACCACCTCCTGCCCCGTCTACTGGTCCGACGGCCAGTACTTCGGCCCGCAGGCCATCGTCGGCGCCCACCGCTTCATCTTCGACTCGCGCGACGAGGGCGCCGAGGAGCGCCTCGAGATCCTCAACGACCGCGACGGCGTCTGGCGCTGCCGGACGACGTTCAACTGCACGGACGCCTGCCCGCGCGGCATCGAGGTGACGAAGGCCATCCAGGAGGTCAAGCGCGCCCTCCTCTTCCGCCGCGTCTGAGCGCCGGCTTCGTCACCTGATCGTTTTCCCGCGAAGGATCAGGTGACGAAGGCGGCCGGGCGGGTGGCGTTGTGTCACCTGATCATCTTCAGCATGCGGACGGAAAACGATCAGGTGACACAACGACGCCTTGGCGGGGCGTTTCGTCACCTGATCGTCAGCCGGCGGTGCGCCCGTCCCAGCCGCGGGCGATGAGCGCACGGCGCAGGGTCTCGCCGACCGACTCGGGCCGATGCCTGATGGCATACGACGTGATGCGCAGCAGCGTCCGGCCGTCGATCACGATGTCGTTCGCCCGATCGAGGTCGGCATCCCACGTGAAGACGTCGAGGTGACCACGGCCGTCGACCTCGGCCGCGAGGCGGAACTCCGCCCAGTCCGTGTCGAGATAGCAGCGTCCGTCCGCTCGGCGGAGGATCCGCTGACGGACGGGTTCGGGCAGGTGGAACGCCCGGACGAGCACGGCGAACTCGCGCTCCGGCACCGACGCGACACCGCCGGCGGCGTCGTCGATGGTCTCGGCGATCAAGGCGTGGCGCAGGCAGGGACCACGCCGTGACAGCGCGTCGCGCAGCTGCTCGGGTGTCACCAGACGTTGCTGCACCCCGGCGAGGACGATCGCCCGCGCGCGGTTGTCTTCGGACGCCCACGCCGCGGCGTCGACGATGCTCCGCGGGAGCCGGCACCGTCGCGGGACCTTGAGCGGGTGGACGTCGGGCTCGGCGAGGAACCGGGAGTAGTGGACGACGACTCCGGGCAGCCGTGGGTCGCGCGTGCCGCAGGGCTGGGTGACGAAGATGGCGCCCGTGGCGAACCCCTGGAGTCCGTCGAGCTCCGCTGCGGTCAGGCCGGCGAGCGCGGCACCACGTGGTGAGGCCTTCACGGCGGCCTGCAACCGTTGACGGCTCCCCAGCTCGCCGTTGTGGCTGACGAAGACGTCGCGCCCGATCCGCTGCCAGCGACGGGCGCGCACCTCCCGGCGCACGTGGCGGGCGAACGCCGGCGGCACCTCGTGGCGGTGCAGGACGCCCGCCTGGGCCTCCAGCAGCCGCGCGAGCAGGTCACCGTCGCACGTCGCGGGCACCGGGTCTGCGGTCACGGAGACAGCTCAGCGGCAGCCGCGCACGCCCACCAGAGGCTGCTCGGCGATTGTGGATGACAGCGGCAATCCGTGCCGCCTGTGGACAGCCGCGCGGCCGTACGCTGCCGGTCCGGCGGCACACACAACCGCGCGGCGCCCTGGTATCTTGTCTCGCATGGTACCTGGCGAGGGTCAGATCATGACCAACCTCCGGCGCGGCGCGCTGGAGTACTGCATCCTCGCCCTCGTCCGCGACGGCGAGCGGTACGGGCTGGACATCGCCCGCGAACTGACCGACGGCGTGCTGATGGCCGGCGAGGGGACGCTGTATCCGCTGCTGTCGCGGCTGCGCAAGGGCGGGCTGGTCGCGTCGTCGTGGCAGGAGTCGGAGTCGGGGCCGCCGCGCCGCTACTACCGGCTCACGCCCGACGGGCAGGCCGCGCTGGACACGTTCGAACAGACCTGGCGGCCGTTCCGCGACGCCGTCGACCGCGTCCTCGCCACCGGGCGAGGGTGAGCGCCATGGAGGACCCATGCTGACCGCCACCCAGCACCAGCGCATCGACCGCTACCTGGACGAGTTGGCCGGCGCGCTCGGCGCTCTGCCGGCCGGCGAACGGGACGATCTCGTCGCGGGCGTCCGCGAGCACATCCATGCCGCCCTGGCCGACCGGCCCGACGTCACCGACGACGGCGTCGACGAGGTGCTGCGGGCGCTCGGCGACCCGCTCGCCATCGCGGCCGAGGCGACCGGCGACGACGGCGTCAGCGTCGGCCCCACCGGGGTCGGCCCCGCCGGAGTCGGCCCCGGCAAGCGGCCGTTGTCGCAGCGCGACTGGGTGCCGGCCGCCGTCGTCGCGCTGCTGGCCGCGGCGCCGCTGGTGCTGCCGGTCCTCGCCACGGTCGGCGGCATCTTCGCGCTTCCGGTGGCGCTGATCACCGGCTGGCTTCTGCTCTGGGTCTCGCCGCTCTGGACGCCCGGCGAGAAGACGGCGGGCACGTTCCTGCTGCCCGCCCTGGGGATGTTCTGGCTGTTCGCCCTGGTGGGCACCGTCGGTACGAGCGTGTGCTCCGGCTCGATGGACTCGGACGGCACCGTCACCGGCGAGGTCTGCACCAGCGACAGCCCGGTGCCGCCCGTGGTCGCGGGGATCCTGCTGGCGGTGTTCGCCGTCGCCACCGTCGTCACCGCCGTCGTGCTGCTGCGCAACGGGCGGCGGCGGGCGACCGCGCTGGCTCAGAGCTTCTCGACCGGCGCGTAGCGCAGCAGCAGCGTCTTCAGCCCGGACTCGCCGAAGTCGACGGTGGCCTGGGCGTGCTCGCCCTGGCCGTTGGTCGCCACGACGGTGCCCAGGCCGAACGCGTCGTGGGTGACGCGGTCGCCGGCCGACAGCGCGATGACCGGGCGGTTCCCGGCACCGGTGGACCGGCCGCTGACCGCCTGCCGTCGCGGCGGCGGGGTGGTCCACTTGACCTGGTCGGCCTCGGTGCGGCGCCAGTCGATGAGCTCGTCGGGGATCTCGGCGAGGAACCGCGACGCCGGGTTGTGCGCCGGCGACCCCCAGGCGCTGCGCAGCAACGCCCGCGACAGGTACAGCCGTTCGCGCGCCCGGGTGATGCCGACGTAAGCGAGCCGGCGCTCTTCCTCGAGCTCCTGCGTGTTGCCGCCGAGCGAGCGCTGGTGCGGGAAGACGCCGTCCTCGAGGCCGGTGAGGAACACCACCGGGAACTCCAGGCCCTTCGCGGTGTGCAGCGTCATGAGCGTGACCATGCCGTCGTGGTCGTCGCCCTCGGGAATCTCGTCGGCGTCGGCGACCAGGCTGACCTGCTCGAGGAACCCGGGCAGCGAGCCGTCGGAGTCTTCGCTCGCCTCGTACTCGCCGGCGACGGCGACGAGCTCGCGCAGGTTGTCGAGGCGGGTTTCGTCCTGCGGGTCGTCGGACTCGGACAGCTCGGCGACGTAGCCGGTGCGATCGAGCGTGGCCTCGAGCACGGCGGCCGGGCCGACGCCGTCGGTGACCAGTTGCCGCAGCTCGTCGGTCAGCTGGACGAACCCCTCGATGGAGTTGACGGAGCGGGTGGCGATGCCAGGCGCGTCGGCGGCGTGGCGCAGCGCCTGGAAGAACGTGCTGCGCTCGCGCTGGGCCAGCGCCTCGACCATGGCCTCGGCGCGGTCGCCGATACCCCGCTTGGGGACGTTGAGGATGCGCCGCAGCGACACGGAGTCTTCGGGGTTGGCCAGGAACCGCAGGTAGGCCAGCGCGTCGCGGATCTCGCGCCGCTCGTAGAACCGGGTGCCGCCGACGACGCGGTAGGGCAGGCCGACCCGGACGAAGATCTCTTCCAGCACGCGCGACTGCGCGTTGGTGCGGTAGAACACGGCGACGTCGCCGGTGCGGGCCTCGCCGTCGTCGGTGAGGCGGTCGATCTCGTCGGCGACGAACTGCGCCTCGGCGTGCTCGTCGTCGGCCACGTAGCCGACGATCTTGGCGCCGTCGCCGCTGTCGCTCCACAGCCGCTTCGGCTTGCGGCCGGAGTTGCGGGCGATGACGGCGTTGGCGGCGGACAGGATGGTCTGCGTGGACCGGTAGTTCTGTTCGAGCAGGATGACCCGGGTGTCGGGGTAGTCCTCCTCGAACTGCAGGATGTTGCGGATGGTGGCGCCGCGGAACGCGTAGATGGACTGGTCGGCGTCGCCCACCACGCACAGCTCGGCCGGCGGCACCGCGGGCTCGTCCTCGCCGGAGATGACGCCGGTGCCGACCAGCTCGCGCACCAGCACGTACTGGGCGTGGTTGGTGTCCTGGTACTCGTCGACCAGGATGTGCCGGAACCGCCGCCGGTAGTTCTCGGCGACGTCGGGGAACGCCTGCAGCAGGTGCACCGTCGTCATGATGAGGTCGTCGAAGTCGAACGCGTTGGCCTCGGTGAGCCGGCGTTGGTACAGCTCGTACGCCTCGGCGATCATCTTCTCGTGGTGCGACTCGGCCCGGGCCAGCGCGGTCTCGTAGTCGACCAGCTCGTTCTTGAAGTTGCTGACGGCGTAGCTGAACTGCCGCGGCTGGTAGCGGCGGGGGTCGAGGTCGAGCTCGCGGCACACCATGGCCATGAGGCGGTGGGAGTCGGCTTGGTCGTAGATGGAGAACGACGACGTGTAGCCGAAGTGCTTGGCCTCGCGGCGCAGGATGCGCACGCACGCCGAGTGGAACGTGGACACCCACATGATGTCGGAGCGCTTCCCGACGAGGTCGGCGACGCGCTCCTTCATCTCGCCGGCGGCCTTGTTGGTGAACGTGATGGCGAGGATGGAGCCCGGGTGCGCGTTGCGCTCGCCCAGCAGGTACGCGATGCGCCGGGTGAGCACCCGCGTCTTCCCCGACCCCGCACCGGCCACGATGAGCAGCGGTGACCCCTGATGGGTGACGGCGTCGCGCTGCGGCCCGTTGAGCCCGTCGAGCAGCGCTTCGGGGTCGCGCGAGCGCCGCTTCGCCGGCTTCTTCGGCTCGGCCGCCGCGGTCAGGGTGAGGTCGTCGAACAGGGCACTCATCGCCGGCGGGTCACACTCGCCTTCTCACTCGCTTGGCTGGCGCCCCCAGCCTATGCCCGACCGCCGACAGACTCCGCCCGAACACGCTTACGAACGCACGGTGCGATCGGCCGCCCCCGCATACCTCCCGCCGGAAGGGGAACCGTCCACGACGGGAGCGGCATCGATGTCGGGCGACACCTTCACGCCGTACGGCCTCTCCCACGTGGCCGTGCTCGTGGTCCTGGTAGCGCTGGCCTGGTGGCTGGTGCGGCGGGGACGCGCGGCCCGCGGCACCCTCGCAGCGGATCGGCTCAGCACCGGGTTCGCCGTCGTCTTCCTGGCACTGACGCTGCCGCTGCAGGTGTACTTCAACCTGCCCGGCCGCTTCGACCTGGGACTGTCGTTGCCGATCCAGCTCTGCGACCTGGCGTGGCTGGCGGCGATCCACGCGCTGCTGACGCGCCGGCGCTGGTCGGCCGCACTGACGTACTACTGGGGCCTCACGCTCAGCGTCCAGCCGATCCTCACCCCGGATCTCGACGCGGAGTTCCCCGATCCCGCCTTCGTCCTCTACTGGTCGATGCACGGGCTGACCGTGGCGGCGGCGGTCTTCCTGACGTGGGGCCTGGGGATCCGGCCCGGCTGGGACTCGTACCGGGTCGCGGTGACGGCGACCGCTGTGTGGGCGGCGCTGGTGTTCGCGTTCAACGCGGCGGCCGGCGCGAACTACGGCTTCCTCAACGCCAAGCCGGACTCGGCGTCGTTGCTGGACCTGTTCGGCCCCTGGCCGTGGTACGTGGTGGTCGAGACGGTGCTCGTCGCCGCAGTCTGGGCTCTGGTCACCTGGCCGTGGACGCGGCGGAGCCCTGACGGGATCAGCTCCAGAAGACGGCGATCACGACGTTCGCGGCGGTGAGCCCGAACAGGGCGAAGAACAGCCCGTCGGCGATGGCGGTGCGTTTGCGCTGAGCGAAGCACAACGCGGTGATGATCAGCACGATGACCAGCTTCACGCCGATCTTCGCGTTGTCGACGTCCTTGCCGAGGGAGTCGATGCCGGACGCCATGCCGACCATCGCGACACCGGTGACGAGCTGCGTCAGCGCGCCGTGCAGCATGGCCAGGTTGACGACGCGGCCGCCACGCGCGCTCAGCTGCACCATGATGCCGCCGAGCAGGCTGGCCAGTCCGAAGAAGTGCAGCACGAGCACGAGGTCGTAGACGAACTCCATGATCGGGGAGCCTACTACGTCGCGTCGTACTTCAGCGACACCGGGTCAGACGAGCCGCCGATCGGTGGCCCAGCGGGTCAGCTCGTACCGGTTGGACAGCTGCAGCTTGCGCAGCACCGCCGACACGTGCGTCTCGACCGTCTTGACCGAGATGAACAGCTCCTTGGCGATCTCCTTGTACGCGTAGCCGCGGGCGATCAGCCGCAGCACCTCGCGCTCGCGCTGGGTGAGGCGGTCGAGGTCGTCGTCGACGGACGGCGCCTCGGTGCCGGCGAAGGCGTCGAGCACGAACCCGGCCAGCCGGGGCGAGAAGACGGCGTCGCCGTCGGCCACGCGGCCGACGGCGGACACGAGGTCGTCGCCGGTGATGGACTTCGTGACGTAGCCGCGCGCGCCGGCCCGGATGGTGCCGATGACGTCCTCAGCGGCGTCGGACACCGACAGCGCCAGGAACCGCACGCCGGGCTCCTTGGGGTGCACCTGGCGGATGACCTCGCCGCCACCGCCGCCGGGCAGGTGGACGTCGAGCAGCACGACCTCGGGTTTGGTGCGCAGCACCACGGCGACGGCCTCGGCGGTGTCGGCCGCCTCGCCGACGACGTCGACGGACGGCGCCTGGGCCAGCTCTGCGCGGACGCCCGTGCGGAACATGGCGTGGTCGTCGACGAGGACGACCGTGACCGGGCCGGAGTCGGCGGGCCTGGTCTCGTCTGGCTTGGTCTCGCTCACGAGCTTCTCCTGGTCGACAGTCGGACTTCGGTGCCTTCGCCGGGCGCGGACCGGATGGTGGCCTCGCCCCCGTGCCGTTCCATACGCCCGATGACCGAGCGTCGCACACCCAGCCGGTCCTCGGGCACGGAGTCGGGGTCGAACCCGGCGCCGCGGTCGCGGACGAACACCTCGACGCCGTCGTCGCCGGCCTCGACGAAGATGTCGATCTTGTCGGCGCCGGAGTGCTTGGCGGCGTTGACGGTGGCCTCGCGGGCGGCCTTGAGGACGGCCCGGGCGACGTCGTCGATCTCGGCGTCGCCGACGGTGACCACCTCGACCGGCGTGCCGAACGCGTCCTCGACCTCGGCGGCCATCTTCGTCAGCGCTGCGGCCAGCGATGAGCCGTCGTCGACGAGGTCGCTGTAGAGCCAGGCGCGGAGGTCGCGCTCCTGGCTGCGGGCCAGCCGGACGACGGCGCGGGGGTCGTTGGCCTGCTTCTGGATGAGCGCGAGCGTCTGCAGCACGGAGTCGTGCAGGTGGGAGGCCATGTCGGCGCGTTCCTGCGAGACGATGCGGGCGCGCCGCTCGCTCTCGAGGTTGCGCCACAGCTTCCACAGCCACGGCCCGGCGATCAGCCCGACGCCGACCAGGATGACCAGCACGCCGCCGAGCGCGTCCATCGTCGCGTCGAACTGGCCCTGCCCGACGAGGAACACGACGACGCCGGCCACGACGACGCCGGCGCCGGCCACGACCCGCATGCCGGCGATCCAGCCGCCCTTGCCGGTCAGCGCGGCCAGCCACGGCAGCCGCGGCGAGATGGCCGACAGCCGGCTGCGCTCCTGCTCGTCGGCGGCCCGCCACACCAGCGTCAGGCCGGCGGCGGCCAGCAGCAGCGGGAAGAAGACGGCCGGGCTGACGCCGAGGGGGGTCTGCTGGACCAGCAGCCACACGCCGGCGCCGAGGACGACCAGCGCGGCCAGCTGGCCGAGGTCGCCCGTGCGCTGGACGAACGTGCGGCGGCGGCGCTTGCCGGTGCGGGTGGCGGCGGCGAGGCCGGCCGGCGTGTTCGCCTCCTCGGCCTCGCGCTGCACCGTCTGGTCGAGCGGGGTGAAGATCCACAGCGCGAGGTAGAGCACGATGCCGAACCCGGAGACGGCGCTGAGCAGGCTGAACGCGACCCTGACGGCGAGCGGCTGCACCTTGAACTGCGCGGCCAGCGCCACGGCGACGCCGGCGACCATGCGGCCGTCGGAATGGCGGACGAACTTGGGCGGCGCGCCGGTGTCGTCGGCGGCGTCGGGCTCGCGGGCGCCGGTGCGCCCGGCCTGGGGCGGCTCGCCCGGCGGCAGCTCACGGGAGCCGCGCTCGGTGGCCGCGGCGGCCTCGGACTCGGGCTCAGGGTCGGCGTCGACGGGCTCGGCGGGCGGCTCGACGGCGGCGTCGGGCGCCTCGACAGGGTCGTCGCCGGCCTCGCCGGGGCGCGCCGAACCGCGCGCTGCCGGCCCGGCAGCACGTGGCGTCGGCACAGTGCTCATGACATCGATGGTCACACGCGCGAGCGCGCGCCGCCATGAGGGACCTCCCGGAGATCGCGGCTCGGGGACCGTTCCGGGTCATCCCCGATGCATTCGGGGTCGTCTTCTCGGCATCATCGATGCCATGAGTGATGTGCCTCCTGCCTCCCCCGCCGCGGGCGCCGGGCCGAGCGTCTCGGACGAGTTCCGCTTGCTGCGCCGCAGCCGGTCGGACCGGGTCGTCGCCGGCGTGCTCGGCGGACTGGGCCGGCGGCTCGGCATCGATCCCGTCGTGCTCCGCGTCGCGACCGTCGTCCTCGCCATCTTCGGCGGCGTCGGCGTGCTGCTGTACGCCATCGGCTGGCTGGTGGTCCCGGCCGAGGACGAGGAGCGCTCGATCCTCGACCAGGCGCTCGGGCGTGGCGAGTACCGCCGCTCGGGCACCGTCCCACTGGCGCTGCTGCTCGGCGGCGTCGGCCTGATCGCCGGCATCGGCATCATCGCCGGCACGTGGGACGGCGGCGTGCTGCTCCTGCTCGCCGTCATGGGCGTGTACCTGCTGCTGCGCCGCCGCGCCGACGACGAACAGGCCGGCGACGGCTACCCGCAGGAGGCCGGGTTCGACTCCTACGTCTACGACCCCACCGTCGCTCCGGCGGCCCCGGGCGGGACGGTCACCGGCCCGGCCGGCGCCACGGCCGGCCCGGCCGCCACGGGCCCCGCGGCCGCCGCCACCGGCGCCGCTGCCGCCACCGCGCCCGCCGGCCCGACCGGCCCCACCAGCGGCTGGCCGGAAGGCCCCGACTGGGGCCCGCCGCCCGAGCCGCCCGCCCCCGCGCCGTCGCCCCCGCCCGCGAAGCCGGCCAAGCAGCGCTCGGCGCTCGGCCTGATCACCTTCTGCCTCGCGCTGGTGTCGGTCGGCGTGCTCGCCGCCAACGACGCCTCCTGGGCCGACTACCCGCCGGCCATCTACGTGGCGGTGCCGCTGGGCATCGTGGCGCTGGGGCTGATCGTCGGCGCCTGGTACGGGCGCTCCCGCGGACTGATCGTGCTCGGCTTCCTGCTGGCGATCGCGCTGGTCCCGGCCACGTTCGTGTCGCAGTGGGACTACCACAACTCGGGCAACATCACCCGCACCTACGTCACCACCGAGCAGATCCCCACGGGGACTCAGGAGTACGGCGCGGGCGACATCACGTACGACCTGTCCGGGCTCACCCTCACCGACGCCGACACCGTGCGTCTCGACATCGAGCAGGGCGCCGGCAGCCTCACCATCACGCTGCCGCCCAACGCCGACGTCGAGATCACCCGGGCCTCGGTCGGCGCGGGCAACCTCGACATCTTCGGCGAGCGGCAGGACGGTCTCGGCCAGGAGCTCGAGGACGTCACCGACAACGGCGCCGACGGGCCCGGCGGCGGCACCGTCGTGCTGGACCTCGAGCTGGGCCTGGGCGATCTGGAGGTGACCCGATGAGGCGCCACGACACCGACGTCGTCTCCCTGATCTTCGGACTTCTCTTCCTTGGAGTGAGCGCCATGTGGCCGTTCGTGCACTACGACGTGCTGGGACTGTCCGGCCTCGAGGTCGCCATGCCGGTACTGCTGGTCTCGATCGGCCTCGCCGGGCTGCTGGCGTCGCTGAGCAAGCTGCGCCGCGAGCGCGACCCGAAGGCCTGATCCCTGGCCCCAACCGCGGTGTCGGGGTGGTCGGTGACCACAGCGTCCACCCCGGCGCCGAAGAACACCTCGTACTCCCCCAGCGCGTCGCCGTGGCCAGCCGCCTGCGAGCCGCGGCGCCGGTCGGCCGGCAGGAACGAGTTCTCGTTCCGGAACGTCCAGGCATGCACCGCCATGCCGAGGTCGTGAGCGTCGGACACCAGCCGGCCCGGATGGCCCAGCCGCCCTTCCGGGTCGCGCGGCACCACCAGCGACCGGTGCGCCGCCAGCACCGTCGCGTACGTAGCCACCTCGCGCAGCCCGGTCGGGGTGAGCAGGTCGACGAACCGGCGGCCGTCGCCGGCGCGTTCCCAGTCGAACGGCCGGCCGGTGCTGTCGACCAGCTGCGCCAGCGGCACCGACGTGCGCGCGGCCAGCCGCCGCAGCACCGTCGGCTCGGAGCACTGGACGAGGACGGGGACGCCGCCGCGCTCCAGCCGGAACGCCAGCAGCGCCGCCATCAGCGCGTCCTCCGCCGACAGTCCCCGCTCGGCGTAATAGGTGGGGTGCTTGAGCTCCGGGCACAGTCCGACCGGACGGCCGCGGCGGCGGCCACCCTCGACCGCCAGCGTGATGATCTCGTCGAACGTCGGCACCCGTAGCCGGCCGTCGTAGGCCTGGTTGGCGGGGCGCAGCTCGGGGATCCGCTCCCGCGCGTACAGCGACCTGACCTCGTCGAGGGTGAAGTCGTCGACGAACCAGCCGGTCAGCTCGCGGCCGTCGACCAGCCCGCGGCGGCGCCGGTGCGCGAACTCCGGCCGATCGGCGACGTCGGTGGACGCGGACAGCTCGGCGTCGTGCCGGGCGACCAGGACGCCGTCGCGGGTGAGCTGGAGGTCGGTCGCGAGGTAGTCGGCGCCGAGGTCGACGGCGAGCTGGTAGGCGGCAAGCGTGTGCTCCGGCCGGTAGCCGCACGCGCCACGGTGCGCGACGACGAGGGGCCGCTGCAGCCCGGGCGTGTCCGACATGCGGTCAGGCTAGGGAGCGACCGTGTCACCTCGACCACACGACGTCGAACTGGGCGTGACGCGCTGCCCAACGCACGCGCACAATCGGACGGATCACTCCCACTCGATGGTGCCCGGCGGCTTGCTGGTGACGTCGAGCACGACGCGGTTGACCTCACGCACCTCGTTGGTGATGCGGGTGGAGATGCGCTCGATGACCTCGTACGGCAGCCGCGACCAGTCCGCCGTCATGGCGTCCTCGCTGGACACCGGGCGCAGCACGATCGGGTGGCCGTAGGTGCGGCCGTCGCCCTGCACGCCGACCGACCGGACGTCGGCCAGCAGCACCACCGGGAACTGCCAGACCTCGCGGTCGAGGCCGGCCGCGGTCAGCTCGGCGCGGGCGATGGCGTCGGCCCGGCGCAGGATGGCCAGCCGCTCGGAGTCGACGGCGCCGACGATGCGGATGGCGAGGCCGGGGCCGGGGAACGGCTGGCGCCAGACCATCTCGGCCGGCAGCCCCAGCTCCTCGCCGACCGCGCGGACCTCGTCCTTGAACAGCGTGCGCAGCGGCTCGATGAGGGTGAACTGGAGGTCGTCGGGCAGCCCGCCGACGTTGTGGTGGCTCTTGATGTTCGCGGTGCCTTCGCCGCCGCCGGACTCGACGACGTCGGGGTACAGCGTGCCCTGCACCAGGAACTCGACCTCGGTGCCCGCCTCGCCGGCCTGGGCGACGATGTCGCGGGCGGCCTGCTCGAACACCCGGATGAACTCGCGCCCGATGATCTTGCGCTTCTCCTCCGGGTCCTCGACGCCCTTCAGCTGGGTGAGGAAGCGATCAGCTGCGTCGACGACGTGGAGGTCGACCCCGGTGGCGGCGACGTAGTCGCGCTCGACCTGCTCGGACTCGCCCTGGCGCATGAGCCCGTGGTCGACGTAGACGCAGGTCAGCTGGGCGCCGACGGCCTTCTGGACCAGCGCCGCGGCCACCGCGGAGTCGACGCCGCCGGACAGCGCGCAGATGACGCGCTTGCCGCCGACCTGCTCGCGCACCGCCGTCACCGTCTCGTCGACGATGTTCGCCATGGTCCAGGTGGGCCGGGCGCCGGCGATCTCGTACAGGAAGTGCTGCAGGACGGCCTGGCCGTGCTCGGAGTGCAGCACCTCGGGGTGCCACTGCACGCCGGCCAGCCCGCGCGCGGTGTCCTCGAACGCCGCGACCGGGGTGTCGGGCGTGCCGGCCAGCACGGCGAACCCGGCCGGCGCGGCGGTGACGGAGTCGCCGTGGCTCATCCACACCTTCGTGCCGGTCTCGACGCCCTGCAGCAGCGTGCCTTCGACTTGCACGGCGAGGTCGGTGCGGCCGAACTCGGACCGCCCGGTGTGCGCGACGGTGCCGCCGAGCGCCCGCGCCATGGCCTGGAAGCCGTAGCAGATGCCGAACGCGGGGACCCCGGCCTGGAACAGCGCGGGATCGACGGCGGGGGCGCCCTCGGCGTACACGCTGGACGGCCCACCGGACAGGATGATCGCCTTCGGGTTCTTCGCCAGCAGGTCCGCGACCGGCATGGTGTGCGGGACGATCTCGGAGTAGACCCGCGCCTCGCGGACGCGCCGCGCGATCAGCTGGGCGTACTGGGCGCCGAAGTCGACGACGAGAACGGTGTCATGGGAGGTCTCGGCCACCCATCGAGCGTAGTGCAGACCCTTGGCAGGATGCCGCCCCCTCCAGTAGGGTCGCGAGGCGTATTTACGGTCCAGCCCGTAACTCGGAGGTTCGATGCGCCACCCGCTGCTCGCCGCCGTTCTCGTCGCCGTCGCCCTTCCACTGGGTGCGGCTCCCGCCGCGGCCGTCGCGCCCGCCGCGGCCGCCGCCGAGCCCGTCCCGCTGGGCGCGCCGCTGAGCGACGTCAACCTGATCGGCGGCGCGGTGGCGACCACCCCCGACGGCGTGCCGACGGTCTACGGCGTCACCAACGGCGAGCCGGCCCGGCTGACCGCCGCCGACGCACGCACCGGCGAGATCCTGCTGACCACGCCGCTGCCCGGCGCCAGCTCGTCGTACAGCGTCATCACGCTCGACGGCGGCGACGTCTACATCAGCGCGAACTCCAACGGGCACCTGTACCGGCTGCCGTGGGGCGCCGGCGCCGTCGAGGACCTCGGCCAGGTCGCGCCCGGCCAGACGTTCGCCTGGGACATCACCGAGGGCCCGGACGGCCGTGTCTACGGCGTCACCTACCCCGGCGCGCGGCTGTACGCGTACGACCCCGACACCCGCGAGTACCAGGACTACGGCGCCGTGGCCGCCGACACCCAGCAGGGCCGCACGATCGCCTCGTACGGCGGCAAGCTCTACGTCGGCACGATGACGCGCGCACACCTCGTCGAGGTCGACCCCGCCACCGGCGACCAGCGGGAGATCGCACTCCCGCCGGCTTCCGACCCGGGCAACGACCTGACCTCGGTGTTCGATGTCAACGTGGCCGGCGACCGGCTGTACGTGCGCATCGGCACCGACATCAAGTACGCCCCGCTGTACGAGTACGACCCGGCCACCGGCACCTGGGGCGCGTCGCTGGACACCGTCGCCGGGCTGGAACTGCCCGCGCCCGGCCCGGACGGCGAGCTGTACGTCATGCGCACCAACACGCTGACCGCCTGGGACCCGGCCACCGGCGACGTCACGCCGACGTCGCTGCGCTACGAGGGCCGCGTCTACAACTACCGCGGCGCCGGCTGGGCCGACCTCGGCGATCCGGAGTGGCCCGGCCTGACGCTGACCGGCTTCTTCTGGCGCGGCGAGCTGTGGCGGTACAACCCGCGGACCGGCCGCGGCGAGGTCGCGCGGACGGAGGTTCCGGGCGAGCCGATCGAGATCGTGTCATTGGAGCCGGCCACCGGCGGCGGCGTGTGGGCCGGCGGCTTCCTCGGCGGCTTCGCCCACGTCGACACCGCGACCGGCGCATCGCGGTTCAACCGGTTCTCGCAGACGGAGTACCTGTACGACGACGGCGACTCGGTATGGGTGGGCGCCTACCCCGACGCGCGCGGCTACCGCTACGACCCGGACGCGGCGTTCAACGACCCCGACTACGCGCCCGGCCCGCCCGGGACGCCGGTCAACCCGGTGAAGCTGTGGGACTTCAAGCAGCACACGGCGAACCCGCAGGACCGGGTGTTCGCGCTGCTGCCGCTGGACGACGTGGTGGTCGCGGCGACCGGGCCCAAGGGCTCGACGTTCGGCGGGTCGGTCGCGGTCTCCGACCGCGCGACGGGCGAGACCCGGTTCCTCGACGACCTCTCCCCAGATCGCGCGCTGACCTCGCTCGCGGCATCGGCGGACGGTGCGACGGTGTACGCGGGGACCTGGGTGTACGGCGGCACCGGCAGCCCCGATCCGGTGCAGTCCGACGGGACGGTGCTGGCGTTCGACCCGGTCAGCGGCGACGTCCGCTGGCAGGTCACGCCGGTGCCGGGCGCGCCGGCCTACGTCGCGACGACGGTCGACGCGGCCGGCCGGCTGTGGACGCTGGCCGGGTCGGCGCTGGTCGAACTGGACCCGGCCACGGGCGCGACGCTGCGCACCGTCCAGCTCGGCGACCCACTGCCGTCCGGGCGGAAGACCTGGCCGCACCAGGCCGGCATCGTCGAGACCGTGCCCGGCGCCGACGCGGTGTACGTGTCCGTCGGCGGCCGGCTCTACTGCGTGTACGGCGCGACCGGCGCGGCCGAGGACCTGGGCGCGTTCGCGTACTCGTCATTCACCGTGCTCGACGACGGCGACCTCGCGATGGCGTCCGGCCCGGAGCTGTTCCGCTGGACGCCGCCGGCCGTCGACGCCGCGCCGCCCGCCGTCGAGGTGGGTGTGGCGCACGTGGACGGCGACTGGCGACCGTACCTGGAACTGACCGCCGACGACGGAGCCGGCCTCGGCGTGCACGAGATCGCCTACCGGCTCGACGGCGGGCCGTGGACGACCTACACCGGGCCGGTGCGGCTGCGGCCAGGGCGGCACCTCGTCGAGGTCAGGGTGGCGGACCGGGCCGGCAACGTCGCGAGCGTCACCGAGCGGCTCGAAGCCCGGCCCGCGTTCGGGCGCTGACCAGCCCCGGGAACGATCCCAGCAGGCGGAAAACCAGGTGCGGCACAGCCTTCACCATCCGTACCGTGGTATGTCGTGCGCGATCTTCCCTACGCCGACCCCGGCATCCCCGACACCCGCTCCCGTTTCAGGTTCCTGACCTGGCTGGCGCGGGCACAGTGGCGCACGCTCGTCGTCGGCGGCTTCTTCGGCGTCGTCTGGATGGTCGCGCAGGCGCTGATCCCCTGGGGCATCGGCCACGGCATCGACGGCATCGTCGCCGACGACTCCGGCAGCACGGCCCGCTGGGCGGTGTTCGTCGGCGGGCTGGGCCTGCTGCAGGCGCTGGCCGGCGTCATGCGCCACCGCGCGTCGGTGGCCAACTGGTTGTACGCGGCGTTCCGGGTCATCCAGCTGGTCTCGCGGCACACCGCGCGCACCGGGCCGGCGGTGCCGAAGTCGATGCCCACCGGCGAGGTCGTGGCCACGGTGTCCAGCGACTCCATGCACATCGGCCACATGATGGAGGTGGTGCCGCGCTTCGTCGGCGCCATCGTGTCGTACCTCGTCGTGGCCGTCATCGTGCTGAACACGTCCGTGCCGATCGGCCTCATGGTGCTCATCGGGGTGCCGCTGCTGGTCGTCGCCATGGGCCCGCTCATCCGCCCGCTGCAGGAACGGCAGCGCCGCCAGCGCGAGGCGCTCGGCGACCTCACCGCCCTCGGCGCCGACACCGTCGGCGGCCTGCGGGTGCTGCGCGGCATCGGCGGCGAGAAGGTGTTCATCCGCCGCTACGCCGAGCGGTCCGAGACCGTCCGTGCGGCCGGCGTCCGGCTGGCCGGCACCCAGGCCATCCTCGACGCCGTCCTGGTGCTGCTGCCGGGCATCTTCCTGGTGCTACTGACGTGGGTCGGCGCGCGGCTGGTGCTGCGCGGCGACATCGAGCCGGGCGCGCTGGTGGCGCTGTACGGCTACGCGTTCTTCCTGCTCATGCCGGTCCGCACGGCCGGTGAGATGGCGTTCGCGGCCACCCGTGCGGTGGTCGCCGCGCGGCGCGTGCTGGCCGTGCTGGCGGTCGAGCGCGAGGTGCCCGACACCGCCACCGACGCGCCGGCGGCGCCCGCGGGCGTGCTGGTCGACGACGCCACCGGGCTGCGGGTCGAGCCCGGCTCGCTGACCATGCTGGTCGCCGACGAGCCCGGGTTCACCGCCGCGCTGGCCGACCGGCTCGGCCGGCTGGTGCCCGGCAACGGCGTGCGGCTCGGCGACGTGCCGCTCGACCAGCTGAGCATCGACGAGGTCCGTCGCCGCATCGTGGTCAGCGACCCCGAGCCGACGCTGTTCACCGGCTCGCTGCGGGGCGGGCTCGACCCCTACGGACGCCACGACGACGCCCAGCTGACCACGGCCATGGAGACCGCGTCGGCCGGCGACGTGCTCGAGACGCTGCGCGAGGGCCTCGACGCCACCGTCGAGGAGCGCGGCCGGTCGCTGTCCGGCGGTCAGCGGCAGCGGGTCGCGCTGGCCCGCGTGCTGGTGCGCGAGCCCGAGGTGCTGGTGCTGGTCGAGCCCACCAGCGCCGTCGACGCGCACACCGAGGCGGCCATCGCCGGCCGGCTGCGCGACGCCCGCGCCGGGCGCACCACCGTCGTCGTCACCGCCAGCCCGCTCATGCTGGCCAAGGCCGACACCGTCGTCTGGTTCGACGACGGCCGGCTGGTCGCCACCGGCAGCCACGACGAGTTGATGAGCACCACCCCCGCCTACCGCCGCACCGTCACCCGAGAGGAGGACCCGGAATGAGCACGACCCCCACCCCGTCGGCCGACCGGACGCCCGCGGGTGCGCTGCCGGTCGCCACGCCGGCCGAGGTCCGCCACGAGGCCGCCCGGCTGTTCCGCCGGCACCGCGGCACGCTGATCATCGCGCTGGCCGTCCACGTCCTGGCGGCCGCCGCCGGGCTGGCCGGCCCGTTCCTGCTCGGCCGCATGGTCGACACCGTCACGAGCGACGGCACCGAGACCAGGGTCGACGTGCTGGCCGCCGTGCTGGCCGGCTGCATCGTCGTGCAGGCGCTGCTGACCCGGGTGGCGATCAAACGGTCGCTGGTGCTCGGCGAGCGGGTCTTCGCCGAACTGCGCGACACCTTCATCACCCGCGTGCTGAGCCTGCCGCTGTCCACCGTCGAGCGGGCCGGCACCGGCGACCTCGTCGCCCGCACCACCGGCGACATCGACGCGCTGTCGCGCACCGTGCGGTTCGCGGTGCCCGAGATCCTGGTCGCGGTGGTCACCACGGTGCTCACGCTGACGGCGGCCGTGCTCGCCGGTCCGCTGGTGGCGCTGGGCGCCATCGTCGGCGCGCCGCTGCTGATCGTCAGCACCCGCTGGTATCTCAACCGCGCGCGGGCCGGATACCTGTGGGAGCGCGCGGCGTACGCCACCATCAACGGCACCATCACCGAGACCGTCGACGGCGCCCGCACCATCGAGGCGCTCGGCCTCGGCGACGTCCGCGTCACCCGCGGCGACGACGACCTGCGCGAGGCGTTCGCGGCCGAGAAGCGCACGCTGTTCCTGCGCAGCGTCTGGTTCCCGTCCGCCGAGATGGCGTACGTGCTGCCGGTCGTGGCCACGCTGGCGTGGGGCGCCTGGCTGGCCGCGGGCGGCCACGCCACCGTCGGCCAGGTCACCACCGTCGTCCTGTACATGGTGCAGATCGTCGACCCCGTCGACCGCCTGGTCTCGTGGCTCGACGAGCTGCAGGTCGGGCTGACGTCGTTCGCCCGGGTGGTCGGCATCGCCAACGTGCCGCCCGACCGCGCACCCACGGGCGCCGTGCCCGCGGGCGAGGACATCGAGGCCTCCGACGTGCGATACGCGTACGTCGAGGGCCAGGACGTCCTGCACGGGGTGTCGCTGGAGCTCGCGCACGGCGAACGGTTGGCCATGGTCGGGCCGTCCGGCGCCGGCAAGTCGACGCTCGGGCGGCTGCTGGCCGGCATCCACCCGCCCCGGCAGGGCCGCGTCGACGTCGGCGGCGTCCCCCTGGTCGACCTCGAGGTCGACCAACTGCGCCGCGAGGTCGTGCTGGTCACCCAGGAGCACCACGTGTTCGTCGGCACCCTGCGCGACAACCTCGCGCTGGCGGCCCCGTCCGCCTCCGACGACGACCTGCGTCGCGCGCTGGGCGCCGTCGACGCGCTCGAGGCCACCGACGCGCTGCCCGACGGACTCGACACCGTCGTGGGCTCCGGCGGCCACCAGGTGGGGCCGGCGTTCGCGCAGCAGATCGCGCTGGCCCGCATCGTCCTCGCCGACCCGCACACACTGGTCCTCGACGAAGCGACGTCGCTGCTCGACCCCCGGGCGGCGCGGCATCTGGAGCGGTCGCTGTCGGCGGTGCTGCACGGGCGCACGGTCATCGCCATCGCCCACCGCCTGCACACCGCCCACGACGCCGACCGCGTCGCCGTCGTCGAGGGCGGCCAGATCGCCGAGCTCGGCTCCCACGACGAACTCGTCGCCGAGGGCGGCGCCTACGCCGCGCTCTGGGAGTCCTGGCACGGCACCCCGGCGTCAGCGCCGGCCGACCAGCGATGAGCTGCTAGCGGAATGATTGCCGTGCAAGTAGAATGATTGCATGGCAACCATCCACATCCGCGATGTCTCGGACGAGACCGTCACGACATTGAAGGTGCGCGCTGCGCGAGCCGGGCGGTCGCTGCAGGCGTACGTCCAGCAGATGCTCGAACGGGAGGCGGCAGCGCTGTCCACGGACGAGGCCGCAGACGTCGCCCGGTCCATCGCGGCGCGCTCGTCGGTGACGGCTGACGACGTCACCGAGGTCCTGGACAACATCCGCGCGGCGCGCGGGTGATCGTTCTCGATACCTCGGCGCTGGTCGAGTTCCTGGTCGGGACCGACGCAACCGCCGAGCGCGTCCGCGTGGCGGTCACCGGCGAGTACGTGGCCGCGCCGCATGCGGTCGACCTCGAATGTGCGTCGACCCTGCGTGGCCTGGTGCGTGGCGGCAAACTGCCGGCCGACGAGGCGCGCCGGGCACTGGATCTCCTGGGCGCGATGAACCTGCGTCGCTACGATCACGTGGCCCTCCTCCCGCGGATCTGGGAGCTTCGGGAGAACCTTTGGCCGTACGACGCCGCCTACGTGGCACTGGCGGAGACACTGGACGCCGAGCTCCTCACCACCGACAGCAAACTCGCCGGCGCGCCGGGAGTGCGGTGCCGGATCCGCGATCTCCGCAGCGCCTGAGCGTCGAACGGCTCAGGCGCGGCCGGTGCGGCGTAGTACGCGCAGGGACTTGGCCATGGCGTCGGTGAAGGTGTCGTAGGACAGGCCGGCCGGCGGTGCGATGTTGTGCACCCGCTGGACGGCGATGGCCTGCGGCTCGGTGTAGCGCAGGATGCCCTCGCGGCCGTGCCGCCGGCCGAGGCCGGAGGCGCCCATGCCGCCGATCGGGAGGTCGTGGCTGCCCCACGCCGCGGCGTAGCCCTCGTTGACGTTGACGACGCCGGAGCGCAGCCGGCGGGCGACGTGGATGCCGCGGCGGACGTTGGTCGTCCACACGCTGGCGTTGAGGCCGTACGGGGTGTCGTTGGCCAGCTCGACCGCCTCGTCGTCGGAGCTGACGGGGTAGACGGAGACGACCGGGCCGAACGTCTCGGCGTCGGCCGCGAGCATGCCGGGCCGGACGCCGTCGAGGACCGTCGGCTCGTGGAACCAGGGTCCGAGGTCGGGCCGGGCCCGCCCGCCGGTGAGCACCCGCGCGCCCTTCGCGACCGCGTCGTCGACGTGGGCGCGGACCTTGTCGAGCTGGGCCTGCGACATCAGCGAGCCCATGTCGCAGGAGTAGTCGAACGCCGCGCCGACGTGCATCGACTCGACCCGGCCGAGGAACCGTTCGAGGAACGGCTCGCGCAGCGGCGCCGCGACGTACAGGCGCTCCATCGACATGCACAGCTGGCCGGCGTTGGAGAAGCAGGCCCGGACGGCGGCCTCGGCGGCGCGGTCGAGATCGGCGTCGTCGAGGACGAGCATGGGGTTCTTGCCGCCCAGCTCCAGCGACGCGCCGACCAGCCGCTCGCCGAGGCGCGCCGCGATGACCCGCCCCGTGGCGGTGGAGCCGGTGAACGACACGTAGTCGGCGTGCTCGACGACGGCCCCGCCGATGACCGGGCCGTCGCCGGACACGATCTGCCACAACGCCTCCGGCAGCCCCGCCTCGATCGCGATGGACCGCGCCAGCAGCGCCGTCAGCATGGCCTGCGAGTCGGGCTTGTGCACGACGGCGTTGCCGGCGACGAACGCGGGCAGGCAGTCGGAGATGGCCAGCGTCAGCGGGTAGTTCCACGGCGAGATGACGCCGACGACGCCCTTGGGACGGTGTCCCTCGATGGCCCGCGTCAGCCCCGGCAGCAGGCCGAGCCGGCGGCGTTCGCGCAGCACCCGCGGGCCGCGGACGGCGACGTAGTGGGCGGCGAGCGCGACGTCGGCGACCTCCTCGAACGCGTCGCGCCGCGCCTTGCCCGCCTCGGCCTGCACGAGGTCGGCGATCTCGCCGCGGCGGTCGAGCACGAGGTCGTGGACGTGGCCGATGATGCGGGCCCGCTCGGCGACCGGGCGGGCCGCCCACCAGCGCTGGGCGTCGCGGGCGGCGGCGAACGCCGTGGCGACGTCGTCGGTGGTGGACAGCGGCACCTCGGCCAGCGGGGTGCCGCTGAACGGCGCGACGGTGGCGGCGCGGTCGGCCCGCGGCCGCGCGACCACGCGGTCGGTGAGGCGGTCGAGGAGTGCGCGGTCGACGACGGTGTCGACGTTGACGGGCGTGGTGGTCATCGACGCCAGCCTACGTCTACCGCAGGACGGTGACCTCGACCCGCTGGAACTCCTTGACCTCGGTGTAGCCGGTGGTGGCCATGGCCCGCCGCAGCGCGCCGACGAGGTTCATGGAGCCGTCGGCGAGGTAGGACGGGCCGCCCAGGATCTCGGACAGCGGCCCGATGGTGCCGACGTGCACCCGCTCGCCGCGCGGGAGGTCGGCGTGGTGCGCCTCGGAGCCCCAGTGCCAGCCGCGGCCGGGCGCCTCGGTGGCCCGGGCCAGCGGCGAGCCGACCATGACGGCGTCGGCGCCGCACGCGATGGCCTTGGCGATGTCGCCGGAGCGCCCGATGGAGCCGTCGGCGATGACGTGCACGTACCGGCCGCCGGACTCGTCGAGGTAGTCGCGCCGGGCCGCCGCGACGTCGGCCACCGCCGTGGCCATGGGGACGGTGAGGCCGAGCACCGAGCGGGTGGTGTGCGACGAGCCGCCGCCGAAGCCGACCAGCACGCCGGCCGCGCCGGTGCGCATGAGGTGCAGCGCCGCCTGGTACGTGGCGCAGCCGCCGACGATGACCGGGACGTCGAGCTCGTAGATGAACTGCTTGAGGTTCAGCGGCTCGGCCCGGCCGGAGACGTGCTCGGCGGACACCGTCGTGCCGCGGATGACCACGAGGTCGACCCCGGCGTCGATGACGGCCTGGTGGTAGCGCTTCACCCGCGGCGGCGACAGCGCCCCGGCCACCGTGACGCCGGCGTCGCGGATCTCGCGCAGGCGGTCGGCGATGAGGTCTTCGCGCACCGGCGCGGCGTAGATCTCCTGCAGCCGGTTGAGCGCCTTGCCCTCCTCGAGCCCGGCGATCTCCTCGAGCAGCGGCTCGGGGTCGTCGTAGCGGGTCCAGAGCCCTTCGAGGTCGAGCACGCCCAGCCCGCCGGCCCGCCCCAGCTCGATGGCCGTCTGCGGCGACATGACGGAGTCCATGGGCGCGGCCAGCAGCGGGATCTCGAACCGGTAGGCGTCGATCTGCCAGTGCGTGGACACCTCTTCGGGGTCGCGGGTGCGCCGCGAGGGCACGATCGCCACGTCGTCGAAGGCATATGCTTGGCGGCCGCGCTTGCCACGGCCGATCTCGATCTCCGCCACGTGCGAAGGATATCGGAGCGCCCCGTCACGGATGTAACAGGACGTTGCCGACCTTGTGACCGGTGTCGACGCGGGCGTGCGCCGCGGCGGCGTCGGCGAGGTCGTGGACCTGGTCGATGACGACGGTGAGCTCGCCGGCCTCGACCAGCCCCAGCAGGAACTCGAAGTCCTCGCGGCGCTCGGCGGAGACGCCGGCGACGACGTTCCCGCGGGCCCGCACGGCCGTGCCCAGGCCGCCCACGGCCAGCAGGAGGACACCGTCGCCGGTCAGCAGCCGGCGGCCGCTCGCGATCGAGACGGCGCCGACGGTGTCGAAGACGACGTCGTAGCGCTCGGCGCCCTGCGTGACGTCCTCGCGCGTGTGGTCGACGACGCGGTCCGCGCCCAGTTCGGTGACCAGGGCGGCGTTGGCGCCGCTGGTGACCCCGGTGACCGTGGCGCCGAAGTGCCGTGCCAGCTGGACGGCGTTGGTGCCGACGGCGCCGGAGGCCCCGACGACCAGGACGCTGCGGCCCGGCTTGGCCCGGCCGCGCAGGAAGTGCAGCGCCGTCGTGCCGCCGAACAGCAGTCCGGCCGCGTCGTCGTGGCTCACGCCGGCCGGCTTCGCGGCGAGCCGGTCGGCGGCCACCGTCAGATACTCGGCGTAACCGCCCAGCCGCGCCCCGGACATGCCGCTGACCTCGTCGCCGGGCCGCAGCCGCGTCACCGCCGAGCCGACGCTCTCGACCACTCCGGAGAAGGACCCACCCAGGATCTTGCGCCGCGGCCGGAACACACCGAACGCCAGCCGCCCGAACAGCGCGAACCCGGGCGGGAAGTTCGCGCCGCGGATACGGGCGTCGCCCGAGGTGGCCGCGACCGCGTGGACCCGGACGAGCGCGTCCTTCGGACCGGGCGCGGGTTGCGGAACGTCGGCGAGCCGCAGGACCTCCGGCGAGCCGTACCGGTCGAAGACCGCTGCCTTCACAATGCCCCCCTTACACGTGTAAGTCTCGAGACACGATAGCCTTACACCCGTAAGGATGACAAGACCCCAGCGAGGTACACCGGTGAGCACGCGCCCCGCCCTGTCCCGCGAGCGGATCGTCGAGGCCGCCGTCCAGGTGGCCGACCGCGGCGGGCTCGCGCAGGTGAGCATGCGCAACGTCGGCCGCGAGCTCGGCGTCGAGGCGATGTCGCTCTACCACCACCTGCGCGCGAAGGACGACCTGCTCGACGCGCTGGCCGACTGGATCTTCACCCAGATCCGGCTACCGGGGCTCGACGACCCCTGGCGCCCGGCGATGGCCGCGCGCGCGGCGTCGGCCCGCGACACCCTGGCGGGGCACCCGTGGGCGCTCGGGCTCGTCGAGTCGCGCCGCGGGCCGGCTCCGGCGCTGCTGCGCCACCACGACACCGTGCTGGGCTGCCTGCGGCGCAACGGCTTCTCGGTCGCGCTGGCCGCGCACGCGTTCTCGGCGATCGACGCCTACGTGTACGGCTTCGTGCTGACGGAGCTCAACCTGCCGTTCGAGGGACCGAGCGGCGCCGAGGAGCTGGCCGGCGACCTCCGGCAGTTCCTGCCCGCCGACGAGTACCCGTACCTGACCGAGATGATCGCCGAGCAGGTGGTCGGCCGCGAGTACGCCTACGGCGACGAGTTCGGGTACGGCCTCGAGCTCGTCCTGGACGGGCTCGAGGACCGGCTGCGTCAGCCGCGCGAGGAGTAGTTCGGCGCCTCGACCGTCATCTGGATGTCGTGCGGGTGCGACTCCTTGAGCCCGGCCGACGTGATGCGGACGAACCGGCCGCGCTCCTGCAGTTCAGTGATGGTGCGTGCGCCGGTGTAGAACATCGACTGCCGCAGCCCGCCGACCAGCTGGTGCGTGACGCTGCCGAGCGGCCCGCGGAACGGCACCTGGCCCTCGATGCCCTCGGCGATGAGCTTGTCGTCGCTGGTGACGTCGGCCTGGAAGTAGCGGTCGCGGGTGCCAGAGGTGGCCGCGCCCCGCTTGGTGAAGGCGCCGAGCGAGGCCATGCCACGGTAGGACTTGAACTGCTTGCCGTTGATGAAGATCAGCTCGCCCGGGCTCTCCGAGACGCCGGCCAGCAGCGAGCCCAGCATGACGGTGTCGGCGCCGGCCACCAGCGCCTTCGCGATGTCGCCGGAGTACTGCAGCCCGCCGTCGCCGATGACCGGGATGCCGGCCGGCCTGGCCGCCAGCGCCGCCTCGTGGATGGCGGTGACCTGCGGGACGCCGACGCCGGCGACGACGCGGGTGGTGCAGATGGAGCCCGGGCCGATGCCGACCTTGATGCCGTCGACGCCGGCGTCGACCAGCGCCTGTGCGCCCGCGCGGGTGGCGACGTTGCCGCCGATGACGTCGACGCCGCGGGCGGCGGGGTCGGCCTTGAGCTTGCGCACCATGTCGAGCAGCGCGCTGGTGTGGCCGTGCGCGGTGTCGACGACGAGCACGTCGACGCCGGCCTCGACCAGCGTCATGGCCCGCTCCCACGCGTCGCCGAAGAAGCCGACGGCGGCGGCCGCGACCAACCGGCCCTCGCCGTCCTTGGTGGCGTTGGGGAACTCTTCGGACTTCACGAAGTCCTTGACGGTGATGAGCCCCTTGAGCCGGCCGGCGTCGTCGACCAGCGGCAGCTTCTCGATCTTGTGCTTGGCCAGCAGCGCGAACGCGTCGTCGGGCTTGATGCCGACCGGGCCGGTGAACAGCGGCTCGCGGGTCATCACCTCGTGCACCCGGCGCTCGTCGAACTCCGCCGACGGGATGAACCGGATGTCGCGGTTGGTGATGATGCCCAGCAGCCGGCCGTCGTCGTCGGTGACGGGCAGCCCGGAGATGCGGTACTGGCCGCACATGCGGTCCATCTCGGCCAGCGTGGCGTCGGGGCCGATGGTGACGGGGTCGGTGACCATGCCCGACTCGGACCGCTTGACGAGGTCGACGTGGTGGGCCTGATCCTCGATGGACAGGCTGCGGTGCAGGACGCCCAGGCCACCCTGCCGGGCCATGGCGATGGCCATGCGCGACTCGGTGACGGTGTCCATGGCGCTGGACAGCAGCGGGATGCTGACCGAGACGTTCCGCGAGACCCGCGAGGTGGTGTCGACCTCGCTCGGGATGACGTCGGACTCACCGGGCAGCAGCAGGACGTCGTCGAAGGTCAGGGCGAGGGGCGCGAAGGAGTCGGACAGCATGGGGTCCATGACACTTTCCTGAGTCGGCAGCCGGGGTTGTCCCCAGGGTAGTCCTGGTCCCGGCCGTCGTGCCGCCCACTCCGGCGTGCTCGTCGTCACCCCCGCGGCGGACCGTCCAGCGCGGCCAGCGACGCCAGCCCGGCCTCGTCGGTGCACAGCCGCGCGAACGAGCCGTCGGCGAAGGTCAGCTGGACGTTGCGCTCGCCGCCGCGCAGCTCGGGGATGAGCGGCTTCTTCCACCGGGTGGCGGCGCTGAGCGCGTGCCGCGGCACCTCCCAGACCGGCTCGACGACGGCCGACTCCGGCCGGTCGGCGATCGAGTTCAGCGCGCTCACCTCGCGCACGAACCCCTTCACCAGCCGGCCCATCGTCCGCAGCAGACCGCCGCCCTCCTTCAGCAGCTGGCCGGCGTCGGGCATCGGCTCGGCGGAGGTGTCGCGCAGTTGCAGCACGGCCAGCCGGCTGTCCGTGACGGCGACGAACGCCAGGCCGAGGCCGCTGGTGGCGGCGCGGTAGCAGCCGACGGCGAGGCAGTCGGGCCCGTCGCCGCGGACGGCGGTGTAGTGACCGGCCGCCTCGTCGCCGGGATCCTCGAGGACGACCTCCGGGTCGGCGTGCGAGCGCCGGACCTTCGGCTCGCCGTACTCGGTGAGGCCGCGCACGCGGTAGCGCGACGCCGAGACCTCGGACGCCGGCGCGGACGCCCGGATCGGCTCGGCGCCGGCCCAGGCCGGCCCGGCCAGCTGGTCGAACAGCTGGTGCTCTGGTGTCGCCATGTGTCGTCGCTCCGCGCCTCGGCCGTGTGCCCGGCCGGGTCAGTGTAGGGCGACCCGGCCGGGAACGGCGGCCGCCGTCACCACCGATGGGCGACGTCGACGACCAGGCGCGAGCCGGCGCCCGGTCCGTCCAGCGTGAACACCCGGAACGGCAGCCGGGCCCGCACGCCGAGCCCGATCGTCGTCTGCCCCTCGAAGCTGCCGGCCCACGCGACCTGGCGGAACGTCCGCCAGCCGGACACGTTGACCAGCTCGCGCCGGTCGGCCGGGGTGTAGGTGGCGTCGCCGCCTGCGTCGTAGGACGGCGCGACCGCGACGACCTCCAGGTCGGCGCCGCCGCGCAGCGGCACCGCCTGGCCCGACCCGTCCATCCGGACGGTGGAGACGTAGCGGACGACGTAGCCGTCGGCGTCGCCGGCGAAGTCGAGGACGAGCCGGTCGAAGCAGGCGTGCCGGCCGGCGCGGACGCCGGTGAGCGGCGCGGTCTCCGTCGCGGCCGCGCGTTCCGGCAGCGACCCCCAGCGCAGGCCGCAGTACGGTGCGGCGTCGGCGGCGGCCGGGGCCGCGAGGAACGCGAGCCCGGCGGTCAGTAATGCGGTGATGGTGGCGATGGTGCGTCTCATGACGATCCCCCTGGTGCCCGATGGTGATACGGCGTTGACGCACGACCGGCCACGCCGGTTGACCAGGGGGACGAATCCTTACAAAACAGCTGCCCGTACGTGATCGGGCGTACGCGCGGATACGTTCCGCGCCCGACGACGGCGACGGCGGCGGGCGACAAGGTGGACGGCATGACGATCACGACGCAGACCCCGCCCGGCCCGGGTGGGGCCCACCCTACGGGCGGGCACCGACAGTCGCGCCGACGCCGCCGCACCGACGGCCCGGGCGGCGCGGCCGGGCCGGCCGCGCCGACTCGCCGTCCGTGGCGGCTCGGCGGTCGCACCCGCAAGGCCGTGCTGGTCACGCACCTCTTGTCGGCGGGCACCTGGTTCGGCATGGACGTCGTCATGGCCGTGCTGGTCTTCACCGCGGCCCGCACCAGCGAGGACGAGACCCGCGCGCTCAGCTACCGGGCACTGGAACTGTTCGCCGGCTGGCCGTTGGCGATCGCCAGCCTGGCGTGCCTGGTGAGCGGCGTGCTGCTCGGACTCGGCAGCAAGTACGGCCTGGTGCGGTACTGGTGGGTCGCGGTGAAGCTGGTGCTCAACGTGCTGCTGTCGACGCTGGTGCTGGTGCTGCTGCGTCCCGGTGTGCAGGAGGCGGCCGAGCAGGGCCGACTGCTGGACACAGTCGCGGACGTCCGGCTGGAGCCCGGCGACCTGCTGTACCCGCCGATCGTGTCGACCAGCCTGCTGCTCGTCGCGTTCCTGCTGTCGGTCTACAAGCCGTGGGGCCGGATCACTCGGCGCCGGACTGGTCGAACACGTGGATGAGGTTGCCGCCGGGATCGCGGAACGAGGCGGATCGGCCGCCCGGGATCTCGTTCGGCTCGCCGACCCAGGTCAGGTCGTTGTGCTCGGCCATGAACGCCGGCAGGTCGTCCACCCCGTAGAACGGCCCGGTGGACCACCTCGGTCCGTCGTCCGGCGGAACACAGACCATCAGCTGGACCTCCGTGCCCGGCAACTGGAAGGCGACGGTGTCGTCGCCCTCGCGCCACGCCTCGTCGAACCCGAGCTGGTCGCGGTAGAAGCCGAGTGCCTCTTTCAGATCCGGCACCGACACGTAGATGAAGGTGAGCTTCATGCCTGAGACCGTAACGACGTTATGGCCACCCGTCAACGTGTTACGGTGATGGCCATGCAGGAGTGGATCCCCGTTCCCGGGTCGGCGAAGGCCCGGCTGATCGAGGCCGCCATGCACCATTTCGAGCAGGCCGGCTTCGAGGCGGCCACCGTCACCGAGCTGGCGTCGAAGGCCGGCGTCACCACCGGTTCGCTCTACCACCACTTCGGGTCGAAGCTCGGCCTGTACACCGTCGTCCGCGACGACCTCGAGAAGCGCATCACCGATCGCATGGAGGGCGCGGCCGAGGCGGTCGGCGGCCCGGGGCGGGCGGCGGTGCGGGCGGCGCTGCTGGTGGCGTTCGACGCGACGGTGCGCTTCGGCGTGTGCCGGCTGCTCGGCGAGACCGCGCCGGACGCCGTCGCCGACCCCGTCGGCGACACCCTGGCCGCCCTGCTGCCGGGTGAGGTGCGGGTGGCCGCGGCGCCGCTGACCGCGGCCTGGCGGGCGGCGCTGCTCGAGGTCGCCGACGGCGCGCCGGCGGCCGGCGTGCGGTCGGCGCTGGAGTTCGTGCTGGAGTGAGCTACGCCCCGGGCGCCAGCCGGCTCAGCCGTGCGACAGCCTCGCGCAGCACCTCGTCACGCTTGCAGAACGCGAACCGGACCAGCGACGGCGCCGCCTTCGGGTCGTCGTGGAACACCGACACCGGTACGGCCGCGACACCGGCCAGCTCGGGCAGCCGCTGGCACAGTTCGACGCCGTCGGCGAACCCGAGCGGCGCGGCGTCGGCCACCACGAAGTACGTCCCGCGCGGCACCGACACCTCGAACCCGGCCGCCGTCAGGCCCTCGATCAGCAGGTCGCGCTTCGCCCGCAGACCACCGGCCAGCCCTGCGTAGAAGTCGTCGCCGAGGTCGAGCCCCGTCGCGACGGCCGGCTGCAGCGGGCCGGCACTGACGAACGTCAGGAACTGCTTGACGGCGCGCGCGGCGGCCACCAGCTCGGCCGGACCGTGCAGCCAGCCGACCTTCCAGCCCGTCACCGAGAACGTCTTGCCCGCCGACGACACCGTCACCGTCCGCTCACCCAGGCCCGGCAGCGTCGCGACCGGCACATGCACCGCGTCGTCGAAGACCTGGTGCTCGTACACCTCGTCGGTGACGACGATCGCGTCGTGCTCGCGGGCCAGCGCGCCGATCGCCTCCAGCTCGGCGCGCGTGAACACCTTGCCGGTCGGGTTGTGCGGCGTGTTGACCAGCACCACCCGGGTGCGCGGCCCGAACGCGGCCCGCAGCTCCGCCTCGTCGACGGCGAAGTCGGGCCAGCGCAGCGTCACCGTCCGCTTGACCGCCCCGGCCAGCGCGATGGACGCGGCGTACGAGTCGTACACCGGATCGAACGTCACCACCTCGTCGCCCGGCTCGCACAGCGCCAGGATCGTCGCCGCGATGGCCTCGGTGGCGCCGGCGGTGACCAGCACCTCGCTGTCCGGGTCGACGTCGAGGCCGTAGAAGCGCTTCTGGTGCCGGGCGATGCTCTGACGGAGTACCGGGACGCCGGGGCCGGGCGGGTACTGGTTCAGGCCGCCGTGGATCGCCTGGGTGGCCGCCTCGAGGATCTCCGCCGGGCCGTCGGTGTCGGGGAAGCCCTGCCCGAGGTTGATCGCGCCGGTGCGGGTCGCCAGCGCCGTGATCTCGGCGAAGATGGTCGACGTGAACGGGCGCATCCGCTCGACGAGCGCGGGTCGGCGTGGTGGCACGGGATCACGGTACTCGGGCAGCCGGCCGGCCAGCAGCGTCGGGCGAGCGGGTCGGGCCGGGCAGCCGGTGTCGGGCAGCCGGTGTCGGTCGAGCGGGCCGGGCAGCCGGTGTCGGGCGGGCGGCGGACGTTGTCGGTGCTCGCGCGTAGTGTGAAGGCCCACCCGGCCGGGAGGGCACCCACCCTCCTGGGTGGGCCACCGCACCGCCCCGCGCGTCGATCGCGGCACACCACCCGGGCCACCGGACGGCTCCACCCACCGGACGCCCACGCAGCCGAGCGGCGGACGTTGTCGGTGCTCGCGCGTAGTGTGAAGGCCCACCCGGCCGGGAGGGCACCCCACCCTCCTGGGTGGGCCGCCGCACCGCGCAACCGGCCGGTCACCCCGCCGGACGCGGACCGCCGGCCGTCCCACCCCCGGGCCGCCGGCCGCGGCGCGCATCCCCGGCCACCGCCCGCCGCACGACCCCGGGGCCGCCGATTCCGGCGCACCGCCCCAGCCCGCCACCCCGCCGCAGGCCACCGGCCACCCCAGGGCCGCTGCGCCTCCGTCGCCGCTCCGGCCGCCGATCCCGGCGCACCGCCGCCCACACGACCCCGGCCCCATCAGCCGCCCCGGCCCCTCAGCCGCCGAGCGGGCGGCGTCGTCACCGCGCCCGCCTCGACCCGCTCCCCACCGTGCCGGCCCCACAGCGCCCGCCCCACCGCGCCGACACCACCCCAACCCAGCCCGCATCCATGGATTCTTGATAAATCTCGCCCCAGGGGGATGATTTCTGCGGGTTCGGCTGCTTAAGATGAGCGAAGCCCCGGAGCACCGCTTGTGCTCTGTTGTGTCTGCCCGGTCAGTGGGCAGCTGGTTCGGCGGTCGCCTTGGACCGTCTCCAACGGACCCTGCCTGCCTGTGGAGACCCAGTGGCGCTATTCCCTTTCCGAACGTTCCGCGCTGCCCTCGTCGGCGTCGCGGCCGGCGCGGTCGCGACGGTCGTGCTGACCGGCTGCTCGGCCGATGACGACCCGGCCGAGGCCGGCCAGACCGAGGCGGCCGCAACCGGTACGGCCGGCGAGTTCACGCCGGTCACCGTCGACAACTGCGGCACCGAGGTGAGCATCGACAGCCCGCCGGAGCGCGTCGTCACCATCAAGTCGACCGCGACGGAGATGATGCTCGCGCTCGGCCTCGCCGACCGCCTCGTCGGCACCGCGTTCTCCGACGGCCCGCTGCCGGACGACTATGCGGGCGACCTCGACGACGTCCCCGTGCTGTCCGACAACGTGCCCGGCCAGGAGGCCCTGCTCGACGTCGAGCCCGACTTCGTCTACGGCGGCTGGGAGAGCAACTTCGGCGCCGACACCGCCGGTGACCGGTCATCGCTGGCCGACTTCGGCATCGCGACGTACGTGTCCCCGGCCGCCTGCCAGGAGCCCGAGTACCAGCCCGACCCGATGACGTTCGACGAGCTGTTCGCGGAGATCCGTGAGGTCGCGTCGTTCTTCGGCGCCACCGAGCGCGCCGACGAGCTGATCGCCGAGCAGCAGGCGCTGCTCGACCAGGTCGAGGCGCCCGGCGACGGGCTGACGGCGCTCTGGTACTCCTCCGGCGAGGACGCGCCGTTCGTCGGCGGCGACATCGGCGCGCCGGCCATGGTGATGCGCGAGCTCGGCGTCGAGAACATCTTCGCCGACGTCGACGCCACCTGGTCGAACGTCAGCTGGGAGCAGGTCATCGACCGCGACCCCGACGTGATCGTCCTGGTCGACGCCGCGTGGAACACCGCCGACAGCAAGATCGAGCGACTCGAGGGCAATCCGGCCACCGCCGCGCTGCCCGCCGTCGCCGAGCAGCGGTATCTGCGGCTGCCGTTCCCGGCGGCCGAGGCGGGCGTCCGCAACGCGCAGGCCGTCGTCGACCTCGCGGCCCAGCTGGAGGCGCTGGACCAGTGACCACGACGACGGCACCGGCGACCGGCGCACCTCCGCCCGCGCCCGCGGACGCACCGTCGGGACGGACGGCCGCGCGCACGACCGCCTGGATCACCGCCATGGCGGTCGTGCTGGCGGCGTCGGTGACGCTCGCGGTGACGATCGGCTCGGCCGACCTGCACCCGCTCGACGTGTGGCGCTCGATCGGCGACCACCTGGGGCTGACCTCGACGTCGCTGTCGGTGCTGCGTGACGGCATCGTGTGGGAGCTGCGGCTGCCGCGGGTGCTGACGGCGGCCGCGGTGGGCGCCGCGCTGGCCCTCTGTGGCGCCGTCATGCAGACGCTGACGCGCAACCCGCTGGCCGACCCGTACCTGCTGGGCCTGTCGTCCGGCGCGTCGGTCGGGGCCGTGGCGGTGCTGATCCTGGGCATCGGCTGGCTCGGGCTGCCGGTCGCCGCGTTCGCCGGCGCGCTGCTGGCGCTCGTAGTGACGTTCGCGCTGGCCAACCGCCGCGGCGAACTGGCGCCGACGCGGACGGTGCTGGCCGGGCTGGCGGTGTCGTACCTGTGCTCGGCGGCGACGTCGTTCATCATCTTCTGGTCGGCGACAGGCGACTCCTACCGCGAGATCCTCAGCTGGCTGCTCGGCTCGCTCGGCGGCGCGTCGTGGACCGACGCGGCGATCGTCTGGGTCGCCGTCGTCGTGGTCGGGACGGCGCTGGTGTCGCGGGCCCGGACGCTGGACGCGTTCGCGTTCGGCGACAGCACCGCGTCGACGCTGGGCATCAACGTCAACGCGACCCGGTGGACGCTGCTGACGCTGGTCGCGCTGCTCACCGGGGCCGCCGTCGCCGTCAGCGGGGCCATCGGGTTCGTCGGGCTGATGCTGCCGCACGCCGTCAGGTTCGTCGTCGGCTCCGGGCACCGGCGGGTGCTGCCGCTGGCGGCGCTGGCCGGCGCGAGCTTCATGATCTGGGCCGACACGCTGGCCCGCACGCTGTTCGATCCGCGCGAGCTGCCGGTGGGCGTCGTCACGGCGTTCCTCGGCGCGCCCGCGTTCGCCGTCCTGTTGCGTCGCCGGAGGGTAGGCCGATGACCGTTCTCGACACTCCCGTCGTTCGTCCCGTGGTCGCGGCCGGTGCGCCGCCGCTGGAGGTCGCGGCCGTCTCGTGGTCGGCCGAGGGCCGGCTCATCGTCGACGGCGTCGGGCTGTCGGTCGCGCCCGGCACGATGACGGGGCTGCTCGGGCCGAACGGATCGGGCAAGTCCAGCCTGCTGCGCACCGTCGCCGGGACCTACCGCCCCGACGGCGGCCGCGTCCTGCTCGGCGGTGACGACCTCGGCGCCATGCGCCGCCGCGACCGCGCCCGCCGCGTCGCCGTCGTCGAACAGGAGTCGACGACCGACGTGCCGCTGCAGGTGCTCGACGTCGTGCTGCTCGGGCGGACGCCGCACCGCGCGTCGGCGTCCGACGAGGCGCTCGCGCTGGCCGCCCTCGAGACCGTCGGCATGCGCGACCTCGCCGACCGCGACTGGCACACCCTCTCCGGCGGCGAGCGGCAGCGGGTGCACCTGGCGCGGGCGATCACCCAGCAGCCTGAGCTGCTGCTGCTCGACGAGCCGACCAACCACCTCGACATCCACTACCAGCTGGCGCTGCTGACGTTCGTCCGCTCGCTGGGTGTGACGACCTTGGCGGCGCTGCACGATCTCAACCTGGCGGCTGCCTACTGCGACCAGGTCGTGGTACTGGACGGCGGCCGGGTGGCGGCCGCCGGCGCGCCGTCGGAGGTGCTGGTTCCCGATGTCGTCCGCTCCGTCTTCGGCGTCGACGCCGACATCCACCTCAACCCGCGCACCGGCCGCCCCGTGCTGACGTTCTCGCCGCTCTGACCCTCGTCAGGCCGTGAGCTTCGGGAGGACCTCGCGGCCGAACACGTCGATCCAGGTGCGCTGGTCGGGGCCGGCGTCGTGCAGATAGAGGTGGGTGGCGCCGGCGTCGAGGTAGCGCTGGAGCTCCTGGCGGTGCACGTCGAGGTCGGCGGAGATGGTGACCCGGCCGTCGAAGTCCTCGACGCGGACCATGCGGGCGATCTGGTCGACGTCGTAGGGGGAACGGAGGTCGGCCTTGGAGAAGCGCATGGCGCCGTTGGGCCATTCGCGCAACGCCTGGGCGGCGGCCTCGGCCGGGTCGGGCGCCCACGACAGGTGCACCTGCACGATCTTCGCCAGCGTCGACGGGTCCTTGCCGTTCGAGCGGGCGCCATCGTCGAACCGGGCGAAGAGGGACGCCACCTTCTCGGGCGTGCTGGCGACGGTGATCATGCCGTCGCAGGAGGCGCCGGCCCGGCGGGCGGTGATCGGGCCGGACGTCGCGATGTAGACCGGCGGCGGCGCGTCGGGCATGGTCCAGAGGCGGGTGCGCTCGAGGGTGAAGAACCGGCCGTCGTGGCGGACGTCGCGGCCGGTGAAGAGCTTCTGGATGATCTCCACCGCCTCGAACATGCGGGCGATGCGCTGCGGCGCCTCGGGCCAGTACCCGCCGACGACGTGCTCGCTGATGGCCTCGCCGGACCCGATGCCGAGCCAGTGCCGCCCCGGGTACAGCTGCTCCAGCGTTGCCGCCGCCTGCGCGACGACCGCCGGGTGCCAGCGGAACGACGGGCAGGTCGCGCCGACGCCGACCGAGCCGCGGGTGCGCTCGGCCATCGCCGTCATGACGTTCCAGACGAACCCGGCCTGCCCCTGCTGCGGCGTCCACGGCTGGAAGTGGTCGTCGGCCATGACGCCGTCGAACCCGGCCTCCTCGGCCGCCACCGTCAGTTGCACCACCTCGGACGGCGCGAACCGCTCCAACATGGCGCTGTACCCGACCCGCGCACGGCTCATCGTGTCCCTCTCTCAGCGTCAGGGACACTCAGGGTACGAGGTCAGCGGCTCAGCTCGTCGAGCGGCAGGTGCACGAGCGGGTCTCCGACGGCGGCACCGGCGGCCAGCGCGGCGAGCTCGTCCGCGGCCGCCGCCCGGCCGAGCAGCCAGACGTCGTCGAGGTCGCCGAGCAGCTGGTTGGCGCCGTCCGGCCGCTGGCCCAGGTGCAGGCCGATGGCGGCGTCGGTGGTGACGGAGCCCGCGACCGGCCCGGCCGACGCGGCCAGGGCACCGTCGACGTAGAGGGCCACCCCGTCGTCACCGCGGACCAGCGCCACGTGGTGCCAGGCGCCGTCGGCGAACGAGCCCGGCGCGACCAGCGTGCCGCTGCCCAGCGAGGTGTCGATCAGTGCCCGGATCCGGTTCGCCCCGGGCTCGAGCCGGACCCACCACTGGTCCCGCCCGCTGCCCGAGTTGTACGCCCACAGCAGCGCCTGGTCGGCGGCGGCGTCGGTACGGAACCAGCCGGCCGCGGTGAACGGCCCGGCGCCGACGTCGACGCGAGAGCTCCGCGGCACCGCCACGAAGTCGCCCGCCGCGAGTCGCAGCCCCGCGTCCACGGCACCGTCGGCGACCACCTCCGGCGACCCGCCGACGACGCCGTCCTGCCCGCCGCCCGACGCGTCCGGCGTCGTCGTGACCGGCGCCAGCCCGCGGTCCAGCGCGGCGAACGGCACCCGCGCGAACGTGATGCGCTCGTACGTCCCGGTGTCGCCGTTCTCGTACAGCACGCCGAGCGTCCGCCCGCCGGCCACGACCACGTCGGAGTACGCCGCCGGCCCGTCGTGCAGCACCGGCCCGCCGGTCCACGTCGCGCCCTCGTCGAAGCTGTACCGCAGCTGCAGCGTCCGCCTGGCCGTCGGGTTCGCCGGGCCGGAGTACACGAGCCGGTCGCCGGCGCGCGGCAGCCGCAGCACCGAGCCCTGCACGACCGGGGTGACGATGTCCGGCTCCAGCGCGTACGGCGCGTCGAACGTCTCGCCGCCGTCGCTGCTGGTGGTCGTCGCGCGGGTGCCGACGCCGGTGCCGTTCTGGTCGCGCGCGTTGAAGTAGAGGGTGCCGTCGGCGAGCTCGGTGACGGTGTTCTCGTTCGGGTTCACGACGCCGGTCAGCGGGGTGTCGACGTCGCCGAGCTGCCAGGTCAGGCCGCCGTCGTCGCTGTAGAGGGAGTGCGCGCCGTAGTACTTCGCCTCCTGCCCGGTGTCGGACGAGCCGGGCGGCGGGCTGGTCGAGTGGTTCGCCGCCGCGACGAGCCGCCCGCGGTGCTCGCCGTGCTCCAGCGCGATGGCGTGCACCGGCCCGGTGGCGTACCAGCGCCACTCGGGCAGCTTGGTGGCGGCCGTGATGTCCTGCGCGGCCGACCAGCTGGCGCCGTCGTCGCTGCTGCGCTGGACGAACACGCGGCGGCTCTGCTCGGGGGTGACCTCGCCGCGCATGATCTCGGCCTCGGTGGCGTCGCCGGCGTTGTGGGTGCTGAGCAGGACGACGTCGCCGGTGCTCGGGTCGACCACGGGGGTCGGGTTGCCGAAGACGTTCACGCCGTTGTCGCCGACCACCTGCAGCGGGCCCCACGTGCGGCCGTCGTCGTACGAGCGGCGCAGCACCAGGTCGATGTCGCCGGTGTCGCCCCCGCCGCCGACCCGGCCCTCGGCGAACGCGAGCAGCGTCCCCTTGTCGGAGCGGACGATCGCGGGGATGCGGAACGTGTCGTAACCCTCGGTACCGGACTCGAAGACGACGGTCTGCCTGATCGGCGGCGACGCCTGTGCGGGAGCGTGAGCTGCGAGAACGGTCGCTGGAAGCGCGAGAACAAGGGCAAGGACGACGGGCCGGCGCATGGGGTCTCCTTCGTCGGGGAAGATTCATCCCACATCACATATGGGATATGTGTCAAGAACGTTGACGAACCCTCGTCTCTTTGGTCGGATATCCGACATGACGGATCTCACACGGCGAGCGGCACTCACCTTGGCAGCGGCGGCCGGCGCGGCGGCGTGGACCGCGTCGACGCAGACGAGCGCGTCAGCTCAGGCGCGGGCGTCGGCTCAGGCGAGGGCGTCGGCTGGGGCCGGTTCGTCGGCGCGGACGAGTGTGTCGGTGCCCGCCCGTAGGGTGGGCCCCACCCGGGCCGGGAGGGGTCTACCTACCACGGCAGGTGACGACGACGCGACGGGCGCGGCCGACGCCGCGGCTGGCCCGGCGGGCGGCGGGGCGACGTGGCGGCGGCTGCCCGACGTGCCCGCGAACGGGGTCGACTGGCACCCGGCCATCCCGGTCGGGGAGTCGTACTGGACGCAGCTCGGGCTGGCCGGGCCCGTCGCCGGCGCGCACGGCGACCACCTCATCGTCGCCGGCGGGGCGAACTTCCCGGAGCCGGCGCTGACGGCGACCCGCGCGAACACGCTGGGCAAGGTGTACTGGACCGACGCGTTCGTCTACTCGCGGCGGACCGGCGGCTGGCAGCCGGCCGGCCAGCTGCCCGACGCCGTCGGTTACGCGGCGACGGTGAGCACCGGCGACGGCGTGCTGGTGATCGGCGGCGAGGGCTACCGCGGCGGCCCCGGCGGCACGCTGCAGCGCCCGGCCGAGAAGTTCGCCGACGTCTACCTGCTGCGCTGGGACGCGCGGCGGTCCCGGCTCGACCGGGTCGAGCTGCCGCCGCTCCCCCGGCCGTTGTCGTATGCGGTCGCCGGCATCGTCGACGGCGTCGTGTACGTCGCGGAGGGCGCCGACTTCTACGGCCTGGACCTCGACCGTCCGGACCGCGGCTGGACGACGCTGCCGCGCTGGCCGGGCGACCCGCGCACCGTCGCCGTCGGAGCCGCCCAGGACGGCCGGTTCTTCCTGCTCAGCGGGCGGGCGCAGCACGCGGACAAGACCTGGACGTTCTACCGCGACGCGTACGCGTACTCGCCGCGGCGGCGGCGCTGGGACCGGATCGCCGACCTGCCCTGGTGCGTCACCGCGGGGCTCGCCCACCCCGTCGGCCGCACCGGGCTGGTCGTCGCCGGCGGCGACAAGGACATCGACCGCTGGAACCTCATCGAGCACCACGTCGCGCTCCGGAACGCGGCACCGCCCGGATCGGCGGAGTGGCAGCGCCAGAACGACGTCGTCACCTGGATCTACGACCACCACACCGGCTTCAACGGCGAGCTCCTGCGCTACGACACCCGCCGCGACCGCTGGAGCGTCGACGGCTGGTTCCCCGGCCCGCCTCCCGCCACCACCCCGGCCGTCGACTGGGACGGCGACCTGGTGATCGCGAGTGGTGAGGTCGGCCCCGGCATCCGCACTCCCCGCGTCTGGCAGGGGAGCTTCTGACGAGTGACGCACTCCAGGTCCGGCTCCCACCGACCCCGTTCCCTGCGGCTCGCCTCGCTACCTCAGCAGCGTGACGAACTGGTGCAGGGCGACACCCAGAACCGAGAGCGTTGCGATGACCTCGAGCAGCTTCCGCAGATCACTGGAGATCTCCCCCAGAACCTCGGTGTGCTCACGCAGCTTCCGTAGCCTGCTCAGCATCGATCGCTCTCGCCTGTTGGTGCGGGCCATTCGATTTCCTCCTGAGTGCTGAGGGCACCGGTGAACCGCGCTAACAGTCCGCCCGGTAGCCCATCTCTGGACTACGCCGGGCGAATTCCCGATGTAGTTAGCCGACCATCATGACATTCGGACAATCAGCCCGTCAACGGCTACCATGGGCAGTGGCTGGAGGAGGTGCGCTAACACCAGTGATCCCGGCCGAAGCCTCGGCGCGTCTCCGCATTGCGGGCCATTCCGCGCCGGGGCTTCTTCACGCTCAGGCGGTCAGGTAACCGACGGCGTAGGCGGCGAGCCAGTGCTCGACCATGTAGTCGCCACCGACGACAAAGGGCAGTCCGGCCTCGGCGTGCACGGCGGCCGACGCCGTCAGCGCGGCCGCCGCTGGGGCACCGTCCGGCAAGGCCGACGCGACGGCCAGCATCGACCACGCCCGGCTGAGGTTCAGCCCCGCCAGGTGCGCGAGCTGCCCGTCCGACGGGTCTGAGACGGTGACCGGCGCGAACAGCTGCGACGGCGACGAGGACGCGGCGCGCGGGAGGAACGCGGCGAACCAGGCGCCGAACGCCTCCGCCGGCAGCACCCGCGCCACCAGCTCGGCCTCGGCCAGCGCCGGCGACAGGAAGTCGCTGCCGGACGGCTCGTAGTGCGCCGGATAGTCGGTGTCGTCGAGATACCACCGGCGGACGGCGTCGTCGATCGCGTCGCGCAGCTCCGCCGGTGCGCCCTCGTAGCAGCGGAGCAGCCCGAACGCCGAATTCGGGTGCAGCCCGCCCCGCACCGGGTAGGTCTGCGCCGGCAGCCAGCCCACCAGGTTCCCCGACAGCACGTCGGCCAGCGGGCGGACGGCGGCGGCCCAGGCGTCCGCGTCGGGGTCGGACCACGCGGCCAGCTCGTGCGCCAGCGTCAGCAGCCAGCCCCACCCGTAGGGACGTTCCCGCGTGCGGCCCGGCCCGGACGCGAAGAACTCGGCCTCCCGCGCCAGGGTTCGACGGAGTCAGGTGCGCGCCCAGCGCCTCCCGAACCGAGGTGGCCAGCGCCGGCGGCAGGTCGGAACCGGCCAGCCGGAGCAGCCGCACCAGCACCCAGTGCATCTCGACCGCCGAATGCCAGTCCAGCGAGCCGTAGAACGCCGGATGCTGGTCACGGTGCAACGGATACGGCCCCGGTTCTACGGCGTAGATGATCGGCAGGTGCGGATACTCGCGATCGATGCAGGTCAGCGCGGTGCGTGCGTAGGCGGCAGCATTCTCGCGCAGCAGGTCGAGGCGGGTCGTCATCCGGCCGCGCCCTCGGGGTCGATCGGCGCGCCGTCGCCGGACGACGGCAGGTCGCCACGCTCGACCGGTGCGCCGCCGCCGTCGGGAGCGTCCGCGAACAGCGCGGCCAGTTCGTCCGCCGACGGCGCGTGCGCGCCCTCGACCGCGGCGCGCAGCGTCTCCTCGTCGACGGCGTCCGCGGCGGCCGACAACCGCACCGCGACGCCGTCGTGCACGGCGACACACTCGTGCTGGTCGCCGGCCACGACGCAGCCGGGGTCGGCCGCGCCGCGCGGGTCGGTGGTGAGCATCGCCATCCGGCCGTCCGGCGCGGTGTAGGCGACCCCGAAGCCGGCGTCGCCCATCACCCCGGCCGACTGGGAGGCCGGTGCGAAGCCGTCCAGCGAGACCGCGTAGACGACGTCGGGGTCGACGCCGATCGAGGCCGCCCGGGCGGCCAGCTCGTCCGCGTCGGCCGGTCCGGACGACCCGCACGCGGTCAGCGTCAGCAGCGGCAGCAACAGCAGGACCCGGCGGCGCGTCACGCCGGACATCGTCTCAAAGCGACGGCCCGGGCCCCGTGCAGGGGACCCGGGCCGCCGGTGCAGCGATGAACCTCAGTGGCCGTGACCGTGGCCGTGGCCACCCTCGGCGACCGGCTCCTCGGGCTTGTCCGCCACGAGGACCTCGGTGGTGAGCAGCAGGCTGGCGATCGACGCCGCGTTGGCGACCGCGGAGCGGGTCACCTTGACGGGGTCGAGGACGCCCTGCGCGATGAGGTCGCCGTACTCGCCGGTGGCGGCGTTGTAGCCGTGGCCCGGCGTGCCGTTCTCGACGTTGGCCACGATGACGTAGCCGTTCTCGCCGGCGTTCTCGGCGATCCACCGCAACGGCTCGACCAGCGCGCCGCGCACGATGGCGGCGCCGGTGGCTTCGTCGCCGGACAGGTCGAGCGCGTCGATGGCCGACCGCGCGTGCACGAGCGCCGCGCCACCGCCGGAGACGATGCCCTCCTCGATGGCCGCGCGCGTCGCCGACACGGCGTCCTCGATGCGGTGCTTACGCTCCTTCAGCTCGACCTCGGTGGCCGCGCCGACCTTGATGACGCCGACGCCGCCGGCCAGCTTGGCCAGCCGCTCCTGCAGCTTCTCGCGGTCCCAGTCGGAGTCGGTGTTGTCGATCTCCGCGCGGATCTGCGTGACCCGGCCGTCGATGTCGGCCTGCGCGCCGCCGCCGTCGACGACGGTGGTGTCGTCCTTGGTGACGACGATGCGGCGGGCCGAGCCGAGCACGTCGAGACCGACCTGGTCGAGCTTGAGGCCGACCTCCTCGGCGACGACCTGGCCGCCGGTGAGGACGGCGAGGTCCTGCAGGATCGCCTTGCGGCGGTCACCGAAGCCGGGCGCCTTGACGGCGACCGAGGTGAACGTGCCGCGGATCTTGTTGACGACCAGCGTGGACAGCGCCTCGCCGTCGACGTCCTCGGCCACGATCAGCAGCTGCTTGCCGGACTGGACGACCTTCTCGAGCAGCGGCAGGAGGTCGCTCACCGACGAGATCTTGTTCTGGTGGATCAGGATGTAGGCGTCCTCGAGGACGGCCTCCTGACGCTCCTGGTCGGTGACGAAGTACGGGCTGAGGTAGCCCTTGTCGAACTGCATGCCCTCGGTGAACTCGAGCTCGGTACCGAAGGTCTGCGACTCGTCGACGGTGATGACGCCGTCCTTGCCGACCTTGTCGAACGCGTCGGCGATGACCTCGCCGATGGTGGGGTCCTGCGCGGAGATGGCGGCGACGGAGGCGATCTCGGACTTCTCGTCCACGGGGCGGGCGGTCTCGACGAGCTTCGCCCGGACCGCCTCGACGGCGGCGTCGATGCCGCGCTTGATGCCCATCGGGTTCGCGCCGGCGGCGACGGACTTCAGGCCGCGGTGCACCATGGCCTGCGCGAGCACCGTCGCCGTCGTGGTGCCGTCACCCGCGACGTCGTTGGTCTTGGTGGCGACCTCCTTGGCGAGCTGCGCGCCGAGGTTCTCGTGCGGGTCCTCCAGCTCGACCTCACGGGCGATGGTGACGCCGTCGTTGGTGATGGTGGGAGAACCGAACTTCTTGTCGAGGACGACGTTGCGGCCCTTGGGGCCGAGCGTCACCTTGACGGTGTTCGCGAGGGCGTCGACACCGCGCTCCAGGCGCCGGCGGGCGTCCTCGTCGAACTCGAGGATCTTGGGCATGGGGAACCGGTCCCTTTCGGAGGGTAGTGCTGAACGAGGAAACGCCCCGACCCGAGCCGGCGGCGAGCCGGTCGGGTCAGGGCGTCAGCGCGTCACTTCTGGACGATCGCCAGAACGTCGCGGCCGGAGAGGATGAGCAGCTCGTCGCCGCCGTACTTCACCTCGGTGCCGCCGTACTTCGAGTAGAGCACCACGTCGCCGACCTTGACGTCGAGCGGGATGCGCTTCTCGCCCTCGTCGTCCCAGCGGCCCTCGCCGACGGCGACGACCTCGCCCTCCTGGGGCTTCTCCTTGGCGGTGTCAGGGATGACGAGCCCGGACGCCGTGGTCTGCTCCGCTTCGAGCGGCTTGACCACGATGCGGTCCTCGAGTGGCTTGATGGAGACCGACACTTGTCTGACCTCCCCTTTCGCGGGATGTCACGGTGATTGCTTGTGGACCGGCCGCATGCCGCCGTCGTCGCGGGTGCCGGCGACCTCGACCGTTGGCACTCTCATGGTGAGGGTGCCAGTCCTCAAGTTAGCACTCGGTCGCGATGAGTGCTAGTCCGCCTCGGCAGCCAGGTCCCGAGCCCGCATCACCCGGGCCGACAGCAGCCAGAACGCGGACGCCGCGGCCCCGGCGGCGGCGACCCAGAGCGCCGCGCGCAGGCCGAGGACCGTCCCCAGGGCGCCGCCGGCGATCCCGCCGAGCGGCAGCGTCGCCCACGCCAGGAAACGGCTTGTGGCGTTCATCCGTCCCAGCAGCTCGTCCGGGCAGAGGACCTGACGGAGGCTGGCCGCGGTCACGTTGGTCACCGCGATCGAGAACGACACCACGGCGGCACCGACGACGTAGCAGGCCAGCCTGGCGCCGTCGGCGGCCAGCGGGATGAGCAGGCCGGCCGCGCCCATGACGAGACCGGCGAGCAGGACCGCCCGAACCCGGCCGGCCCGCCGGGCGATCCGGGCCGCCGTCGCCGCGCCGGCGACCGAGCCCACCCCCGGCCCGACCATGAGCAGCCCGATCGTCGACGGCGACAGCCCCACGGTGCGCAGCAGGAACAGCGTCTCGATCGCGTATCGCATGGACAGGAACAGCACGACGCTGGTCGCGTGCAGCGTCGTGGCGCGGATGAACGGCTGGCCCAGGGTGAGCCGGATGCCCTCGCGGATCTCCCGGCCCAGGTGCCGCGACGGCGCGGGCGGCCGGACCGGTTCGGCGGACCTGATCAGGCCGAGCCAGAGCGCTGACCAGAGGAACCCGGCCACCGAGGCGACCACCGCCGTCGCGGCGCCGAGCCAGGCGACCAGCTGGCCGGCCAGGCCGGGGCCGAGCGTGAACGTGACCGCCCGGTTCGCCTCCAGGGCGCCGTTCGCCTCGACCAGTCGGCCCCGGCCGACCAGGAAGGGCAGGTAGGCGCCCAGCGACACATCGAAGACAGCGGCCGCCGTTCCCGCCACGAACTGCACGGCGTAGAGCTGCTCGATCGCCAGGACGCCGATGAGCGCGGCCAGCGGGATCCAGGCCAGCGCCACGGCCCTGGCGGCGTCCGCGGCGACGAGGACGGGGCGACGGCGGACGCGGTCGCTCCACGCACCGATCGGCAGCCCGAACAGCAGGTACGGAAGCCCGGCGAGAGCGCTCAGCAGGCCGACCTGCCAGGTCGACGCGTCCAGCGTGGTGGCCGCCAGGACGGGCACCGCGAGGAGGAGGACCTGGCTGCCGGCCTTGCTCAGCACATCGCCCACCCACAGCCGGCGGAAGTCCGGATGATCCCGGAGCAGTCCCACGCGCCACTCCCGTCATACTTGAGTCGACTCGACTCAAGATAGGCTGATCGCCGTGCAGACGGCCACGTTCGAGGCGCTCCGGACCCCGGCCGGTGCCGCGCTGCTGGCCGAGGCGAGCGCCGCCTACGGGCGCGAGGACGAGTTCGCGCTGGGCACCCGGCTGCGCCGCACCCATGCGCCCGACCTCGTCCCGGCGGCGCTGACGCAGGCGCGGCTGCGGGCCCGCGCGGTGGACAAGTTCGACCCGGCCGACGCGGGCCGGATGTTCTTCACGGTCGACGGCTACGAGCAGGCGACCCGCGTCGCGGTCGCGCGGCACCGGGCGGAGCGGCTGGCGGCGGCGCTCGGCCGGGGCGCGAGCGTCGCGGACCTGTGCTGCGGCATCGGCGGCGACCTCGTCGAGCTGGCCCGGGCCGGGCTGACGGTAACGGGCGTCGAGGCGGACGAGCTCACGGCGGCGGTGGCGGCCGCGAACGTCGCGGCCCTGGGCGTCCCAGCCCAGGTAGTGCACGCCGACGCGACGACAACCGACCGGACGGGGTACGCGGCGGCCGTGTGCGACCCGGCCCGCCGCGGCGGCCGCGGCCGGGTGTTCGACCCCGACGCGTACCGGCCGCCGTGGTCTTTCGTGCTGGAGCTGCTGGCGGGGACGGCATGCGTCAAGGTCGCGCCGGGCCTGCCGCACGAGCGGATCCCCGGCGGCGTCGAGGCGGAGTGGGTGTCCGAGCGCGGCGAGGTGAAGGAAGCGGCGCTCTGGTCCGGCGAGCTGGCCCGCGACGGCGTCAGGCGGCGGGCGACGCTGCTGCCGTCGGGCGCGACGCTGACCGACCGCGACGACCCCGGGCCGGTCGTCCGCCCGCTGGGCGCGTACCTGTACGAGCCGGACGGCGCCGTCATCCGGGCCGGCCTGGTGACGGCGGCGGCCGCGCGGGTCGGCGGCGGGCTGATCGACCAGTCCATCGCCTACGTGACGGCCGACGCGGCGGTCGAGACCCCGTTCGCGCGCGGCTACCGCGTCCTCGACACCCTGCCGTACGACGTGAAGGCGCTGCGCCGGTACGTCCGCGACCACGGCATCGGCGTGCTGACGGTCAAGAAGCGCGGCGTCGGGGTCGAGCCGGAGAAGCTGCGGGCGGCGCTGCGGCCGCGCGGCGAGCGGACCGCGACGTTCGTCGTCACGCGGGTGGCCGGCGCGGCGACGGTGCTCGTCGCCGACCCGCTCTGAGACCCTGAGGGCATGGCGGGCAAGCAGAGCGCGGGCATCCTCCTCCACCGTGACGGCGCCGGCGGCGTCGAGGTGCTGCTGGGGCACATGGGCGGGCCGTTCTGGGCGAAGAAGGACGCCGGCGCGTGGTCGCTGCCGAAGGGCGAGTACGACCCCGACGAGACGCCGGAGGCCGCGGCCCGGCGCGAGTTCACCGAGGAGCTCGGCGTGCCGGTCCCCGACGGCGAGCTGGTCGAGCTGGGCACGGTGAAGCAGTCGGGCGGCAAGACGGTGACGGCGTGGGCGCTGCGCGGCGACCTCGACCCCGCCGCCGTCGTGCCCGGCACGTTCGAGCTGGAGTGGCCACCGCGCTCCGGCCGCACGCAGGAGTTCCCCGAGGTCGACCGGGTCGAGTGGTTCCCGCTCGACGTCGCCCGCGAGAAGATCGTCAAGGCCCAGGCCGCGTTCCTCGACCGGCTGGCCGACGCCGTCAGCTGAGCCGGGCGACCGCGGCGACCAGGCGATCGACATGGTTGCCGTAGACGGCGTCGACACCGGTGGCGAGGAGGCGGTCGATGGACGAGCGCGACTGCGCGTCCCAGCCGAACGCGTGCACGCCCACCTCGTGGAACAGGTTCACGTAGATCGGCGTCCAGTCCAGCCAGTGCAGGTTGACGGCGTCGATGCCGCGGTCGGCCAGTGTGCGGGCCCGGCCGCGGACGCCGTCCTGCAGGCGGCTGACCCGGGTGGAGTCGACCAGCCGGACGTCCGATGCCAGCGCCCGCCACCGCGTGACGACGGACAGCGACGGGTGGCAGAGCCACGTCCGCCCGGGGTCGCCGCCGGCCCGGACCGCCGCGACCACCGGCTCGAACGCGGCCGGGTCCTTGACGTCCAGCGACAGCTCGAAGTCCGTCCCGCAGGCGGCGTACAGCTCGGCGAGCGACGGCACGTGCGCCGGCAGCTGCGACCGCGGCACCTGCGCGATCGGCCGGCGCCCGAACCGCGGCCCCACGACGCCGTCGTGGTCGAGCACGACGACGCCGTCGGAGGTGACCCAGGCGTCGCTCTCGAGGCCCGACGCGCCCAGCCGCAGCGCCAGTTCGAACGCCGGCAGCGTGTTCTCGCGTTCCCGCGCCATGGCGCCACGGTGGGCGAACGTGATGGGCGGGACCCTCGGGACGGTCATCGGGTGCATCCTCTCAAGTCTTGTCACGGGGTGGTCATGCTGCGAGGATTGGATCTTGAGCCAGCCCGCTCACCGTATGCCCACGCCCGACGCTGGCCGCGCCGGGTGCGAGTCGTCCCCGCCGGACGAAGGTCCGTGACTCGCACTCGTGGGTGAAGCGATGCCTCTTGTCAATAAGCGCAGCGGTTTCACTCCGCAAAAGGTGTGAGATAGGGCATTCCGTAATTACCGGAAGGCATGTAACACTTCCGGACATGCAGATCCCTTTCGCGCCGTCCACCCACAGCAGCCTGGGCGTGGAATGGGAACTGCAACTGGTCGATCCCGAGACCCGCGAGCTGACCTCCGGCGCCATCGAGATCCTCGACGAGCTCCGCCCGGCCGGCGCCGAGGAGCACCCGAAGGCCAAGCACGAGTTGCTGCAGTCGACCATCGAGGTCGTCACCGGCGTGTGCCAGACGGTCGGCGAGGCCAAGGCCGACCTCGCCGAGACGGTCCGGACGGTGGCCAAGGCGGCCGACCGCCGCGGGCTGGCGCTGATGTGCGCCGGCACCCACCCGATCACCAACTGGAACAGCCAGAAGATCAGCCCGAAGCCGCGCTACGAGCAACTCGTCGAGAACCTGCAGTGGCTGGCCCGCCGGCTGCAGATCTTCGGCGTCCACGTGCACGTCGGCGTGCGCTCGCCGGAGAAAGTCATTCCCATTGTCAACGCCCTGACGTCCTACGTGCCGCATTTCCTGGCGCTCTCCGCGTCGTCGCCGTACTGGGTGGGCCACGACACCGGCCTGGCCTCGTCGCGCAGCAAGGTGTTCGAGGCGCTGCCCACGGCCGGCCTGCCGTACCAGCTGTCCGGCTGGGACCAGTTCGAGAGCTACATGGGGACGCTGATCTCCACCCGCACCATCGACTCCGTCCGCGAGGTGTGGTGGGACATCCGCCCGCACCCCGACTTCGGCACCGTCGAACTGCGCATCTGCGACGGCCTGCCCACGCTGGACGAGGTGGGCGCCGTCGCCGCGCTGGCCCAGTGTCTGGTCGAGCGGCTGGACCGCGAGATCGACCGCGGCTACCGGCTGCCGTCGCCGAAGAACTGGGTGGTCCGCGAGAACAAGTGGCGCGCCGCCCGGTTCGGTCTCGACGCCGAGATCATCGTCGACGACCAGGACACCGTCGTGCCCGTGCGCAGGGCATTGCTCGATTTGACCGACGAACTCATGCCCATTGCCCGTAGACTGTCCTGCACCGCGGAGCTCGCCGGCATCGAACGCATTGTCGCGCAGGGTGCGAGCTATCAGCGGCAACGGACAATTGCAGAGGCGAACGGCGGTGATTTGACCAAGGTCGTCGACAGCCTCTTGGAAGAGATGGCTACAGGGTTGTGACCGAGTGACCTACGACTGGCTTGCGAGCTGGCTCGACCTTCATACCGACGACCTCACAGCGCTGCGTCGCACGCTCCATGCGCGGCCCGAGCTCGGCCTGAACGAGCACCAGACCACCGACCTCCTCGTCCGCCAGCTGCGGATGTCCGGCCTCGAGCCGCGGGTGCTGCCGCGCGGCACCGGCGTGGTCGTCGACATCGGTACCGGCTCGCGCACCGTCGCGCTGCGCGCCGATATCGACGCGCTGCCGCTGCGCGACCTCAAGGACGTCCCCTACCGCTCCACCGTCGACGGCGTCTGCCACGCGTGCGGCCACGACGCGCACACCGTCATGGCGCTCGGTGCGGCCCTGGCGCTGGCGAAGGTGCCGCAGCTGCCCGGACGGGTGCGGGTGATCTTCCAGCCCGCCGAGGAGATCATGGCCGGCGCCCGCGAGGTCATCGCGGCCGGCGCGCTGGAGGGGGTCGAGCGGGCGTTCGCGCTGCACTGCGACCCACGGCTGCCGGTCGGCCAGATCGGCATGCGGTCCGGCCCCATCACGGCGGCCTGCGACCTCGTCGAGGTGCGCGTCTCCGGCCCCGGCGGGCACACCGCGCGGCCGCAGCTGACCGTCGACACCGTCGACACCCTGTCGCGCATCGCCGTCGACGCGCCGGCGCTGCTGGCCCGGCAGATCGACATCCGGGCCGGGTTCTCGCTGGTGTGGGGGTCGATCCAGGCCGGCGGACCGCCCAACGCCATCCCGTCCGAGGGCGTGCTGCGCGGCACCGTCCGCGTGCTCGACCACGCCGCCTGGGCCGACGCCGAGAAGTACGTCCGCGCCGTCGTCCGCGACCTCGCACACCCCAGCGGCGCCCGGGTCGAGGTCGACTACGAGCGGGGCGTGCCGCCGGTGGTGAACGACGAGGCCAGCGTGGTGCTCATGCGCCAGGCCGTCGCCACCGAGCTGGGCCCGCACGCCGTCACCGGAACGTCGACCAGCATGGGCGGCGAGGACTTCGCCTGGTACGGCGAGCACGTGCCGCTGGCGCTGGCCCGCATCGGCGTGCACGGCAGCGCGCTGGCGAAGATGGGCGACCTCCACCAGGGCGACTTCGACATCGACGAGAAGGCGCTGGCCTACGGCGTGCGGGTGTTCGTCAGCACGGCGCTGGCCGCGCTGACGGCGTCACGCTAGGACGCGCAGCCCTGCTGCTCGGCCCCGGAGACGGGGACGGGCAGCGTGCCGCGCGCCGGTGACGTTCCGGCCAGCACCTCGGCCAGCGCGCGGAACGCCCCCGGCGTGCGCCCGTACAGTGCCACCTTGACCGGCGCGTCGCTGCCGCCGAGCGCGTACGGGCGGTCCAGCGCGACCACGACGTCGCCGGAGCCGGGCTCCGTCCCGCCGAGCAGCCGGACCGTCGTCGGCGCGTTCGCGTCGGTGGTGAGGCCGGCGGCCGCGGCGGCCTCGTCGAAGCGGACGCGGTCGGCCTCCTCGCCGCCGACGACGCGGACGGGGCCGTCGACCAGGGGGCCCTCGCAGGCGCCGGCGACGACCGTGACGCCGCCGAGCGACTCCTGGTAGGACAGCTCCTCGTGCGTGCCGACGGCGGCCGAGTCGGGCGCCGGGCCGGCCGCCTCGTGCAGCATCAGCGCGACGCCGCGGGTGGCCGCCTGGGCCAGCCGGTCCGCGGGCAGCTCGCCGCTCGCGACGGCGTCGACGATCGCGGTGTGCGCGGACTCGACGTCGGCCGGCATCAGCACGACGTCGGCGCCGGCGGCCAGCGACTGCACCGCGGCGGCGCCGGAGCCGTAGCCGTCGCTGATGGCGGCCATGTCCTGCGCGTCGGTGACCACCAGCCCGTCGAAGCCGAGCTCGTCCCGCAGGAGTCCGATGACCTTCGGCGACAGCGACGACGGCAGACCTGACTCGACGGCCTCTACTTCTATGTGCGCGACCATGATCGCCTCGGCGCCGGCGGCCACCGCCGCCTGGAACGGTACGAAGTCGCGGGCGCGCAGCTCGTCCAGGCCGGCCGTCTGCACCGGCAGCTCCTCGTGGCTGTCGGCCGGGACCGAGCCGTGCCCCGGGAAGTGCTTGGACACCGCGACGATGCCGGACGCCGCGTAACCGCCGAGCGACGCCTGGACGGTCTCGGCGACGACCTGCGGGTCGGACGACGCCGACCGCGTGCCGATGGTGGGGTCGTCCGGGCCGGTGGTGACGTCGGCGTCGGGGGCGAACACCATGGTCAGGCCCATGCCGCGCAGCTCCTCGCCGCTGGCCAGCGCGACCTGCGCCGCAAGCTCGGTGTCGCGGGACGCGCCGAGCGTCATGTAGGCGGGGAACTCCGTCGCCGGCGCCTTGATGCGCGCGACCGTGCCGCCCTCCTGGTCGATGCCGATGATGACGGGGAACTCGCGGTCGTCGGCCGCCTGGATGGCCGCCGTCGCCTCCTGGACCTGCTCCGGCGACTCGACGTTGTCGCCCATGAGGATGACGCCGCCGAGGCCGAGCTCCGCGATCTGGCTCGTCGGCGGCTCGAGGCCGCTGTAGCGCGCGACGATGACCTGCCCGGCCTGCCGTTCCACCGGCATCTCGGCCACCAGTGCGGCGGCGCGGTCGAACTCGTCCTGCGTGGGGCCCCAGGCCAGCGGCGGCGGCGTGGTGGGGGTCGGCGACGGGGTAGGGCTGGGGCTGGTGGTGGCCGTGGTGCCGGGTTCGGTGGCCGAGGAGTCGTCGTCGGCGCCGTCGTCACTGCCGCCACAGGAGGCGAGCAGGAGCGCACCGGCGAGAAGGAGGAGCAGTCGCCGCATTTCCGCCAGTCTGCCACGCCGGGTGTCCGGACCGTGAGCGAACGGGTGGCGGCGCGCGGGCCGGCGCTCGTAGCGTCGGGGTATGCGCCGCCCGCTGCCGGTCGTCGGTGATCTGTTCGCGTTCCAGTCCGACCGGCTGCGCTTCGTCGCCGCCATGCAGCGCGAGCACGGCGACGTCGCCCGGTTCCGGCTCGGCCCGTTCCCGGTGTGGCAGCTCGCGCACCCCGACCTCGTCCGGCAGGTGCTGGTCACCGACGCCGCCGGGTTCCGCAAGGGCATGGTGCTGCAGCGCGCCCGCGTCGTGCTCGGCGACGGCCTGCTCACCGCCGAGGGCGACGTGCACCGTCAGCACCGCGACCTCGTGCAGCCGGCGTTCCACTCGCGGCACATTACCGGGTACGCGTCGGTGATGGTGGACCGTTCCGCTGCTGTGTCGGCGTCGTGGACCCCTCGGGAGCCGCTGGACGTGCACGCGGCGACGGTCCGGATGACGCTGGAGACGGCCGGCACGACGCTGCTCGGCACGTCCGTCGACGTCGGCGCCGTCGAGGGGGCGCTGGCGGACCTGCTGAGCGCGTACAAGCTGGCGTTCCTGCCGTTCAGCCAGCGGCTGCAGGGGCTGCCGGTCGGGCCGCTGCGGCGGCTGCAGCGGGGACGGCGGCGGCTGCATGGGCTGGTCGACTCGGTGGTCGCCGACCGGGTGGCGTCCGGCCGCGACGGCGGCGACCTGCTGTCCGCCCTGGTCCTGGGGTCCGGCGACGGCCGCCTGTCGTCGCAGGAGTTGCGCGACGAGGCGGCGACGCTGCTGCTGGCCGGCCACGAGACGACGGCGAACACGCTGGCGTTCGCGCTGCACCTGCTCGCCGTCCACCCGTCCGTGCAGGCGTCGGTGCGGGACGAGGTCGACGGTGTCGGCGCACCGGGGCCGGACGACCTCGACCGGCTGCCGCTGTGCCGCGCCGTCGTGTCCGAGACGCTGCGGCTCTACCCGCCGTCGTGGATGATGGGTCGCCAGGCGCTCGTCCCGCACGAGGTGGGCGGGCACGTCATCGAGCCGGGCGACCTCGTCGTCCTGCCCCAGTGGGTCGTCCACCACGACGAGCGATGGTGGCCGCAGCCGTTCACCTTCGACCCCTCCCGCTGGTTGGACGGGGGCGCCGACCGGCCGCGGTGGGCGTTCTTCCCGTTCGGCGCCGGACTGCGCCGCTGCATCGGCGAGGGGTTCGCCTGGACCGAGGCGGTGCTCGGCCTGGCGACGATCCTGCGGCACTGGCGCCTGCGCCCCGTCCCCGGCCGGCCGCTACGGCTGGACCCGCTGATCACCCTCCGCCCCCGCGGCGGCCTCTGGCTGATCCCGGAGCCCCGCTGACCGCCCCGGTAGCGTGGCGGGCATGGATGCGGTGGTCTTCGATCTCGACGGCGTGCTGGTCGACTCCGAACGTGCGTGGGACGAGGTGCGCCGGGCGGTGGTGGCGGAGCACGGGGGGACGTGGACGGAGGCGGCGACGCGCGCCATGCAGGGCATGAGCACGCCCGAGTGGGCCGCCTACCTGGTCGGCGAGCTGGGCACGGCGCTGACGGCGGACGAGGTGGCGCGGGCGGTCGTCGACGAGATGGCCCGCAGGTACGCCGACGCGCCGCCGGTCATCGAGGGCGCCGTCGACGCCGTGCGGGCGGTGGCCGCGCGCGGGCCGGTCGGCATCGCCAGCTCGTCGCCGCCGGTGCTGATCACGTCGTTCCTGGAGTTCGCCGGGCTCACCGGCCTCGTGCCCGTCGCGGTGTCCAGCGAGGACGTCGCCGCCGGCAAGCCCGCCCCCGACGTCTACCTCGAGGCCGCCCGCCGCCTGGACGTCGATCCGCGTCGCGCCGCCGCGGTCGAGGACTCCACCAACGGGCTGCGCTCCGCCCACGCCGCCGGCCTGACCGTCGTCGCGGTGCCGAACCCGCACTTCCCGCCCGACCCGGCAGTCCTGGCCGCGACCGCCACGACCGTCCTCGGCGACATCAGCGAGCTCCCCGGCGCCCTGGAGCGGCTCTAGCCGACCAGCACCTGGGTCACCGGCAGCGACGAGTCGGAGGCGAAGTCCAGCGACGACGGCGGCAGGCCACGCTCGACGACGGCGGCGCCGAGGGCCGCGATCATGGCGCCGTTGTCGGTGCACAGCGAGAACCGGGGCTGGCGCAGCTCGATGCCGGCCGCCGCGCAGCGCTCGCGGGTGAGGTCGCGCAGCCGGGCGTTCGCCGCCACGCCGCCGGCCAGGACCATCGTCGAGATGCCGCGCTCCTGGCAGGCCAGCACGGCCTTGCGGGTGAGCACGTCGGCCACGGCCTCCTGGAAGCCGGCCGCGACGTCGGCCACCGGGACCGCCCGGCCTTCGCGCTCGGCGGTCTCGACCCAGCGGGCGACCGCCGTCTTCAGGCCGGAGAAGGAGAAGTCGTAGCGGTGCCGTTCGAGGTCGCGCTGGCTGGTGAGGCCGCGCGGGAACCGGATGGCGGCGGGGTCGCCCTCCTCGGCGGCGCGCTGGATGTTCGGCCCGCCCGGGTACTTCAGCCCGATCAGCCGGGCCACCTTGTCGAACGCCTCGCCCGCGGCGTCGTCGAGGGTCTGGCCGAGCAGCGTCGCCGACGTCGCGATGTCCTCGACCAGCAGGATCTCGGTGTGGCCGCCCGACACCAGCAGCGCGACCACCGGCTCGGTCAGCGGGCCGTTCTCCAGCTGCTCCGCCGCCACGTGCCCGACCAGGTGGTTGACGCCGTAGAAGGGCTTGTCCAGCGCAACGGCGAGCGCCTTGGCAGCGGACACCCCCACCATCAGGGCGCCGGCCAGCCCCGGCCCCGCGGTGACGGCGACGGCGTCGACGTCACCGAGCGAGGCGCCGGCCTCGGACAGCGCCCGCTGCAGCGTCGGCACCATCGCCTCGAGGTGCGCGCGGCTGGCCACCTCCGGGACGACGCCGCCGAAGCGGACGTGCTCGTCGACGGAGCTGGCGACGGCGTTGGCGAGCAGCGTGGTGCCGCGCACCAGGCCGACGCCGGTCTCGTCGCAGGAGGTCTCGATGCCGAGGATCAGGGGCTGGTCGCTCACGCCGCCGATTATCCCTCCGCCGCGGACCCGGCCCGCAGCCACTTCCGCAGGACGAGCCCGTCGCGGCCGCCGCCGTAGTACTTGCGCCGCACGGCGATGCGCTCGAAACCGTGCCGCGTGTAGAACGTCCGCGCCGGCTCGTTGTCGGCGCGGACCTCCAGCAGCAGCTCCCCGGCGCCGCGGCGCCGGGCCTCCGCCTCGAGCGCCGTCATCAGCAACGTCCCGACGCCGCCGCGCTGCCGGCCCGGCGCGACGGCGATCGTCATGACGTCGGCGGGCTCGCCGGCCAGCCCGGGCAGCAGCAGCCCCGCGTAGCCGACCACCTCGCCGTCGTCCTCGGCGACGACGTACCAGCGGGTGTCCGGGACGCCGGCCAGTTCCGACCGGAACTGCTCCGCCGACCACGGCGGGTCGCCGGCGAACAGCTCCTGCTCCAGCGGCACGACGGTGTCGAGGTCCGGCTCGCGCATGGGCCGCAGCGCGACCCTCACCGGGCGAGGACGCTCTTCCGCGCGCTCGGCGGCGTGGCGTCGGGGCGGCGCAGGTAGAGCGGGTCGGGCGGCAGGATCTCGACGGCCTCGGCGACGACGGCGGCGGCGAGGTGCGCGGCGGACGGGTACTCGGGGTCGAGCGCGCGGGCGAACGCGTCGGGGTACAGGCGTGCGCCGGCGCCCGCGGCGGGCAGCCGGTGCTCGGCGAGAGCGGCGGCCGGACCGACGTCGGGGCCGCTGACGCGCACGCCGCCGGCGTCGTAGGTGGCCCAGTACACCTCGCGGCGGCGGGCGTCGGTGGCGACGGCGAACGGCTCGCCCGGCGGGTTCGCCGCGCGCACGCCGTACGCGAGCACGTCGAGGCTGCAGACCCCGCGGACCGGGAGGTCGAGGACGGCGCCCATGGTGCGCGCCGCGGCCAGGCCGACCCGCAGCCCGGTGAACGGCCCCGGCCCGACGCCGACGGCCAGCTCGGTGAGGTCGCGGCGGCCGGCGCCGGCATCGTCCAGCACGGACGTGACCAGCGGCATCAGCAACTCGGTGTGCCGGCGTGGGTCGACGGTGGTCGCCTCGGCCAGCACCCGCTCGCCGTCATGCAGGGCGACGGTCACCGCGGGAGTCGACGTGTCCAGGGCCAGCAACAGCACCCGCCCACCCTACGTCCGCGGTACCCACCTCACCCAGTTCGGGTGACCTGGGCGCGGCGCGACCGGGCGGAGGGTAATGCTCATGACCGACTCGACCCGCACCGCCCGGCTGTCGCCGCTCGTCATGGTGGCGATGATCCTGGCCGTCTCGATGTCGTTCATCGACCAGACCATCGTGGCGATCGCGTCGCCGGACCTGCAGCGCGACCTCGGCCTCACCAGCAACGAGGGCGAATGGGTGATCAACGCTTACCTGGTGGCGCTGGCCGCGACGTTCGCCCTCGGCGGGCGCATCGCCGACGCCTGGGGCGCCCGGCGCATGGTGCTGGTCGGCGTCGCCGGGTTCGCTGTTATGTCGGCGCTGTGCGGCGCGACCCCCGACGCATCGTGGGCGGAGGCCTGGCTGATCACGGCACGGGCGGCGCAGGGCGTCTTCGCGGCGGTGCTGCTGCCCGCGGCGATCTCGATCGTCTACGGCAGCGCGGCGCCAGAGAAGCGCGGCCGGTCGATGGCGATGTTCTTCGGCCTCACCGGGGCGTTCACCGCGCTGGGCCCGGTCCTGGGCAGCTACCTGCTCGAGTGGTCGTGGCGGACGATCTTCTGGATCAACCTGCCGGTCGCGGCGGCCGCGCTGGTGGGCGTCGTGCTGGCGCCGATCGGCGAGCATCGGCGACCGGGCGCGATCGACTGGCTCGGGGCGGCCATGGTGGCGGCCGGCATGGCGCTCAGCGTGGTCGGGTTCTCGCAGGCCACGGAGTGGGGCTGGACCAGCGTCTGGACCTGGGCGTGCCTGGTCGGCGGTGCCGTGTTGCTGGTGTTGTTCGGGTTCGTCGAGCGACGCCGTCACCCGCCGCTGATCCGGCTGGACATCTTCCGGCTGCGCGGCTTCCGGGTCGACTCCGGCGTGCTGTTCTTCGCGATGGTCGCGTTCGTGCCCGTCGCGTACTTCCTCAGCGTGTACGCGGCGGTGTCGCTGGGCCTCGACGCGGGCGGCGCGAGCACGCTACTGCTCCTGTACTTCCTCGGCTTCCTGCTGGCGGCGCAGGTCGGCGGGCGCATCTTCGATGCCTGGGGCGCGAAGCCGACGATCCTCCTGGGCTGTGCGGTGGGCATCGCCGGCTACGCCAGGTGGGCGACGCAGGTGACCACGCTGGACGCCTCGGACCAGCACCACCCGCTGCTGCTGGCCGGGGCCGGGATTGGGTTCCTGCTCGGGCCGGCTAGCGCCGACGCGGTCAGCCGCACCCACGACGCGTCCTACGGCGAGGTCACCGGCATCAACCAGACGATCCGCAACTACGGGTCGGCGCTGGGGTTCGCGGTGCTTGGCACCATCGCCACGCACGTGTTCACCGACCGGTTCGCGTCGTCGCTGGTCGGCCTCGGCGTCGGCCGGAGCACGGCGGACGAGCTGGCCCAGCGGGCCGCCACCAGCGGCGGCGGCGACCGAGACCTCAGCGGCGTGCCCGCGTCGGCGCGCGGCGCGGTCGAGCAGGCGGTGGCGGCGGACTTCGCCGAGAGCATCCGAGCCGTCCTGATCGCGATGGCCGTCGCGCTGACGGTGGCGTTCCTCATCGCCCTGCGCCACCCCGGCGACCGCCCGGCACAGGAGGACGCGAAGCGGACCGAGCCGGACCGAGCCTCCACACCGTCGCATCCCGCCTGACGTGCGCGATCTGCCGCCTCCCGACGAGCTGAGGGCCATCAGTCGACGACGATGCCGAGCTGGCCGAGCAGCCGCGACGCCTGCTCGCCGGAGATCGTGGCGCCGGACAGCAGGTGGACCTCCTGCCAGGAGAAGTCGCCGAGGTCGGCGCCGCGGAGATCGGCGCCGTCGAGCTCGGCGGCGCGCAGCACCACGCCGCGCAGCCGGGAGTCGGTCCAGACGGTGTCGCGCAGGTCGGCGCCGGCCAGCACGGCGTCGTCCATGCGCAGGCCGTCGAGCTCCTGGCCGCGCAGGCTGATGCCGGACAGCCCGGCCAGCATGAGGTTGCACCGCTTGAACGTGGCACCGAGTCCGCGCGAGTCGTCGAGCCGGGCGCCGACCATGCGGCAGCCGGTGAAGGCCACACCGGCGATCAGCGTGTCGCGCCAGTTGGTGTTGGCGAGGTCGACGCCGTCGAAGCGGGCGTCGGAGAGGTCGGCGCGGGAGAAGTCGGCCTTCGGGGCGCCACCGCCGGTCCACACCGAGCCGTCGAGGTCGGCCCGCCCGAACCCGGCGCCGTCCATGGTGCACGACTCGAACGTGGCGCCGACCAGCGCGGCGCCGCCCAGCCGCGCCTCGGTGAGGTCGCAGCGGCGGAACACGCGCGGCGCCGGCCCGGCGACGCCCAGCAGCTCGGTGAGGTCGCGTTCGGTGAGGTCGGCGTCCTCGACGGCGGCGCCGGCGGCCAGCAGCGCGGCCAGCTGGTCGTCGGTGGGCGCGGTGCGGTCGGTCACGGCCGCACCACCGCGGCCAGCGCGTCCTCGTTCCAGCGGTCGCCGACGACGCGGACGCGGACGTGCCGCACCTCACCGAGGTCGGCGCCGTGCGCGCGGTCGATGTGGATCTCCAGCCGGTCGCCGGCCAGCCCTTCGGCGACGCCCTCGCCCCACTCGACCAGCGTGACCGCCTCGTCCAGCGTGGCCTCGAGGTCGATGTCCTCGAGCTCGTCCCAGCCGCCCAGCCGGTACGCGTCGACGTGCACCAGCGGCGGGCCGCCGGCCAGCGACGGGTGCACCCGCGCGATGACGAACGTCGGCGACGTGACGGGGCCGCGCACGCCCAGCCCGGCGCCGACGCCCTGGGCGAGCGTCGTCTTGCCGGCCCCGAGGTCGCCGCCGAGCAGCACGAGGTCGCCGGGGCGCAGCAGCCCCGCGAGCCGTTCCCCCAGCGCCGTCATGGACTCGGCGTCGGGGACGTCGAGGTCGATCACCGCTTGCCCTCCTCGGTGCGCCGCCGCCGGACGGACGCGATGCGGCTGCTCATGCGCCGCGGCCGGCCGCCGCGGCGGGACCGGTCGAGCAGCGTGCGCAAGGCCTCGGTGACCACCTCGTGTCGTTCCAGCAGCACCATGTGCCCGGCGTCGGTGGCCTCGACGTACTCGACGTCGACCAGCGCGTCGGCGAGGTCGCGGCTGTGCTGGACCGGCGTCATCTGGTCTCGCTCGCCACCCACGACGAGCACCGGGATCTTCGCCAGGACGGGGACGGCGGGCGCGGCGTCGAGCTCGCCGAACAGCGGGAAGAACCGCGCGACGACGTCGATGGGTACCGCCGCGTTCATGATGGCGGTGAACTCGACCAGCTTCGGCGAACCGCCCTCGGCGAACGCGTAGCGCCTGGTCAGCACGTAGGCGAGGTCGCTGCCCATCTTGCGGCCGCGCTCGACCAGCACGGGTTTGCGGGCCAGGATCGAGACGGCGGCCGGCGCGGCCCGCCCGGCCAGCCGGCCGAGGTAGCCGGGCAGCCCGAGCCCGGAGACGTCGATCTTCTGGCCGCTGGTGGCGATGAGCGCGACGGCGACGACCCGCTTGCCGAACAGCTCGGGCCGCGCCTCGGCCAGCGCCTGCACCGTCATGCCGCCCATGGAGTGGCCGACCAGCACGATGGGCCCCTTCGGCACGATCTCGTCGATGACCTGGCCGAGGTCGGCGCCGAGCCGCCGGAAGGACAGCTCGCCGTCGTCGGGCAGCGGGCCGGACCGGCCGTGCCCGCGCTGGTCCCAGAACACCAGCCGGGCGCTGCCGCGGAGGTCGCGGCGCTGGAAGTGCCAGGCGTCCATGGTGAGCGCGAAGCCGTGGCAGAACACCACGGTGGGCGCGCCGGCCGGGCCGTCGTCGACCTCGACGCCGAGGTCGACGCCGTCGTCGGTGGTGACGGTGTGCGACGTGCCGCGCAGCGACCCGAACGGCTCGTCGGCGTAGGGGTCGTCCTTCTTCAGCGACCGGCCCATGACGTAGCGCTCGGCGGCGAACCCGACGGCGGCGCCGGCGGTGGCGACGCCGACCCACGTGCCGATCAGCCCGGCCGTGCGTCCCGCCGTGACGAGCCGGCTCACAGCGCTCCGCCGACGTAGACGCGGGGCAGCCGCGGCGCGAACCGGGTGACGATCTCGTACGAGATGGTGCCCGCGGCGTCGGCCCAGTCCTGTGCCGTGGGCTCGCCGGCCGCGGCGTCGCCGAACAGCACGACCTCGTCGCCGGCGCGGACGTCGTCGTCGCGGAGGTCGACGACGAACTGGTCCATGCAGACCCGCCCGGCGACGCGCCGCGTGACGCCGCCCACCAGCAACGGCCCGCCGGGGCCGGCCGAGCCGCCGGACGCGTGCCGCGGCACGCCGTCGGCGTAGCCGAGCGGCACCAGCCCGAGCGTGGACTCGCGGTCGGTGACGTAGAGGTGGCCGTACGACACGCCCTGACCGGCCGGCACCCGTTTGACCAGCGTCAGCCGGGCCCGCACCGACATGGCCGGACGCAGCCCGACGTCGCCCGGCGCGACCTGCTGCGGCACCGGCGACAGCCCGTAGCTGGCCAGCCCGGGCCGGACGAGGTCGAAGTGGGCGTCGCGCAGCGCGAGCGTGGCGGCGGAGTTGGCGAGGTGGCGGACCTCGGGCCGGGCGCCGCGCGACTCGGCCAGCGCGACGGCGTCGCGGAACGCGGCCAGCTGCTGGGCGTTGGCCGGGTGGCCGGGTTCGTCGGCGCAGGCCAGGTGCGACCAGAGGCCGACGACCTCGACCAGCCCCTCGGCCTGGGCCTTCAGCGCGTCGTCGACGAGTTCGGGCCACTCGGCCGGCGGCGCGCCGGACCGGCCCATGCCGGTGTCGGCCTTGAGGTGCAGCCGCGCGGTGCGGCCGGTCTCGCGCGCCGCGGCGGCGATCTCGGCCACCGCCCACGGCGCCGACGCGGACACGTCGACGTCGGCAGCCAGCGCGTCGGCCCACCGCTCGCCCGGCGCGCAGAGCCAGGCCATGACCCGTCCGCCGATCCCGGCGGCGCGCAGCGCCAGCGCCTCGGCCATGGTGGCGGTGCCCAGCCAGGTGGCGCCGCCGGCCTGGGCGGCGCGCGCCGACGGGACCAGCCCGTGGCCGTACGCGTCGCCCTTCACCACCGCCATGACCTGCGCGGGAGCGGAACGGACGGCGAGCTCGGCGACGTTGTCGCGGATGGCGGCAAGGTCGACCCGCACCTCCGCGTGCGGCACGGGCCGGGAGCCGTACTGATCGGTCACCACGTCACCGATTGTGTCAGCCACCACCGACAAGGGGTGCCCGCCCCTGGCGACCGGGCGGCGGCCTTTGCCATGAGCACCGATACGCATCGATGCGTATGGGTGCTCATGGCAAAGCGCCGCGCAGGGACCGCAGCACGGCCGGCAGCTCCGCCAGCACGTCGCCGGCGCTCGGGTACCCGGACGCGGCCGCGGCCCGCTGCCCGGCGAGGCCGTGCGCGTACGCCGCCACGCTGCCCGCGTCGAGCGGTGACAGCCCGCCGGCCAGCAGCGATCCGGCCAGCCCTGCGAGCACGTCGCCGGTGCCGGCGGCGGCCAGCGCGGACGTCCCGGTCGGGTTGACCCGCACCCGCCCGTCGGGCGACGCCAGCACCGTCGTCGACCCCTTGAGCAGCACGACGGCGTTCCACCTGGCCGCGGCGGCCCGGGCGTGGTGCAGCCGACGAGCCTCGACCTCGTCGCGTTCGACGCCCAGCAGCCGGGCCAGCTCACCGGCGTGCGGAGTCAGCAGCGCCGAGCCGGTGAACCGCTCGGGCAGCGAGCGCAGGCCGTCGGCGTCGACGAGGACCGGCAGGCCGGCGGCCAGCGCCGCCGCGACATCGGCCTCGCGGCCGGAACCGAGCCCGGAGCCGATGGTCCAGGCCTGCACCCGCCCGACGGTGTCCGGTGACGGTCCGGCGATCGCCTCGGGCCAGCGGGCCCGCACTTCGGTGGCGACGGCCCCGGGCCCGGCGTAGCGGACCATGCCGGCGCCGCCGTGCAGCGCGCCGCCGACGGCCAGGACGGCCGCGCCGGGGTACTCCCCCGACCCGGCCAGCACGCCGACGACGCCGCGGGAGTACTTGTCCGACTCGCGGCCGGGATCGGGCAGCAGCGCCGCGACGTCGGCGTCGTCGAGCACGGTCAGCCCGGGTTCCGGCAGGTACGGGGTCAGCCCGATGTCGACGGCGTGCACGACGCCGGCCGCGGCCGCCGCGGGGTCGATGACCAGCGCGGCCTTACCGGTGCCGAACGTGACGGTGTGGTCGGCGACGACGTGCGGGCCGGGCGTCTCGCCGGTGTCGGGGTCGACCCCGCTGGGAAGATCGACGGCGACGACGGCGCCCGCCGTGCGGCCCGCGCCCAGCAGCTGCGCCAGCTCGGCCGCCTCGCCGCGCAGCCCGCCCCGCCCGCCGATGCCGAGGATGCCGTCCAGCACGAGGTCGGCGGCGGCGAGCGCGCCGTTCACGCCGTCAGGGCCGACGATGCGCCCGCCCGCGGCGCGGAACGCCGCCAAGCCCTCCGCATGCGCCTTCTCCGGGTTCAGCAGGACGGCGTCGGCGTGCGCGCCGCGGCGGGCCAGCCGGGCGCCGGCCCAGAGCGCGTCGCCGCCGTTGTTGCCGGCGCCGGCCAGCACGACCACGCGCGCGCCGTACACCCCGTCGAGCAGGCCCGCGCAGACCGTCACCAGGCCGGCGACCGCCCGCTGCATGAGCGCGCCCTCGGGCAGCCGCGCCATCAGGGCGTCCTCGGCGGCGCGGATCTCCGCGACGGTGTGCACGGCTCTCACCGAGACGCGCCTTCCAGGATCACGATCGCCGACGCCACCCCGGCGTCGTGCGACAGCGACAGGTGCACCGTCTCGACGCGCAGCCGCTCGCACCGCTCCTTGACGGTCCCGCGCACCTCGAACCACGGCCGCCCGTCGGCGTCGCTGATGACCTCGGCGTCGTGCCAGAGCAGCCCCTTCGGCGCGCCGAGCGCCTTGGCCAGCGCCTCCTTGGCGGCGAACCGGGCCGCCTGCGACGCGACCGACCGGGCCCGCTCGGCGGGGGTGAAGACGCGCACCGCCAGCGCCGGCGTCCGCTCCAGCGTCTCGGCGAACCGCCGCACGTCGACGACGTCGATGCCCACGCCCACGATCACCTGCACCACCCTAGCCGGGCGGCCGCCGGTCGTTCCGCATGCCGATATGCCGTGGCCGACTTACACTCGCGGCTATGGGCGAATTGAGTCTCGTGGGCGGATTGGCCGGCGAGCACGTCGTTCTGCGCCCCGTCGCCGCCGATGACGTGCCGATGCTGCTGCACATCATCAGCACACCCGAGGTCAAGCAGTGGTGGGATCCCACCGGCCTCGGTGAGGGCTGGCTGCTCCAGGACGGGTCCACCACGCGGTACACCATCCTGGCCGGACGGCGCATCGCCGGGCTGATCCAGTACTGGGAGGTCGACAACCCGCGCGACCGCCACGCCGGCATGGAGATCCTGCTCGACCCCGACCTCCACGGCCGCGGCCTGGGCCGCGAGGCCGTCGGCACGCTGGCCCGGCACCTGTTCGACGCCTGCGACCACCACCGCATCGTCGTCGAGACGGCGGCGACGAACGAGGTGGCGATCCGCTGCTACGCCGCGGTCGGCTTCCGCCCGGTCGGCATGCTCACCGGCCGCGACGGCTTCGTCATGGACCTGCTCTCCACCGACTTCTGAACGTCGCTCACTCCACCGTCACGCTCTTGGCGAGGTTCCGCGGCTGGTCGACGTCGAAGCCTCGCGCGCTCGCCATTTCGCAGGCGAAGACCTGCAGCGGCACCGTCGAGACGACCGGCTGCAGCAGCACGGGGCACTCGGGCACGCGGATCAGGTGGTCGGCGTACGGCACGACGTCCTCGTCGCCCTCTTCGGCGATGACGATGGTGCGGGCGCCGCGGGCGCGGACCTCCTGGATGTTGCTGACGATCTTGTCGTGCAGCACCGAGCGGCCCTTCGGCGACGGGACCACGACGACGATCGGGGTGCCCTCCTCGACCAGCGCGATGGGGCCGTGCTTCAGCTCGCCGGCGGCGAACCCCTCGGCGTGCATGTAGGCGAGCTCCTTGAGCTTGAGCGCGCCCTCCAACGCCACCGGGAAGCCGACGTGGCGGCCGAGGAAGAGCACCGACGTGGCCGAGGCGAGGTTGCGGGCCAGCTCGCGGACCGGCTCCATCGTCTCCAGGACGAGGTCGACCTTGGCGGGCAGGTCGGAGAGGTCGCGTACGACGGAGCGGATCTCGTCGCCCCACTTGGTGCCGCGGACCTGGCCGAGGTAGAGGCCGACGAGGAAGCAGGCGATCAGCTGGGTGAGGAACGCCTTCGTCGACGCGACGGCGACCTCGGGGCCGGCGTGCGTGTAGAGGACGGCGTCGGACTCGCGCGGGATGGTGGAGCCGTTGGTGTTGCAGATGGCCAGCACCCTGGCGCCCTGCTCGCGGGCGTACCGCAGCGCCATCAGGGTGTCCATGGTCTCGCCGGACTGGCTGATCGCGATGACCAGCGTCTGACGGTCGACGACGGGGTCGCGGTAGCGGAACTCGCTGGCCAGCTCGACCTCGCAGGGGAGCCGGGTCCAGTGCTCGATGGCGTACTTGGCGACCATGCCGGCGTGGTAGGCGGTGCCGCAGGCCACGACGACGACCTTGTCGACCTCGCGCAGTTCGTCATCGGACAGCCGCATCTCGTCCAGCGACAGCAGGCCGTCCTTGCCGACCCGCCCGAGCAGGGTGTTGGCGACCGCCTTGGGCTGCTCAGCGATCTCCTTGAGCATGAAGTAGTCGTAGCCGTCCTTCTCGGCGGCCGACGCGTCCCAGTCGACGTGGAAGCGCTTCTCCTCGACGGCGTTGCCGTGGAAGTCGGTGAGCGTGACGTCGTCGGGCGTGATCTCGACGACCTGGCCGTCGCCGATCTCGAGGGCCTCGCGGGTGTGCGCGATGAACGCGGAGACGTCGGACGCGAGGAAGTTCTCGCCCTCGCCGACGCCGATGACCAGCGGCGAGTTGCGACGGGCGGCGACGACGCGGTCGGGGGCGTCGGCGTGCACGGCGAGCAGCGTGAACGCGCCGTCGAGGCGGCGGCAGACCGAGCGCATGGCGTCGACGAGGTCGGACCCTGCGGCGACCTCGGCGGCCAGCAGGTGCGCGACGACCTCGGTGTCGGTCTCGGAGGCGAACCGGACGCCGGAGTCCTCCAGCTCGGCGCGCAGCCGGGCGAAGTTCTCGATGATGCCGTTGTGGATGACGGCGACGCGGCCGGACTCGTCGAGGTGCGGGTGGGCGTTGCGGTCGGTGGGCGAGCCGTGCGTGGCCCACCGGGTGTGGCCCAGCCCGGTGCCCGAGACCGGCAGCGGCCGCTCCTCCAGCGCCTTCTCGAGGTTCACCAGCTTTCCTGCCCGCTTGGCCGAGGCCAGCGCGCCGTCGGCGACGACCGCCACGCCCGCGGAGTCGTAGCCGCGGTATTCGAGCCTGCGCAGCCCCTCGACGACGACGTCGAGCGCTGGGCGATGTCCTGTGTATCCCACGATCCCGCACACGGCGGTCACTGTAACCGCACTCGGCCCCGGATCGCGCATCGCCGGGACATGTCGGTCAGAATGAGGCCACCATGACTGTTGTCCGCGACTCGTCACCGTTCGTCGAGATGTCCCGCGCCGACTGGGCGCGGCTGCGCGACGAGACCCCGTTGTCGCTGACGGCGGCGGAGCTGGAAGAGCTGCGCGGGCTCGGCGACGCCGTCGACCTCGACGAGGTGCGCGAGGTGTATCTGCCGCTGTCGCGCCTGCTCAACCTGCGGTTCCGGGCCACGGCGCGGCTGCACGAGGCGACGACGACGTTCCTCGGCGGGTTCGCGGCGCGCACGCCGTTCGTCATCGGCATCGCCGGGTCGGTCGCCGTCGGGAAGTCGACGACGGCGCGGCTGCTGCGTGTGCTGCTGGCCCGCTGGTCCGAACATCCCCGGGTGGCGTTGGTCACCACCGACGGCTTCCTGCTGCCCAACGCCGAGTTGCAGCGGCGCGGGCTCATGCAGCGCAAGGGGTTCCCGGAGTCGTACGACCGGCGGGCGCTGCTGCGGTTCGTGACGGCGGTGAAGTCGGGCGAGCAGGTGGTGACGGCGCCGGTGTACTCGCACCTCACCTACGACATCGTCGAAGGCGGGCAGATCAGCGTCGAGCGGCCGGACATCCTGCTGATCGAGGGCCTGAACGTGCTGCAGCCGGCCCGGCCCCGCGCCGACGGCGTCGCCGGCCTCGCCGTCAGCGACTTCTTCGACTTCTCCCTGTACGTCGACGCCTCACCGAAGGACGTCCGCCGCTGGTACGTCGAGCGGTTCCTGCGGCTGCGCGAGACGGCGTTCCAGCGGCCGGAGTCGTACTTCCGCCGCTACGGCGACCTCGACCACGACGCCGCCGTCACCCAGGCCGAGCAGCTGTGGGACACCATCAACGGGCCCAACCTCGCGCAGAACATCCTGCCCACGCGGGGCCGGGCCACGTTGACGCTGACCAAGGGCCCTGATCACTCGGTGCAGCGCATCAGGCTGCGCAAGATCTAGATCTAGATGCTGCGCTGGTAGGCGGCGGACCAGCCGGCGATCTCGTAGCCGAGCGTCTCGTTGATGGCGATCATGTGCGTGTTGACGTCGGCGTTCCACGTCCACACCGACTGCACGCCGGGCCGGTCGGCCAGCAGTTGGCGCAGGTTGGCCGCCTTGAGCAGCAGGCCGAGCCGGTGGCCGCGGTGGCGGGGGTCGACGATGGTGGCGTCCTGGAAGCCGATGTCGTCGCTGTCGCGCGACACCGTGATCTCGGTGACGCCGGCCATGCTGCCGTCGGGCGCGATGGCCGCCGCGACCCACGTGCTGCGGCGCATGAGGTCGCTGCGCCGCTCGGCGGTGCGGATGCGGGCGGCGTCCCACACCTCGGGCTCGGACTCGATGCCACCCTGCGGCTCGTCGGTGCTCATGCGGCCCTCGAGCCGGGCGTACTCGTCGACGAACTCGTCGGAGGCGTGGTCGCGCCACGTGACGATGCGGTAGCCCTCGGCGTGCGGCCGGGCCGCCTCCTCGGCCGCCGCGACGGCGTCGAGGTCGAACGGCGGGCGCTGCACGCGCATGATCTCGCCGATGCGCCGGGTGAAGCCGTGCTTCTCGGCGAACGCCATGCCCGCCGTCTGCTCGGTGCCCAGCGGCGCCTCGATGTAGAGCAGCTGGCTGCTGCGCCCCGCGGCCTTCGACGCGTCGTCGACGGTGGCCAGCAGCGCGCTGCCGATGCCGCGGCGGGCGTCCTCGGGCCGCACGAACACCTCGGGCTCGGCCATCGTGAGGTTGTCGCGCTGCGGCAGCGCCAGCACGGCGGCGCCGACGGCCCGGCCGTCCTCCTCGGCCAGCCACAGCTGCACCGAGCGGTACTCGGTGCCCTGGTAGATGACCTTCAGCTCGGGTTCGAGCCACTGCGGGCCGGTGGGGTTGTCGGCCACCCGCGCGGCGAGGTAGACCTCGTACCAGGTGGCGAAGTCGGCGTCGGCGGCGTCAATCTTCATGATCTGCACCCGTCGAGCGTCCCCTTCACCACCTGGCGCGGGCAACCGGTTTTCAGAGGGCGAGCTCGGCCTGGACGGTCGCGGCCAGCCGGCGGGCCACCGTCTCGGCCTGCTCGGGGGTGGCGGCCTCGACCATGACGCGGACCAGCGGCTCGGTGCCCGACGGGCGGAGCAGGACGCGGCCGGTGTCGCCGAGCTCGGCCTCGGCCTCGGCGACGGCGGTCTTGACGCCTTCGTCGACGGTGACCCGGCTCTTGTCGACGCCCTTGACGTTGACCAGGACCTGCGGGAGCCGCTGCACGACGCCGGCCAGCTCGGCCAGCGGGGTGCCGGACGACGCGACCTGGGCGAGCAGGTGGACGGCCGTCAGCACGCCGTCGCCGGTGGTGCCGTGGTCGAGCATGACGACGTGGCCGGACTGCTCGCCGCCGAGGTTGTAGCCGCCGGCCTTCATCGCCTCGAGGACGTACCGGTCGCCGACGGCGGTGTCGATGACGCCGACGCCGGACTGCCGCATGGCCAGCCGGAAGCCCTCGTTGGACATGACGGTGGCGACGACGGAGTCGCGGCGCAGCGTCCCCTGGCCGCGCATGGCCAGCGCGAGGATCGCCAGGATCTGGTCGCCGTCGACGATCTCGCCGGTGGCGTCGACGGCCAGGCAGCGGTCGGCGTCGCCGTCGTGGGCGATGCCGAGGTCGGCGCCGGCCGCGACCACCTCGGCCGCGACGACGTCGAGGTGGGTGGAGCCGCAGTTGTGGTTGATGTTCAGGCCGTCGGGCTCGGCGCAGACGGCGAGGACGTCGGCGCCCAGCCGGCGCAGCGCCTCGGGGGCCGCGCGGTAGGCGGCGCCGTGCGCGCAGTCGACGACGACGCGCAGGCCCTCGAGCCGCGACGGCGCGGTGCCGACGATGTGCGAGATGTAGGTCTCGAGGCCCTCGGGGTGGTCGTGGACGCGGCCGATCTCGGCGCCGGTGGGCCGCTTCCACGGCTCGCGCAGCCGCGCCTCGATGGCGTCCTCGACGGAGTCCTCGAGCTTCTGGCCGCCCTTGGCGAAGAACTTGATGCCGTTGTCGGGCATCGGGTTGTGGCTGGCCGACAGCATGACGCCGAGGTCGGCGTCGAGCATGCCGGTGAGGAACGCCACGGCGGGCGTGGGCAACACGCCGACCTTCAGGACGTCGGCGCCGGCGCTGGCGAGGCCGGCCACGACGGCCGCCTCGAGGAACTCGCCGGAGGCCCGCGGGTCGCGGCCGACCACCGCGACCGGGCGGCGACCGGAGCCGAACGCGCCGATCTCACCCAGCACGTGGGCGGCGGCGACGGAGAGGTCGAGGGCGAGCTCGGCCGTGAGATCGGAGTTCGCCAGGCCGCGAACGCCGTCGGTGCCGAAGAGACGAGCCACGGATTGTGCTCCTAGTGGGACAGCGGACGAACGATGGGAAACGCGAACGGCCCCGGGTTCTGTATACCCCCCGGGGCCGTTCGCGGATGCTCGCGCGGTGCGCGAAATCAGCGCTTGCTGTACTGCGGAGCCTTGCGGGCCTTCTTGAGACCGGCCTTCTTCCGCTCCGTGACGCGGGCGTCGCGGGTGAGGAAGCCGGCCTTCTTCAGCGCCGGGCGGTTGTTCTCGGTGTCGGCGGCGTTCAGCGCCCGGGCGATGCCCAGCCGCAGCGCGCCGGCCTGGCCGGTGACGCCGCCGCCGTCGATGCGGGCGACGATGTCGTAGCGGTCGCCCAGCTCGAGCTCGACCAGCGGCGAGCTGACCAGCTGCTGGTGCACCTTGTTCGGGAAGTAGGCGTCGAGCGTGCGGCCGTTGATGGTCCACTGCCCGGTGCCGGGCGCGATGCGGACGCGCGCGATGGCCTGCTTGCGCCGGCCGGTGGCCGCGGCGGCCTCGATGTTCGAGAAGCGCGACGGCGCCGACTCGGAGGTGTAGCTCTCGATGGGAGCCTCGTCGGTGTCGATCTCGTCGACGGTGGTCTCAGTCATGTCCTCACTCACTGCGCGACCTGGCCGATCTCGTACGGCACGGGCTGCTGGGCCTGGTGCGGGTGCTCCGGACCCGCGTACACCTTCAGCTTGGACAGCATCTGCCGCCCGAGGCTGTTGTGCGGGAGCATCCCCTTGACGGCCTTCTCGATGACCCGGCGCGGGTTCTTCTCGAGGAGGTCGCGGTAGCTGGTGGAGCGCAGGCCGCCCGGCCGGCCGGAGTGCCGGTGGTCGAGCTTCTGCTCCAGCTTGTTGCCGGTGAGCGCGACCTTGTCGGCGTTCACCACGATGACGAAGTCGCCGGTGTCGACGTGCGGCGCGTAGACGGGCTTGTGCTTGCCGCGCAGCAGGGTCGCGGTCTGGCTGGCGAGCCTGCCGAGCACGATGTCGGTGGCATCGATGACATGCCACTGGCGCTGGACATCGCCGGGCTTGGGGCTGTACGTGCGCACGGTCGTAGGCCTTCGCTTTGGTCGAGAGGATGGATCTGGCTGGTGGCTGGCGTGCCGCGCTCCGGTACGCACAACGACACGACAGGATACCTGTGCGGGCGCCGCATGGTCAAAACGTGGGGAATCCCCGCCCGACGCCGGTCACACGTTCCCGTGCACCATCTCATACTGGGCCAGCTCCTCGCGAACCCAGCCCGTCGCGCGGAAGAATTCGGCCCCGTCCGACTCAGGCACGAGCGGCGGCACCGTCCAGCGTCGTCCGGGGAACGCCTCGCGCAGCGCGGCCAGCAGCGCGCGGCCGTGACCACGGCGTCTGGCGGCCGGTTCGGTGTGGACGGCGCTCAGCACGGCGGTGGTCCCGGTGAGGCTGAGCAGCGCCGCGGCGGGGCCGAGCCGGTAGGCCCGGCGCGGCGGCCCGGCGGCGGCCAGCGTCTCGGGCGCGAGCTGCCAGGGCGGCTCGTCGGCGTACTCCAGCCCGGCGGCGACGTCGCGGGCGAACCGCGCGGGGTCGATCGCGGACGGGGTGGACGGCGGCACCGGGCCGGCCGCGGCGGGCCGCTCCCAGCGGTAGCCGACCAGCGTGCGCACGATGCGGAAGCCGAGCCGCTCGTACAGCCGGACCGCGGCCGCGTTGCTGGTGATGACCTCGAGCGTGACGCGGGTGGCGCCTGCCTCGACGCAGCGGACGATCGCCCGCTCCATCAGCGTCCGGCCCACCCCGACGCCGCGGTAGGCCGGCGTGCAGCCGAACCCGCCGATGCGCGCCGTGCTGCCGCGCCGGGTGATGAGGCAGATGCCGACGAGGTCGCCGTCGGCGGTGTAGACCTCGCTGAGGTAGCGGTCGAGGTGCTCGGCGCCGAAACGGCGCTCGAACCCCGGCCCGTCGACCGACACCGGCACGACGTAGCCCTCGAACGCCCGCGTCATGGCCTCGGCCGCCTGCTCGGACGTCAGCGCGGCGACCGGGCGCGCCGTCAGCACGCCGGCCCGGGTGGGTATCTCGTCCGCAGCGCTCACACCACGATTGTCACCCGCGCACAGGAGTAGCGTGGCGGCAGGATCGGTCGGGGGCGCGCATGACGACTACCGAGGCACGAGAACGGGGCCGGGCCGCGTTCGAGACGCGGGCCTGGGAGCGGGCGTACGCGCAGTTCACGGCCGCCGACGCCGCGGCGCCGCTGCCCACCGACGACCTCGAGCGGCTCGCCGTCGCGGCGTTCCTCGCCGGCCACGACGACAACAGCGTGAACCTGCAGGAGCGCGGCTACCGCGAACTGCTGCGCGAGGGCCGGCCGCACGCGGCCGTCCGGTCCGCGTTCTGGCTGGCGATCGTACTGATCAACCAGGGTGAGTTCGCGCGGGCGACCGGCTGGCTGGCCCGCGCCGACCGCCTCCTCGACGACGCCGGGCGCGACTGCGCCGAGAGCGGCTACCTCCTCGCGGCCCGGGCCCGGCAGACGGTGGCCGGCGGCGACCCGGCCGTGGCCGCGGAGATGTTCGCCGAGGCCGTCGCCATCGGACGGCGGCACGACGACACCGACCTCGTCATCCTCGGCCGCATGGGCCGCGGCCGGGCGCTGATCGACCTCGGCAAGGTCGCCGAGGGTGTCGCGCTGCTCGACGAGGCGATGGTCGCGGTCACCGCCGGCGAGGCCGGGCCGCTGCTCACCGGCATCGTCTACTGCACCGTCATCGACGCCTGCCGGGCGACGTTCGACGTGCGCCGGGCCCGCGAGTGGACGGCGGCGCTCAGCCGCTGGTGCGAGGCGCAGCCCGACCTCGTGCCGTTCCGCGGCGAGTGCCAGGTGCACCGCGTCCACGTCCTGCGCGACCAGGGAGCCTGGCGCGACGCGCTGGCCGAGGCCGGGCGCGCCTGCGTCCGGCTGTCCGACCCGCCCGGCCAGCCGGCCGCCGGCGCCGCCTACTACGAGCAGGCCGAGCTGCACCGGCTACGCGGCGAGCTGGCCGCCGCCGAGGACGCCTACCGGCTGGCCGGGCTGAGCGGGCTGGACCCGCAGCCCGGGCTGGCGCTGCTCCGGCTCGGCCAGGGCCGGGTGGCGCCCGCCGTCGCCGGGCTGCGCCGCGCGCTGGACGAGACGCCGAGCCCGATCGAGCGGCCGGCCCTGCTCGCCGCGCTGGTCGAGGCGCTGCTGGCGACCGGCTCCGTCGACGATGCGGCGGACGCCGCGGCGGAACTGGCCGAGATCGCCGACGGGGCCCGGGTGCCGGTGCTGACGGCGATGTCGGCGTACGCGACGGCGTCGGTGCGGCTGGTGCGCGGCGACGCCGGTGGGGCGCTGACGGCCGCACGGCGCTCCTGGGCAGGCTTCCACGAGGTCGACACCCCGTACGAGGCCGCCCGGGCCCGCGTCCTGGTCGGCCTGGCCTGCCGCGACCTCGGCGACGCCGACGCGGCCCGGCTGGAGCTCGACGCGGCGGTGCGCACGTTCCGCCGGCTGTCGGCCGGGCCGGACCTCGACCGGCTGCGGCGCCTGACGGACGGCGCGGGGGTTGGGCCCGGGCTGGGCTCGGGTGCGGCGTCTGGGGCTGGGTCTGGGGTGGCGTCGCGAGCGGGGCCGGGGTCGGCCGGCGGGCTGACGCCGCGCGAGCTGGAGGTCCTGCGCCTGGTCGCCGCCGGCCGGAGCAACCGGTCCATCGCGGCGGCGCTCGTGCTCAGCGACAAGACGGTCGCCCGGCACGTCAGCAACATCTTCGCCAAACTCGGCGTCTCGTCCCGCGCCGCAGCGACGGCGTACGCCTACGAGCACGGCCTCGTGCAGCACCCATGATCATCAATGATCCGACCACCCATAGGGGGTCAGATCCTGGATGATCACGAGGACCACCGGTCCCTACACAGTTCTACCCACGCGCGTCCGCCCCGAAGATGCATGGTTCGCCCGACGCGGGAGGGGCGGCGCCGGTTCTAGCGTCGAAGCCTGACCTGGCCGAACGTACCGGGAGGGCGTCATGGACCAGCACATCGAGACCATCGTCGTCGGGGGCGGGCAGGCCGGGCTGAGCGTCGGGTACCACCTGGCCAGGCGGCACCGGCCGTTCCTCGTCCTGGACGACCGAGCCCGGACCGGCGACAACTGGCGGCGGCACTGGGACACGCTGCGGCTCTACAGCCCGGCACGCTACGACGGGCTGCCGGGGATGCGCTTCCCCGGTCCGGGGCGGGCGTTCCCGACGAAGGACGAGGTCGCGGACTATCTGGAGGCGTACGCGGCCCGGTTCGAGCTGCCGGTCGAGCACGGCGTCCAGGTCACGGGGCTCAGCGGCGACGGCGACGGGTACGTCCTGGACTGCGGTGACCGGCGGTTCACGGCCGACAACGTCGTGGTGGCGACGGGGACGTTCGGGACGCGGGCGTACGTGCCGCCGTTCGCCGCCGAGCTGGACCCGGCCATCGTCCAGCTGCACTCCACCGACTACCTCCGCCCGGACCAGCTGCCACCGGGGCCGGTCCTCGTCGTCGGGGCGTCGCACTCGGGCGCGGACATCGCCGTCGAGGCGGCCCGCGACCACCACACGATCCTCGCCGGGCACGGCAACGGCCAGCTGCCGGTCCCGCTGGAGTCGCGCCGGGCCCGGACCGCGCTCCCGCTGCTCTGGTTCCTGGCCCAGCACGTGTTCACGCTGCGCACACCGATCGGGCGGAAGATGCGCCCGGAGATCCGGACACACGGCGGACCACTGCTGCGGGTCCGGGCGGGCGACCTCGACGCCGCCGGGGTCGAGCGGGTCACCGAGCGGGTCGCGGGCGTGCGGGACGGGCGGCCGGTGCTCGACGGCGGCCGGGTGCTCGACGTCTCGGCGGTGGTGTGGTGTACGGGGTTCCGCCAGGACTTCGGCTGGATCAGGCTGCCGGTCCTGGGCGACGACGGCTGGCCGCTGGAGGAGCTCGGCGTGGTGCCGTCGTCGCCCGGGCTCTACTTCACCGGCCTGGCGTTCCAGAGCAGGTTCGCGTCCATGCTGGTCGGCGGCGCCGGGACCGACGCGGAGTACGTCGTGCGGCACCTGGCCGCGCGCCCCGTCAGGGCTGCTCGAACACCGCGACCGTCCGCGCCGGGACGGTGACGCCGGCGGCTCCCGCCACGGAGTCGCGGACGACGGGGTCGGCGCCGGCCGCCTGGACGGGGTGCAGCCGCAGGCTCGCCCCGTCCTCCACCGGCACCGTCGCCGCCGACGGCGTCGCGTTGAAGACGACGACCAGCCGCTCGCGGTCCGGGTCGAGGTCGGCGCCGGCGCGGTCGTCGAGCTGCATGACGATGACGCCGGCGGGCTGCGCCGGTCCCCCGTCGCCGAACGACAGCCGCGCCTGCACCAGCTCGGCCGACCCGAGCCGGAACAGCGGCGACGAGAACCGCAGCCGCAGCAGGTCCTGCGCCATCGCCGTCGCCGTCCCCATGTCACCGGCCGCGGGTCGCAGCCCCGGCGAGGCAAGCAGCGGCCGCATGAAGTCCCACTTCGCCTCGTTGTCCGTCGCCGGCGGCAGGCCGGACCCGAACGTGCTCTCCTGACCGGTCCAGTCGATCCGGTTGAACCAGTCGCCGGAGTCGTAGGAGTTGCGTTCCAGTGACTTCGACCGCAGCAGGTCCGCGCCCGCGTGCCAGAACGACGGGCCCTGGCCGAGCGCCGTCGTGGCCAGCGAGAGGACGTTCATCCGGACCCGATCGACCATCGGCGTGTCCGCGGGCAGCTTGTACGCGAGCGCGTCGAACAGCGTCTCGTTGTCGTGCGCGTCGACGTAGGTGATCACCTCGGCGGGGTCGGCGGTGTAGCCGGCCGGCGAGCCGTTGTAGTCGACGTCCGCGCCGGTCACGGCCGCGCCCGTGGCGTCCGTGAAGGCGTAGTCGCGCAGGTTGCCGGTCAGCCCGACCTTGACGAGGTCCTGCAGGTGCAGCAACCTCTCTCGCTGCTCGTCCGGCGTCCCGTTGACGGCGGCGCCGTTCGGGTCGGTGAACAGGCCGCTGCCGAAGCCCTGAATGCGCGGGTCGTCGAACGGGCCGCCGCCGCGCACGCCGTCGCGCAGCCGGTCGTTGAAGGTGCCGATGCCGGCGCCGAACAGCTCCAGCTGCGTGGCCTGCCGGAACCGGGCGTTGTCCGCGACCTCGCCGAAGTTCCAGCCCTCGCCGTACACGTAGACGGACGCGCCGTCGACGCCGTCCTTCTGGATGGTGAGCGCGTCGAGGGCGGCCCGCACCCGCTCCATCGTCGACCGGCTGTGGTGGCCCATGAGGTCGAACCGGAACCCGTCGACCTTGTAGTCGCGCGCCCAGGTGACGACGGAGTCGACGATCAGCTTCTCCATCATCGCGTGCTCCGACGCGGTGTTGGCGCAGCACGTGGACGTCTCGACGGCGCCCGTGGCGGACAGCCGCTGGTAGTAGCCGGGAACGATGCGGTCCAGCACCGACTGATCGTCCTGGCCGGCGGCGTGGGTGTGGTTGTAGACGACGTCCATGACGACGCGCAGCCCGGCGCCGTTGAGCGCGGCGACCATCTCGCGGAACTCACGGGTGCGGCCGGGGCCGTCCGGATCGGTGGCGTACGAGCCCTCCGGGACGGTGTAGTGCAGCGGGTCGTAGCCCCAGTTGAACCCGTCCTGGCCCGCGACGGCGGTCGTGCACTCCTGCTGGGCGGTTCCGGCCGGGTCGGCGGCCGCCAGCGCCTCGAGGTCGCAGGCCGGTGTCTGCTGGTCGGCGCGGTTCTCCGGCACCGTCGCGAGGTCGAACACCGGCAGCAGGTGCACCGTGTTGAGCCCGGCGTCCGCGAGCGCCGAGAGGTGCCGCATGCCCGCGCCGTCCGCGTCGGTGAACGCCTGGTAGGTGCCGCGGTGGTCCGCCGGGACGGACGTGTCGCCGATGGAGAAGTCGCGGACGTGCAGCTCGTAGATGGTGGAGTCCTCGGGCTGCGCCAGCTCCGGCTTGGCCAGCGCGTCCCAGCCGGACGGTTCGAGCGCCGGATCGGCCAGGTCGACGACGAGCGAGCGCTGCGAGTTCGCCGTCAGCGCGACGGAGTACGGGTCGGTGACGACGTTCGTCTCGACGCGGTCCGTCGCCGGCACGTACACGTCGGCCTCGAACGCGTAGGCGGCGCCGGCCCAGCGCGGGTTGCCGCGGGCGGTCCAGACGCCGTCGCGGTCGCGGCGCATCGGGACGGTCTGCTCGCTGCCTCCCGTCGGGGTGAGGAGCAGGTCGACGTGCTTCGCGGTGGGCGCCCAGACGGCGATGTCGGGGCGCCGTCCGTGCCAGGCGACGCCCAGCTCGCGGTCCGCGGCCCCGGCGTAGACGTCGTCCAGGACGCCGGGCAGCTGCACGCCGGTCGCGTCGACCAGTCGCCCGAGATCGTCGTACGCGGCGACGGCGACCTGGCCGGTGAGCACGTCCTCGATGTCCTTGACCTCACCAGTCAACGCGTCATAGGTGGTGAGATGCGGGTACTGCTCGCGGACGTCCTCCGGGAGCTCTCCCAGCGTCAGCGGGTACGACGTCCCGCCGGTGACGGCCTCGGCGTCGATCGCCAGCCCGCCGCTCGGCGCCGCGTGCAGCCGGAAGCTCCAGTCCGCCGCCTCCGCCGGCAGGTCCCACGCCAGCAGCCCGCGCTCCAGCCAGTGCGCCTTCTGCTGGGTGAGGTCGGCCTGCGACTCCGCCGCCGACGACGTCACCGTCAGCACGTGCGTGGCGACGTCGTAGCTGAGCGTGGTGCGAGCGCCGGCGGGCACCGTGAACGCGATGTTCGACCCGCCCGGCGCGCCGCCCGCGCCGTAGTTCTCGTCCCAGCTCAGCCCGTGCGTCACCTTGGCCTCGTACGTTCCGGTGGCGAGGCCCGTCGTCGAGAGTGCGTAGACGCCGTCGCCGTCGGGATCCTTCAGCCACGATCGCATGCAGGCCGGGTCCCAGTCGGCCGCGCAGCCCAGCTCGGACTGAAACGACCCCGGCACGGTGACGATCGGGTCCTGCGCGTCGCTGGTGACCCAGTGCGTCGCGTGGTCGTAGTAGAACGTCACGTCGGCGGCCGCGGCCAGCGGGAGCGGGATGTTCGGGCCGTCGCGGCGGGCGCCCAGGCCGTAGTTCTCCGCCCACGAGCCGTCGATCGCGGCCTTGTACTCGAAATCGCCCGCGGGCAGCGCGAACGTGCCCTTCCAGACGTCGTCGTCCGGGTCCAGCGTGAGCCCGGCCTGCACGCACGCCGGGTCCCAGTCGCCGGCGCAGCCCATCTCGCTGTTCAGGCTGCCGGGCACGGTGACGCGGTCCGGCTGCTCGACCGGCCCGCCGGTGCCCGGGTCCTCGCCGTCGTCCTGCGGCTCGCCGGCCACGCCGTACGTCGACGCGACGGAGAGGTTGCCGGAGTGGTCCTTCAGCACGGCGCGGTACTCGAGCAGCGTGCCGTGCGCGAGCCCGCTGACGTCGTGGAAGACCCGGTACGGCGCGTTGTCGTCGGTGCCGATGGGGCGCCAGTCGTCGGTGCCGAGTGGCCGCCAGGCCAGCGTGACCTGGTTGAACCCGCTGGTCTGCCCCGCCCCGTTGGTCTGCCCGGCCGCGCCCGCCGGCACGACGACGCCGATCTCGGCCCGTCCGCCGACGGTGCCGCCCGGGCCCGGCGTCCGGAACCGTACCTCCGGCGCGTCCGTCGACGGCTTCAGCGGCTTCGGCGCCCGCCAGACGACGGCGGACAGCGGCGGGACGGTGACGGTGACCCGGCCCTGCGCGTCCGACCTCGTGCTCGTCGCCGACGCGGGCCAGACCGGCTGGAACGTCGTCCGCGGGTTGAACGTCGCGAAGCTCACCGCCTGGGCGTCCGTCGAGTTGTTGGTGGCGACGACGTACTCGACCTGCTCATCGGCGTCGATGCGGCTGAACGCGTACACGCCGGCGTCGTCGCTCGCGTAGCGGTGGATCTGCGCGCCGTCGGCCAATGCCGGGTGCTCGTCGCGCAAGGCGGCCAGCTCGGCGAGGCGCCGGTAGATCGGGTGGTCCGGGTCGAAGTTCTCCTCCGCCGTCGTCGCGTCCGTGCCGATGAGGTCGTCGTCGTTGTAGCTGCTCACCTGGCTCGGGAACATGTCCTGGCGGGCGTCCTTGTCGCCGCCGTCGCCGGTGAAGCCCTGCTCGTCGCCGTAGTAGACGACCGGCTGGCCGCGGGTCAGGTACATGAGGTCGTGCGCGAGCAGCGCGCGGTCGAGCTGTTCCCCGGCCCCGGCGCCGGTCTGCTGGACGAACCGGCCGATGCGGCCCATGTCGTGGTTGCCGAGGAACGTCGGCAGCGAGTACGCGTTCGAGTCGGCGTCGGTGTAGTGGTCGTCGCCGGCGAACAGGTCACGCAGCTCCGTCGTCGGGCGGCCGGTCGCGAAGCCCTGCGCGCGGGTCTGGAAGCCGAAGTCGATGGTCGCCTGCAGCCCGCCCTCGGTCGTGTACCGCGACATCGCCGCCGGGTTCGCGTCGTACACCTCGCCGAACATGAAGAAGTCGTCGGCGCCCGACTCGTGTGCCGCGTCCAGCACCTCCGGGGCGAACCTCTGCCAGAAGTCCATGTTGACGTGCTTGACGGTGTCAATGCGGAACCCGTCAACACCGAATTCCGCCCAGTATTGATAAATGTTGATCAACCCATCGCGGACCGCCGGCTGTTCGGTGAACAGGTCGTCGAGCCCGACGAAGTCGCCGTACAGGTCGCCCTCGGTGCCGTCGAAGGCCGCGTCGCCGCGGTTGTGGTAGAGCGTCGGGTCGTTCAGCCAGGCCGGCACCTTGACCGTCGCGTCCTCCGGCGTGCGGAAGAACGGCGTGTACGGGAACGACGTCTGTGCGTCGAGCTCGGGGAAGGTGTCGCCGGCGGCGTAGGCGGAGTCGTCGAACTCGTTGCCGGCGGCGTCCGTGTACGGCGCCTCGCCCTTCGGGACGTAGGTGTAGGCGCCTTCCTCGTAGTCGATGACGTCCGCGGTGTGGTTCGTGATGATGTCGAAGAACACCTTGATGCCCCGCTCGTGCGCCTCGTCGATGAGCTGCCGAAGCTCGTCGTTCGTGCCGAGGTGCGGGTCGATGCGGGTGAAGTCGGTGATCCAGTAGCCGTGGTAGCCGGCGCTGACGTCGGCGCCGCTGCCCTGCACCGGCCGGTTCATGAACGACGGCGTCAGCCAGATGGCCGTCGTGCCGAGGTCCTCGATGTAGTCGAGCCGGCGCAGGATCCCGGCGAGGTCGCCGCCGTGATAGAACCCCTTGTCCGCGGGGTCGAGCCCGTGCACCAGCCGCGGCTCGTCCGTCCCCGGCAGCACCTCGTACCCGCCGGTGTCGTTCGACGGGTCGCCGTTGTCGAACCGGTCCGCCATCACGAAGTAGAACCGTTCGTCGGTCAGACCGGCGCGCAGGCTGGTGCCCGCCAGCTGCTCGTCCTCCTCCGTGAGGCCGGGCGGCGGATTCGTCGGCGCGACCGCGATGCGGTGGCTCTCGTCGTCGTACGTGAACGTCACCTCGGCCGGCGCCTCCAGCACCAGCGGCAGGTTCGGGCCGTTCGCGACGCCGCCGGCGCCGTAGTTCTCGTCCCAGCTGCCGTTCAGGGCGACCTTGAATTCGTACGAGCCCGCCGGCAGCTCCGCCGCCAGCGCATACCCGCCCCCGTCCGTCGGCGTCAGCGCGGTGGCGGCGCAGGCCGGGTCCCAGTCGGCCGGGCAGCCGAGCTCACTCTGCAGACTCCCCACCAACGTGACGACCCTCGGCGCCGCCGCGTCCTCCGCGCCCACCGCCGTCACCGCGGCGGGCGGCACAACCGCGGCGGACGGCGGCGCGACCGCGGCGGATGGGGCCGCCGCTGCGGCGACCGTTCCCAGCGCGGCGGCGAGGGCGAGGGCAAGGAGTCGGCGACTGGGCGGCAGAGTCGGCATCGGTCACTCCCGGGGCGGACGGCGATGTCACGGTGCCCGAGACGCTAGCCACCCCCAGCGGGTCTTGCAAGACTTTCAGCAAGCTTTCACGCGCCCGTTTTGCACGCCTTGCCGCCCTGGCCACCGCACCCTGGATCGGCCGTGCTCAGCCATGTACCCGCCCTGCGCCGGCTCCGCCCCGCCACGCACGCACCGCCCACGGCCACCCGGCCCGCAGCGCACCCGCCACCGCGCCCCGGGTCCCGGGCCCCAGCGAACACCGCCAGGCAAGCACCCCCCAGGGCCGCCGCGCCCCGGATCAGCCACCTCCAGCCGCAGACCGCCACCGCACCGGCCTCACCCCACACGCACCGCGCACGGCCACCGCCCGGATCAGCCACCTCCAGCCGCAGACCGCCACCGCACCGGCCTCACCACCACCGACCCCGCGGTGCACTCGCCACCGAACCCCGGGCCAACGCCCAACCGTTCACCCGCCACCGCCTCTGGGCCAGCGCACCCCGCCACGCACGCACCGCACACGGCCAGCACGCCCCGGATCAGCCACCTCCAGCCGCAGACCGCCACCGCACCGGCCTCACCACCACCGACCCCGCGGTGCACTCGCCACCGAACCCCGGGCCAACGCCCAACCGTTCACCCGCCACCGCCTCTGGGCCAGCGCACCCCGCCACGCACGCACCGCACACGGCCAGCACGCCCCGGATCAGCCGCTTCCAGCCGCAGACTGCCACGCACGCGCTGCTCACGGCCACCGGCCCGCAGCGCACACCCGTCACCGCACACCCGTCACCGCACACGCCGCCACCGCAAACCCGCCGCCGTACCTCGCGCGGTCCCCGCGCCCCGCCTGCCACACCACGACTGCACCACGTCCTCGAACCCCGCCAGTTGTCGTGACGTCGTCGGCCGCACCGTCGGCCGGCGGGGCGCCCGGACCGTCCGCCCCACCCCCCGTCGCGCGGACTCAGGCGGCCGGGACGGGCACGGGCGGAGGCGGGCCGACGTAGCGGGCGGCGGGCCGGATGATCTTGCTGTCCGCCGCCTGCTCCAGGATGTTCGCCGTCCAGCCGACGACCCGGGCGACCGCGAACGTCGGCGTGAACATCGCCCGCGGCAGACCGCACTGCTCCATGACGACGCCGGCGTAGAACTCGACGTTGGTGTGCAGTTCGCGGCCGGGCTTGAGCTCGGCCAGGATCGCCTCGACCTGCCGCTCCACCTCGACGGCGAAGTCGGCCAGTGGGCCGCCGAAACCGGTCGCGATGTCGCGCAGCATCCGCGAGCGCGGATCCTCCGTGCGGTACACCGGGTGGCCGAAGCCCATGATCCGGTCGCCGGCCAGCACCCGCTCCCGCACCCACGCCTGGATGCGGTCCGGCGTCCCGATGGCGTCCAGGGTGTCCAGCGCCCGGCTCGGCGCGCCCCCGTGCAGCGGGCCCGACAGCGCCGCGATGCCGCCGACCAGGCAGGCCGCGACGTCGGCGCCGGTGGAGGCGATCACCCGCCCGGTGAACGTCGACGCGTTGAAGCCGTGGTCGATGGTCGAGATCAGATACCGCTCGACGGCGCGGGCGTGCGCGGGCGCCGGCTCCTGGCCGGACAGCATGTACAGGTAGTTCGCCGCGTGCCCGAGGTCAGCGCGCGGTTCGACCGGTTCCAGCCCCTGCCCGAGCCGGTACAGTGCTGCCAGCAGCGTCGGCACGACGGCACCGGCCAGCAGTGTGTCGTCACGCCGCTCGTCGGCGGTGAGGTCGTAGACCGGCCGGAACCCTTCCGCCGCGCCGACCAGCGACAGCGCCGTACGCAACCCGGCCATCGGACCTGACGCGGCGCTCGCGCGGGCGATCGCCGGCAGCGCCGCACGCACCTCGTCAGTGAGCGCCCGCAGTCCGGCGACCCGGCCCGCGAAGGCGACACTCTCCTCCGCCGACGGCAGCGCACCGAACAGCATGAGGTGCCAGACGTCCTCGAAGCTGCGGTTCGCGGCCAGCTCCACGGCCGAGTACTCGCGGTAGTGGTAGAAGCCCTCCCGGCCACGGACATCGCCCAACACGGTCTCGGTGACGACGACCCCGGCCAGTCCACGCGGCACCTGTGCAGTCATGGTTCCTCCAGCGCGATCAATAGTTGACAGTAATGATAGATATATTGATTTGAGTCAATATCTCGATGAAGGTGGACGATGGTGGAGCAGCGTCGGCTGACGACTCAACAGGTCGCGGCCCGGCTCGGGATCAAGCCCGAGACGGTGTACGCCTACGTGAGCCGCGGCCTGCTCGGCAGCCGGCGCGGCGCTGGAGGCCGGGCCAGCACGTTCGACCCCGACGAGGTGGAGCGGCTGGCGCGCCGGCGACGAGGTCGCCCGGACGCCGGGTCCGCCGCGGAGCGCGAGCACGATGCGGCCGGCCCCGTCTACAGCGGCGTGACCCTGATCGAGGGCGACCGCTACTACTACCGCGGCGTCGATCCGGTCGAACTGGCGCGGCGGACGTCGTTCGAGGCGGTGGCGTGGTGGTTGTGGACCGGCCAGGAACGGCTCGACCCGCCGTTCGTCGCCCCGTCCGAGGGACTGGCGGCGGCCCGGGCCGCTGGCGACGCGTTGCCGCCGCAGGCCGGTTTGGTCGACCGGCTCCGGGTGGCGGCGGTCGCCGCGGCCACCGTCGATCCGGTCCGGTTCGACCTGCGCCCCGGCACCGTCGCGGCGACGGCCCGCGGACTCATCGCCACCTTCGTCGACGCGCTCCCCCGCCGCGACGGCCGAGGCGAGGAGACCGGACTCGACGCGCCTGGCCGCGGCGGCGCAGCGGTGCAGGGTGAGGGCGAGGTGACCGGGCGACTCGGGCCCGGCAGCCAAGTTGGGCGCGGCGGCCGAGCACACCGGGGCGCAGCAGGGCACGGTGACCCGGTTGGTCACCGCGGGGCAACAGCAGGCAACGGTGATCCCCTAACGCACGGCAGCAGAGTCGGAGACGGCGGAGCGGCACGGCACGGCGGTCCAGCAGCGCACGGGAGCGCCGCAGGCGACGGGCACCCCATGACGCGCGGCGGCAGAGTCGGAGACGGCGGAGCAGCACGGCACGGCGGTCCAGCAGCGCACGGGAGCGCCGCAGGCGACGGGCACCCAACTACGCACGGGGGCGCGACGGACCACGGCACCACATCGGACCAGAGCGGCACATCTGGCGAGGGCGAGATCATCGCCGAGCGGCTGTGGCCCCGACTCACCGACCGCCCGGCCGGGCCGTACGCCGTGCACATCCTGGACCGGGCGCTGGTGCTGTTGATCGACCACGGGCTGGCGGCGTCGACGGTGACGGCGCGGGCGGCGGCGTCGGCGCGGGCGCATCCGTACGCCGTCGTCTCGGCGGCGCTCGGCGCGGCGGAGGGGCCGCTGCACGGTGGAGCGAGCGGCCTGGCGCACCGGATGCTCACCGACGTGCTCGAGCGAGGCGCCGGGCCGGTCGTGGCCGAACACCTGCGCGCGGGGCGGCGCATCCCGGGGCTGGGGCACCGGCTCTACCGGACCACCGATCCGCGGGCCCAGGTCCTGTTCGAACGGCTCGCGGCCATGCCCGAGGCCGCGCCCGCGCTGGCCGCCGCGCGCGCCGTCACCGAGACCGCCGCGACGCACCTGCCGCTGCCGGCGAACGTCGACCTGGCACTGGCGACGCTGACGGTCGCGGCCGGGATGCCGCCGGAGGCTGGCGAGGCGATCTTCACGGTGGCGCGGACGGCCGGCTGGATCGCGCACGCGCTGGAGGAGTACGACGAGCGGGCGCTGCGGGTCCGGGTCACGGGCCGCTACGAGGGTCCGCCGCCACCGCAGCCGCTGCCAGCGCTGTTCTGATGGGCGCCCGGCGCGAGAGGCGCCCGGACGCCCGGCGGAGATCTGACCCAGGGCCGGCCTCCCTGTCGTGACGGCCTCCCGCAGCAGGTGCCGACAGACCTGGAAATCGCCCGTAGGACCCGCGCCTCACTGCCGTGACGGCCACCGGCTGCGGGCACCCGCCAAGGCTGGAGCTAAGGCCGAGTGCGCAATCGCAGCAGCGCCGCCGCTGTTCTGACGGCTCCGGCGGCAGGCGCCGAACAGGAGGAGGCCTGTCGAGGCCGACCTCACTCCTCCGACGGCTCCGGCGGCAGGTGCTCGACGGCCCAGGAGGAGATCTGGTCGAGGGCCGGCATGAGGGCGCAGCCGTGGTCGGTCAGCTCGTAGGTGACGGAGACCGGCGGGCCCTCGTCGACGCGGCGGCGGACGAGGTGGTTGCGGGTCAGCTCGGCGAGGCGATCGGCCAGGACGGAGTCGCTGAGGCCGTCGATGGCGCGCGACAGCTCGCGGAAACCGGCCGGACCGGTGCGTAGACCACCCAGGACCAGCGCGTTCCAACGCTTGCCCAGAATCGTGAACGCCCGGGTGAGCGCGGCGTCGGTGCGGGAGCAGGCGTCGGCGTCGTGGGTGGCGCGAACCGACGCGGGCATGTCAGGAATACTAGCGCGAGCGATGTTGCTTCGATTTTCGAAGCTGCTACGAGAAGGCTCGTAGCTTCGACTCTCCGAGGAGTATTCGTGACCGAGACCCACGGCTCGCGCCCCTCCGTCGTCATCGTCGGCGGCGGGTTCGGCGGCATCAACGCCGCGAAGGCGCTCGACGAGGTCGCCGACGTGACGCTGGTCGACCCGTCCGACACGTTCCTGCACAACCTCGCGTCCTGGCGCGCGCTCGTCGCGCCGGAGTGGCTGGACCGCATCTTCCTGCCGTACGACCGGCTGCTCGCGCACGGCCGCTTCGTCCGTGACCGCGCCGTCGAGGCGGACGGGGAGGGCGTCACGCTGGCGTCCGGCGAGCGGCTGGCCGCCGACTTCGTCGTCCTCGCGACCGGCTCGTCCTACCCGTTCCCGGCGAAGACCGACGAGACCGACGTCGCCGTGGCGCGGCAGCGGTTCCTGGCGGCGCACGACGCGCTGCGCGGGTCGGGCCACGCACTGGTGATCGGCGCCGGCGCGGCCGGGCTGGAGCTGGCCGGCGAGATCAAGACCGCCTACCCGGAGAAGGGCGTCACGCTGGTCGACCTCGCCGACGACATCCTGCCCGGCCCGTACGACCAGGAGCTGCGCGCGGAACTGCGCCGCCAGCTCGACGGGCTCGGCGTGCGCCTCGTGCTCGGCAGCCCGCTACGGGCACTGCCGGACGCACCGGCCGCGACGGCGGCGCCGGTCACCGTCACGACCGAGACCGGCGAGGAGCTCACCGCCGACATCTGGTTCCGTGCGTTCGGCGTGACCCCGGCGACCGGGTTCGTCACCGGCTCGCTGGCCGCCGCCCGCGACGACCAGGGCTACCTGCGCGTCGACGACCAGCTGCGGGTGGCCGGGCACGACAACGTGTACGCGATCGGCGACATCGCCGACGCCGACCGGAACATGGCGGCGACCGCGCGGCTGCAGGCGGATCTGGTCGCGGCGAACCTGACGGCGCGGATCACCGGAGCCGGCGAGGTGAGCGCGTACCAGAAGCTGCCGCCGCTGGTCGCGATCCCGCTCGGCCCCGAGGGCGGCGCCGGCCAGCTCCCCGGCATCGACGGTGTCGCGGGTCCGGAGGTGATCGCGCAGGTCAAGGGCCGGGCGCTGCTGATGGAGACCTACGACGACCTGTTCAACGTCGAACCGGTGGGCTGACACCCGCGGGTGAGCGTCCGCACGGCACCGGACGCTCACCCGTCGGTCAGCGGCTGAAGGTGTAGGCCGTGACGTCGGCGACGGGGCGGTAGCCGAGGGCGGTGTAGACGTGGTTCGCGGTGGGGTTGGCGAGGTCGGTGAAGAGGGCGCAGCGGCCGGCGCCGGCGTCGAGCACGGCCTGGCTGACCGCCGCCACCAGCGCCGACGCATACCCGCGGCGACGGCGGCCGGGCGGCGTGTAGACCGGCGCGATGCGGGCGACGCCGCTGACGGTGCGGGAGACGCCCACGAAGCAGGCCGGGCCGTCGTCGTCCCAGAGCCAGGCGCGGCCGTCGGCCAGCATGAGGTCGACGACGCGCTCGGCGACGCTGGCGCCGGGCGCGGCGTTGGACTCGCGCTCGAACGCCAGCGTCCACTCGACCAGCAGGTCGCGGTCGTCGGAGCCGGCGAGCCGCGCGGCGCCGGAGACCGGCCGCGGCGGCACGACGACGTCGAGCTCGAACAGCCGCTGGTTCATCGAGACGGCGACGGTGCCGCCGGTGTGACCGGCCCACGCCTGGGCGAACGCCGCGGACTCGTCGGTGACGCCGGTGACGCCGTCGATCGCCGGGCAGCGGTCGAGCATGGCCAGGGCGAGCCGCTCGGCCTGGACCGGCGGCGCGGCGACGTAGACGCGGAACGGCGGGGTCCACACCGCGACGCCGGTCACCCCGCCCGCCGCGGCCCCGTCGGCCCCGACAGCGTCGGCACCAGCACCATCGGCCAGCAGGGCGAACGTGCCGCCCGACCCGCCCCGGCGCTCGCGGTCGACGGTGGTGAGCAGCACCGAGCGCAGCACCGGCTCGCGCCGCAGCCACTCGCCCGCCCGCTGCCAGAACTCGTCGGCGTCGGTGGTGATCGACACGGGCTCCATCAGCGCACCCGCGTGACGCGGCCTTCGTCCCAGACCGGTTCTGGCGCCTCGTAGACGGTGCCGTTGGCGCCGAACACGAGGTAGCGGTCGAAGTCGCGGGCGAACCAGCGGTCGTGGGTGACGGCGAGCACCGTGCCCTCGAACGCCTCGAGCCCGTCCTGCAGCGCTTCGGCCGACACGAGGTCGAGGTTGTCGGTGGGCTCGTCGAGCAGCAGCAACGTGGCGCCGGACAGCTCGAGCAGCAGGATCTGCAGCCGCGCCTGCTGCCCGCCGGACAGCGACTCGAACGCTTGGTCGGCGGCGTGCGCGAGCTCGTACCGGTCGAGCGCGCGGCTGGCCTCCTCGCGCGGCATGCCGGCCCGCCGCCCGTCGCCGCGATGCAGGATCTCCAACAGCGTGCGCCCGACCAGCTCAGGATGGTCGTGGGTCTGCGCGAACCAGCCCGGCCGCACCCGCGCGCCCAGCCGCGCCACCCCGGTGTGCCGGACCGGCGCGACGGGGACGTCGTCGACGGGCTCGTGCTCGGGCTCGGGGTCGGTGCCGCCGGCGGCGAGCAGCCGCAGGAAGTGCGACTTGCCGGAGCCGTTGGAACCGAGGACGGCGACCCGCTCGCCGTACCAGACCTCGAGGTCGAACGGCTTCATGAGACCCGTCAGCTCCAGGGACTCGCAGACGACGGCGCGCTTGCCGGTGCGCCCGCCGCGCAGCCGCATGCGAAGGTTCTGCTCGCGCGGCTGGTCCTCCGGCGGGCCGGCCTCCTCGAACTTGCGCAACCGGGTCTGCGCCGCCTGGTAGCGGTTGGCCATGTCGGAGTTGTAGGCGGCCTTCTGCTTGTACATGAGCATGAGCTGACGCAGCTTCTCGTGCTCTTCGTCCCAGCGGCGGCGCAGCTCCTCGAGCCGGGCGAACCGCTCGCGCCGGGCCTCGTGGTAGCTGCCGAACCCGCTCGGGTGCACCCACGCGGTGTTGCCGGCCGCACCGAGCTCGACGGTGACGACGCGGGTGGCGGTGCGGTGCAGCAGCTCGCGGTCGTGGCTGACGTAGAGGACCGTCTTGGGGGACTCGACCAGGCGGTCCTCGAGCCAGCGCTTGGCCGGGACGTCGAGGAAGTTGTCGGGCTCGTCGAGCAGCAGCACTTCGTCGGGCCCGCGCAGCAGCGCCTCGAGCACCAGCCGCTTCTGCTCGCCGCCGGACAGCGACGACACCTCGCGCCAGCGGCACCGCTCGAACGGGATGCCCAGCGCGGCCGTGGTGCAGACGTCCCACAGCACCTCGGTCTCGTAGCCGCCGGCGTCGGCCCACTCGCCGAGCGCGGCCGCGTACGTCATCTGTGTGGGTTCGTCGTCGCGGTCCATCATGGCCAGCTCGGCGGCGTCGACGGCGGCAGCGGCGGCCCGCACGCGCGGCGGCGCCACCGAGAGCAGGAGGTCGCGGACGTCCTGGGCGTCGCGGGCGACGAACTGCCGCATGACACCGAGCCCGCCGCTGCGCGTGACGGCGCCGTCGTGTGCCGTGAGATCGCCGGCGACGATGCGCAGCAGTGTGGTCTTGCCGGACCCGTTGGCACCGACCAGCGCGACCTTGGCGCCGTCGCCGACCCGGAACGAGACGTCGTCGAGCAGCACCCGGCCGTCGGGCAGGGTGAAGGAGACGGCGTTGAGGTCGACGTGGCCCATGATCCCAGTCTCGCCCCGGCGCGAGCCGTGGGTCGAGGGGTTTTCGGTGCGCTCAGAAGCCGGGATCGAGGCGGCCGGCCATGACCGCGACGAGGACGTCGGGCGCGAGGTCCTCCTTGTGGACGTAGGCCCGGGCGCCGCTGGCGCGCGCGTCCTGCGGCAGGTCGGACGCCGGGTACGTCGACATCAGCAGCACGACGGCGTCGGGCGCGGCCGCGAGCAGCCGGCGGGTGGCCTCGATGCCGGAGATGCCGGGCAGGTTGATGTCCATCAGCACCAGCCCGGGGCGCAGCGCCGCCGCGAGCCGCACCGCGTCCTCGCCGCTGGTGGCCTCGCCGGCGACCCGGAACCCGGGCGTGGCGCCGACGACGTAGCGGGCGACGGACAGATAGGTCTCCTGGTCGTCGACCACGAGGACGTCGACGACGGCGGGCGGAGCCTCGGCGTGGGGGGTGTGCGCACTGCCGGCCATGACACCAGCATCGTCGCCGCCGGGCGGGACCGCCACCCGGTCACCACCCGTCCCGCGGGGGTGCCAGCACCCCGTCAGCGCAGCGAGGCGAGGTAGAGCAGGACGGCGCTGACCCGGCGGTGGACGTCGGGCTCGGCGGTGAGGCCGAGCTTCGCGAACAGCGCGTTGATGTGCTTCTCGACGGCGCGTTCGGTGAGCACGAGCGCGGCGGCGACGCCGGCGTTGCTCTTGCCCTGCGCGATCTGCTCGAGCACCTCCCGCTCGCGCCTGGTGAGCCCGGCCAGCGGATCGCCGGGCGGGCGGTTGCCGGCCACCAGCACCTCGACGACGCGCGGGTCGACGACGCTGCCGCCGCGGGCCACCTCGCGGACGGCCGCGGCCAGCTGGTCGGGCTCGCTGACCCGCTCCTTGAGCAGGTAGGCGCGCCGCTGCGAGCCGCCGGAGAGCAGCTCCAGCGCGTACGCGGGCGCGGCATACTGCGACAGCACGACGACGCCGGTCTCGGGCGCGGTCTCGCGCAGCCGGGTGGCGGCGCGGACGCCTTCGTCGCTGGACGTCGGCGGCATACGGATGTCCGTGACGACGACGTCGGGCCGGTGCTCGTCGACCGCCGCCAGCAGGCCGTCGAGATCTCCGGCCACGCCGACGACCTCGAGGTCGGGGTACAGGCCCAGCACCCGCTGGACGCCCTCGCGCACCAGCAGGGCGTCGTCGGCGACGACGACGCGGACCCGGGTGCCGGTGGTCACGGGTGGGAGCGTACCGGCGTCAGCGCGACGACGGGGAGCGTACCGGCGACGACGGTGCCGGCGCCGGGTGCGCTGGTGATGGTCAGTTCGCCGCCGAACGCGCCGAGGCGGTCGCGCATGTTCACGAACCCGTGGCTCTCCGCGGTCGCCGCGGGGTCGAAGCCGGCGCCGTCATCGGCCACCTCGAACTCCAGCCCGCCCTCGGCCGCGCCGATCCGCACCGTCACCGTCGCGTCCGGGCCGGCGTGCTTGCCGGCGTTCTGCAGCGCCTCCAAGCAGCAGAAATACACCGCCGCCTCGGCCTCCGGCGGGTAGCGCGGCACGTCGCCGGCGTCGCCGGCCTCGACGCGGACCGGGATCGTGGCGCGCCCGGCCGCGTTGCGCAGCGCCTCACCGAGCCCGTGCTCGCGCAGCAACGGCGGGTAGATGCCGTGCGCCAGCTCGCGCAGCTCGGTCAGCGTCTCCTGGACATCGGTGCGCAGCTCCTCCAGCAGCCCCGCCGCGTCGCCCGTCGCAAGCCGGCGGGCCAGCCCCAGCTTCACCGCCAGCGCGACCAGCCGCTGCTGCGCGCCGTCGTGCAGGTTGCGCTCGATCTGCCGCCGGGACGCATCCGCCGCGGACACGATGCGGGCCCGCGACGCCTGCAGCTCGGCGTTGCGGCGGCGCAGCTCCTCCAGCGACGCCTGCAGCGCGGAGTCGAGGCGGACGTTGTGCAGCGCCAGGCCGACCTGGCGGGCGAGGTCGGCCAGCACGCGGTCGTCGTCGTCGCTGAACGGGCGGTCGTCGGCGGTGCGGACCACGACGAGCAGGCCGAGCAGCCGGCCAAGATGCGTGACCGACGCGACGCGCACCGATCGACGTGCGTTCGCCGACGAGGTAGGCATGACCCGCCCGGCCCGGGCAGTGCCCACCCTAGGGGTGGGCACTGACAACGTCGACGCGTTTTCGGCCGGCGCGAGGTCGTGCGACGCACTGCCGCCCGACGCACCGCCGACCGACGCACCCCCGCCCGCCGGCGGCGCCCCGTCCGGCACGCCCCCGCCCGACGCACCCCCGCCCGACGCACCCCCGCCCGACGCACCCCCGCCCGCCAGCGCCGAACCACCCGGCGCACCCCCGCCCGACGCACCCCCGCCCGACGCACCCCCGCCCGACGCACCCCCGCCCGACGCACCCCCGCCCGACGCACCCCCGCCCGACGCACCCCCGCCCGACGCACCCCCGCCCGACGCACCCCCGCCCGCCAGCGCCGAACCACCCGGCGCGCTCTCGGCCGACGCGAGGTCCGGCGCACGGCCAGCGGGTACGGCCGGCGCGCCGCCGTCGGCCAGCAAGGAGGGCAGCCACATCGCCGCCCAGGCGTTGCCGGACACGCGGGCCCGGCTGACGGCGGCCAGTTCGGGGCCGGCGAGGGTCAGCCGCGCATGACCGCGCTCAGGCACCGACACGGCCCGTTCCAGGACGCCGTCCTCGCCGGTCCAGACCTCGGCGCCGGCCGGGCCGAGGGTGGAGCGCAGGGTCTCGGCCAGCTGCAGCAGCAGCTCGTCCATGGGGACGGCACGTGTCATCCGCGACCCGAACGTCTCGAGGGCCGACGACGCCGGGCGCTGCGGCGGACCGGCCCACTGCGAGGCCAGCTCGTGCAGCCGCGCCCGCACCGGCTCGGCCAGCACGACCGCCGTCAGCGCGGCCAGCATCGAGAACGCCAGCACGCCCTGACCGTCGTCGTCGACCTCGCCGCCGAGGCCGATCACGACCACCAGGTAGACGGCGAGCACCATCAGGGCCAGGCCGCAGAACACCAGCGTCGGCCCGGCGACGGAGCCGGCGCGGCGCCGCAGCCGGGGCACGGCCGCCGCCGTCACGGCGAAGGGGACCGCGGCCAGCCCGAGCAGCGCCCACGGAAGCAGCTCGCCGGGCACGTCGATCAGCGTCCGCAGCGCCCACACCGCGAGCCCGACGGCGCCGGCCACCAGCGCCGCCCACCCGGCCCACAGCGCGACGTCGCGCCGGTTGCGTGCGCGCACCGAACCGTTCACCCCGCCCACCTCCTCATTCCGCCCGCAAGGCCTGCCAGACGGGGAACGTCCCCGCCCGCCGAGCCGGCCACGCCGCCACCAGAACGGCCGCCACCAGCGCCGCCGGGACCACGACGACCAGCGCCGGGACCGCCGGCGGCGGCACGTAGTGCGTCACCGCGGCGTCGGTGACGTAGCGCCACAGCGACCGGCCGGCCGCCACCCCGAGCGGCGCGCCGATCACCAGCCCGGTCAGCACGATCACCACGGCCTGCGTGACGACGGCCGCGCGGCACTGCCGGGCGGTCAGCCCGGTGGCGCGCAGCACGGCGAGGTCGTGCCGCCGCCGGCGCAGCGCCACGGCCAGCGCATGCGCGACGGCGGCGAGCGCGAGCAGGGCCAGGAAGATCGCGAGGTACAGCGGCAGCGCCTGGATCACCCGCAGCTCCACCGAGTGGTCGCGGCGCAGCGCCGGCTGGACGGAGACGTCCGGGGCCACGGCGCGGTTCAGGCGCTCGGCCACGACGGCGGGTTCGGCGTCGTCGCGTACCGCGACATGGGCGACGTGGAACGTCGGGGCGTCGAACAGCGCGTCGAAGGCCGGTGCGGTGACCCAGGCGCCGTCGACGTTGTAGTTCTCCGGCCCTTCGGGCACGAACGCCAGCCCGGTGACGGTGAACCGGCGCGCCGCCCGGGTGCCGGTCAGCTCGACGGTGTCGCCGACGCCGGCGCCCAGGGTCGCGGCCGCGTACGGGCCGAGCGCGACCTCGTCGGCGGCGGACGGCACCCGGCCCTCGTCGACGACGACGGGCAGCGGGGCACCGACCGGCGCCAGCGAGTACACCATCGGGCTGGCGCCCCCGGCCTGGGCCACGGCGGACCGGCTGTCGTTGACGGCGGTGACGTCCGGGTCGGCGGCGAGCCGCGGCAGCACCCGCGCGGCCGTCGCGGCGTCGACGTCGAGCGACGCCTCCAGCGCGTGCACCTGCCCGTACCGCGCGGGCGTGGACGCGGCGTCGTCGATCCCGGCGGCCAGGGTCAGCGCGGCCACCGTCCCGGCGACCCCGGCGATCGCGCCGGCCAGCGCCGGGCGCACCGGGACAGCACGCCGGCCACGGCCCGGCTCCAGCGCCAGCCGCGTCCCGAGGACGACCGGCAGCGGGAGCGGGCCCCGGGCGACGGCGGCGGCGACCGGTGAGCGCCGCGGAGCCACGGTGTCGCGCGCGGCCCGCAGGGCCAGGACGGCGCTCAGCGCGGCGCCGCCGGCGATCGCGGCCACGACGACGGACCAGCCGGTCGCCAGTACCGTCCAGTCGGCGTCGAGCCCCGGGGCGGGCTCGCGCTGCTCAGCGGTCCCGCCGGGGAACCACGCCGACGCGAGGACCGCGGCGCCCACGCCCACCGTCATGCCGGCCAGCCCGGCCAGCGCGGGACCGGCCGCCGCGGCGGCGACCTGCTGTCGGGGCGTCATCCCGAGCGCGCCGAGCACCCGCAGCTCGGTCATGGCCGACGTGGTGTGCCGGGCGACCGCCTGGCCCACGAGCACGACGGCGGCGGCGCCCGCGGCCAGCGCGAACGCGGTGACGGCGGTGGCCTCGATGTCGACCAGCCCCTGGACGAAGCCGGTCGCCGTGGCCTCGCTCCACATGGTGAGGTCGGTGCGCCCGGTCAGCCCGGTGACGGCCGCCTTGAACGCCGGGTAGCCGCTGCCGCCGTCGTCGAGGCGCACCATCGCGCCGGTGGCGCCGTGCGGGCCGAGCAGGTCACCGGCGTAGGCCGTGTAGAACGCGGCCGTCGGCACCAGCCAGCCAGGCGCGCCCGGCAGGTCGGTGAACAGCGGCGACCGGACGACGCCGACGATGCGGACGCGCAGCTCGGGCCCATCCGCCGGCGGCCGGGCACCCTCCTCGACCGGGCCGCGCCAGTCCGTCACCGCCGCCTGCAGCGTCTCGGGCCGGTAGAGGCGGACGGTGACGGTGTCGCCGACGCCGCTGCCGTAGGTGCGGACGAACCGCGGCGTGACCACGGCCTCGTCGACGCGGTCCGGGTCGGCCGCGCGGCCGTCGAGGAGCACCGGCCGCTCCACCGTCCGCAGCACGTTCCGGTCGGCCGGCACCGGCCCGTCGGCCGGCACGCCGTCGATCTCGTACGCGGCGAAGGCCACCTCCCCCACCGCCGCGACGCCGGGCAGCGCGCGCACCGCGGCCCAGTCGAAGCCCGGGTCGCCCGGCAGCACCTGGGCGGTCGCGGGCAGCCCGACGGCGTCGAGCCGGTGCACCGACGACGCGCCCCGCCGCGCCCCGGCGACCGTCGCCAGCACGGCGCCGCCCGCCACCGCGACCAGCAGCGCGAGCACCAGCAGCGACCGCCACCGCCGCCGCAGCTCCAGGCGCAGCCAGGCGGCGGCCATCACTCGGCCCTCAGCACGGAGCTCACCCGCAACGACGCCGCACGCTGCGACGGCCACGCGGCCAGCAGGTTCGCCGCCACCAGGGCGACCGGCGGCACCAGCGCCAGCGCCAGCGCGGCCACCGGCGGCACGTACAGCAGCGGCGTCGTCTTGGCGACGTAGCGCCAGACGGTGCGGCCGAGCGCGACACCCAGCGGGACGCCGATCAGCATCCCGGCCAGCGCCAGCACGCTGGCCTGCGTGGTCACGACGGCGCGCGACTGCCTCCGGGTCAGCCCGACGGCGCGCAGCACGGCCAGCTCGTGCCGGCGACGGCGCACGGCGGTGGCCAGCGCGTGCCCGACCGCGCCGAGCGCCAGCACGGCCAGGAACCCGGCCAGCGCCACGGGCAGCGTCCGGATCTGCCGGATCTCCGCGACCGGGGTGGGCGGCTCCGGCGGGGCGAACCCGACGCCGGTCGCCTCGGCCAGCCGGTCCGCGACGAGGGCGGCGTCGGCGCCGGGGCGCAGCTCGACGTGCGCCTCGTGGAACTTGACGTCACCGGCGAACAGCGCGTCGTAGCCGTCGCGGGTGGCCCAGGAGCCGGTCGTGTAGTCGTTGTGCGAGCCGTCGGGCAGGTACGCGATGCCGGTGACGGTGGCGCTGCCGGTCCCGCCGGTCGCCACCAGGTCGACGCGGTCGCCCACGCCCGCTCCGGCGGCCGCCGCCGTCGCCGGGGCGAGCACGATCTCGTCCGCCCGCGCAGGCATCCGCCCGTTCAGCACGACGACATCCGGCACACCGTCGCCGACCGGCGCGTAGGCGTAGACCGCGGCCGACACCCCGCCGATCTCCGCCGCGCCGATGCGGGCGTCGTTGACGGCGGCGACGTCGAGGTCGGCGGCGGCCGCGGCCAGCACGTCGGCGGCCGGCGGCGCGTCCGCGCCGTCGTCGAGGTAGGCCAGCAGCTGGTGGGTCTGGCCGAACGTGCGCAGGTCGCCGGTCGCGTCGTCGGCGCCGCTGGAGAAGGTGAACGCCGCGATCACGCCGGCCACGCCGGTGACGGCGCCCAGCAGCGCGGGCCGTACGGGCACCGCCTGGCGGCCGCGGCCGGGCTCCAGCGCGAACCGGGCGCCGACGACCACCGGCACCGGCAGCCCCGCGGCGGCGACGGCGCCCGGGACGGCCGAGCGGCGGCGGTGCGGCGCCGTCCTGGCGGCGCGCACGGCCAGGACGGCCGCCGTCACGGCCGCGACGGCCACCAGGACGGGCACCGCGAGCAGGCCACCGCCCAGGACCGCGACGTCGGCGTCGACGCCGGGAGCGGGCTCCAGCGTCGCCGCGGAGCCGATCGGGAACCACCGCGACGCCGCCACCGCGCCCGCCACGCCGAGCCCCGCGCCCGCGGCCGCCGCCAGCACCGGCCCGAGCGCCGCCGCCGCGACCACCTGCCGCGGCAGCATCCCGACGCCCCGCAGCGCCTGCAGGTCCGCGACGGATGCGGCGACGTAGCGGGCGACCGGCTGCCCGACCAGGAACACCGCGGCGGCAGCAGCGGCCAGCGCGAACACCAGCAGCGCGTCGGCCTCGAAGCCGGTGACGTCGCGGGCGTGCTGGTGGAACGCTTCCCCCAGGTCCCAGACGTCGATGGTGCGGCCGGTGAGCCGCTCCAGCTCGGCTTGGAACGCCGGGATGGCCGCGGCGCCGCCGTCCAGCCGGGCGATCGCGTTGAACAGCTCCGTCGGCGAGCCGGCGCCCAGCTCGGCCGGATACCGCTCGAACAGCCCGGCCGACGACGTCAGCAGCCCCTGCCCGCCGAGGCTGTCGCCGTGCCAGAACGACCGGACGACGCCGACGATGCGCGCCTCGACGACCGGCCCGTCCGGCGGCAGCGACGGATCGGCGCGGAAGGCGGCGAACGACTCGGGCCGGAACAGCTGGATCGTCACGGTGTCACCGACGCCCAGGCCGTAGGTCTCGACGAACCGGGGCGTCACCGTCGCCTCGTCGGCGCGGTGCGGGTCGGGCAGCCGCCCGTCGAGGACGGCCGGCCGCTCCACCGTGACCATGGTGTCCGGGCCCACGGCGCCGCCGAGCGAGTCGGCCGGCACGCCGTCGACGACGTACGGTGCGCCGCCGAACGTGGACAGCGCGGCCACCCCGGGCAGGTCCCGCACGGCGTCCCAGTCGAAGCCGGGCTGGTTGGGCAGCACCGCGACGTCCGCGGGCAGCGTCCGCTCCAGCAGCCGGTCGACGGCGCTCGCACCACGCCGGGCGCCCGCGACCGCCGTCATGACCGTCCCCGCGGCCAGCGCCACCAACAGCGCCAGCACCAGCAGCGACCGCCACCGCCGTCGCAGCTCCAGCCGCAGCCACGCCGCCGTCATCACTCGGCCCTCAGCACGGAGCCCACCCGCAGCGACGCCGCCCGGCGCGCCGGCCAGGCCGCCAGCAGGTTCGCCGCCAGCAGCGCCGCCGCCGCGACCAGGCCGGTCGTCAGCAACGCGGCCGGCGCCACGTGGTCGACGGGCGTGGTCTCGGCCACGAACCGCCAGACCACTCGGCCGGTGGCGATGCCCAGCGGCACGCCGAACAGCAACCCGGCCAGGGCGAGGACGTTCGCCTGCGTCATCAGGACCGCTCGCGACTGCCGCCGGGTGAGGCCGACGGCGCGCAGCACGGCGAGGTCGTGGCGACGCCGGTGGACCGTGGTCAAGAGAGCATGGCCGACGGCTCCGAGCGCCATCGCGGCAAGGAACGCCGCCAGGAAGACGGGCAGGCCCTGGATCTCCCGGAGCTCGGCCAGCCGGCTGGGCGGCTCAGCCGGCTGGATCAATCCGTCGGTCGCCGTGGCCGTGGCCAACCGGTCGGCGACGAGCCCGGGATCGGCGCCTGCCGTCAGCGCCACCAGCAGCAGCCGGAACTTGAACGGCGGAGACGCCGTGGCGGCCGGGTCGAACAGCTCGTCGTAACCGGCCGGAGTCACCCAGCCACCCAGCGTGTAGTCGTTGTGCGGGGCCTCCGGGACGAACGCCAGACCGGTGACGGTGACCTCGCGCTCGCCGCGGGTTCCCGTCAGCCGGATGACGTCGCCGACCGCCGCGCCGACGGCCGCGGCGCTGTGCGGCGCGAGTGCGACCTCGCCGGCGCCCCGCGGCGCCCGGCCCTCGGTCACCACCGGCCGCCACCCGGGCTCCAGCGTGAACAGGCTCATCGAGGCGTCACCGGCGCCGGCCACCGCCATGCGCGTGTCGTTGACGGCGCGGACGTCCGGGTCCGCGGCCACCATCGGAGCCAGCTGCGCCACCGGCGCGACCTCGATCCCGGAGAACCCGGTGAACGCCACCAGCTGATGCACCTGCCCGAACCGCTCGGTGTGGGTGGTGGCATCGCGGACGCCGGCGGAGAACGTCACGGCGGCGACGACCCCCAGCACCCCGGCGACGGCGCCGGCCAGTGCGGGCCGGACGGCGCCCGACGACCGCGCCTCCAGCGCGAAGCGGCTCCCGACGACCACGGGGACCGGCGCCCCCAGCCGCTGCGCTGCTGCCGCCACCGCGGACCTGGCCGGCCGCGCGCCGGTACGGCGCAGCGCCGCGCGAGCCACCGCGATCGTGCCCAGCAGCATCAGCGCCGGCGCCGCAACTGCGCCGGCGGCCAGCACCGGCAGATCCACGGCGACACCCGGCGCCGGATCGAACCGCGCCGCCGCGCCGATCGGGAACCAGCGCGACGCCACGACGGACGCCGCGACGCCCAGCAGCGCGCCGACGACCGCCGCCAGCGCCGGTCCTGCGGCGGCCGCCCACGCGAGCCGGCGCGGGGTCAGGCCCAGCGCACCCAGCACGCGTAGCGCGGGCCGGACCGCGGCCACGTACCGCGCCACCGCGAGCCCCAGCAGCACGACCGACGCGACGGCCGCGACCAGCGCGAACACCAGCAACGCGTCGGCCTCGAACGCCGCGTCGTCGCGGTCGCGCCGGGCCAGCTCGGCCAGGTTCACCACGTCGATGTCGACGCCGCTGATCTCCCGCAACCGCGCCTGGAACGCGGGAATGCCCGCCTCACGGTCATGGAGCCGGACGATCGCGTTGAACTCGCCCGGCTCGTCGCCGATCAGCTGATCCTCGAACGCGGCGTAGAGCTCCGGCGACGGGACCAGCTCGCCCACGCCCTCGGCGTCGTCGTGGTACCAGTACGACCGGACGACGCCCACCACGGTCACGGTCAGTTCCGGCTGCGCCGCCGCCGAGTCGGCCGGATGCAGCCGCAAGGTCACCGTGTCGCCGACCTCCGCGCTGTGGTCACTCGTGACGACCGCCTCGTCCGGCCGTTCCGGGTCGGGCAGCCGGCCATCGAGCACGGCCGGACGTTCCACCGTCCGCATCGTCTCGTCGTCGCCGAGCAGACCCGCGGACGGCTCGCCGTCGACGTCGTAGTCGATGCCGGTGTAGGTGCCGACGGCCGCGACGCCGGGCAGCGCTCGCACGGCGTCCCAGTCGAAGCCGGGCTGGTTGGGCAGCACCGCGACGTCCGCGGGCAGCGTCCGCTCCAGCAGCCGGTCGACGGCGCTCGCATCACGCCGGGCGCCCGCGACCGCCGTCAGCACCGTCCCCGCGGCCAGCGCCACCAACAGCGCCAGCACCAGCAGCGACCGCCACCGCCGTCGCAGCTCCAGCCGCAGCCACGCCGCCGTCATCACTCGGCCCTCAGCACGGAGCCCACCCGCAGCGACGCCGCCCGGTGCGACGGCCAGGCCGCCAGCAGGTTCGCCGCCAGCAGTGCCAGCGGCACGATCAGCAGCAGCGCCAGCGCCGCCAGCGGGGCGACGTAGAGCAGCGGCGTCGTGTCGGCGACGTAGCGCCAGACGGTCCGGCCCAGCGCCAGGCCGAGCGGCACCCCGGCAGCCAGCCCGACCAGCGCCAGCAGGCTGGCCTGGGTGACGACGACGCCGCGGGACTGCCAGCGGGTCATGCCCAGCGCCCGCAGCACGGCGACCTCGTGCCGGCGACGGCGCACGGCGGTGGCCAGCGCGTGCCCGACGGCGCCCAGCGCGAGCACCGTCAGGAACCCGGCCAGGAACACCGGCAGCGTCCGGACCTGGCGCAGCTCCGCGAGGCGGCTGGGCGGCTCGGCCGGTGCGACGACGTCGGTGACGGACTCGGGCGGCGCGCCGGTGGCCGCGGCGATCACCGGCGCGACGGTGGCCTCGAGCCGCTCGGTCACCGCCGCCGCGTCGGCGCCCGGCGTCAGCCCGAGCAGCACGAGGTGGTACTTGAACGCCGGCGACACCGTGCTGGCCGGGTCGAACAGCGTGTCGTAGCCGTCGCCGGAGACCCAGCCGCCGGTGACGTAGTTGTTGTGCGGCCCCTCCGGCACGAACGCCAGGCCGGTGACGGTGAACTCGCGGTCGCCCGCGGTGCCGGACATCGTCATGACGTCGCCGACGCCCACGCCCATGGTGTCGGCGCTGGCGGGCGCCAGCGCCACCTCGCCCGGGTGCTCCGGCGCCCGGCCCTCGACCAGCACCGGCCGCAGCGGCTCGCGTCCGGCCTGGTCCAGCGTGAACAGCGTGACCGGCCGGTTCTCGACCGTCGCGACCGCGACGCGGGTGTCGTTGACGACCCGCACGTCCGGGTCGTCGGCCATGACCTCCATGACGTCGTCGACGGGACCGAAGTCCTCGCCGGCGTCGCCGACGAAGGACGCCAGCTGGTACACCTGCCCGAACCGCTCCGGGTGCGCGGCCGCGTCGGTGACGCCGCTGGAGAAGGTGAACGCCGCGATGACGCCGACGACCCCGACGACGGCGCCCACCAGCGCCGGGCGCACCGGAACCGCCTGGCGGCCGCGGCCGGGCTCGAGCGCGAACCGCGCGCCGACGACCACCGGAACCGGTGCACCGGCCCGCCGGGCGGCGGCCGCGAGCGCCGACGGCCGCGCGCGGCGCGCCGTGCGGGCCGAGCGCAGTGCCAGCCGCGCCGCCAGGCCCGCGCCGAGCGCCGCCAGCAGCACCGTCGCCGTCCCGACCACGACGACGACCAGCGGGTCGGCGTCGATGCCCGGGTCGGGCTCGTACAACGCGGCGGTGCCGATCGGGAACCACCACGACGCCACCACCGCGGCGCCCGCACCCAGCAGCGCGCCGGCGACGGCCGCACCCACCGGACCCGCCGCCGCGGCCACGACGGCCTGCCCCGATGTCATGCCCAGCGCCCGTCCGATCTGCAGCTCGGCCGCCGCCGATGCCGCGTACCGCGCCACCGCCTGGCCGACGAGGAAGATCGCCGCCGCGCCCGCCGCCAGCGCGAACGCCTGCAGCGCGTCGGCCTCGAACCGGGTGACCGCGTTCAGGTGCCGGCCATCCTCGGCGAGGTCCATGAAGTCGATGTCGCCGCGCCCGCTGACCTCGCGCAGGTCCGCCTTGAACGCCTGGATCGCGGCCTCCCCGCCGCGCAGCCGGACCAGCGCGTTCAGCTCGCCCTCACCGGAGGCGCCCATGAGGTTGTCGCGGTGCCGCGCGAACAGGCCCGGCGACGGCGACAGCCCACCCTCGGAGTCGCCGACGACATCGCTGAACCACGGCGACCGGATGATCCCGACGATCGTCGCGTGGACCACCGGGCCGTCCGGCTCGGGCAGCGTCGACGCGAACTTCAGGCCGTCCTGCGTCCGCGGCGTGAACAGCCGCAGTGTGACGCCGTCGCCGACGCCCAGCCCGTAGTTCTGCTCGAACGACCGGCTGACGACGACCTCGTCGGCCCGCACCGGGTCGGGCAGCCGGCCGTCGAGGACGACCGGGCGCTCGATGGTCCGGAACACCTCGTCGTCGCCCGGCGGGAAGCCCGCGGCGTACGAGTCCGGCGGCAGTTCGTCGACCACGTACGAGCCGGTCAGGCAGAACGTCGTCAGCGCCTCGACCTCGGGCAGCGCCCGGACGGCGTCCCAGTCGAAGCCGGCCTGGTTCGGGAGGACGGCGATGGTGGCCGGCAGCGTCCGCTCCACCAGCCGGTCGACCGCGGTCGAGCCGCGCCGGGCGCCGGACAACGCCGTCATGACCGTCCCCGCGGCCAGCGCCACCAGCAGCGCCATGACCAGCAGCGACCGCCACCGGCGCCGGGCGTCCAGCCGCAGCCAGGCGCGGACGGCCGTCACGGCGCGCGCTCCTCCACCACGGACGCGGCCGGCACCGAACCGACCCGCACGCCGTCGATGCGTCCGTCGCGCATGCGCACCACCCGCGACGCCCCGGCGGCGACGTCGGCGGAGTGGGTGACCATGAGGATGGTCTGACCGTCGCCGTGCAGCCGGCGGAACAGCTCCAGGATCTCCGCGCCGCCCTCGCTGTCGAGCGCGCCGGTCGGCTCGTCGGCCAGCAGCACGGCCGGCTCGTTGACCAGCGCGCGGGCGATCGCCAGCCGCTGGCGCTGCCCGCCGGAGAGCACCGACGGCAGCTGCTCGGTGCGATCGCCCAGGCCCAGCAGGTCGAGCAGGTCGCGGGCGCGCGACTCGGCCGCCTTGCGGCGCAGCCCGCCGAGGATGGCCGGCAGCGCGATGTTGTCCAGCGCCGAGACGCCCTCGAGCAGGTTGAAGAACTGGAAGACGATGCCGACGTGGTGCCGCCGGAACCGGGCCAGCCAGTTCTCGTCGCGGCCGCTCACGACCAGCCCGTCGACGACCACCTCGCCCTCGTCGGGCTGATCGAGCCCGGCGAAGATGTTCAGCAGGGTCGACTTGCCGCAGCCCGACGGCCCCATCAGCGCGACGAACTCGCCGCGGTCCACGCGCAGGTCGACGCCGCGCAACGCCCGGACGGGCGCCAACTCCGCCTCGAACGTCCGGCGGACCCCCTGAGCCAGCAGTGCGGTCATCGGCTGTACTCCTCCACCTCGTCGGGTGCGGCGGCGGGCGCGAGCACCCGGCACGCCGTCACCGCAGCGTCGCGGCCCTTGACCCGGACCGGGTCGAGCCGCTGGAACGTCCACGCGGGCGCGGCCGCCGCGGTGGCCGCACTGGCCACCGTCGTCCCGGCCGGCCGGGCCAGGTCCTGCAGGCGTTGCGCCAGGTTCACGGTGTCGCCGACCAGCGTGTACTCCAGCCGCTCGTCGCTGCCGAGCAGCGCGGCGGCCACCTCGCCGGTGGACAGGCCGATGCCCATGCCGAACGGCTCCAGCCCCTCGGCCACCCACTGGGCGTCGACGCCGGCCTGCCGCCGGTGCATGTCGTGGGCGGCCCGAAGCGCCCGCTCGGCGTGGTCGGCCTGCGGGAACGGCGCTCCGAAGACGGCCATGACGGCGTCTCCCACGTACTGCATCACGGTGCCCCCTTGGTCGAGGATGGCACCGTTCATGGCCCGGCGGTGGGCGTTCAGCTGACGGGCCAGCGTCGACGGGTCGGCCCGCTCGGCGATGCCGGAGTAGCCGCGCACGTCCGACATCAGCACGGTGACGATCAGCCGCTCGGTGCGGGCGACCGCGCCGGGGTCGTCGCGCAGCTTGTCGGCCAGCCCGGACGGCAGCAACCGGGTGAGCGTCTCACCCTGCTCCTCGCGCTCCAGGATCGCCGTGTGCAGCTTGCGCAGCCGCTCCAGCGCGCCGCGGACGCCGGAGCTGGCGTCGCGGGCGAGGTGCAGGAAGAGCTCCTCGACGGCGTGGTCGACGGCCTCAGGGGTGCTCTGCAGCGCGACCGCGATGGCCTTGACGGCGCGTCCCTCGGCCACCATGGTGAGCAGCCGTTCCTCGTCGGCGGACAGGCCGGTGCCGCCCCGTGCCGGTGTCACGAGGGCCTGCACGATCTCTGGGTCCAGCATGGAACCCCCCGCCGCGACCTCGCGGACGGCACGGGCCAGCCGGTCGCCGTCCGCCACCCGCTCCTTGAGCAAGTATGCGTAGCCGGCGGCGCCCTGGGCCAGCAGTGCGACCGCGTATTCCGGGTCGTCGTACTGCGACAGCACCACGATCCCGGTGCCCGGGAGCCGCTTGCGGACCTCCTTGGCCGCCTCGATGCCCTCGTCGGCGAAGCGCGGCGGCATCCGGATGTCGGTGACGACGACCTGCGGGCGGTGCTCGACCGCCTGCGCGACCAGCCCGTCGTAGTCCTCGGCCGTCGCCACCACGTCCACGTCACCGGCGACGCGCAGCAGCGCCCGCACCCCCTCGCGGACGAGCAGGTTGTCGTCCGCGAGAAGCACGGTGATGCGGGCGGTGGCCGAGGTCATGCCGCCATGACACTCCTACCGGCGCGAACGCGCCAGGGCGGCAGCCACCCGAATACGACGGGGTGCCAGCACCCCTGGGCGGGTGGCCGGGACTAGCCGCCAGTGAAGATGCCGGTCTCGGACGCGACGTCGAAGGCGCGGGCACCGAGCCTCTGCAGCAGCTGGGCGACGAACCGGTTGGCGTCGTCGTCCGCACCACGGATGTGAAGTGCGAAGGAGTCCAGCTGTGGGCGGTCGGAAACATCGACCTCGATGTCCGCGCCCCCGACCCGGACGTGGCCCCAGGTCGGGTCGGTGAAGTCTGCCGACGGACGAACCTCGACCCGGACCCGAGTCGTTACCGGCTGGGCGCCCGCAGGGTGGCCAGGCCGACGATCCAGCCGGCGAAGATGCCGTAGGTGGCGCCGGACGAGATCAGCGCGAACACCGCCGGCGCGGAGGCGTCGCTCTGGATCAGCCCCATGACCAGCCCGGCGGCGGCCCCGGCGAAGACGACGCTGGCCCAGCCGGTGAGCAGCTGGGCGCCCGCGTTGCCGGTGCGCGGCCAGGCCAGCGCGGTGAGGAACGCCGCCGTGAGGATGACGACCAGCACGGCGCGCAGCACCATCGCGAGCACGTCGCGGGCCGGCGCGTCGAGGGTGAAGTCCCAGGACGGCCAGGCGAGGACGCTGAGGAACAGATCGAGCGCGCCGGTGCCGTTCGCGTTGTCAGCGGCCCAGCTGCCGAACGGCGGGCTGCCGAACACGAACACCAGGACGAGCACCGCGATCACGCCGGCGGCGGTCGTCGACCGAAACCGCGTCGAGACTCCCATACGTCAAGAAATACCCCACGATGATCGCGCTCATGCGGAGGCGTGCCAGCACCCCCGCCGACCGGCCTGTCTGCACCCTGCCCGCCGGCGTCGCCGCTCCCTAGCGTGAACACATGGACACACGTATCGAGGCCACGGCCACCATACTCTCCTGGATTCCGTCCGAGGCGGTCACCGGACTCACCAAGGCCGCCTTCGAGACCGGGTTCACCCACTACGACCCGCCGCCGCCCGACGTCGTCGAGGACCTGGACGGGCTGCACGCCGCGGACCGGTTCCGGTACGCGAACGTGCTGGCCGGCTGGGCCGACGTCGCGGACGGGCGGATCGTCCGGGCCGGCTACGGCGCCTCCGCCGGGGTGCGGATGGGGTCGACGACGGTACGGATCGGGCGGCTCGGCGCGACGTTCGCCGCGGTCGCGCTGCCGGTCCTGCGCCGCGACCCGGAGTACCTGCCCGACGGCAGCGTGCGGCTGACGCAGACCTGCGGCGGCCGGACCGCGCTGCCCGCGCCGCGCGCCGTCCCGCACCCGCCGTTCGTCCAGCTGCGTTCGCCGCTGGTGTGGACGACGCTGACGCTGACCATCCACCCGGACGGCCGGTCCGAGCCGGGCCTGCCCGGCGCCAGCGCGTTCCCGCGGCACTGGGTCTACGACGACGCCGGCGCGCTGGTGCGCAAGTCCGGCCTCACCGACTACTCGGCGTGGGCCGCGCACTCGTTCGGCGCGCGGACGCCGTGGGGCGACGAGGACTCGCCGGCGCTGAGCGTCGAGGTCGAGAGCGCCGCCGAGCGGGTGCTGTCGCGGCTGCTGATGACCGGCGCGGACAAGCCGCGCATCCGCACGCTCGCCGACGGCGACCTGCTGACGCTGCAGGGCGAGCCGGGCGACGAGCTGTACCTGCTGCTCGACGGCGTGCTGCGGGTCGAGGTCGACGGGCGGCGGCTGGCCGAGGTCGGGCCGGGCGCGGTGCTCGGCGAGCGGGCCGTCCTGGAGGGCGGGCGGCGCACGTCGACGCTGGCCGCCGTCACCCCCGTGCGCGTGGCCGTGGCGCCGTCGGCGGCGATCGACCGCGAGCGGCTGGCCGAGCTGGCCGGGTCGCACCGCCGGGAGGACGTGCCGGCGTGAGGATCGTCCTGCACGGCGTCCGCGGCTCCACTCCCGCGCCGGGCGCGGCGTTCGTGCGGACCGGCGGCCACACGTCGTGCGTCTCGGTGACCGTGCGGGACGAGCCGGCGCCGCGGCTGGTGCTCGACGCCGGCACCGGGCTCGCCCACCTGACGGCGCTGCTGGGGGGCGCGCCGTACCGCGGCGACCTGGTGCTCAGCCACCTGCACTGGGACCACGTGCAGGGGCTGCCGTTCTTCCGCTCCGGCGACGTCGACGGCGCCGACGTGCGGCTGCGGCTGCCCGCGCAGGCCGGCGCGTCGCCGTCGGCGCCGGGGTCGGCGGCGGCGCTGCTGGCACGGGCGATGTCGCCGCCGCACTTCCCGATCGGGCCGGACGGGCTGGCCGGGCGGTGGCAGTTCGACGCGTGCGACGCCGGCTGGTTCGCGGCCGGCGGTGCGCGGGTGCGGCTGGCGGACCTGCCGCACAAGGGCGGGCGGACGTTCGGGATGCGGGTCGAGGCGGACGGCGCCTCGTTCGCCTACCTGCCCGACCACGCCGCCGGCGCCGGCGACGGGCCCGCCGTCGCCCTCGTCCGCGGCGTCGACCTACTGCTGCACGACGCGCAGTTCTCCGACGCGGAACGGTACTGGGCCGAGGCGTACGGTCACTCGACCATCGGCGACGCGATCGCGCTGGCCGCCCGCGCCCGGGTCGGGCAGCTGGTGCTGATCCACCACGCGCCCGCCCGCACCGACGACGAGGTGGACGAACTGGCCGCCAAGTACGCCGCGGCCGCGCCCCTTCCCGTCAGCGTCGGCCGCGAGGGCGACGTGCTGGAGCTGTGAACCGCACGATCCGACCAGAGGAGTACCGAAATGCGCCGACACCGTTCCTTCGCCCTGCTGCTCATCACCGCGGCGCTCGCCGGCGGCTGTGCCTCCGACGACCCGGAGACCAGCACCGCGTCAACGTCGACACCGACCTCAGCACCGTCGCCGTCGCCGACGGCAACGGCAGCGGGGTTGTCGTACCTCGGGCTCGGCGACTCGTGGCCGAACGGCGCCCACTGCGGCGGCTGCGAGACGTTCATGGTCCGCTACGCCGACGCGCTCGAGGCCGAGACCGGGCAGGCGGTCGAGTTCGTGGACCGCACGCAACAGGCCCAGCCGTCCAACCCGTCGCTGGGACAGACATCGGCCTCGTTGCTGGCCGAGCTGCAGACGTCCGAGGAGCTCCGCGAGGCCGTCGCCGCGGCGGACGTGATCGTCATCGCCACCGGACCGAACGAGCTCAGCGAGCTGCCGGGGCTGTTCGAGGGCGACTCGTGCGGCGGGCCGGACGGCCTGGCATGCATCCGCCGGCAGGGTGCCCGGTGGCTGACCGCGTTCGACGACATGCTGGTCGAGATCGACTCGCTGCGAGGCGGCGAGCCGACCGTCGTCCGGCTGGTGTCGGCCGGGAACGCGTTCATCGGGGGCCCCGGCCCGTTCGCCACCGACGCCGGCTTCGGCCCGGCCGCGGCCGAGACGTTCTTCGCCGAGCTCACCACGGCGATGTGTGCCGCGGCCGCCGACCACGATGCCGCCTGCGTGGACGTGCGGCCCATTGTGAACGGGCCGGGTCTGGACCAGCCGGGCAACGAGAACTCTCCCGCCGTCATGCAGGGCGTCGCCGACGCGCTGGCGGCCACCGGTCTGGACGAGCTCGTCCCGCGCTGATCATGGACCGGGCAGAGCCGCGCGCACTGACCGCGAGGCCGCCCGGTGCCGGAGCGCGGGGTCTACCACGGCCTCGAACGCCGCCGTTCTTCGCCTCGCGACGAGAACCTACTGGATGCCGTGGCGGCGCAGGATGGCCTCGATGTCGTCGAGCTCGGGATCGCCGGAGGCCTGCTTCTTGCCCTTCTTCGGGCCGGCGTCGACCGCGCCCTTCGGGGCCGGTCCGGACTCGCCGACGGCGCCGGGCTTGGCGGAGTTCTTCGGGACCTCGAGCTTCTGGCCCGCCACGAACAGCAGGCCGGCCACCGCGAGCATGCCGACGCCGATCCAGGCCATCGGCGAGAGCACCAGCCCGACGACGAAGCCGACGATGCCGATGGCGGAGGCACCCATGAGCAGGAAGCCGCCCGCCGCCATCTGCAGCGAGGCCGCCCAGCCCTTGGCCCGTGCCTGTCGCACGGACAGCACGACAAGCCCGAGCCCCAGTGCGGCTACGGCAATCTCGATCGCATCGGTGAACACTCCACCAGGCTACGCGCCCGAGCCGATTTTGCCCTCAGGGATCTCCCCGACCTTCCCCCTCCCCCGGACGGAGGGTGCGGACGCTGCGGGCGGTGGCCGCACGGGCGGCCAGCTCGGCGTCGGGCGGGTAGCCGACGGCCTCGAGCGTCAGGCCGTGCGGCGGGATGACGACGACGCCCGGGTCGCGCGCGCCGGCCGCGAGCACCGTCGCCGGCCAGTCGGCCGGGCGGCGGCCGTCGCCGACGAGCAGCAGGGCGCCGATCATCGCGCGCACCTGGTTGTGGCAGAACGCGTCGGCCTCGACGGTCGCGACGGCCAGGCCGTCGTCCGAGCGCTCCCAGGAGAGCACCCGCAGCTCGCGGATCGTCGTCGCGCCCTCGCGGGGCCGGCAGTAGGCGGCGAAGTCGTGCTCGCCGAGCAGCCCGGCGGCCGCGGCGTTCATCGCGTCGACGTCGAGCGGGCGGTCGTGCCACAGCACGAACCCGCGCAGCAGCGGGTCGGCGCCGTACGCGGTGTCGGCGACGCGGTAGCGGTAGCGGCGCCAGACGGCGGAGAAGCGGGCGTCGAAGCCGGACGGCGCCACGGCGACGCCATGCACCCGGACGTCGCCCGGCAGCACCCCGGCCAGCCGCCGCGTCAGCGCCACCGCCGGCGGCCGGTCCGACCGCCCGGGCGCCGCCGCCCACGCCGTCACCGGGACGTCGACGTGACAGACCTGGCCGCGGGCGTGCACCCCGGCGTCGGTCCGCCCGGCGACGGTGAGCCGCGGCGGGTCGATACGCAGCACCCGGCCCAGCGCCTCCTCGAGCACGCCCTGCACGGTGCGCCGGCCGGGCTGCGCGGCCCAGCCGGAGAAGTCGGTGCCGTCGTAGGCGAGGTCGAGCCGCACACGCAGCAGCCCGCCGTCCCCAGGGGTGGGGTCGGCGGGCTGCATGACGGTGCTGTGCTGTGCCGCGGGGGTCAGGCCTTCTCGGCCGAGCCCTCGGCGTCGTCGTCCTTGGCCTCGTCCGAGGCTTCGGCGGTGTCGGACGCGGCCTCCTCGGAGCCCGCAGCCTCGTCGACCGCGGCCTCGGCCTCGGTCGTCTCGACCTTGGTCTCGTCGGCCGGAGCCTCGGTCGCCTCGGCGGCGGAAGCCGCGGCGGCAGCCGGAGCCGCCGTCTGCGCCGCACGCCGGGTCGCGCTCGTCGCCTCGGTCACGACCTGCTCGGCCAGCGGCTCGACCAGCTCGATGACCGCCATCGGAGCGTTGTCACCCTTGCGCGGGCCGATCTTCACGATCCGGGTGTAGCCGCCGTTGCGGTTCTCGTAGCGCGGGCCGATCTCGGCGAACAGCACGTGCACGACGTCCTTGTCGCGGATCGTGCTGAGCACCTGGCGCCGCGCGTGCAGGTCGCCGCGCTTGGCCTTGCTGATCAGCCGCTCGGCGACCGGGCGCAGGCGGCGGGCCTTGGCCTCGGTCGTGGTGATGCGGCCGTGCTCGAACAGCGCGGTCGCCAGGTTGGCGAGGATCGCGCGCTGGTGAGCCGGCGAGCCTCCCAGGCGAGCACCCTTGGTTGGGGTGGGCATGGTGATCTACTCCTGTGTGGTGGCGGCCGCTACCGGCCGCGCTCGGTCAGTACTGCTCGTCTTCGGCGTAGGACTGGTCGTCGTCGCCGTAGCTGTCGACGGCCGCGGCCGGGTCGAAGCCCGGCGCGCTGTCCTTCAGGCCGAGGCCCATGGTGGCCAGCTTCGCCTTGACCTCGTCGATCGACTTCTGGCCGAAGTTGCGGATGTCGAGGAGGTCGGCCTCGCTGCGGGAGACGAGCTCACCCACGGAGTGGATGCCCTCACGCTTGAGGCAGTTGTACGAACGGACGGTGAGCTGCAGGTCCTCGATCGGCAGCGCGAGGTCCGCGGCCAGCTGGGCGTCGACCGGCGACGGGCCGATCTCGATGCCCTCGGCCTCGATGTTCAGCTCGCGGGCCAGGCCGAACAGCTCGACCAGCGTGCTGCCGGCCGACGCGAGCGCGTCCCGCGGCCGGATCGACGGCTTGGTCTCGACGTCGACGATGAGACGGTCGAAGTCGGTGCGGCCCTCGACGCGGGTCGCCTCGACCTTGTAGGTGACCTTCAGCACCGGCGAGTAGATGGAGTCGACCGGGATGCGGCCGATCTCGGCGTCGGCGCGCTTGTTCTGCACGGCCGACACGTAGCCGCGGCCGCGCTCGACCGTCAGCTCCATCTCCAGCTTGCCCTTGCCGTTCAGCGTGGCGATGTGCAGGTCAGGGTTGTGCACCTCGACCCCGGCGGGCGGCGCGATGTCGGCGGCGGTGACGGCGCCGGGGCCCTGCTTGCGCAGGTACATCACGACCGGCTCGTCGTGCTCGGACGAGACGACGAGGCCCTTGAGGTTCAGGATGACGTCGGTGACGTCCTCCTTCACCCCGGGGATGGTGGTGAACTCGTGCAGCACACCGTCGATGCGGATCGACGTGATGGCCGCGCCGGGGATGGACGAGAGCAGGGTCCGGCGCAGCGAGTTGCCGAGCGTGTAGCCGAAGCCCGGCTCGAGCGGCTCGATGGTGAACCGGGCGCGGTAGTCGTTCAGCGACTCTTCGCTGAGACTGGGACGCTGGGTGATGAGCACTTCTGACTTCCTCTCCGCGACGCCCGCTATATGACTGTCGCGATCAGGGCGCCGTGGCCGGCCCGATGCCGGCCACGGCGATGGTGCGGACTACTACTTCGAGTAGAACTCGACGATGAGCTGCTCCTGCACCGGCGTGTCGATCTGCTGCCGGGACGGGAGCTGGTGGACCAGCACGCGCAGCTGGTTCGGGATGACCTCGAGCCACGCGGGGACCGGGCGGTCGCCGTGGGTCTCGCGGGCGATGATGAACGGCGTCGTCTCGCGGGACTTCTCCCGCACGTCGATGACGTCGTGCAGCGCCACCTGGTACGACGGCACGTTCACCTTGCGGCCGTTGACCGTGAAGTGGCCGTGGACGACCAGCTGGCGGGCGTGCCGGCGGGTGCGGGCCAGGCCCGAACGGTAGACGACGTTGTCGAGACGCGACTCCAGCAGCTGGAGGAGGACGTCACCGGTGCGACCCTGGCGACGGTTGGCCTCCTCGTAGTAGCGGCGGAACTGCTTCTCCAGGACGCCGTAGGTGTAGCGCGCCTTCTGCTTCTCGTGCAGCTGGAGGCGGTACTCGCTCTCCTTCTGCCGGCCGCGGCCGTGCTGGCCGGGCGGGTAAGGACGGCGTTCGTACGCCTTGTCCTCGCCGATCAGGTCGACGCCGAGCCGGCGCGACTTCTTCGTGAGTGGACCGGTGTAACGGGCCATGGTGGTTCAGGTCTCCTCGAGGTCTCGGTGGGTCAGACGCGGCGGCGCTTCGGCGGACGGCAGCCGTTGTGCGCCTGCGGGGTCACGTCCGAAATCGAACCAACCTCGAGGCCGACGGCCTGCAGCGAGCGAATCGCGGTCTCCCGGCCCGAGCCCGGGCCCTTGACGAACACGTCGACCTTGCGCATGCCGTGCTCCTGGGCACGGCGGGCGGCGGCCTCGGCGGCCATCTGCGCGGCGAACGGCGTCGACTTACGCGAGCCCTTGAAGCCGACCTGGCCGGCGCTGGCCCACGCGATCACGTTGCCCTGAGGGTCGGTGATCGAGACGATCGTGTTGTTGAACGTGCTCTTGATGTGCGCGACACCATGAGCGACGTTCTTCTTCTCCTTGCGGCGCACCTTGGTCTGGCGGCCCTTGGCGGGTGGCATGTGTGCGGTACTCCTGTCCGAAAGCTTCTGAGGTCAGCGGTTCGCTGCGCGCGACGGCGTGCGTGACGCCGTCGCGGCACTCACTTGCCGGCCTTCTTCTTGCCGGCGACGGTCTTCTTCCGACCCTTGCGGGTACGGGCATTCGTGTGAGTGCGCTGACCACGGACGGGGAGCCCGCGGCGGTGCCGGATGCCCTGATAGCTACCGATCTCGATCTTGCGGCGGATGTCGCTCTGCACCTCGCGGCGGAGGTCGCCCTCGATCTGGTAGTTGGCCTCGATCCAGTCGCGGAGCTTGACCAGCTCCTCGTCACCGAGGTCCTTGACGCGGATGTCCGGGCTGACGCCCGTTTCCTTCAGCGTCTCCAGCGCTCGGGTACGCCCGATGCCGAAGATGTAGGTGAGTGCTACCTCCAGGCGCTTGTCGCGCGGGAGGTCGACGCCGACGAGGCGTGCCATGCGGTGTTCCTCACTTCGTTCGCGGAGGTGTCTGACGCACCGCGTCTCGGCGATCCTGTGCCGCCGAGCCCCGGCCTCCGCCCGGGGGTGGTCCCTGCCGTGATGAGCAGGGGTGCTGGTGCGTTGTCCTGGGTATTCAGTTGTGTCCGGGCGAGCGGTGCCCGGTGATCAGCCCTGACGCTGCTTGTGACGCAGGTTCTCGCAGATCACCATGACCCGGCCGTGACGGCGGATCACCTTGCACTTGTCGCAGATCGGCTTGACGCTCGGCTTGACCTTCATCGGGGACTCTTTCTTGACGTGTGCCGAGAGTTCGGAGTTGGCCGAAGCCGCCGGCAGAGGTCGTGGTTACTTGTAGCGGTAGACGATGCGACCGCGGGTCAAGTCGTACGGGCTGAGCTCCACCACCACCCGGTCCTCGGGAAGGATCCGGATGTAGTGCTGACGCATCTTGCCGGAAATGTGGGCGAGCACCTTGTGACCGTTGGACAGCTCTACCCGGAACATGGCGTTCGGGAGAGCCTCGGTCACGGTGCCCTCGATCTCGATGACCCCGTCCTTCTTCGGCATGTCCTCCGCACTTCTTCTGTCGGTCGTCTTCCGCCTCGGCACACCACGCCACCGGGAGTCCTGGGAGGGACGGGCGGCGAGCTGTCGCGTGCACCCCGTCCCGGTCGAAGACACGACCGGAACCAGCCGCAGGGCGCAACGAAACAGACCACAGTGGGCCGACCAGAAATTGTACGGTACTGGGCCTACCAGAGGCCAATCGTGTGAGGCAAGCCGACCCGCGGTCACCGTGGCGCGGGCGTCTCCCGGGAACGGTACGCCATCTCCAGGCCGCCGAGCAGCAGGCCCCACGGCCCGGCCACCCACATGGGCCAGAAGTACTCGGGGCCGCCGCCACCGATGCTGACCAGCATCCACACCATGAGGTTGAGGGCCACGACGAAGCCGTAGAACCACCATGCGCCGGTCAGCAGGCCGCGCGCGATGCGCCGGCCCGTGCGGCGCGGCGCCGGGCGCGGCGCGGACAGCGGACGCGGCATGATGCCGGCCGGCTGACGGCGCACCGGGAGGTCGGCGATGACGCGGTCGAGGTCCTGGTACGTCTTCGCCGCGTAGGTCGTCTCGACCCGCAGCAGCAGCTCGTCCTGGCTCAGCCGGCCCTCACCGTGCGCGTCGCGCAGGATCTCGGCCACGCGATCGCGATCGGCGTCGCTGGCGCGCATCTCGAACCGCTCGGCTCCCATGCGCACCAGTATCCGCCGCCCGGCGGGGTCCGCCTATCGGGGTAACCCCCCAGTTCGCCCCGGGGACACCCCCGGGTGCGGCGCCGTCGGCCATGATCACGTCCCCTCGCGGGCGCCTCGGCGACCATCGACGCACATCGTCATGAAGCTCTCGCCGCCCCCGCGCCCGACCATGATGCGTATCGGCGCTCATTGCAAGGGGCAGCGGACGGACCACCCCGGAGAGCAGGCCCATGACGGGCAGCGGTGGCGGACGGGTCAGGCGTGGCGCGAGGTAGCGGCGGCGGGCACGCCGAGGGCCGCCAGCCGCTCGGCGCCGCCGTCGAGGGCGGTGAGGACCCACGGGCCCTCGGGCGTGACGGCGATGCTGTGCTCGAAGTGCGCGGCCCAGGAGCCGTCGTCGGTCTTGACGGTCCACTCGTCGGGCAGGACGTGCGTCTCGGGGCCGCCGAGGGTGATCATCGGCTCGACAGCGAGGCACAGGCCGGGCACCAGCTTCGGGCCGCGCTGGCGGGTGCGGTAGTTCATGACGTGCGGGTCCATGTGCATCGCGGTGCCGATGCCGTGGCCGCCGTACTCCTCGACGATGCCGTAGTCGCCCCGCGCCTCGATGGTCTTCTCGATGGCGGTGCCGATGTCGCGCAACCGCCGGCCGGCCTTCATCGCCGCGATGCCCGACCACAGCGCGTCCTCGCAGTCGGTCAGCAGCCGCGCGACGTCGTCGGGCAGGTCGCCGGAGCCGACGGGCACCGTCACCGCGGCGTCGCCGTGCCAGCCGTCGAGCACCGCGCCGAAGTCGAGCGAGACGATGTCGCCGTCGCGGAACGGCGTGGCGTCGGGGATGCCGTGGACGACGACGTCGTTGACCGAGACGCACACCGTGGCTGGGAAGCCGCCGTAGCCGAGGAAGTTCGACGTGGCGCCGCGGGCGGCCAGCTCGCGCCGGGCGATCGCGTCGAGGTCCTGCGGGGTGGCGCCCGGCACGATGGCCGCGCGCATCACCTCGTGGATCTCGGCGACGACCAGCCCGGCCGCGCGCATGCCGGCCAGCTGCTCCGGCGACTTGATCTCGATGGTGGCTCCTGGAAGACCCTAGTGCGGCTGCGGCGGCTGCTCGATGGCGTCGGCCACCCGCTGCTGCACGTCGTCGACGCTGCCCAGGCCGTCGACCTCGAAGACGAGGCCGCGCTCGCGGTACACCGCGATCAGCGGGGCGGTCTGCTCGAGGTAGAGCTCCTGCCGCTTGCGGATGGTCTCGGGGGTGTCGTCCTCGCGACCCTCCTTGAGCGCCCGCTCGTGCAGCCGTTTGACGACCTCGTCGACGTCGACGTTGAGCACGATGACGTGGTCGATCTCGTGGCCGTGCTCGGCCAGCACCTTGTCGAGGAAGTCGACCTGGGCCAGCGTGCGCGGATAGCCGTCGAGCAGGAAGCCGTCGGCGACGTCGGCCCGCGTGAGGCGGTCGCGGACCACCTCGTTGGTCAGCTCGTCCGGCACGTACCGGCCGGAGTCGAGGTAGCCCTTCACCTGACGGCCGAGGTCGGTCTCGTCGGCGATGTTGGACCGGAAGATGTCGCCGGTGGAGATGGCCGGAACGGCGAACCGCTTCGCCACCAGTTCGGCCTGCGTGCCCTTGCCCGCACCCGGCGGGCCCATGATCAACAGTCGCGTCACCGCAAGAACCCCTCGTAGTTGCGCTGCTGCAGCTGGCTCTCGATCTGCTGCACGGTCTGCAGGCCGACACCGACCATGATCAGGATGGAGGTGCCGCCGAACATGTTGTTGAACGACTGGCCGCCGTCGGCGGGGTTCAGCACGTTGAAGGCCAGCAGTGGCAACAGGGCCACGAGCGCCAGGTAGATGGCGCCGGCCGACGTGATGCGGTTGAGCACGTAGGCCAGGTACTCCTCGGTGGCCCGGCCGGCGCGGATGCCCGGCACGAAGCCGCCGTAGCGCTTCATGTTGTCGGAGATGTCCTTCGGGTTGAACGTGATGGACACGTAGAAGAACGCGAACCCGACGATCAGCAGGAAGTACGCCGCGATGTACGCGGGGTGGGTGCCGCGGGTGAAGTTGTCCTGGATCCAGAGCGCCCAGCCGGACGTCTGGTTGAACTGCGCGGCCAGCAGCGGGATGTAGAGCAGCGACGACGCGAAGATGACCGGGATGACGCCGGCCTGGTTGATCTTCAGCGGGATGTACGTGGCCGAGCCGCCGTACATGCGCCTGCCGACCATCCGCTTGGCGTACTGGACCGGGATGCGCCGTTGTGCCTGCTCGACGAAGACGATGAGCGCGACGACGATCAGCGCGACCACGACGACCAGGCCGAAGACGCCCCAGCCGCGGCTGGTCTGGATGCTCCAGAACATGCTCGGCACGCTGGCGACGATCTGGGTGAAGATCAGCAGCGACATGCCGTTGCCGACGCCGCGGTCGGTGATGAGCTCGCCCAGCCACATGACCAGGCCGGTGCCGGCCGTCATGACGATGATCATGATGGCGGCGGTGGTCAGCGAGTCGTCCTGCAGGACCTCTTCGGGGCAGTTCGGGAAGAACTGCCCGCGGCGGGCCAGCGTGACGATGGTGGTCGACTGCAGCAGCGCCAGGCCGATGGTGAGGTACCGGGTGTACTGCGTGATCTGAGCCTGCCCGGACGCGCCTTCCTTGCGCAGCGCCTCGATGCGGGGGATCACGACCGTCAGCAGCTGCAGGATGATGCTGGCGGTGATGTACGGGATGATGCCGAGCGCGAAGACGGCCAGCTGCAGCATCGCCCCGCCGGAGAACAGGTTGAGCATCCCGTAGATGCCCTCGTTGCCGGCGAGGTCCACACAGGTCCGTACCGCCGGGACGTCGACGCCGGGCGTGGGCAGGACCGAACCGACCCGGAAGATCGCGATGATGCCCAGCGTGAACAGCAATTTCGTGCGCAGGTCAGGTGTACGGAACGCCTGCGCGAACACTCTGAGCACTTCAGGGCCTCCTGCGTGGCCGACGGCGGAGACGACTGCTGGGTCGAAACCGGCGCGGTGGTACGGACGGAAAAGACGGTAACACCGCCGGGTCCGAACGACCGAAAGCGCCTGCCGCCTGGTAAGACGACTAGACGCTCTCGGGACCGTCCGGACTCACGATGCGGAACACCTACACCTCGGTGGCGGTGCCCCCAGCAGCGGTGATCTTCTCCTTCGCGCTGGTGGAGAACGCGTTCGCGTTCACTCGCAGCGCAACCGAGATCTCACCGGTGCCCAGAACCTTGACCGGCTTGCCGGCCCGCACAGCGCCCTTGGCCACGAGGTCGTCGACGGTGACGTCCCCGCCCTCCGGGAAGAGCGACGCCAGCTTGTCCAGGTTCACGACCTGGAACTCGACGCGGAACGGGTTCTTGAACCCCTTCAGCTTCGGCAGGCGCATGTGCAGCGGCATCTGCCCGCCCTCGAAGCGGGCCGGCACCTGGTAACGGGCCTTCGTGCCCTTGGTACCGCGACCCGCGGTCTTGCCCTTCGACGCCTCACCGCGACCCACACGGGTCTTCGCGGTCTTGGCGCCGGGGGCCGGCCGCAGGTGATGCGGCTTCAGCGGCGAGTTGCTCATGCCTCTCAGACCTCCTCGACGGTGACGAGGTGCGACACCGTCTTGACCATGCCCCGGATCTCAGGGCGGTCCTCCTTGACGACCTCGTGTCCGATCCGCTTCAGGCCGAGCGAGCGCAGCGTGTTGCGCTGGGACGACGTCCCGCCGATCGGGCTCTTGACCTGACGGACCTTCAGCTGGCCGCTCATGCCGACGCTCCAGCGGCCTGAGCGCGCAGCAACGCGGCCGGGGCGACGTCCTCGAGCGGCAGGCCGCGGCGGGCCGCCACCTGCTCCGGACGCTCCAGCGAACGCAGCGCCTCCACCGTGGCGTGCACGATGTTGATGGCGTTGGACGACCCGAGCGACTTGCTCAGGATGTCGTGGACGCCCGCGGCCTCCAGGACCGCGCGCACCGGGCCACCGGCGATGACGCCGGTACCGGGCGAGGCCGGACGGAGCAGCACGACGCCAGCAGCCTTCTCACCCTGCACGGGGTGCGGGATGGTGCCCTGGATCCGCGGCACCTTGAAGAACTGCTTCTTGGCCTCCTCGACACCCTTGGCGATCGCCGAGGGCACCTCCTTGGCCTTGCCGTAGCCGACGCCCACGGTGCCGTCGCCGTCGCCGACGACGACCAGAGCGGTGAAGCTGAAGCGACGCCCACCCTGCACGACCTTGGCGACGCGGTTGATGGCGACCACGGTCTCGATGTAGTTGGTCTTGTCCGCACCGTCGCCGCGACGGTTGTCGCGATCGCGACGGTCACGACGATCGCGGCGCTCGCCACCGGCACCGCCACCGCGGCGCTGGGGTTCAGCCATGATGTCCCTCTATCCTCTCGAGATTTCGATCGCTGTCAGAGCTTCAGGCCGCCCTCGCGGGCGCCCTCCGCCACCGCGGCCACCCGGCCGTGGTACTGGTTGCCGCCACGGTCGAAGACCACGGCCTCGACACCGGCCGCCTTGGCGCGGTCGGCGACGAGCTCGCCGACGCGACGTGCCTTGGCGGTCTTGTCGCCGTCGAGCGAGCGCAGGTCGGCTTCCATGCTGGTGGCCGAGGCAAGGGTGCGGCCGGTGGCGTCGTCGACGACCTGGACCACCATGTGCCGCAGCGACCGGGTGACGACCAGGCGCGGACGCTCGGCCGTGCCGGTGACCTTCTTCCGGACCCGCAGGTGCCGGCGGTCCCGGGCAGCCCGCTTGTCGCCCTTCCTGATCTGGCGATTGATCGCGATGCCCATGTGTTACTTACCAGCCTTTCCGACCTTGCGCCGGACGTGCTCGCCCTCGTAGCGCACGCCCTTGCCCTTGTACGGCTCGGGCTTGCGGATCTTGCGGATGTTCGCCGCGATCTCGCCGACCTTCTGCTTGTCGATGCCCTGCACCGAGAACTTGGTGGGCGACTCGACGGCGAACGTGATGCCCTCGGGCGGCTCGACGACGACCGGGTGGCTGAAGCCGAGTGCGAACTCGAGGTTCTGGCCCTTGGCCGTGACGCGGTAGCCGACGCCGACGATCTCGAGCTTCTTGACGTACCCGTCCGTGACACCGGTGACCATGTTGGCGACCAGCGTGCGGGTGAGCCCGTGCAGGGCGCGGCTCTCACGCTCGTCGTCGGGGCGGACGACCTGCAGCGTGCCGTCGTCGCCCTTCTCGACGCCGATGACCTCGGGCAGCGTGTGGTTCAGCGTGCCCTTGGGGCCCGTGACCTTGACCGCGCGGCCGTCGATGTCGACCTGGACGCCGGACGGTACCGGGATCGGGAGCTTGCCGATGCGCGACATGAGTATGCGCTCCTTTCCCGTTACCAGACGTAGGCGAGGACTTCCCCGCCCACACCCTGCTTGGCCGCCGCCTGACCCGTGAGCAGGCCCTGCGACGTGGAGATGATGGCGACGCCCAGCCCACCGAGCACGCGCGGCATGTTCGTCGCCTTCGCGTAGACCCGCAGACCCGGCTTGCTGACGCGGCGGATGCCGGCGATCGAGCGCTCGCGGGACGGGCCGTACTTCAGGGTGAGCTCGAGCGTCTTGCCGACCTGGTCCTCGGCCGGCTCGCGCACGGAGAACCCGGCGATGTAGCCCTGCTGCTTGAGGATCTCGGCGATGTTCACCTTGATCTTGCTGTGCGGCATCGCCACGGTGTCGTGGTGCGCCGTGTTGGCGTTGCGCAGACGGGTGAGCATGTCTGCGATCGGGTCGGTCATGGTCATGTGTGGTTGCCGCTTTCCCGTCGTGGTTTCCGCTGTGCGGACCTGCGACGAACAATGGGTCTGGGGTTCGGGGCTACTACCAGCTTGGCCAATTACCAGCTGGATTTGGTCACGCCCGGCAGCTCGCCGCGGTGCGCCATCTCGCGCAGGCACACCCGGCACAGCCCGAACTTGCGGTACACCGAGTGCGGACGGCCGCACTTCTGGCACCGCGTGTACGCGCGCACGGCGAACTTCTGCTTGCGCGCGGCCTTGATGACAAGCGCCTTCTTTGCCACGTCAGTTCTCCTTGAACGGGAAACCGAGCAGCTTGAGCAGCGCCCGACCCTGGTCGTCGTTGGTCGCGGTCGTGACGACCGTGATGTCCATGCCGCGGACCCGGTCGATCTTGTCCTGGTCGATCTCGTGGAACATCGACTGCTCGTTGAGACCGAACGTGTAGTTCCCGTTGCCGTCGAACTGCTTGCCCGACAGGCCGCGGAAGTCCCGGATACGGGGCAGCGCGATGGTCACCAGGCGGTCCAGGAACTCCCACATGCGGTCGCCGCGCAGCGTCGCGTGCGCACCGATCGGCATGCCCTCGCGCAGCTTGAACTGCGCGATGGACTTGCGCGCCTTGGTGACCTGCGGACGCTGGCCCGTGATGGCCGCGAGGTCGGCGATGGCGCCCTCGATCAGCTTCGCGTCACGAGCGGCCTCGCCGACACCCATGTTGACGACGACCTTGGTCACGGTCGGCACCTGCATGACGTTCGCGATCTGGAACTGCTCGCGCAGCCCCGCGATGATCTCGTCGCGGTAGCGCTGCTTGAGCCGCGGCAGAGCGCGGGTCTCAGTGGTGGTGGTCATCAGATGTCCTCACCGGTGCGCTTGGCGAACCGGACCTTGTTGCCGTTGTCGTCGATGCGGTACCCGACCCGGGTGCCCACCGTCTTCTTCTTGCCGTCGACGTCGGCCTCGACCGCGAGCTGCACGTTCGAGATGTGGATGGGCGCCTCCTGGTGGATGATCCCACCGGACTGCTGCGTACCACGCGCCGTCTGAGTCGGCTTCTGGTGCTTGGTGATGCGGTTGACGCCCTCGACGAGGACACGCTCCTGGCGCGGGTAGGCCGCGATGACCTTGCCCACCAGGCCCTTGTCCTTGCCGGCGATGACGACGACCTTGTCACCCTTCTTGATCTTCATGCTCACAACACCTCCGGAGCGAGCGAGATGATGCGCATGAAACGCTTGTCCCGCAGCTCACGACCGACGGGGCCGAAGATGCGCGTGCCGCGCGGGTCCCCGCCGTCCCTGATGATGACCGCCGCGTTCTCGTCGAAGCGGATGTAGGAGCCGTCCGGACGGCGGCGCTCCTTCACGGTCCGCACGACCACGGCCTTGACGACGTCGCCCTTCTTGACCGCGCCGCCGGGAATGGCGTCCTTGACGGTGGCCACGATGACATCACCGATGCCGGCGTATCGCCGACCGGAGCCACCGAGCACACGGATGCACAAGAGCTCCTTGGCACCGGTGTTGTCGGCGACCCGCAGCCGCGACTCCTGCTGAATCATCTCGCTCCTACTTCGCCTTCTCGAGGATCTCCACGACGCGCCAGCGCTTCGTGGCCGACAGCGGACGGGTCTCCATGAGCAGGACGCGGTCGCCGATGCCGGCGGTGTTCTGCTCGTCGTGGGCCTTCAGCTTGCTCGACCGACGGACGACCTTGCCGTAGAGCGGGTGCTTGAAGCGGTCCTCGACGGTGACGACGACGGTCTTGTCCATCTTGTCGCTGACCACCACGCCCTGGCGGGTCTTGCGGTAGCCACGGCCGCCCGGCGCGTTCCCAGCGGTCTTCGGGCTCTCGGTCACGTTCTCTTCCTTGTTCGCGGGGCTCACTCGGCACCGTCCTCAGCAGCGGCCTTCTTGGTCGTCCGCTTGCGCGGCGCGGCCTTCTTCGGCGCCTCGGCGGCGTCGTCGGCCTCGACTTCGGCCTTGGCGGCGGCCTTCTTGGCCGGCGCCTTCTTCGGCTCGGCCTTGGCCTCCGCCTTCTCGGCCTTCTTCGACTCGACCGGCGCCGACACGACGGCGACGATGCCGAGCTCGCGCTCGCGCATGATGGTGTAGATGCGCGCGATGTCGCGACGGACGGCCTTCAGCCGGCCGTGGCTCTCGAGCTGACCGGTGGCACCCTGGAAGCGCAGGTTGAACAGCGACTCCTTGGCCTTCTGCAGCTCCTCGACCAGCTCGTCGTCAGACCGCTCGCGCAGCGACACGGCGTCGAGGTCCTTCGAACCGATCGCCATCAGAACTCACCTGCCTCGCGCTTCACGATGCGCGCCTTCATCGGGAGCTTGTGGATCGCGCGCGTGAGCGCCTCGCGAGCCACGGTCTCGTTCGGGTACGAGAGCTCGAACATGACCCGGCCCGGCTTCACGTTGGCGATCCACCACTCCGGCGAACCCTTACCGGAACCCATGCGGGTCTCGGCCGGCTTCTTCGTCAGCGGGCGGTCCGGGTAGATGTTGATCCACACCTTGCCGCCACGGCGGATGTGCCGCGTGATGGCGATACGAGCGGCCTCGATCTGGCGGTTGGTCACGTAGTGGCCCTCGACCGCCTGGATGCCGTACTCGCCGAAGGCCAGCGACGTGCCGCCCTTGGCCATGCCGCGGCGCTTCGGGTGGTGCTGCTTGCGGTGCTTGACCTTGCGAGGGATCAGCATGGTGTCAGCCCTCCTGGCCCGTCGTGGTCGCCGCGGCGTCGGCGGCCGGCGCCTCGGGCGCGGTCGCGGGGGCCTCGGCGGCCTGCGTGGCGGGAGCGTTGTCGCCGCGGTCGCCACGGCCACCCGGCCGGCGACGCTCCGGACGGCCACGGCCGCCACCGCCGCCGCGCGACTGCTGAGCACGGGCCTGCGCGGCCTGCTCAGCGGCGCGCTCGGCGCGGGAGCCGCTGACGTCACCCTTGTAGATCCACACCTTCACGCCGATGCGGCCGAAGGTGGTGCGGGCCTCGTAGAAGCCGTAGTCGACGTCGGCGCGCAGCGTGTGCAGCGGGACGCGACCCTCGCGGTAGAACTCCGAGCGGCTCATCTCGGCGCCGCCGAGACGACCCGAGCACTGGATGCGGACGCCCTTGGCACCGGCGCGCATGGTGGTCTGCAGCGCCTTGCGCATCGCGCGGCGGAACGCCACACGAGCCGACAGCTGCTCGGCCACACCCTGCGCGACCAGCTGAGCGTCGATCTCGGGCTGCTTGACCTCGAGGACGTTCATCTGGACCTGCTTGCCGGTGAGCTTCTCGAGCTCCGAACGCAGGCGGTCCGCGCCCACGCCGCGGCGGCCGATGACGATGCCCGGCCGGGCGGTGTGGATGTCGACGCGCACGCGGTCACGCGTCCGCTCGATGTCGACGTGCGAGATGCCGGCGCGCTCCATGCCGTCGGTCATCAGCTTGCGGATGGCGACGTCCTCGGCGATGTAGTCACGGTAGCGCTGACCCTGGGTCGTGCTGTCGGCGAACCACCGGCTCTTGTGATCGGTGGAAACGCCCAGCCGGAACCCGTGCGGGTTGATCTTCTGACCCACTAGCGGGCCCCTCCCTTCGCTGCAGCGATCGACGCCTTGTCATCGACGATCACCGTGATGTGGCACGTCCGCTTGTTGATGCGGCTCGCGCGGCCATGGGCGCGCGGGCGGAACCGCTTCATGGTCGGGCCGTCATCGACGTACGCCTGCGCGATGACCAGCGTCTCGCGCGGCGTGCCCGCGAGGTCGTCGGCGTTCGCGATGGCGCTCTCGAGCACCTTGCGCACCGGCTCGGCGGCCGCCTGCGGTGCGAACCGCAGCAACGCCGAGGCCTCGTCCGCGTCCATACCACGGATCAGGTCCACCACACGGCGCGCCTTCATGGGCGTGACGCGGACGAACCGCGCTTGAGCCCTGGCTTCCATCGTTACTCCTCAGTCATTCCGTGGTGGACGTCACCGGCGCCGGGCGCGGCGGTCGTCCTTCTCGTGGCCCTTGAACGTGCGCGTCGGTGCGAACTCGCCGAGCTTGTGCCCGACCATCGCCTCCGTCACGAACACCGGGACGTGCTTGCGGCCGTCGTGCACCGCGATGGTGTGGCCGATCATGTCCGGCACGATCATCGAGCGACGGGACCAGGTCTTGATGACGTTCTTCGTGCCCTTCTCGTTCTGAGCATCGACCTTCTTGGCCAGGTGCTCGTCGACGAAGGGGCCCTTCTTCAGGCTGCGCGGCATCTGTTCCTACTCCCGACTCAGCGCTTCTTGCCGGTCTTGCGACGGCGGACGATCTGACGGTCGCTGGGCTTGTTCTTCCGGCGGGTGCGCCCCTCGGGACGACCGTTCGGGTTGACCGGGTGACGACCACCGGACGTCTTGCCCTCACCACCACCGTGCGGGTGGTCGACCGGGTTCATGGCGACACCACGGACCGTCGGGCGCTTGCCCTTCCAGCGCATGCGGCCGGCCTTGCCCCAGTTGATGTTCGACTGCTCGGCGTTGCCGACCTCGCCGACGGTGGCGCGGCAGCGCACGTCGACGTTGCGGATCTCGCCGGACGGCATGCGCAGCTGCGCCCAGGTGCCTTCCTTGGCGACCAGCTGGACACCGACACCGGCGGAGCGGGCGATCTTCGCGCCGCCACCGGGCCGCAGCTCGATGGCGTGCACGACCGTACCGACCGGGATGTTGCGCAGCGGCAGGTTGTTGCCGGGCTTGATGTCGGCGCCGGGGCCGGCCTCGACGGTGGCGCCCTGCGCCAGGCGGTACGGCGCCAGGATGTAGCGCTTCTCGCCGTCGGCGTAGTGCAGCAGCGCGATGCGCGACGTGCGGTTGGGGTCGTACTCGATGTGCGCGACCTTCGCCGGCACGCCGTCCTTGTCGGCCCGGCGGAAGTCGATGACCCGGTACTGGCGCTTGTGGCCGCCACCCTGGTGCCGCGTCGTGATCTTGCCGGAGTTGTTACGGCCGCCCTTCTTGGGCAGCGGCCGCACCAGCGACTTCTCGGGCGTGGACCGGGTGACCTCGACGAAGTCGGCGACGCTGGAGCCGCGTCGGCCCGGCGTCGTCGGCTTGTACTTTCGGATTCCCATTCGTCGTTACCTCAGTAGCTCGTGTCCTGGCCGGCTCAGCCGACCGGGCCGGAGAAGATGTCGATGCGCTGGCCTTCGGCGACCGTCACGATCGCGCGCTTGGTGTCGGGGCGCTTGCCCACACCGAAGCGGGTGCGACGGCGCTTGCCCTGGCGGTTCTGGGTGTTGACACCGGTGACCTTGACGTTGAACACCTTCTCGACCGCGATCTTGATCTCGGTCTTGTTCGCGTCGGGCGCGACCACGAAGGTGTACTTGTTCTCGTCGAGAAGGCTGTAGCTCTTCTCGGACACGACCGGCACGATGAGGATGTCGCGCGGGTCCCTGCGGTTGACGGTCACTTGGTGCCCTCCTCAGCGGCCTGCTCCCCGCCGCCCAGGAACGCGTCGAGCGCGCCCTTGGTGAAGACGATGTCGTCGGCGCAGAGCACGTCGTACGTGTTCAGCTGGTCGGCCACGAGCAGGTGCACCTGCGGCGCGTTGCGCAGGCTCTTCACCGTCAGCTCGTCGCCCCGCTCGACCACGACCAGGACGCTGCGCCGCTCGGTGAGCGACTGCAGAGCCTTCAGGGCGGCCTTCGTGCTGGGGGCGTCGCCGTCGACGAAGCCGGTGACCACGTGCACACGGCCGTGGCTCGCCCGGTCGGACAGCGCGCCGCGCAGCGCCGCGGCCTTCATCTTCTTCGGCGTCCGCTGCGAGTAGTCGCGCGGCTGCGGGCCGTGGACGATGCCACCGCCGGTGAACTGCGGCGCGCGGATCGAGCCCTGACGGGCGCGGCCGGTGCCCTTCTGGCGGTACGGCTTGGCGCCGCCGCCGGACACCTCGGCGCGGGTCTTGGTGGCGTGCGTGCCCTGACGGGCCGCGGCCAGCTGGGCCACCACGACCTGGTGGATCAGCGGAACGTTGACCTGGACCTCGAAGACCTCGGCCGGGAGGTCGACCGTGCCGGACTTCTTGCCGGCGGCGTCGAGAACCGTGACGGTGCTCACTGGGTCACTCCCTTCGCGGCCGTGCGGACGAAGACCAGACCGCCGTTGGGGCCCGGGACGGCGCCCTTGAGGAGCAGCAGCCCCTGCTCGGCGTCGACGGCCTGGACCGCGATGTTCTGGGTGGTCATGCGCTCGGCGCCCATGCGGCCGGCCATCTTCATTCCCTTGAAGACGCGACCCGGCGTGGCGCAGCCGCCGATGGAGCCCGGCGAGCGGTGCTTGCGCTGCACACCGTGCGAGGCGCGCAGACCGTGGAAGCCGTGGCGCTTCATGACGCCGGCGAAGCCCTTGCCCTTCGTGGTGCCCGTGACGTCGACCTCCTGGCCGGCCTCGAACACCTCGACCGTGACCTCCTGACCGAGCGTGTACTCGGAGGCGTCAGCGGTGCGCAGCTCGGCGACGTGACGGCGCGGCGTGACGCCGGCCTTGTCGAAGTGGCCCTGGGCCGGCTTCGTGACCTTGCGCGGGTTCGGCGCACCGAAGCCGAGCTGGACCGCGTCGTAGCCGTCCTTGTCGGGCGTGCGGACCTGCGTGACGACGCACGGCCCGGCCTTGATCACGGTGACCGGCACGATGCGGTTGTTCTCGTCCCACACCTGGGTCATGCCGAGCTTCTCGCCCAGCAGGCCCTTGCGCACCGTGGTGGCGGCCTCGGAAGACTGAATACTCATCGTCGGCGGTCCCTCAGAGCTTGATCTCGATGTCGACGCCGGCCGGCAGGTCGAGACGCATGAGCGAGTCGACGGTCTTCGGCGTCGGGTCGATGATGTCGATGAGCCGCTTGTGCGTACGCATCTCGAAGTGCTCGCGGCTGTCCTTGTACTTGTGCGGCGATCGGATGACGCAGTACACGTTCTTCTCGGTAGGCAGCGGCACCGGGCCTGCGACCTGCGCACCCGTGCGCGTCACCGTGTCGACGATCTTCCGCGCCGACGTGTCGATGACCTCGTGGTCATAGGCCTTGAGCCGGATGCGGATCTTCTGTCCCGCCATGGCTGCTTGTCGTCCTCACTCTTCGTACTGCTAAGACCCGATCTGAACCAACACTGAGCTGCTGCTCCGCCGACCCCCGCGGTCGGGCGTGTCGCGCCCCGCGGCACATAACGGCCACGACGAACACGCTGGTCATCGGGGGTTTGACGGCCGGACAGCCACACCGGAACGGCGCGGCTCCAGCCCCATCGGAGTTCTTCGTCACAAGCGCACAGCGCTGACGTCGCCCTCCGCCGAGCAACCTGAACAGTATGCCAGATCAGATTGGCTGAGGCCAATCGCGGTACGAGGGGCGGCCGAGACGGCCGCCCCTCGCAATGTCGAACTACTTGAGGATCTTGGTGACGTTGCCGGCACCAACGGTCCGGCCACCCTCGCGGATGGCGAACTTCAGGCCCTCTTCCATGGCCACCGGCTGGATCAGCACGACGGACATGCTCGTGTTGTCGCCCGGCATGACCATCTCGGTGCCCTCGGGCAGCGTGACGACGCCGGTGACGTCCGTGGTCCGGAAGTAGAACTGCGGACGGTAGTTGTTGAAGAACGGCGTGTGCCGGCCACCCTCGTCCTTGGACAGGATGTAGACCTGCGCCTCGAAGTCGGTGTGCGGCGTGTTGCTGCCGGGCTTCACGGCGACCATGCCGCGCTCGACGTCCTCGCGCTTGGTGCCGCGCAGGAGCAGGCCGACGTTCTCGCCGGCGCGCGCCTCGTCGAGGGTCTTGCGGAACATCTCGACGGCGGTGACCGTGGTCTTCTGGGCCGGGCCCGGACGGATGCCGACGAGCTCGACCTCCTCGTTGGCCTTCAGCACACCGCGCTCGACGCGGCCGGTGACGACCGTGCCACGACCGGTGATGGTGAAGACGTCCTCGATCGGCATCAGGAACGGCTTCTCGATGTCGCGCACCGGGTCCGGCACGTTCTCGTCGACGGCCTCCATGAGGTCCTCGACCGACTTGACCCACTCGGCGTCGCCCTCGAGCGCCTTCAGCGCCGAGACCTTGATGACCGGGACGTCGTCGCCGGGGAACTCGTACTCGGAGAGCAGCTCGCGGACCTCGAGCTCGACGAGCTCCAGGATCTCCTCGTCGTCGACCATGTCGGCCTTGTTCAGCGCGACCAGGATGTACGGCACGCCGACCTGACGGGCCAGCAGCACGTGCTCCTTGGTCTGCGGCATCGGGCCGTCGGTGGCCGCGACCACGAGGATCGCGCCGTCCATCTGCGCCGCGCCGGTGATCATGTTCTTGATGTAGTCGGCGTGACCCGGAGCGTCGACGTGCGCGTAGTGACGCTTCTCGGTCTGGTACTCGACGTGCGCGATGTTGATCGTGATACCGCGCTGCTTCTCCTCCGGCGCCTTGTCGATGTCGTCGAACGGAGTGGCCTCGTTCAGCTCCGGGTACTTCTCGTGCAGCACCTTGGTGATGGCAGCCGTGAGCGTGGTCTTGCCGTGGTCGACGTGACCGATCGTGCCGATGTTGACGTGCGGCTTGTTCCGCTCGAACTTCGCCTTAGCCACTGTGTGGTCCTCCTGTGGACTTCGTACGTTGCCGATCCCCCGCCGGTGCGGTGTGTTCGGCTGTTGTTTCTCGGTCGGGATTGCTCGTTACTTCGGGCCGGGTGAAGACCCGGAGAGATTACTCTCCCCGGACCTTCTTGATGATCTCTTCCGCCACGTTCCGGGGAACCTCGGCGTAGGAGTCGAACTGCATCGAATAGCTGGCCCGGCCCTGGGTCTTGCTGCGGAGGTCACCGACGTAGCCGAACATCTCCGACAGCGGGACCAGCGCCTTGACGATGCGCTGGCCAGCACGCTCCTCCATGGCCTGAATCTGGCCACGGCGGGAGTTGAGGTCACCGATGACCTCGCCCATGTAGTCCTCGGGCGTGGACACCTCGACCTCGAACATCGGCTCGAGCAGCACCGGGTCGGCGCGCCGAGCAGCTTCCTTGAACGCCATGGAACCGGCGATCTTGAACGCCAACTCCGAGGAGTCGACGTCGTGGTAGGCGCCGTCCTGCAGCGTCACCTTCACGTCGACCAGCGGGTAGCCGGCGACGACACCGAACTCCATCGCCTCCTGCGCGCCCGCGTCGACCGACGGGATGTACTCCCGCGGGATGCGACCACCGGTGACGGCGTTGACGAACTCGTAACCGCCGTCGCCCTCGCCGCCCGTGGGCTCGATGTCGATGATGACGCGGGCGAACTGGCCGGACCCACCGGTCTGCTTCTTGTGGGTGTACTCGATCTTCTCCACCTTGCGGCGGATGGTCTCGCGGTAGGCGACCTGCGGCTTACCGACGTTGGCCTCGACCTTGAACTCGCGCTTCATGCGGTCGACCAGGACCTCGAGGTGCAGCTCACCCATGCCGGAGATGATCGTCTGGCCGGTGTCCTCGTCGGTGCGGACCTGGAACGTCGGGTCCTCGTCGGCGAGGCGCTGGATGGCGGTGCCCAGCTTCTCCTGGTCGCTCTTGGTCTTCGGCTCGATGGCCACCGAGATGACCGGCGCCGGGAACTTCATCGACTCGAGAATGACCGGCTTCGAGGAGTCGGAGAGGGTGTCACCGGTGGTGGTGTTCTTCAGGCCCATCACGGCGACGATCTGGCCGGCGCTGGCCTTCTCGATCTCCTCACGCTTGTTCGCGTGCATCCGGTAGATCTTGCCGATGCGCTCCCTGTTGCCCTTGGTGCTGTTGAGCACCTGGGTACCGGCGGTCAGCGTGCCCGAGTAGACCCGGACGAACGTGAGCTTGCCGAGGTGGGGGTCGGCCATGATCTTGAACGCCAGCGACGACAGCGGCGCGTCCTCGCTGGGCTCGCGCGTGACGATCTCGTCCTCGTTGTCGACCGCGTGCCCCTCGACCGCGCCGACGTCGATCGGCGACGGCAGGTAGCGCACGACGGCGTCGAGCATGGGCTGCACGCCCTTGTTCTTGAACGCCGAGCCGGTGAGCACCGGGGTCAGGTTGCCGGCGATGGTGGCGCGGCGGATGGCGGCGATCAGCTCGTCGCGGTCCGGCTCCTTGCCCTCGAGGTAGTGCTCCATCATCGCCTCGTCGTTCTCGGCGATGGTCTCGAGGAGGCGGTCGCGCCACTCCTGAGCGGCCTCGATGTGGGTGTCGGGGATGTCGACGGTGTCGTACATCTCGCCCAGCGGGGTCTCGGCCGACCAGAGCATGGCCTTCATGTCGACGAGGTCGACGAGGCCGCGGAAGTCCGCCTCGGCGCCGATCGGGAGCTGCAGCACCAGCGGGGTGGCCTTGAGCCGCGACACGATCATGTCGACGACTCGGTGGAACTCCGCGCCCGTGCGGTCGAGCTTGTTCACGAAGCAGATGCGCGGGACACCGTACTTGTTGGCCTGATGCCAGACGGTCTCCGACTGCGGCTCGACGCCGGCGACGCCGTCGAACACGGCCACCGCGCCGTCGAGGACGCGCAGCGACCGCTCGACCTCGACGGTGAAGTCGACGTGGCCGGGCGTGTCGATGATGTTGATGGTGTGGTCGTCCCACTCACAGGTCGTCGCGGCCGACGTGATCGTGATGCCGCGTTCCTGCTCCTGCTCCATCCAGTCCATGGTGGCTGCGCCATCGTGGACCTCACCGATCTTGTAGTTGATCCCGGTGTAGTACAGGATCCGCTCAGTGGTGGTGGTCTTGCCGGCGTCGATGTGGGCCATGATGCCGATGTTGCGGACCCTGGCCAGATCGAGCTTGCGGAGGTCGGTCGCCATGTGCGTGCGTTCGCTTCCTGATATGCGGTCTCGTCGACTCGGCGCCAGCGACTACCAGCGGTAGTGCGCGAAGGCCTTGTTCGACTCGGCCATCTTGTGGGTGTCCTCGCGACGCTTCACACTGGCGCCGAGGCCGTTGGAGGCGTCGAGGATCTCGTTCATCAGACGCTCCGTCATGGTCTTCTCACGACGGGCGCGGGAGTAGCTGACCAGCCAGCGCAGCGCCAGCGTGGTGCTGCGGCCGGCGCGCACCTCGATGGGCACCTGGTAGGTCGCGCCACCGACGCGGCGGCTGCGGACCTCGAGGGTCGGCTTGACGTTGTCGAGCGCGCGCTTGAGCGTGACGACGGGGTCGGTGCCGGTCTTCTCGCGGCAGCCCTCGAGGGCGCCGTGCACGATGCCCTCGGCGATGGACTTCTTGCCGTCCTCGAGCACCTTGTTGACCAGCTGAGTGACCAGCGGCGACCCGTAGACGGGGTCGACCACGACAGGCCGCTTGGGGGCAGGACCCTTGCGGGGCATCAGCTCTTCTCCTTCTTCGCGCCGTAGCGGCTGCGCGCCTGCTTGCGGTTCTTGACGCCCTGGGTGTCGAGCGAACCGCGGATGATCTTGTACCGGACACCCGGGAGGTCCTTCACACGGCCACCGCGCACGAGCACCATGGAGTGCTCCTGCAGGTTGTGACCGACACCGGGGATGTACGCGGTGACCTCGATCTGGCTGGTCAGCTTGACACGGGCGACCTTCCGAAGCGCCGAGTTCGGCTTCTTCGGCGTCGTGGTGTACACGCGCGTGCACACGCCGCGACGCTGCGGGCTGCCCTTGAGCGCCGGGGTCTTGTTCTTGGCGACCTTGTCCTGGCGGCCCTTGCGGACCAACTGCTGGATCGTAGGCACTACGTCTCCGTGTCCTCTGCTCGTCGAACTGCCTCGACTGGTCTGGTTTCCGGGGATCACACCGGTCGCTCGCCTGGCGTCTGCGCAGGTGGAAGGCGCCTCACGGCGACCCCCGCGGTCGGGCGTGTCGGCCCGGTCCCACGCCGCACGATCAGGCTCCCGATCGAGGTGGTCCGTTGATCTGTCCGGTATGCGCCGACACCGCGGCCGGGCGCGCCGGATTGCCCGGAGCAGTCCAGGCACGAAGACTGAGGTTACCCGGTCGAGGGTGCCCAGGTCAAAGTGATGCCGCGGCTCGACGGGAAGACGTCTACCGACGATAACGCACTGGTCTCGCCCGCGTCACGGCCCCACGCCGGAGCGGCCGGTTGATGGCGCCCCACCTTCGACGTCCGCGTTCGCGAGTGGTCATGGCCCGGTGCGGTGGCGCCTCCGCCTCCCGGGCCGGTGTGCCTCGGTTCATGGGCGGCGCGACGACCACCACCTTAGCGGTGCCGCCCACCGCCCGGCCGCCGGGTCCGCCGTCGAGGTCCCAGCAGCGTCGGCGGGCAGGGCACCGTCAGCAGCGATAGCCGCCGTCGGCGAGGCCGGCCTCGCGTTCGAGCGGATGCTCGCACGGCTTTCGCGGATCGTGCCTGATGACGTACTCCCAGATGAACCGCCCGTAGCCGTACCGCGCCCACTGCTCGGAGTGCACCCGTTCGTGCCGCAGCAGCCGGGCGAGGCTGGGCGCGCCGGACCCGGGCGGGCGCCGGCCCGACTCGATGGCCGTGCGCAGCACGTCGGCGGGGTCGTCGAACGAGCCGTTGACGACGTAGATCTCGCCCCACGTGGTGCCGCCGCGGGCGGAGAACCAGTCGACCGGGTTGGGGACGGCGCGCAGGGCACGGCGACCGGCCGCCGTCATCATCGTCCCCTCGGGCGTCGCGACCAGGGCGCCGCGCTTCACCGCGGTGCCGGCGTCGCCGCGGTTGAGGCCGAACAGCCCGGTGTAGGACCAGCGGTTGCGGCGGCGGCGTGGCTCGCTGCGGCTCGGCCGCCCGCCGTTGAGCAGTTCGGTGAGCCGGGCCAGTTCGCCCGCCCGCCGCGCGTCGTCGATGAGGACGTACGGGCGGTCGTCGGGGCCGCGCCAGACGGTGCGGCCGGCCAGCGGGGCGAACGTCGCCGCCGTCACATGTTCGTCGCGCGCGATGTCGACGACCTCGGGCGGGGTGTGGCCGGCCGCGAGGGTCCAGCGGATCCACTCGCGGTACCAGTCGTCCCCCTCGCCGTCGAGCAACCCGGCGTCGCGGAGCAGGGCGACGGTCGGCTCGGTCATCGGCTGCTCCTTCTGACGACGACGTGGATTCTGACGGCGGCGTGGACATGGCCCGCCCGGCTGGGAGGGAGTCCCACCCTACGGGCGGGCACCGACACCCGGCGGCGTTGAACCGCGTTCCGAGGCAGAACGAGATCGATCTCGGGGACGCTGTCACATTCGGGGTCCGCGAACGACCCATAGGAAGTGTGGTCCTCTCGTCCTCCGCGCGACCCGTCCGGTCCGCCGCCCGCCGGTTGGCGCAGCTGCCCGGCGCGGTTCACGACGCCACCGGCGTGCTCGCCGCGGCGGTGCTCTCGCACGTCCGCGTCGTCGAGCGGCGGGCCGGGCCGGCGCTGTCACCGTCCGAGCAGCACGCGCTCCGCGACGCCGCCGCGGCCATGCGACAGGCGCTCGCGGCCGCCACCGAGGCGCTGACACTGGCCGCCCATTCCGCGGCCGACGAGGCCGGCGAGCTACTGCGCCCCGTGCCCGCGCCGACGGCCACACCGGCTCCGGTCCCGGCCCAGGTGGCGGCTCCGGCAACGACGCCGACGACCGCCTCGACGCCGACGGCCGCACCCGCGCCGGCCCAGGTGACGGCCCGCGCCCCAGCAACGGCCCCGGCCACAGTCACGACGCCGACGCAGGTGACGACTCGCGCCCCGGTCCCGGCCCAGGCCACGGCACCGACTCCAGCGACGACGCCGGCCACGGCCCCGATCCGGGCATCCACCCCGGCCACGACCCCCGTCCCGGCACCGGCCACCGACCCGGCAACGGCGCGCGCAACGACCTCGGCTGCCGCATCGGCACGGGCAACAACGCCGGCAGCGGCCCCGGCAACCACCCAAGCCACGAACCCCGTCCCGGCACCGGCCACAACGCCGGCCACCGACCCGGCAGCGGCCCCGGCACCGGCGCCGGAGTGGCAGGCGCTCGAGCGGCTGACGTCCGCGCAACGCCGCGCTCTGCACTACTACACGACCGTCGAAGGGGCCGGCGAGCTGAACGCTTACCTCCGCCACCACACCGACGTTCCGAAGAAACGGCGGGCGGCGTTGTGGCAGTTGGTCGACGACGCGGTGGCGGGGGTGGCGGCGCTGCCCCGGTTCACGGGCCTCGCCTACCGCGGCACGTCGCTGCCGGCGGCGCAGTTGCGGCGATGGCGGCCGGGCGTCGTCGTGGCGGATCGGGGGTTCGCCAGTGCGTCGGCCAGCCGGTCGGTGGCCGACGCGTTCCGGGGCGGCGGCAACGCGTTCATCACCGTCGTCGGGCACAGCGGCGCCGACATCCGGGCGCTGTCGTCGTTCCCGCACGAGGCCGAGGTGCTGTACCCGCCCGGCACGCGGTTCCGCGTCGTCGACCGGTCGTGGGACCATCGGCGCGAGTGCTGGAGCTTCCTGATCGAGGAGGTCACGTCATGCGCTTCGACCGCACCGTCTACGACCAGTTGAGCGACGCCGAGAAGGCCGCCTACGCCCGGGCGGCGGCCCGGGACGACGAGGACGACCAAGCGCTCGACGGCATCGCGCCGGAGAAGGCCGCCGGCCACGACGGCTTCGAGATCGTCGAGGAATGACGACGGCGCCGCCACCCGCGAAGGGTGACGGCGCCGTCGATCAGAGACGCCGGCTCAGTTGTACGAGCCGAAGTCGTAGTCCTCCAGGCGCACGGCCTCGCCGGACCCCTGGCCGAACTCGTAGTCGGAGTAGTCGGCGCCATAGTCGACCATGGAGTACATGGCCGCCTTGGCCTCCTCGGTCGGCTCGACCCGCAGGTTGCGGTAGCGGGGCAGACCCGTACCGGCCGGGATCAACTTGCCGAGGATGACGTTCTCCTTCAGGCCGATCAGCGGGTCGGACTTGGCGTTGATGGCCGCCTCCGTGAGCACCCGCGTGGTCTCCTGGAACGACGCCGCCGACAGCCACGAGTCGGTGGCCAGCGACGCCTTGGTGATGCCCATCAGCTGCGGACGACCCGAGGCCGGCTGACCGCCCTCGGCGACCGCACGCCGGTTCTCCTCCTCGAACCGCGACCGCTCGACCAGCTCGCCAGGGAGGAGGTCGGTGGTGCCGCTCTCGAGCACGGTGATCCGGCGCAGCATCTGCCGCACGATGATCTCGATGTGCTTGTCGTGGATCGACACACCCTGCGACCGGTAGACCTCCTGGACCTGGTCGGTCAGGAAGACCTGGACCGCCCGCTGGCCCTGGACCCGCAGCACGTCGTGCGGGTCGGCCGTACCGGAGTGCAGCAGCTCACCGACGTCGACGCGGTCGGCCTCCTGCACACGCCACTGGGCGATGCCCGGGGCGCGCCGGTTGGTCCACTCGAACACACGCCGCGACAGCGGGAACGACTGCTCCTCGCCGCCGTCGTCGGGGACGATGACCGCGTGGGCGCCCTTGGCGTCCTCTTCGATGCGGACCCGGCCGGACGACTCCGCGAGCGGAGCCTTGCCCTTCGGGGCGCGCGCCTCGAACAGCTCGACCACACGCGGCAGACCGTGCGTGATGTCCTCACCCGCGACACCGCCGGTGTGGAACGTCCGCATGGTCAGCTGGGTGCCGGGCTCGCCGATGGACTGGGCGGCGATGATGCCGACCGCCTCGCCGACGTCGACGAGCTTGCCCGAGGCCAGCGACCGGCCGTAGCACATGGCGCAGACGCCGGTCTTGCTCTCGCAGGTCAGGACGCTGCGAACGCGGACGTTCTCGACGCCCGCGGCCACCAGGCGGCCGATCTCGACATCGCCGAGGTCGTCGCCGGCCGAGGCCACCTTCGTGCCGTCGGGCGACACGACGTCCTCGGACAGCGAGCGCGCGTAGACCGAGGTCTCGACGTGCTCGTCGACGACCAGCCGGCCGTCGGCGCCGGTGCTGGCGATGGGCAGCGACAGACCACGCTCGGTGCCGCAGTCGACCTCGCGGATGATGACGTCCTGAGAGACGTCGACCAGACGACGGGTCAGGTAACCGGAGTCGGCGGTCCGCAGCGCGGTGTCGGCCAGACCCTTCCGGGCGCCGTGCGTCGAGATGAAGAACTCGACGACGGACAGGCCCTCGCGGAAGCTCGCCTTGATCGGCCGCGGGATGGTCTCACCCTTCGGGTTGGCGACCAGGCCGCGCATACCCGCCAGCTGGCGGATCTGCATCCAGTTACCACGGGCACCGGAGGTGACCATGATGTTGATGGCGTTCTCCGACGCGAACGACGCGCGCATGGCGACGTCGACCGCGTTGGTGGCGTCGGTCCAGATGTCGATGAGCTCCTCACGCCGCTCACCGTCGGAGATGACACCGCGGGCGAAGTTGCGCTCGACCTTCTCGGCCTTCGACTCGAAGCCCTCCAGGATGGAGGCCTTCGTGGGCGGCGGCACGACGTCGTCGAACGAGACGGTGACGCCGGACCGGGTGGCCCAGTGGAAGCCGATCTCCTTCAGCGCGTCGAGCGTGGCGGCCACCTGGATCTTCGGGTACCGCTCGGCGAGGTCGTTGACGATGCTGCCGAGGCGCTTCTTGTCCACGACGGCGTCGACGAACGGGTAGTCGAGCGGCAGCGCCTCGTTGAACAGCGCCCGGCCCAGGGTGGTGCGCAGCGTCAGCGGCTGGCCCGCCTCCCAGTCCTCCGGGGTCTCGTAGCCGGCCGGCGGCACGACGTCGTTCACCCGGATGGTGATGGGCGCCTGCAGCGACAGCTCACCGCGGTCGAACGCGGCGATGCCCTCGGCGACGGACGAGAACGCCCGGCCCTCGCCGGCCTGCTCGGGCCGGTCGGAGGTCAGGAAGTAGATGCCCAGCACCATGTCCTGCGTCGGCATGGTGACCGGCCGGCCGTCGGCCGGCTTGAGGATGTTGTTGCTGGACAGCATGAGGACGCGGGCCTCGGCCTGCGCCTCCGCGGACAGCGGCAGGTGCACGGCCATCTGGTCGCCGTCGAAGTCGGCGTTGAACGCCGTGCAGACGAGCGGGTGGATCTGGATGGCCTTGCCCTCGATCAGCTGCGGCTCGAACGCCTGGATGCCGAGACGGTGCAGCGTCGGCGCCCGGTTCAGCAGCACCGGGTGCTCGGCGATGACCTCCTCGAGGACGTCCCAGACGACCGGGCGGGCGCGCTCGACCATGCGCTTCGCGCTCTTGATGTTCTGCGCGTGCGAGAGGTCGACCAGCCGCTTCATGACGAACGGCTTGAACAGCTCGATCGCCATGCCCTTCGGCAGGCCGCACTGGTGCAGCTTCAGCTGCGGGCCGACGACGATGACCGAACGGCCGGAGTAGTCGACGCGCTTACCCAGCAGGTTCTGCCGGAACCGGCCCTGCTTGCCCTTGAGCATGTCGGAGATCGACTTGAGCGGGCGATTGCCGGGACCCGTGACGGGACGGCCGCGGCGGCCGTTGTCGAACAGCGCGTCCACGGACTCCTGGAGCATCCGCTTCTCGTTGTTGACGATGATCTCCGGCGCGCCGAGGTCGAGCAGCCGCTTGAGGCGGTTGTTCCGGTTGATGACGCGACGGTAGAGGTCGTTGAGGTCGCTGGTCGCGAACCGGCCACCGTCGAGCTGCACCATCGGGCGCAGGTCCGGCGGGATGACCGGGACGGCGTCGAGCACCATGCCGCGGGGGTCGTTCTTCGTCGTCAGGAACGGCGAGACGACCTTGAGCCGCTTCAGCGCACGGGTCTTCTTCTGGCCCTTGCCGGTGCGGATGAGGTCGCGCAGCTTCTCGGCCTCGGCCTCGAGGTCGAAGCCGTCGATGCGCTCCTTGATGGCCTGCGCGCCCATGCCGCCGCGGAAGTACTGACCGAAGCGGTCGCGCATCTCGCGGTACAGCAGCTCGTCGCCCTCGAGGTCCTGGACCTTGAGGTTGCGGAAGCGGTCCCAGACCGCGTTCAGGCGGTCGATCTCGGCGTCGGCGCGCTTGCGCAGCTGGCTCATCTCGCGCTCGGCCGACTCCTTGACCTTGCGGCGAGCGTCGCCCTTGGCGCCCTCGGCCTCGAGCTCGGCGAGGTCGGCCTCGAGCTTCTTCGCGCGGGTCTCGATGTCGGCGTCGCGGCGCTGCTCGACCTGCTTGCGCTCGACGTCGATCTGGCCCTCGAGCGAGGAGAGGTCGCGGTGGCGCGCCTCCTCGTCGACCCAGGTGATCATGTAGGCGGCGAAGTAGATGACCTTCTCGAGGTCCTTCGGGGCGAGGTCGAGCAGGTAGCCCAGCCGCGACGGCACACCCTTGAAGTACCAGATGTGCGTGACGGGGGCGGCCAGCTCGATGTGGCCCATCCGCTCGCGGCGCACCTTGGCGCGCGTGACCTCGACGCCACAGCGCTCACAGATGATGCCCTTGAAGCGGACGCGCTTGTACTTGCCGCAGTAGCACTCCCAGTCGCGGGTGGGGCCGAAGATCTTCTCGCAGAAGAGCCCGTCCTTCTCCGGCTTGAGCGTGCGGTAGTTGATGGTCTCAGGCTTCTTGACCTCGCCGTGCGACCACTCACGGATGTTGTCGGCGGTCGCGAGGCCGATGCGTAGCTCGTCGAAGAAATTGACGTCGAGCACGTGTGTCCTTCTCTCGCTCAGATGTTTCAGGTCTGTGGTGGCTGGCGGAAATGGGAGGCCGGCTCAGCGGACCGGCCTCCCACCACCGTCAGACCTCTTCGACGCTGCTCGGCTCGCGCCGGGACAGGTCGATTCCGAGTTCTTCGGCCGCGCGGAAGACGTCTTCGTCGGTCTCCCGCATCTCGATCTGCGATCCGTCACTGGAGAGCACTTCGACGTTGAGGCACAACGCCTGCATCTCCTTGAACAGCACCTTGAACGACTCGGGGATACCCGACTCGGGGATGTTCTCGCCCTTGACGATGGCCTCGTAGACCTTGACCCGGCCGGGGACGTCGTCGGACTTGATGGTGAGCAGCTCCTGCAGCGCGTACGCGGCGCCGTAGGCCTGGAGTGCCCAGACCTCCATCTCGCCGAAACGCTGGCCGCCGAACTGCGCCTTACCACCCAGCGGCTGCTGGGTGACCATCGAGTACGGACCGGTCGACCGGGCGTGGATCTTGTCGTCGACGTGGTGGTTGAGCTTCAGGATGTACATGTAGCCCACCGCCACCGGCTTCGGGAACGGCTCACCGGACCGGCCGTCGAACAGCTGGGCCTTGCCGTCGCCACCCACCAGGCGGACGCCGTCGCGGGTCTTGAGCGTCGACCCGAGCAGGCCGGCGATCTCGTCCTCGCGCGCACCGTCGAAGACCGGCGTGGCGACCTTGGTGTCGGCCGGCGCCTCGGCGGCGCCGATGCCGCGCAGCCGCGTCTTCCACTCCTCGTCGTCGCCCTCGACCTGCCAGCCGGTCTTGGCCACCCACCCGAGGTGGGTCTCCATGACCTGGCCGAGGTTCATGCGGCTCGGGACGCCCAGCGGGTTCAGCACCATGTCGACCGGGGTGCCGTCCTCGAGGAACGGCATGTCCTCGACCGGGAGGATCTTGGCGATGACGCCCTTGTTGCCGTGGCGGCCGGCGAGCTTGTCGCCGTCCTGGATCTTGCGCATCTGAGCGATGTAGACGCGGACCAGCTGGTTGACGCCCGGCGGGAGCTCGTCGCCCTCGTCGCGGTCGAACACCCGGACGCCGATGACCTTGCCGGACTCGCCGTGGGGCACCTTCAGCGAGGTGTCGCGGACCTCGCGCGCCTTCTCACCGAAGATCGCGCGGAGCAGCCGCTCCTCCGGGGTCAGCTCGGTCTCGCCCTTCGGGGTGACCTTGCCGACCAGGATGTCGCCGTTGGTGACCTCGGCGCCGATGCGGATGATGCCGCGCTCGTCGAGGTCGGCCAGTACCTCGTCGGAGACGTTCGGGATGTCCCGCGTGATCTCCTCGGGGCCCAGCTTGGTGTCGCGGGCGTCGACCTCGTGCTCCTCGATCTTGATCGAGGTGAGGACGTCGTCCTGGATGAGCCGCTGCGAGATGACGATGGCGTCCTCGTAGTTGTGGCCCTCCCACGACATGAACGCGACCAGCAGGTTCTTGCCCAGCGCCATCTCACCGAGCTCGGTGGACGGGCCGTCGGCGATGACCTGGCCGGCCTCGATGCGCTGCCCTTCGTCGACGACGGGGCGCTGGTTGATGCACGACCCGGCGTTGGAGCGGCGGAACTTGGCCAGCTGGTAGGTCTGGTAGGTGCCGTCGTCGGCCATGACGGTGATGTAGTCGGCCGACAGCTCGGTGACCACACCGCTCTTCTCGGCCAGGATGACGTCGCCGGCGTCCTCGGCCGCGTGCGACTCCATGCCGGTGCCGACCAGCGGCGACTCGGAGCGGAGCAGCGGCACGGCCTGGCGCTGCATGTTCGAGCCCATGAGCGCGCGGTTGGCGTCGTCGTGCTCGAGGAACGGGATCATGGCGGTGGCCACGGACACCATCTGCCGCGGCGAGACGTCCATGTAGTCGACCTCGGCGCCCGGCACGGTCTCGATCTCGCCGCCGCGCTTGCGCACCAGCACCTTGTCTTCGGCGAACCGGCTGTCGTCGGTCAGCGGCGCGTTGGCCTGCGCGATGACCCGGCGGTCCTCCTCGTCGGCGCTCAGGTACTCGATGTCGTCGGTGACCTGGCCGTCGATGACCCGGCGGTACGGCGTCTCGATGAAGCCGAACGGGTTGATGCGCCCGTATGTGGCCAGCGAGCCGATGAGGCCGATGTTCGGGCCTTCAGGGGTCTCGATGGGACACATGCGGCCGTAGTGCGACGGGTGGACGTCGCGGACCTCCATGCCGGCCCGCTCGCGGGACAGACCACCCGGACCCAGCGCGTTGAGCCGGCGCTTGTGCGTCAGCCCGGCCAGCGGGTTGGTCTGGTCCATGAACTGCGACAGCTGGGACGTTCCGAAGAACTCCTTGATCGCGGCCACGACCGGACGGATGTTGATCAGCGTCTGCGGCGTGATGGCCTCGACGTCCTGCGTGGTCATGCGCTCGCGGACGACGCGCTCCATGCGCGACAGACCGGTGCGGACCTGGTTCTGGATGAGCTCGCCGACCGTGCGGATGCGGCGGTTGCCGAAGTGGTCGATGTCGTCGACCTCGACCGGCACCGTGGTGTCGCCGGTCGTCAGCTCCGTCTCGTTGGCGTGCAGCCGCACGAGGTAGCGCAGCGTGCCGACGATGTCGTCCATGGTCAGCGTGCTCTGGTCGAGCGCGAGGTCGACGCCGAGCTTCTTGCCCAGCTTGTACCGGCCGACGCGGGCGAGGTCGTAGCGCTTCGGGTTGAAGTAGGCGTTCTCGAGCAGCTGCTGAGCGGCCTCGCGCGTGGGCGGCTCGCCCGGACGCATCTTCCGGTAGATGTCGAGCAGCGCTTCGTCCTGGGTGGTGGTGTGGTCCTTCTCCAGGGTGGCGCGCATCGACTCGTAGTCGCCGAACTCCTCGAGGATCTGCTCGTTCGTCCAGCCCATGGCCTTGAGCAGCACCGTGACGTTCTGCTTGCGCTTGCGGTCGAGGCGGACGCCGACCATGTCGCGCTTGTCGATCTCGAACTCGAGCCAGGCGCCCCGCGACGGGATGACCTTGGCGGTGTAGATGTCCTTGTCGGACGTCTTGTCGAGCGAGCGCTCGAAGTACAGGCCCGGCGACCGCACCAGCTGCGACACGACGACGCGCTCGGTGCCGTTGACGATGAACGTCCCCTTCGGGGTCATGAGCGGGAAGTCGCCCATGAACACGGTCTGGGACTTGATCTCGCCGGTCTCGTTGTTGATGAACTCGGCGGTGACGAACAGCGGCGCGGAGTACGTGAAGTCGCGCATCTTGCACTCGTCGATGCTGTTCTTCGGGTCCTCGAACCGGGGGTTCGAGAACGACAGCGACATCGTCGCCGAGAAGTCCTCGATGGGACTGATCTCGTCGAGGATCTCCTGCAGGCCCGAGGTGGTGTTGACGTCGGTACGCCCCTCGGCCTCGGCGGCGGCGACACGCGCCTGCCAGCGCTCGTTGCCGAGCAGCCAGTCGAAGCTGTCTATCTGGAGGGCGAGCAGGTTCGGGACGTCAAGAGGTTCGCGAATCTTGGCAAAAGAGATACGACGCGAGACATTGGGGCCAGCAGTGGTGGTGGGCGTGACGGCCAACAGGGGTCCTTCCGAGGGCACACGGTCGGAATGCACGCGCAGTCCTCAACCCAAGCGGGCAGCATCGGCGAAGGGCAGCGCAAAGCTGCAGTCTAACCCAATGGGCACACTGCTGTCGAGTGGTCAGCCACTCCGCGCTTCCTTCTGTCTCGCATCCCCCACCCCACTGCCCGATCAGCATCTCGTCCGTAGCCGCCCCACGTCAAGCACCGAAGCCCCGCTTGTCCCCGATGTGGCACCTGAAATGCCGCATTCGCCGTGCTCAGCGGCCGATCGGTGACTCATCCGAACGTACGATCCAGTGGCGCGCCGGGGGTCTGGAGCCGGTCGGCGCGGCTGGATGCCCTGGTCGTGCGGATCGGCGCGGAAGCCGGAAATTTCGCTGACGGCGAACGGAGTGGCGTCGATTCCCAGTTTCTGGACGGGTGCCGAGCCACCGGCCCACGGCGCCGGCAACGCGAACGGGCCCGGCACCCCGCGAAGGGGGTACCGGGCCCGCAGGCTGTCAGCGGGTCAGCGACTCACTTGACGGAGACGGTGGCGCCGGCGGCCTCGAGGGCCTCCTTGGCCTTGTCCGCGGCCTCCTTGTTGACCTTCTCCAGCAGCGGCTTCGGCGCGGCCTCGACGAGGTCCTTGGCCTCCTTGAGGCCGAGCGACGTCAGCGCGCGGACCTCCTTGATGACCTGGATCTTCTTGTCGCCGGCCGACTCGAGGACGACGTCGAACTCGTCCTTCTCCTCCTCGGCCGGGGCGGCGCCGGCGGGACCAGCGGGACCGGTAGCGGCGGCGACGGCGACCGGGGCGGCCGCGGTGACCTCGAAGGTCTCCTCGAACTTCTTCACGAACTCGGAGAGCTCGATCAGAGTCATCTCCTTGAACGCGTCGAGCAGCTCGTCGCTGTTGAGCTTCGCCATGGTGGCGGTTCCTTTCTCTGTTCGGCTGAATGCCGGGTTGTCGTACGGGCTCGGGGCCGTGGGACGACCCCCGGGCGTTCAGCCCTCGTTCTGCTCCGCCGGCTCGGCCGCGTCGGCGGCCTCGGCGGCGGGTGCCTCGGCGGCAGGCGCCTCGGCTTCGACCTTCTGCCGCAGCGCCTCGACGACGCGAGCGGTCTGCGCCAGCGGCGCGTTGAACAGCGACACCGCGTTCTGCAGCGAAGCCTTCATCGCACCGGCCAGCTTGGCCAGCAGGACGTCGCGCGACTCGAGGTCGGCGAGCTTCGTGATCTCCTCGCCGGTGAGCGGCGCCCCGTCGAGCAGGCCACCCTTCACCACGAGGACGGGGTTCGCCTTGGCGAAGTCACGCAGACCCTTCGCGGCCTCGACCGGGTCGCCCTTGACGAAGGCGATGGCCGACGGGCCGGAGAGGTAGTCGTCGAGCCCCGAGACCCCGGCTTCCTTCGCCGCGATCTTGGTCAGCGTGTTCTTCACCACGGCGTAGGACGCGTTCCCACCGAGCGACCGACGCAGTTCCGTCAGCTGCTTGACGGTGAGGCCGCGGTACTCGGTCAGCACGACCGCGTTGCTGGCACGGAACTCGTCCGCGAGCTCGGCGACCGCGGCTGCCTTGTCAGGCCTCGCCATGGGGCTCCTTCTCCAGATGGTGGTGCCGGAGGAGACCCGCAGACATGAAGAACGCCCCGGCGCAGGCACGGGGCGAAGAAGACCGGCGGCAACACCGACGGCGCGACATTCGTCTCTCACCTGCGCGGGCCGCCCACATGGCTGTGGGTCCTTCGTCACGCTCGACGAGCGAACGTGAGACCGGCGGTCTTTGGCAGCGTCCATGGTACGGGCACCGGGGCGCCGTCGCCAAATCAGCCGAACGGGCCGGTCTTCTGGTCCTGGAACGAGTGCACCATGTCGCGCAGCTCGTCGGTGCGCCCGGCCGGCCAGTCGTCCGGCGGCGCGACCGCCAGCCAGGCGTCGACCAGCTCGCCGCCGTAGTTGTGCCCGTGCCCGGCCGGGACCGTCGCCGACAGCGCCATATCGGCAGTGACCTGCCAGAACGTGACGAACGGATACCAGTCGAGGGTGGGCAGGACGTCGGGCCCGTGCTCTTCGTCGATCCACTCCGGCCGCTCGAACATCAGGTCCCACGACCACAGCGTCACGGGATCGGAGGCGTGCTGCAGGAACAGCACCGGCGGGCCGTCGTCGAAGGTGAGGTCCATCGGCTCCTGCCAGCCGCCCCAGAACTTCACCTCGCGACCGCCGTCGACGACGGGCAGCCGGGCCGGCGAGCCGGCGTCGCGCTCGGCCGTCAGCTCCGTGCGCAGCCCGTGCCGGCTGGGCGAGCCGACCCAGAGCGCGCCGTCGACCTTCGAGCGCAGGTCGTCCAGCGAGTCGAACGCGGACGCGCTGCCCATGGCGCCGAGGCTCTCGCCGTACACGAGCAACTTCGGCCGCTGCGACGGCGGACGCTCCAGCCACGCCTCGTGGACGGCCTCGAACAGCGCCTGGCCGGCGATGCGGACCTGCTCCTGGTCGGCGACGAACGAGATCCAGCTCGGCAGGTAGGAGTACTGCATCGCGACGATGGCGGAGTCGCCGTTGTAGAGGTACTCCAGCGCATCGGCCGCGGCGCCGTCGACCCAGCCAGTGCCGGTCGTCGTCACCACCACGAGGACCTCACGGTCGAAGCCGCCGGCCCGCTCCAGCTCACGCACGGCCAGCGACGCCAGCCCGGCCGGCGTCTCGGCGGAGTCCATGCCGACGTAGGCCCGGACCGGGTCGAGCGCCGGCCGGCCGCTGAACTGCGTCAGGTCGTCCACCGTCGGCCCGGACGACACGAACTCGCGGCCCTTGCGGCCGAGCGAGTCCCACGTCACCAGCGAGCCGGGGCCGCCGGAGTGCGTCGCGGAGCCGGGCGCGTTGTTGCCGGCCTCGGTCTCCATGTTGACCGCCGCGAACGCGTCGTTGGCCACGCCCAGCAGCGTCGGGTAGAGCAGCCCGGTCCACGACCAGAACGCCACCCCGCCGACGCACAGCACCGACGCGACCAGCGCGACCTGAGGCGGCACCCACCGGCCGAAGAACCGGCGCAGCCGCCGCGACGCGCCGCGCAGGAGCCGGGCCAGCGCCAGGAACACCACGAAGATGGCGCCGGCGACCAGCAGGATCAGCAGGTAGTGGTTGGGCCCCGGGCTCTCGACGTCCATCAGGGCGCGCAGTTCGGTCTGCCAGGCGGCGTTGTCGGCGAGGTACCAGGCGATCGCCGCGGCCGACACGCCTGCCAGGCCCCACCAGGCGATCAGCCGGGTCCGAGCGGACGGCGCCAGCAACTGCGGCCGCGCCCGGCGCACGACGAGCCGGACCACCCAGGCGATCAGCACGCCGAGCGCGTAGCCGATGGTCGCCGTCAGTCCGCTCACCATCGCTTGGTAGACCCACACACGTGGCAGCAGCGTCGGCGTCAGCGACCAGCAGAAGAAGCAGACGGCGCCGATCAGGCCGCCGTAGTCGGGCCGCAGCCAGACCAGGAACCGGCCGAGCACCGGGATCTGCCGCACCGACGGCAGCCCGCGGCGGGCGGACGCGCCACGGTCGAGCAGCTGCGTCACCGGTACCACGTCCCGACGCCGGCACGGACAGGACAGCACGACCGCCGCGAGCCAGCGGACTGGCTCGCGGCGGTCGGCGGGCGGTGAGCCGTCAGCAACGGCTCACCGATTCGAGCTCATGCGTCGGCGGACTCCGCCGCACGGACCTTCGACGGGTCGAGCGGAATGCTCGGGCCCATGGTCGTGGTGAGCGTCGCCTTGCGGATGTAGCGGCCCTTCGACGCCGACGGCTTGAGCCGGTTGACCTCGTCGAGCGCGGCAGCGTAGTTGTCGGCGAGTGCCTGCTCGGTGAACGACGTCTTGCCGATGATGAAGTGCAGGTTGGCGTGGCGGTCGACCCGGAACTCGATCTTGCCGCCCTTGATGTCGGACACGGCCTTCTCGACGTCCATGGTGACGGTGCCGGTCTTGGGGTTCGGCATCAGGCCGCGCGGGCCGAGCACCCGGCCCAGCCGGCCGACCTTGCCCATGAGGTCGGGCGTGGCGACCACGGCGTCGAAGTCGAGCCGGCCGCCCTGGACCTCCTCGACCAGCTCGTCGCCGCCGACGATGTCAGCACCCGCCGCCTTGGCCTCCTCGGCCTTCGGACCGACGGCGAAGACCAGGACCCGAGCGGTCTTGCCGGTGCCGTGCGGGAGGTTGACGGTGCCGCGGACCATCTGGTCCGCCTTGCGGGGGTCGACGCCCAGCCGCAGCGCGACCTCGACGGTGGAGTCGTACTTGGTGGTCGACGTCTCGCGGGCCAGCTTGACGGCCTCGGCGGGGTTGTACAGGCGGTCGCGGTCGATCTTCTCGGCCGCGGCGCGGTAGGACTTGCTGCGCTTCATGTCTTCTCCTCGTGGTTCCTGGAGTCGTGGTGCGGGCCCAGCGCTGGGACCCTCCCACTGGCCGGCCGGTCTGCCCGGCCGGCGGTTCAGTCGGCGACCGTGACGCCCATCTGACGGGCGGTGCCCGCGATGATCTTCTCGGCGGCCTCGACGTCGTTGGCGTTGAGGTCGGGCATCTTCTGCTCGGCGATGGCCCGCAGCTGCTCGCGGCTGATCGACGCGACCTTCACGCGGTGCGGCTCGCCGGAGCCCTTGTCGATGCCCGCGGCCTTGAGGATCAGCTTGGCGGCCGGCGGCGTCTTCGTGACGAAGGTGAAGGTGCGGTCCTCGTAGACCGTGATCTCCACCGGGATGACGTTGCCGCGCTGCGACTCGGTGGCCGCGTTGTACGCCTTGCAGAACTCCATGATGTTGACGCCGTGCTGGCCCAGCGCGGGGCCGACCGGCGGTGCGGGGGTCGCCTGGCCGGCCTGGATCTGGAGCTTGATCAGGCCTGCGACCTTCTTCTTCGCTGGCATTCCTCGGGTCCTTGTCGTGATGGTGATGCTGTCCCATGCGCACCGGACGGCGCGCTCGGGGACCGTCAGAGCTTCTGGATCTGGTTGAACGAGAGCTCGACGGGGGTCTCGCGGCCGAAGATCTCGACCAGTCCCTTGATCTTCTGGGAGTCGGCGTTGATCTCGTTGATGGTCGCGTGCAGGGTGGCGAACGGCCCGTCGACCACCATGACGGAGTCGCCGACCTGGAAGTCTACGACCTCGACCTGCTTCTTCTCCTCGGCCGGCTTGGCCTGCTCGGCCACCTGCGGTGCGAGCCACCGCTCGACCTCGTCGAGGCCCAGCGGGATGGGCTGGTGCGCGTGCCCGACGAACCCGGTGACGGCCGGGGTGTTGCGGACCGCGGACCACGACTCGTCGGTCATGTCCATGCGCACGAGCACGTAGCCGGGGAAGCGGTTGCGCTTCACCAGGCGGCGCTGGCCGTTCTTGATCTCGGCGACCTCTTCGGTCGGGACCTCGATCTCGAAGATGAAGTCCTCCATGTTGAGGCTGCCGATGCGGTTCTCGAGGTTGGCCCGGACCCGGTTCTCCATGCCGGAGTAGGTCTGGACGACGAACCACTCGCCCGGCTTGGCGCGCAGCACCCGGCGGAACTCGGCCAGCGGGTCGGTCTCCTCGGACTCGTCGGCGCCGGTGGCGTCGTCGGCGTCGTCCGTGCCGGACTCCCCGGACTCGGCGGCCTCCGCCTCGGGGGCAGCCTCGGCCGGACCGGGCTCGCCCGCGGGCGACTGCTCGGTCTCGGCGTCCTCGATGGTCGACTCGTGCTCGGACACGGTGTGCGCTTCTTCCTCCTGGGTGCGGCTGACCACGGGATCGATCAGCCGAAGACCTTGAACATCGCCCAGCCCAGGCCCAGATCGAGCAGCGAGACGGTGGCGATCATGATCGCCACGAAGACGAGCACGACGGCCGTGTATGTCAGCAGCTCCTTGCGGGTCGGGTAGACGACCTTCCGCAGCTCGGCCACGACCTGGCGGATCCAGAGCGACAGCCGGGCGAACGGCCCGCGGCGCCGGGGCGAACGCGGACGCTCGGGTGTAGCGGTCTTGCCGCTGGTCTCCGTCACGTGCTACCTCGCTGACTCTGGAACAACGTCAGGCCGCTGGGTGTGGCGACCTCGCAGGGCAGGAGGGACTTGAACCCCCAACCGCCGGTTTTGGAGACCGGTGCTCTACCAATTGAGCTACTGCCCTTCGAATGGACCCGACCGTTCCAGCCGAAGATGTGCGGGCACGCTTCGGCTGGGGGTCCGGCGACCACCCAAGAGTGAGAGTGTACGGGGTGAGGGGCGCCCTGGTCGAACTCGCTGCGGAGAGCGCTCTTCACCACCACGAAGGTCATAACGAGATCACCCCTCGGTCCGTTCCTTGACCTCCGCGCGGGCGCGACGGAATGATCACGATTCGAGCGAGATGTCACCTGCCGTCGACCGGGAGGCAGCCCGTGGCCACAGCGACCGTCCCCGTCCGTCTCGCCGCCGGCGCGCTCGCGCTCGGCCTGGCCGGAGCGCTCTTCGCCGGGCCGGTCGCGGCCGGCCGCCCCGCACCGTCCGCCACTCTGCCCGGCGCGGAGGTCACCGTGGTCCGCGTCGAAGCGGGGACCGACGACGACCGCCGCCGGCTGCTCGGCCTCGGCCTGGACGTCGTCGACGCCGACGAGAGCGGCGCCGAGCTGTTCCTCTACGACGACGCCGAGGCGGCGGCCCTGCGCGCCGCCGGGTTCGACCCGGTCGTCGTCGACCACGACCGGTCGCCGGCCGCGCTTGCGCTGGAGGCGACCCGCGCCGCCGAGGAGCGGGCGGAGGCCACGGCGGCGACGTCCGAGCTGCCGACCGGGCGGGTGTCGTACCGCACGCTGGACGAGATCGAGGCCGAGCTGGCCGCGCTGGAGGCGGCGTACCCGGACCTCGTGCGCCGGTTCGCGCTGCCGCACCCGACGCTGCTCGGCCGCACCGTGTACGGCGTCGAGATCTCCCGCGACGTGCACGCGCCGTCCGGTGAGCCGGTGTTCCTCACCACCGGCGTGCACCACGCGCGCGAGTGGCCGACCGCCGAGGTCACGCTGGAGTTCGCGTGGGACGTGCTCCAGCACGACGGCGCCGACGAGCGCGTCACCCGGCTGCTGGACAGCACGACGATGATCGTGGTGCCCGTGGTGAACCCGGACGGCTACGAGCTGTCGCGCAGCCTCGTCAACGAGCAGAAGCGGAAGAACTGCCGGGTGGAGCACGGCGTCGTCCCCACGTACGAGCAGTGCGCCGACCCCGTCAACGCGAACCGGGGCGTCGACCTCAACCGCAACTACGCGCCGTTCTGGGGCGGGCCCGGGTCCAGCGGCAGCCAGACCGCGAGCAACCACTACGGCGAGGCGCCGTACTCCGAGCCGGAGATCCGCAACATCGCCGAGCTGACCGCCGCCCACCAGGTCACCGTCGCCGTGCACAACCACTCGCCGGACGGCCGCCTGCTGCGCGCCCCCAGCTCGCCGCTGGAGCCGGTGCCGGCCGACGTCGAGGCGTACGACGCGCTGGCCCAGGAGCTGGGCGCCGCGCTGGACTGGCCGGCCGGGCCGTGGCCGGAGATCTACTACGAGGCCAGCGGCGTCGCCGAGCAGAACGCCTACTACACCGCCGGGATCTTCGGGTTCACGACGGAGATGACGCCCGGCCACGACGGGCTGGCGCGATTCCACCCGCCGTACGAGTACGTCGTCGACCAGTACTTCGGCACCGGCAGCTACCCCGGGTCCAGCATGCGCGAGGCGCTGCTGATCGCGTGGGACGCCGCCGCGGACCCGGCGCTGCACTCGGTGCTCACCGGGCGGGCCAAGGCCGGTGTCGAGCTGACGATCTCGAAGGACGTCGTCGTCGACTCCTCGCCGATGGCGGGCGCGGTCCTCTCGACCCCGGTGGCGCTCTCGTCGACGCTGACGGTGCCGGCGAGCGGCCGGTTCGAGTGGCACGTCCAGCCGTCGCCGCGGCCCAGCCAGTACGAGTCCGCGCGGCTGCCGGAGAGTTGGACGGTGTCCTGCCGCAACCGCTCCGGCCGGGTCGTGCACAGCCAGCAGGTGACGATCGAGCGCGGCCAGAGCACCGACCTGGACCTGCGCCGTTGCCCGGCCGTGGCGCCGCGGGGCCGCTAGAGTCGATACACGGGCCCGCGACGGGACGGAGAACGGCATGAGCGGCACGGCAGCCGAGTTGCGCCCACCCCGCGACGTCGTCCGAGCCGTGTGGCTCATGTACGCCGGCGCCGCCCTGACGGCCCTGCTCGGCCTGCTGCGGCTGATCGACCCCGACGCGTACGAGGACGCCCTCGACACCTCGTCCGGCACCAGCGCCCGCGGCTCGTACGTCGTCTTCCTGTTCGTCGTGGCGGCGATCTGGCTGCTCGTGGCCCGGTACTGCGCTCACGGCAGCCGGCGGGCCCGGCGGGCCGCGGCCTTCTTCGCCGTGCTGTACGTGGCCTCGGTCGTCGCCGTACTCGCCGGGCGGCCCCGGTTCGACCTCTACAACGTGGTGAGCGTTCTCATCGCGGTGGTGGCGGTCGCGGTGATCTGGCTGTTGTACCGGCCCGATTCGCGGCGCTGGTTCCTGCGTCGACCCCCTCCGACCAGCTAGGGTGCGCCAGAAAGGCACCCGACGACATGGAGAAACGACCATGAGTGGCACCACCCCTCCGCCGGGATCCGGTCCGGGCGAGGACGAGAACCCGTACGCGCAGTCGGGCCAGGGCCGGCCGCCCGAGCAGCCGTGGGGAGCCACGCCGCCGCCCAGCGGGCCGCCGGCGTGGAGCGGGCCGGTCGACGGGGGTTCCGCCGCCTGGGGCGAGCCGGCGCCGCCGTCCGAGCCGCCGCAGTCGATCCGCCGCGCCGCCATCCTCATGTACGTCGGCGCCGGCCTGTCCGCGCTCGGCCTGCTGTTCACGCTGCTGGCGCGCGACTCCATCCGCGACGCGATCCGCGACAACGACAGCAGCCTCAGCGCCGACGACGTCGACGCCGCCGCCAACCTCATCGTCGGGGTGGGCATCGTGGTCGGCCTCCTCGGCGCCGCGCTGTGGCTGTGGATGGCCTACGCCAACAAGGCCGGCAAGTCGTGGGCCCGGGTGGTCGCCACCGTGCTCGGTGGTCTGAACATCCTGTTCACGCTGTTCTCGCTGAGCGGTGGCGGCGGCCTCAACCTGCTCATCAACGTGGTGACCATCGCGCTGGCGGCGTACATCCTGTACCTGCTGTACAGGCCCGACTCCAGCGCCTACTACGCCGCCGTCAGCGGCAAGCGGCGCTGACGCCGTCCAATCGGCGCAACCCCTTGGCGCGGCGCAGCGAGGTGATGCCAAGATGAACGGCATGACCTCGCCTGCGCCCGCCGGCGCCCGCCCCCGCGTCTCTGCCCGCATCGCCGCCATCGCCGAGTCGGCCACGCTCGCGGTGGATGCGAAGGCGAAGGCGCTCAAGGCGGCGGGCCGGCCGGTCATCGGCTTCGGGGCCGGCGAGCCCGACTTCGCGACGCCCGACTACATCGTCGAGGCCGCCGTCGAGGCCTGCCGCGACCCCCGCAACCACCGCTACACCCCGGCCGGCGGCCTGCCGGAGCTGAAGGAGGCCGTCGCGGCGAAGACGCTGCGCGACTCCGGCTACCAGGTCGAGCCGAGCCAGGTGCTCATCACCAACGGCGGCAAGCAGGCCGTCTACGAGACCTTCGCGGCGCTGCTCGACCCCGGCGACGAAGTGCTGCTGCCGACGCCGTACTGGACCACGTACCCCGAGTCCATCGCGCTGGCCGGCGGCGTCCCCGTCGAGGTGCTGGCCGACGAGACCACCGGCTACCGCGTCAGCGTCGAGCAGCTCGAGGCGGCCCGCACGCCGCGCACCAAGGTGCTGCTGTTCGTGTCGCCGTCGAACCCCACCGGCGCCGTGTACTCCCCCGAGGCGGTCCGCGAGATCGGCCGGTGGGCGCACGCCAACGGCCTGTGGGTCGTCACCGACGAGATCTACGAGCACCTCGTCTACGGTGACGCCACGTTCTCGTCCATCGTGGTCGAGGTGCCCGAGCTGGCCGACACCTGCGTCGTCGTCAACGGCGTGGCCAAGACGTACGCGATGACGGGCTGGCGGGTCGGCTGGATGATCGGCCCGAAGGACGTCATCAAGGCGGCCGGCAACCTGCAGTCGCACGCCACGTCCAACGTCTCCAACGTCGCGCAGCGGGCCGCGCTGGCCGCCGTCTCCGGCGACCTCTCCGCCGTCGAGCAGATGCGGGCCGCCTTCGACCGCCGCCGCCGCACCATGGTGTCGATGCTCAACGAGATCGACGGCGTCTTCTGCCCCGAGCCCGAGGGCGCGTTCTACGCCTACCCTTCGGTGAAGGACGTGCTCGGCCGCACCATCGCCGGGCGCACGCCGAAGACCAGCGCCGAGCTGGCCGAGCTGATCCTCGAGGAGGCCGAGGTCGCGGTGGTGCCGGGCGAGGCGTTCGGCCCGAGCGGCTACCTGCGGCTCTCGTACGCCCTGGGCGACGACGATCTCGCCGAGGGCGTCGGGCGCATCCAGCGGCTGCTCGGCTGAGTTCGCGGCGGTGACCGGACCAGCCCTTCGCGACCTGCGGGCACTGCCCAAGGCGCACCTGCACCTGCACTTCACCGGCTCGATGCGGCACGCGACGCTCCTCGACCTCGCCGACGAGCACGGCGTGCGGCTGCCCGACTCGCTGCGCGAGGACTGGCCGCCGCTGCTGTCGGCGGCCGACGAGAAGGGCTGGTTCCGGTTCCAGCGGCTGTACGACCTCGCGCGGTCGGTGCTGCGGGCGGAGCGCGACGTGCGGCGGCTGGTCACCGAGGCGGCCGAGGACGAGGCGGCCGAGGGGTCGGGCTGGCTGGAGATCCAGGTCGACCCGTCCGGCTACGGCGGCCGGTTCGGCGGCATCACCGCGTTCACCGACCTCGTGCTCGACGCGGCGCGTGCCGCCTCGGCGTCGACGGGGGTCGGGATCGCCGTGGTCATCGCGGCGAACCGGACCCGGCACCCGCTCGACGCCCGCACGCTGGCCCGGCTCGCCGTCCAGTACGCGGGCCGCGGCGTGGTCGGGTTCGGGCTCTCCAACGACGAGCGGCGCGGCGTCATCGCCGAGTTCGCGCCGGCGTTCGCCATCGCCGTCCGGGCCGACCTCATCTCCGTCCCGCACGGTGGCGAGCTGCGCGGCCCAGGCAGCGCCCGCGCCTGCCTCGACGACCTCCACGCCGACCGGCTGGGGCACGGCATCCGCTCGGTGGAGGACCCCGCGCTGCTGGCCCGCATCGTCGACGCGCGGACCACCCTCGAGGTCTGCCCCGCCTCCAACGTCAGCCTCGGCGTCTACGCGACGCCCGCGGACGTGCCACTGCGCACCCTGGCCGACGCGGGGGCGAGGGTCGCGCTCGGCGCCGACGACCCGCTGCTGTTCGGGTCGCGGCTGCTGGACCAGTACGAGACGGCGCGGCATGTGCACGGCTTCTCCGACGCCGAGCTGGCCGAGCTCGCCCGCGGCTCGATCGAGGGCTCGGCGGCGCCGTCGGACGTCCGCAAGGTCCTCCTCGAAGGCGTCGACGCCTGGCTGGCGTCTTGACCGTTCGGCATCCTTCCAACGGAACGACTCGAGACTCGGAAGATCGGGTTCCTTCCCAACTCGAATAGGGAATGGAGCGCTTCTCTCGGAGGGGCCGACGCCGCCCTCGGCCACCTCCAGGATCTCGGCCGTAGCATCCGCGGCCCCGAGCTCCTCGTCGTGCCGTACCTCGCCCGTGAGGCCGTGGCCAGCAAGTCGCGATCGAACTGCCTGCGCTGGTCGACCGACTGTTCCGCGACCCATTCGTCACGGTGACGAGCGTTCAGCGAGCGCTCGGCCTGACCAACCCGGGCGCCCGGAACCTGATCCGTGAGGCCGAGCGCCGCGGCTGGTTGGCTCAGGCAGGGGCGCCGACGGCGGCGGGGGCGGCGAGTTCGTCGAGGACCCCGCGGCCGTCGCCGGTGCGCAGGTACCACTCGTAGCCGTACGCCTCGTCGAAGCCGGCGTGGCCGAGCGACTCGGCGCTGACCTGGCTGGCGTGGACGGCGATGGCGGCCCGCTTGACCGCCAGCTCCCCCGCCGTCGCGCCGATGCGCAGCGCGACGTCGGAGGACGGGACGCCGAAGGGCAACCCGGTCGCCTCGGCGGCGGCATGGATGAGGTGCGACCGGGTGACACGGTCGTGCAGGTGGTCGCGATCGACGGTGGACTGGTAGGCGGCGACGCCGGTCAGCCGGGCGGCCGCCGCGCCGATACGGTGCGCGGCCAGGTGGTCGGGGTGTCCGTAGATGCCGCGGCCGTCGTCGTGGACGAGGGTCTCGGCGGACTCCTCGTCGATCAGGGCGGCGACGCGGCGGGCGACCCGCTCGGGGTCGGCCGCGGCGAGGGCGTCCGGGTGGACGTTGTCAGCGGCGCCGGGAAGCCCGGAGTCGCGGGCGCCGAGCAGCACCAGGCGTTGCACGCCCAGCAGGGACGCCGCGTTCTCCAGCTCGGCGACCCGCCGCTGCGCCATCGTCTCGCCGGGCGACAGCGGCACGTGCACCTCGCCCAACTCGCCGAGCGTGGCCGTGACCAGCACGACCCGCGCCCCGGCGTCGGCCAGCCGGCGCATCGTCACGCCGGTGAAGATCGCCTCGTCGTCGGGGTGGGCGTGGAGGACGAGGACGGTGCGCCCGCGGAGGGGCGAGGGGTTCGAGAGCATTCCTGCCTGCTGTGGTGACGGAGCCGGCGAACGGCTCCGGAGGTGGCCGGGTCGCGGGTGGGGTTCAGCGACAGCGACAACAGCAGGGCATGCCGAGGACCGCCGGGACGGCGGTGCGGGTCGGCATGGCGATCACGAGCGCAGAGTCTGCCACATCGGCGGGCGCCCGCGCACCCCGTTCCGCGCAGGAACCTCAGGCGTCGACGAGCTCGGCGGCGGCCGCGGCGCGCTGGTCGTATGCGTCGCGCGCGGCGGCGATCTCCTGCTGGTGGTCCTCGGTCCAGCGGACCAGCGCCTCGATGGTGTCGTGCAGCGTGGCGCCGAGAGGCGTCAACTCGTAGTCGACCCGCGGCGGCACGACGGGGTGCACGGTGCGCCGGACCAGGCCGTCGCGCTCCAGCTGGCGCAGGGTGACCGTCAGCATCCGCTGGCTGACGCCGTCGATGCGGCGGCGCAGCTCGGTGAAGCGCAGGCTGCGGCCGTCGAGCAGGGCGATGACGAGCAGCGACCACTTGTCCGCGATGCGGTCGAGGATCTGCCGGACGTCGCAGTCTTCGCGCGGGTCCCACTGCTGGCAGTCGTCGGTTCCCTGAGGGTGCCCGGGTGACTTCGAAGTGCCTTCTTCCATGGTCAGCCATAGTGCCGGAAGATGCGATCAGTTACAAGAAAGAACCGACCCTCGGTTCGATAACCATGAAGGAGCGCTTCCCGTGCCAACCCCGACGGCACCCGCCGACCGGCTCACCGGCCGCGGCTGGGCCATCCTGCTCGTGCTCAGCAGCGCGATCTTCCTCGAAGGCATCGACGTCTCGATGATGGGCGTCGCGCTCCCCTCGATCCGGGCCGACCTCGGCCTGTCCACGTCGTCACTGCAGTGGGTGGTGAGCGCGTACGTGCTCGGCTACGGCGGCTTCGTGCTGCTCGGCGGCCGCGCCTCCGACCTGCTCGGCCGGCGCCGGATGTTCGTGCTGTGGCTCACCGTCTTCCTGCTCTTCTCCGGCCTCGGCGGCCTGGCCACCGACGGCTGGCTGCTGATCCTCGCCCGGTTCGTCACCGGCGTCGCGGCGGCGTTCATGACCCCGGCCGGCCTCTCGATCATCACGACGACGTTCCCCGAGGGCCCGCTGCGGACCCGCGCCCTGCTGGTCTACGCCGGCATCGCGGCCGGCGGCTTCTCGTTGGGCATGGTCACCGGCGGGCTGCTGACGTCGATCGACTGGCGCTGGGTGTTCTTCGCCCCGGTCATCATGGCCGCGGTCATCCTGGCGGCGGCGGTGCGGCTGATCCCGCACGACACCCCGGCCGCGCGGGCCGGCGGCGGGTACGACGTCGGCGGCACGCTCAGCCTCACCGGCGCCATGCTGCTGCTCGTCTACACCGTCGTCATGCTGCCCGAGGTCGACCCCGGTTCGACGGTGACGACGGCGGCCGCCGGGCTGGCGCTGCTGGCGCTGTTCGTGACGATCGAGCGCCGCTCCCGCACGCCGCTGCTGCGGCTCGGACTGTTGCGCTCCGCGCCGCTGCTGCGGGCCAACGCCGGCGCGATGCTGCTGGTCGGCGGGTTCGTCGGGTTCCAGTTCATCGCCGTGCTCTACCTGCAGGAGTACCGCGGCTGGTCGGAGACGCAGACCGGGCTCGCTCTGATGGTGCTCGGCCTGGACGCGATCCTCGCGCCGACGCTGACGCCGGTGCTCGTGCGCCGGTTCGGCAACGCGACGGTGATCGTGGCCGGGCTGGCGCTGGCCGCCGTGGCGTACGCGCTGTTCCTGCGGGTCGGCGCGGACTGGACGTACGCCGCCATGCTGCCGTCGTTCCTCGTGCTGAGCACCGCGTTCGCGCTGGGCTACGGGCCGCTGACGATCGCCGCGACCGACGGCGTCGCCGCGGAGGAACAGGGGCTGGCCAGCGGCGTTCTGACGACGTCGTTCCAGTTCGGGTCGGCGCTCGGGCTGGCCGTCGTGACGGCGGTCGTGGTCGGCAGCAGCGGGCCGGACGGCGCGGATCTGGACGCGTTCCGGACGGCGCTGCTGGTCCCGCTGGCCGCCGCCCTGATCGGCGTCGTCGTCACCGCGTCCGGCCTCCGTCGCCGGCGTCGCCGCCGCCCGGCCGCCGACCCCGCCGCGCCCGCACTCGTGTCCTGACCACTCACCTCGAAGGAGACACCATCATGGGCAGGTTCACCGGAACCAGGGCCGTCGTCACCGGCGGCACCCACGGCATGGGGCTGGCGATCGTCCGCGCGCTCCTCGACGGCGGCGCCGAGGTCGTGCTGACCGGCCGCAACGAGCACCGCGTCGCCGAGGAGCTGGCCGCCCTCGACCCCGCGCGGGCGCGCGTGGAGCGCTCCGACGCCGCCAGCCTCGCCGACGTCGACCGGCTCGCCGCCGCCGTCGAGCAGCGGCTCGGCACCGTCGACGGCGGCTTCGCGCAGGGGATCGGCGCATGAGCGGCGACGTCGTGGACAGTCCGGACCGGTCGGTGGCCGAGCACGTGCGCCGCTACCTCGCCACCGACGGCCGCGACGGCCATCTCGAGGGCGGCGTGCCGAACCTGGTGCTGACGGTGACCGGCCGGACCAGCGGGCGGCGCTACCGCAACGCGCTGTTCTACGGCACCGACGCCGACCGGTACGTGCTGGTCGCGTCGGGGTCGGCCGTCACCGCGACACACCCGTCCTGGTACCGCAACCTCGCCGTCAACCCCGTCGTGGAGGTGCAGGTCAAGGGCGATCGGTTCACCGCGACGGCGCGGACGGCGCGGGGTGCGGAGCGGCGCCGGCTCTGGGCGCTGATGACGACGCTCGCGCCGGTGTACCTCGCGTACGAGGAGCGGACGCCGCGCACGATTCCGGTGGTGGTGCTGGAGCGCACCTAGGATGTGCCGATGACCGACGGCGTCACGACCGACCGGCTGCTGGTGCGACCGCCCCAGGAGGCCGACCGTGCCCGCTTCATCGAGCTCTTCCAGGACGAGGACTTCATGGCGTTCGCGCCGGCGGTCCTCACCCCGGAGCAGGCCGAGGCCCGCTTCGACCACATGACCGACGTCTGCCAAACCATCCCGTTCGGCAAGCAGCCGGTGGTCGAGCGGGCCACCGGCCGCGTCGTCGGCTACACCGGCGTCGACCACATCGAGCTCGACGGCCGGGCCTGGCTGGAGTGGGGGTACCGGTTCGCGCCGGAGGCGCGCGGCCGCGGGTACGCCACCGAGGCCAGCGCGGCGCTGCTGGAGCGCGCCGGCCGGACGTACACCGGCGAGCTGCTGGCGATCATCGATCCCGGGAACGGCCCGTCGAAGCGGGTCGCCGGCAAGCTCGGGTTCGTGTTCTGGACCCGGACGACGATCGACGGCGACCGCTGCGACCTCTACACGCTGCGGGTGGGGCAGGCATGAGCACCGGCGAGCTGCTGCGCCCCGGCGACCCGGGCTTCGACGCCGCCGCCTTGCCGCGGCCGTTCACGGCGCACGACGGCGTCCCGGTACCGGTCGCGGTGCTGCGCTGCCGTGACGCCGCCGAGGTCGCCGCCGCCATCGGGTACGCCCGCCGCGAGGCGCTGCCGATCGCCGTCCGGTCCGGCGGGCACTGCGCGGCCGGACTGTCCTCGACGACCGGCCTGGTGATCGACGTGTCCCCCATGGACTCCGTCGAGGTCGACGGCGACCACGTCGTCGTCGGCGGCGGGGCCCGGCTGGCGGCGCTGGTCGAGGCGCTCGGGGCGCACGGCCGGGCGATGCCGACCGGGACCTGCCCGACGGTCGGCGTCAGCGGCCTGACGCTCGGCGGCGGCTGGGGCATGCTCAGCCGCCGGTACGGCCTGACCTGCGACCAGCTCGTCCGGGCCGAGGTCGTCACGGCCGACGGCGCGGTGGTGGTGGCCGACGACGACCACGAACCGGACCTGTTCTGGGCGCTCCGCGGCGGCGGGACCAGCGGCCTCGGCGTCGTGACGTCGATGGAGTTCCGCACGGTACCGGCGCCGTCGCGGATGACGAACTTCCGCTACACCTGGCCGGTCGCCGCGGCGGCCGAGGTGCTGCGGGCCTGGCTCGACCGCGCCGTCGACGCACCCGCGCGGCTGTGCGCCGAGGCGGGCCTCTACCCCGCCGAGGTGGCGCTGCACGGCGCGATGGCCGGCGCCGAGGCCGAGACGCGTGCGGCGCTGGACCGCCTCTGCGACGGCCTGCCGGCGCCCGCGCGCGCCGAGGCCGCCGAGCTGTCCTACCTCGACTCCGCCCGCGACCTCGCCGGCGCCATCGACACCGCCGCACCGTCCCGCCACCTCTACGCCACGTCGGAGTTCTTCGAGCAGCCACTGCCCGACGACGCCGTCGGCGCGCTGCTCGCGCTGTTCGCGGCCGGTCCGGCCGAACGCGAGGTCGGGTTCATGCCCTGGGGCGGCGGCGACACCGACGTCGCTCCCGGCGCGACCGCCTTCCCGCACCGCGGCGCCCGCTACGCCGTCCACCACATCGCGCTCACGCCCGCCGCCGACGCCGAGGCCCGCGACTGGACCGGCGCCATGCGCGACACCCTCGGCCCGCACGGCACCGGCGGCGTGTACGCCAACTTCGCCGACCGCGGCCTCGCCGACCCGGAGCTCGCCTACTACGGCGCCAACGCCGCCCGCCTGCGCGAGGTCAGGCGCCGCTACGACCCGGACGGCGTCTTCCGCGCGTCCTAGAGGGAGCAGCCGACGAGCATCGGCTCGGGCACCAGCTCGACGCCGAAGGCGGAGCGGACGCCGTCGCGCACCTCGCGGGCGAGGCCGAGCAGGTCGGCCGTGCTGGCGTCGCCGCGGTTGGTCAGCGCCAGCGTGTGCTTGGTCGACAGCGAGACATCGGTGCGGCCGCCGTCGTAGCCGCGGCCGAACCCGGCGTGCTCGATCAGCCACGCCGCGCTCGACTTCACCAGGCCGTCGCCGGCCGGGAACCGCGGCGCGCCGTCGGGCAGCGCCGCGGCCTGCGCCTCGGTGAGCACCGGGTTGGTGAAGAACGACCCGGCGCTCCAGGTGTCGTGGTCGGCGGCGTCGAGCACCATCCCCTTGCCGGCGCGTAGGGCGAGGACGGCGTCGCGCACCGCGGCGATCGGCGCGCGCCCGCCCACCTCGACGCCGAGCCGGCGGGCCAGCTCGGCGTAGCGGACCGGCATGCCGAGGCCACCCTCGCGCAGCTGGTAGCTGACGGTGAGGACGACGTAGCGCTCGGAGCCCTTGAACCGGCTGTCGCGGTAGGCGAAGCGGCAGTCGGCGTTGGCGAACGTGCGGACGCGGCGGTCCTGGCGGTCGTAGGTGCGCACCGTCCAGACGGTCTGCGCCACCTCCTGGCCGTAGGCGCCGACGTTCTGCATGGGGGTGGCGCCGACCAGGCCGGGGATGCCGGACAGCGCCTCGATGCCGGGCCACTCGTTCGCGACGGTGTAGGCGACGAGGTCGTCCCACGGCTCGCCCGCGGCCGCCGTCAGCAGGACCCCGCCGCAGGCCGCGAGCGCACCGCTGTCGCAGGAGGCGCTCGCGTCGACGTCGATGCCGCGCGTGCCGGCCAGCACCACCGTGCCGTCGAAGCCGGCGTCGTCGACGACCAGGTTGGAGCCGCCGCCGACCACCAGCACCGGCTCGCCGCGCTCGTCGCAGTCGCGGACCAGGCCGATCAGCTCGTCCTCGGTGGTGGCCTCGACGACGCGCTTGGCCGGCCCGCCCAGCCGCAGCGTGGTCAGGCCGGAAAGGGCGACGTCGGTCAGTTCGCGCATCGCGGCCTCGTCGCTAGGGGTCCGATGGCCGGTCGGCCGGCAGCCGGCACAGCGCCCGGGCCTGCGTGAGCACCTTCTGCTCGTCGACCTTGACGGTCAGCTCGAGCGCCACCAGGCCGTCGTCGCGGACGTCGGTGACGGTGGCGGCCACGCGCACCGCCACGCCGATGTCGTCGTCGGGGACGACCACCGGGCGGGCGAAGCGGACGCCGTACTCGACCACGGCGGCGGGGTCGACCAGCCAGTCGGTGAGCAGCCGGCCGGCCAGCCCCATGGTCAGCATGCCGTGGGCGATGACCCCCGGCAGGCCGACGGACCTGGCTACCCGCTCGTTCCAGTGGATCGGGTTGAAGTCGCCGGACGCGCCGGCGTACCGGACCAGGTTCTCGCGGGTGATCCAATACGTCTGGTCGGCGACGACGTCGCCGACGGACAGCTGCTCGGTCACCCGCTCAGTCACTGGCTCCTCCGTCGGAGTCCTCGGGACGCACCAGCAGCGTGGCCTCGGACAGGCAGACGACGGCGCCGTCGGCATCCTGGACCTCGGTGCGGATCTTCAGCAGGTCGTTGCCGGCGACGGCGCGGACGCCGTCGAGCCGGGTGGTCGCCTCGACCCGGCTGCCCACCGGCAGCGAGCGGGAGTAGGTGAAGCGCTGGTCGACGTGCACGACCCGGGCGAACTCGATACCGAGGTCCTTCATCAGCAGGTCGAAGCCGTTCATCACGATGATCATCACGAAGGTGGGCGGCGCGACGACATCGTCGTGCCCGTAGCCGCGCGCGGCTGCGGTGTCGACGTACACCGGGTTCGCGTCGCCGATGGCCTCCGCGAACTCGCGGATCTTCTCCCGGCTCACTTCGTAGATCTGGGGAGGGTAGACCCGTCCGACGACCGAAGGATCAATGGGCATGCGCTGAACTTACCGTCACCAGGGCCGGGCTCCGACGGGAGACCCTGGCCACGAGCCGGGACGCGAACGCGTCAGCGGGTCTCGCGGTGGACGGTGTGGGTGCGGCAGCGCGGGCAGAACTTCTTCAAGTCGAGCCGGTCGGGGTCGTTGCGCCGGTTCTTCTTGGTGATGTAGTTGCGCTCCTTGCACTCCGTGCAGGCCATGGTGATCTTGGGACGGATGTCAGCGCTCTTGGCGGCCACGGGTGCCTCTTTCGGGGACGTCTGGATCGTCGGAACCGTGCAAGGGTACCCGACCTGGTCGTGTCGCACCCAATCGTGCGGGTGCGACGGCCGGGCTGGTGGTAGCGGGGGCGGGATTCGAACCCGCGACACAACGATTATGAGCCGTTTGCTCTAACCACCTGAGCTACCCCGCCGAGGGGAGTCGGCGCCGCGCAAACGGCGCAGCCTCACCAGAGCCCCAATACGGAATCGAACCGTAGACCTTCTCCTTACCATGGAGACGCTCTGCCGACTGAGCTATTGGGGCGTGCGCCAGTTGAGGGTACACAACCTGGGGCCGTGGTGCGAAATCGGCCGTTCGGCTGCGGAGTTCACGTCCCGAACCGGCTGGGCCGGGACGTTCGCTCACTGTCCTCGAGAGGCGTGGCAGGTGCAGGATTCGAACCTGCGTAGGCTGTGCCGGCTGATTTACAGTCAGCTCCCTTTGGCCGCTCGGGCAACCTGCCGGGTGGTTCCCCGCCATTGGCTGGGACCGGTGAGAGAATACATCAGTGCGGAGGGCGCCGGACAATCGGTTCGGGCTCGAGAGATCCAGAAGGAGCCGTCGTGGCTAGCGAGTCGTCGTTCGACGTGGTGAGCAAGGTCGACCGGCAGGAGGTGGACAACGCGCTGAACCAGGCCTCGAAGGAGATCTCGCAGCGGTTCGACTTCCGTGGCACCGGCGCCTCGATCCGCTGGCAGGGCGAACTGGGCGTCGAGATGGAGGCGTCCGCCGAAGACCGCGTCAACGCCGTGCTCGACGTCTTCAAGGACAAGCTGATCAAGCGCAAGGTGTCGCTGAAGGCGCTCGACGCAGGCGAGCCGCGCGCGTCCGGCACCGTCTACAAGATCAACGCCACCCTGCAGGACGGCCTCGACCAGGACCAGGTGAAGAAGATCACCAAGGCCATCCGCGACGACGCGCCCAAGGGCGTCAAGACGCAGGTGCAGGGCGACGAGGTGCGGGTCTCCTCGAAGAGCAAGAACGACCTCCAGGCCGTCATGGCCATGCTGCGCGAGCAGGACTTCGACTTCGCCGTCCAGTTCACCAACTACCGCTGACGGGGGCGTGGCGCCTGCTAGCCTTCGGGAGGCCGTGCGAGCGAACGAGGAGGTGGTACCCGTGAACGCAGTATCGACATGGGTGCTCCCCTCCGGGGTCACGGTCGGGCGATAGGTCGTCCGGGAGCGCCGTTCACGCGCACTCCCGAAAGGCACGACCATGCGATTCACCTCCGAACACCGCCTCGACGACGGCGTCGTCGAGCGCGAGTTCACCCTCGGCGAGGTCCCCGGCATCCTGTGGACGCCCGCATCGGCGCCCGCGCCGGCCCCGCTGATCCTGCTCGGCCATCCCGGCGGACTGCGCCAGATGTACCCGCGGCTGGTGGGCCGCGCCCGGCGCTGCGCGGCACAGGGCTTCGCCGCGGCCACCATCGAGCTGCCGGGGAGCGGTGACCGGCCCCGCTCCGCCGCCGCCGAGCGGGCCCGCGCCGACCTGCGGCGAGCGGTGCGCGCCGGTGAGCCGGTCGCCGACGAGATCGTCGACCGGCTCGTCCTCCCGCTGGTGGACCGGTCGGTCCCGGAGTGGCGGGCCACCCTGGACGCTCTTCTGGCGCTGCCCGAGATCGGCGGCCCGGTCGGGTTCGCGGGCGGGGTGATCTCCGTCGGCGTCCGGCTGGCGGTGGTCGAGCCACGCATCGCGGCCGCCGTGCTGTTCGCCGGGAGCTACGTGCCCCGTGCCATGGTCGAGGAGGCCCGGCAGGTCACCATCCCGCTGCTGGTGCTGTTGCAGTGGGACGACGAAGGCAACGACCGGCAGCAGGCGCTGGACCTGTTCGACGCCTTCGGCAGCCAGGAGAAGACGCTGCACGCGAACATGGGCGGGCACACCGGCGTCCCGTCGCACGAGGGGGACGACGGCGACCGGTTCTTCGTCAGGCACCTGACGTGACGCGGCCGTTCGCGGGGACTTCGGCCGTGCGCCGGGCGGCGTTCACGACGACGTCGCGTCGTCGTCGCAGGGCGCGGTTGTGATCGGCGGATGAGAACTCCACTCGCGCGTTCCGTCGCGGCCGCCGTCGCCGCGACCCTGCTGCTCCCGGCAGCCGCGGCCGCCGGAGACCACGAGCCGCCCGGCCGCGGCTCCGTCACGCACCCCGTCCTCGAGGGCCGGGCCACGCTGTCGGCCGACTACCTGGCCGAAGGGCCGCCCTCGGGCGCCCTGGCGTCGCCGGCGAACGGGCGCCAGGGCCCGTGGGACGGCCAGGTCATCCCGGGCTTCTCGGCCATGGTCGACAACGGCGACGGCACGTTCTGGACGCAGCCCGACAACGGGTTCGGCTCGAAGGGCAACTCGGCCGACTTCCTGCTGCGCAACTACCTGATGCGGCCGGACTGGAACACCGGCTCCGAGGGATCCGGCTCGGGGCAGATCGAGGTCGAGCGGTTCATCTCGTACAACGACCGCAACCACGTCCTGGACTTCCCGATCGTCCACGAGTCGACGCCGGACCGGCTGCTCACCGGCGCCGACTTCGACATCGAGTCCGTCGTGCTGGCCAAGGACGGCACGTTCTGGGTGGGCGAGGAGTTCGGTCCGTTCATCCTGCACTTCGCCGCCGACGGCACGCTGCTGGAGCCGCCGGTCCCGCTCCCGGGCGGGCTGAAGTCGCCGCAGAGCCCGTATCTCGCGCCGGGCGAGACGCCGCTGGTGCGGTCCAGCCGCGGGTTCGAGGCGATGGCCGCCTCGCCCGACGGTCGCTACCTCTACCCGATCGTCGAGGGCGCCTACACGAACGACCCCGACCAGCGGCGTCGCGAGATCCACGAGTTCGACACCCGCCGGGACCGCTACACCGGCCGGACCTGGAGCTACCAGACGCACCAGGAGGCCAACGTCATCGGTGACGCGTTCACCGTCGGCCGCGGGAAGTTCTGGATCATCGAGCGCGACGACTTCGAGGGCGGCCAGTCCGTCGTCAAGCGCGTCTACGAGATCGACCTCAACCGCCGCGACCGCGACGGCTACGTCCGCAAGACGCTGGTGCTCGACGCGCTGCGCATCGACAACCCGCTGGGCATCGACGCCGGCGAGGGCTACGGCCTGGGCGACACCTACGCGCTGCCGGTGCAGTCGTTCGAGACCGTGCTGCGGCTGAAGGACGGCCGCATGCTGATCGGCAACGACAACAACTATCCGGGCAACGACGCGCGCGTCACCGGCTCCCCCGACGACACCGAGCTGGCGATCGTCGACCTGCGCCCGTCGCGGCCCTCCGACGACGGCGTCACGGTCGTCGGACACCGCGGCGCGTCGGGGTACCGGCCGGAGCACACGCTGGCCGCGTACGAGACCGCGATCCTGCAGTGCGCCGACTACATCGAGCCCGACCTCGTCTCGACGAAGGACGGCGTGCTGGTGGCCCGGCACGAGAACGAGATCGGCGGCACCACCGACGTCGCGGCCCACCCGGAGTTCGCCGGGCGCCGCACCACCAAGGTGATCGACGGCGTCGGCGTCACCGGCTGGTTCACCGAGGACTTCACCCTCGCCGAGCTGCGCACGCTGCGGGCGAAGGAGCGCATCCCGGCGACCCGTCCGGCCAACACCGCGTTCGACGGGCTCTACCAGGTCCCGACGCTCGACGAGGTGCTCGACCTCGCCCGCACGTCCCGCACCTGCGACGGGCAGCCGGTCGGCGTCTACCCGGAGACGAAGCACCCGACGTACTTCGACTCGATCGGGCTGTCGCTGGAGGAGCCGCTGGTCGCGCAGCTGCGGGCGAACGGGCTGGACCACCGGAACGCAGCGGTCATCCTGCAGTCGTTCGAGACCGGCAACCTGAAGGAGCTGGACGGCATGACCGACGTGCCGCTGGCCCAGCTGATCAGCTCCAGCGGCGCACCGTACGACCTCGTCGCCGCCGGTGACCCGCGCACCTACGCCGACCTCGCGACGGCGGACGGTCTGCGCGCGATCGCCCGCTACGCCGACGGCGTCGGCCTGGAGAAGAACGTCATGATCCCGCGCACCGCTTCGGGCACCCTGGGTCAGCCGACCCCGGTCATCGGCGACGCGCACCGGGCCGGGCTCGAGGTGCACGGCTGGACCTTCCGCCGGGAAAACCAGTTCCTCCCGGCCGAGTTCCGCTCCTCCGCCGACCCCAACGCCGTCGGCGACGTCGAGGGCGAGATCCGGGTGTTCCTGGAGGCCGGCATGGACGGCTTCTTCACCGACAACCCCGACCTCGGTTCCGCCGCCGTCGAGGACTGACCGGGACCGCCGCCCGGTCCGTGCGCCGCGCACGGGCCGGGCTCGGTCGTTTTCGGCTGCGCCGGACTGGATTTGTCCCGCCCGAGGCCGTAGCCTATGAGTGCCAGGGCAGTAGCCCGTGGGAAGTGAGCCCCGCAGCCAGCCGGACGACTGGTGAGCGGGGTTTCGCGCTTCCTACACCCGTATCTCGGTGGTGCGCCCGGCCACCCGTTCGCGCCATCGCCCGCCCTTCGCCCAGCACCACGCGATCGCGTCGGGCAGGCACAGCAACAGGTCGCTATGAGCGCGCTGGTGCTCGTAGACAGGTCGGGACAGTGCACCCGGGTCAGCCGGGCAAGCACCTGCCGATCGAAGCGCGCCAGCGACTCGTCGCGCTCCAGCACCAGCCGGGACACTCGGGCGGCCACGAGGTCCGGCACCATGCGCTCCAGACACACACCGCGGGCTTTCCGCTCGTTCGCGGTCACATACACCCTCGCCGTGACCTCGAGGCGGTCGATGACCGAGAGCACCCGGTCCTTGCGAGGCGGCCGCTCGTCCTTGAAGTGGATGCGCCGCTGACCAGGACGCAGCACCCCGCGCAGCGATGCTCGCGCCGCATTCACGCTCCTCGCAGGAACGAGGACAGCCGCGACGAGGTAGTCGCCGGAGAATGACTCGTCGACGAACGCGTGCTGCGGCACCGGCGCGATCTCCTGCCTGGCCGGGCCGTGATCGTTGTCGCGGTCGATCGTAGCGGGCGGTCAGCGGCGGTAGCCGGCTCGTTGCTCCAGCCGGGCGACCCGCTCCGCCATGGGCGGGTGCGAGGCGAACAGCTTGGCGATGCCTGTCTGCTGCAGCGGGCTGGCGATCATCAGGTGGCTGGTGGCGACGATGTCGCGCTCGGGCGGCAGCACCAGCCGCCGGGTGCTGGCGTCGAGCTTGCGCAGGGCGGCGGCCAGGCCGAGGGGGTCGCCGGTGATGCGGCTGGCCTCGGCGTCGGCCTCGTACTCGCGCGACGGGGTGACGGTGGCGCGGACGACCACGGCGGCCACCGGGCCGAGCACCGTCAGCAGCGCCCGCCCCACCGGGCCGGCCCGCCCGCCGGCGGCGACCATGACGACGCTGGCGACGGCGCCCGCGGTGGACGAGACGACGGTGTCGCCGCGCCGGACGTGCGCCAGCTCGTGCCCGATGACGGCGCGCAGCTCACGCTCGTCGAGGAGGTCGAGGATGCCCTCGGTGCAGCAGACGGCGGCATGGGCGGGGTCGCGGCCGGTGGCGAACGCGTTCACGGCGCGGGTGGGGCTGACGTACAGGCGCGGCATCGGCACCCGCGCCCGCGCCGTCAGCTCCCGCACGACTCGGTGCAGGACGGGCTGCTCGGCTTCGCTGACGGGGTAGGCGCGCATGGCCCGCAGCGCGATGGCGTCGGAACGCAGCACCACGTAGCAGTTCAGGCCCACGACGACGACCGCCGCCACGAACAGGCCGGCCGGGCCCAGCCACGAGCCGGCCAGCAGGGCCAGGCCCGACAGCCCCGCCAGCAGCAGCACGGCCTTCACACGATTGCGTTGCACGTCCACCTCTCGGCGCCCGTCACCACGAGCACGGCGCCCCTGGGGATGAACGCGCGGTGAACCGGCCGGGTTCCTCAGCAGCAGCGTTGCTGCGGCGACCGGTCGCGGTCGTCCTGCCGGCGACGCTCGAACTCGCGCCTCGACAGCACCCGTGCCCCCGCGTCGTGCCGTCGGCAGTGCTCGACGTAGCGATCGTAGGCGGTCTCCCCGCTGACCTCACGCAGGTACCACCACACGCCCGCGGCGGCGCGCCCGACCACGGCCAGCACGGCGCTCACCCGTCACCCTCCCGGTCGCCGTGGGACGCGGCGGCCATCAGTTCGCGTTCGGCCCGGGTCGGGATCAGCCCGGACGGCGCCACCATCGTCGACCGCACGTACGGCGCCTCGGTGCTGGTGGCGGCGGACGGGGTGCGCAGCGCCTTGACGCACACCCTGGCGGCGTCGGCGATGATGATCACGACCAGCAGCGCGAAGAACGCCGCCAGCACGCCGTCGACGGTGGAGTTCGTCACCACCTGCTCCATGTCGTCCAGCGACCTCGCCGGCGGCAGCACCTCGCCGTTGTCCAGCGCCTCGGAGAACCGATCGCGCTGGGCGAAGAACCCGAGCGTGGGGTCGTCGGAGAACACCTTCTGCCAGCTGGCCGTCAGCGTGACCGCGGCGTCCCAGGCCAGCGGGATGCCCGTCACCCACGCCCACTTCAGCCGTCCCGACTTGATCAGGATCGTCGTCGCGACGGTCAGCGCGATGGCGGCGAGCAGCTGGTTGGCGATGCCGAACAGCGGGAACAGCTGGTTGATGCCGCCGAGCGGGTCGGTGACGCCGGCGTACAGGAAGTACCCCCACGCCGCGACGACGACCGCGCTGGTCAGCCACAGCCCCGGCTTCCACGACACGTCGCGCATCGGCTTCCACACGTTGCCGAGGGTGTCCTGCAGCATGAACCGCCCGACCCGGGTGCCGGCGTCGACCGTCGTCAGGATGAACAGCGCCTCGAACATGATCGCGAAGTGGTACCAGAACGCCTGCCCGCCGGCGCCGAACCCGTCGGAGAAGATCTGCGACATGCCGACGGCGAGCGTGGGGGCGCCGCCGGTGCGGGCCACCAGCGTCGACTCCTCCACGGAGGCGGCCGCGGCGGCCAGTTGGTCGGGCGTGATCGAGAAGCCGAGACTCGCGACGGCCTGTGACGCCGATTCCAGCGAATCGCCCAGGAAGCCGGCCGGCGCGTTCATCGCATAGTAGAGGCCGGGGTCGATGACGGACGCGGCGATGAGGGCGCTGATGGCGACGAACGACTCCATCAGCATGCCGCCGTAGCCGATCATCCGGACCTGCGACTCCTTCTCGATCAGCTTCGGCGTGGTGCCGGAGGCGATCAGCGCGTGGAAGCCGGAGAGCGCGCCGCAGGCGATGGTGATGAACACGAACGGGAACAGCGAGCCGGCGAAGACCGGGCCGTCGCCGCGGGAGGCGAAGTCGGTGATCGCCTCGTTCTGCAGCACCGGCCGGGCCAGCAGCAGCCCGACGGCGAGCAGGATGATCGTCCCGATCTTCATGAACGTCGACAGGTAGTCGCGCGGCGCCAGCAGCATCCACACCGGCAGCACCGACGCGACGAAGCCGTAGATGATCAGCGCCCACACCAGCGTCTCGGGCGACAGCGTGAAGGTGTCGGCCCAGCTGGAGTCCTGGACCCAGCCGCCGCCGACGATCGCCAGCAACAGCAGCCCGACGCCGATGATGCTGGTCTCGATCACCCGGCCGGGCCGCAGCGAACGCAGGTAGAACCCCATGAACAGCGCGATCGGGATGGTCATCGCGATGGAGAAGGTGCCCCACGCCGAGTGCGCCAGCGCGTTGACGACCACCAGCGCCAGCACGGCGAGCAGGATGATCATGATCGTGAAGACGCCGACCAACGCCGCCACGCCGCCGACGACGCCGATCTCCTCGCGCGCCATCTGGCCCAGGCTCTTGCCGTTGCGCCGCATCGAGAAGAACAGCACGACCATGTCCTGCACGGCGCCGGCGAAAATCACCCCTACGACGATCCAGAGGGTGCCGGGCAGGTAGCCCATCTGTGCGGCGAGCACCGGGCCGACGAGCGGGCCGGCGCCGGCGATGGCGGCGAAGTGGTGACCGAACAGCACGCGCCGGTCGGTCGGCTGGTAGTCGGTGTCGTTGCGCAGCGTCTCGGCCGGCGTCGCGCGGGTGTCGTCGACCTTCAGCACGCGGCGGGCGATGAACCGGGCGTAGAACCGGTAGGCGATGGCGTACGAGCCCAGGGCGGCTGCCAGCAGCCACAGCGCCGAGATCTCCTCGCCGCGGGTCAGCGCGACGACACCCCAGGCGACGGCGCCCACGGCGGCGACCAGCGCCCAGATCACGATCGATCTGAGCGGAGGACGGCGCCGGGGCTGGGTGGGCTCGGTGCGGACGGTGTCGACCATGACGACCTCCGAACTGATCCGGGTGCTGCGATGGTGACCGTAGAGATTACGCTCAGATGTCCTGTCGGTCGAGAGCTGCCGGGGACGTGTCATCTCTCACGCTTCGGACGCTGGGACGGCTCCTGTGGAAAGTCGCCGTAGCATGGATGGTCGGGATTCGAGCCGGGACACCCCGGAGACACCGAACGTCTGAAGGAGGCGTCGACACCGGTGACGGTGAAGCACGTACGCGAGCTCGACCGTGTGGTGATCCGCTTTGCTGGCGACTCCGGTGACGGAATGCAGCTGACCGGAGACCGGTTCACCGCCGAGACCGCCTCCTTCGGGAACGATCTCTCCACACTGCCGAACTTCCCTGCCGAGATCCGCGCGCCCGCCGGCACGCTCCCCGGCGTCTCCAGCTTCCAGCTGCACTTCGCCAACTACGACATCCTCACGCCCGGCGACGCGCCCGACGTGCTGGTGGCGATGAACCCGGCGGCGTTGAAGGCGAACCTGCCCGACGTCCCCAAGGGCGCCACGATCATCGTCGACACCGGCGACTTCACCCCGCGGGCGCTGAAGAAGATCGGCTGGACCACCAACCCGCTCGAGGACAACACCCTCAGCGCCTACAAGGTGCACGCGCTCGACCTCTCCGGCATCACCATGGAGGCGCTGGCGCCGTTCGACCTGTCCCGCAAGGACGCCTCGCGCTCGAAGAACATGTTCGCGCTCGGGCTGCTGTCCTGGATGTACGGACGCTCCATCGACGGCACGGTGACGTTCCTGCGGGAGAAGTTCGCGAATCGCGAGACCATCCGCGACGCCAACATCGCCGCGCTCAAGGCGGGCTGGAACTACGGCGAGACCACCGAGGACTTCGCGGTCTCGTACCAGGTCAAGCCGGCCGCCATGCCGGCCGGCACGTACCGCAACATCACCGGCAACCTCGCGCTGTCGTACGGCCTCATCGCGGCCGCGCGGCAGTCGGGGCTGCCGCTGTTCCTGGGCTCGTACCCGATCACCCCGGCTTCCGACATCCTGCACGAGCTGTCCAAGCACAAGCGGTTCGGCGTGCGCACGTTCCAGGCCGAGGACGAGGTCGCGGCCATCGGCGCCGCGCTGGGCGCGTCGTTCGGCGGCGCGCTCGGCGTCACGACGACGTCCGGCCCCGGCGTCGCGCTGAAGGGCGAGACCGTCGGCCTGGCGGTGTCGCTGGAGTTGCCGTTGGTCATCGTCGACGTGCAGCGCGGCGGGCCGTCGACCGGTATGCCCACGAAGACCGAGCAGGCCGACCTCCTGCAGGTGCTGTACGGCCGCAACGGCGAGTCGCCGGTGCCGGTGGTGGCCGCGTCGTCGCCGTCCGACTGCTTCCACGCCGCCATCGAGGCCGTGCGCATCGCCGTCACGTACCGCACCCCGGTGTTCCTGCTCTCCGACGGCTACCTCGCCAACGGCTCCGAGCCCTGGCACGTGCCCGACGTCGAGTCGCTGCCGACCATCCACCCGGATTTCGCCACCGAGCTCAACCACGACGGCGAGGGCGAGCGGGAGTTCTGGCCGTACCTGCGCGACCCCGAGACGCTGGCCCGGCCGTGGGCCGTCCCCGGCACGCCCGGCCTCGAGCACCGCATCGGCGGCATCGAGAAGCTCGACGGCCCCGGCACCATCTCGTACGACCCCAACAACCACGACCGCATGGTGCGGCTGCGCCAGGCGAAGGTCGACGGCATCGCCGGCGTCCCCGGCCTCGACGTCGAGGACCCCAGCGGCGCGGCCCGGCTGCTCGTGCTCGGCTGGGGGTCGACGTACGGGCCCATCGGCGCGGCGGTCCGGCGGGCCCGCAAGGCCGGCCACCAGGTGGCCCAGGCGCACCTGCGCCACCTCAACCCGATGCCCGCCAACACCGGCGACGTGCTGCGGTCCTACGACCGCGTGCTGGTGCCGGAGATGAACCTCGGTCAGCTCGCCCTGCTGCTGCGCGGCAAGTACCTCGTCGACGTCGTCGGGTACAACCAGGTGCGCGGGCTGCCGTTCAAGGCCGAAGAGCTGGCCGACGTGATCATGGAGGAGGTGGGTGCGCTGTGACCGCACCCGTCGAACTGGGCCTGCCCGGCCTCGCCGGGGTGCCCACCACGGACGTCAAGCAGACGAAGAAGGACTTCACCAGCGACCAGGAGGTCCGCTGGTGCCCCGGCTGCGGCGACTACGCCGTGCTGGCGGCCGTCCAGGGCTTCCTGCCCGACCTCGGGCTGGCCCGCGAGAACATCGTCTTCGTCTCCGGCATCGGCTGCTCCTCGCGCTTCCCGTACTACATGAACACCTACGGGATGCACTCGATCCACGGCCGTGCGCCGGCCATCGCGACCGGTCTGGCGGCGTCGCGTCCCGACCTCTCCGTCTGGGTCATCACCGGCGACGGCGACGCGCTGTCGATCGGCGGCAACCACCTGATCCACGCCCTGCGCCGCAACGTCAACCTGACGATCCTGCTGTTCAACAACCGCATCTACGGGCTGACGAAGGGCCAGTACTCGCCCACCAGCGAGCAGGGCAAGGTCACCAAGTCGACGCCCATGGGGTCGCTGGAGGCGCCGTTCAACCCGGTGTCGCTGGCGCTGGGCGCCGAGGCCACGTTCGTCGCCCGGACGATCGACTCCGACCGCAAGCACCTCACGTCGGTGCTGTCGGCCGCGGCGGCGCACCGCGGCACGTCGCTGGTCGAGATCTACCAGAACTGCAACATCTTCAACGACGGCGCGTTCGAGATCCTGAAGAACCGCGAGAGCAGCGACGATGTGCTCATCCGGCTGACGCACGGCGAGCCGGTGCGCTTCGGCGCCGACGGGCAGCTGGGCGTGCGCCGCAACCCGTCGACCGGTTCGCTGGAGGTGTGCGCGGGCGACGACCCCGGCGTCATCGTCCACGACGCCACGGCCGACGACCCCACCCAGGCGTTCGCGCTGTCGCGGCTGGCCGACCCCGGCACGCTGGCCCGCAGCCCCGTCGGCATCTTCCGCCAGGTCGAGCGGCCGGCGTACGGCGACCTCATGGCCGAGCAGTTGGACGAGGCCGCGGCCAAGCAGGGCGAGGGCGACCTCCAGTCGCTGTTGCGCGGCAAGGACGCCTGGACGGTCGGCTGAGCCGGCTCGTTTCGCGAGGTACGGCAGTCCTCTCCCGGCCCGGGTGGGGCCCACCCTACGGGCGGGCACCGACAACCCGCGTCTCGCGTCATGAGCCAACCATGCAGTGATTGCTGGCAGCCCACTAGCATGCGTTGGTGAGCACCTCCCGGCCCGGTCTGCTGTACGGCTTCGGCGCGTACGCGCTGTGGGGCATCTTCCCGCTGTACATCAAGCTGCTGGAAGACACCGGCGCGGCGGAGATCCTGGCGCACCGGGTCGTGTGGTCGCTGGTGCTGGTGCTCGGGCTGCTCGCCGTGGTGCGCAACCTCGGCAAACTGCGGACGCTGGGGCGGCGGGCCTACGGCCTGCTGACGCTGGCGGCGCTGCTCATCTGCGCCAACTGGGGCGTGTACATCTGGGCGGTCAACAACGACCACATCGTCGAGACGTCACTCGGCTACTTCATCAACCCGCTGGTGACGGTGGTGCTCGGCGTCCTCGTCTTCGGCGAGCGGCTCCGCCGGCTGCAGTGGGCGGCGCTCGGCCTGGCCGGCGTCGCCGTCATCGTCCTCACCGTCGACTACGGGCGGCCGCCCTGGATCGCACTGAGCCTCGCTTTCTCGTTCGCCACCTACGGCCTGGTCAAGAAGAAGGCCGGCGTCGACGCCGTCGAGAGCCTGGCGGTCGAGACGGCGGTGCTGTTCCTGCCCGCGCTGGGCTACCTGGTGCTGCTGGCGGCACGTGGCACCGGCGACTTCGGCACGGCCGGCTGGGGCATGACGCTGCTGCTGGCCGGCTGCGGGGTGGTGACGGCGGTGCCGCTGCTGTTCTTCGGCGCGGCCGCGGTGCGGGTGCCGCTGACCACGCTGGGGACGCTGCAGTATCTGACGCCGAGCCTGCAGTTCCTGCTGGGGGTCGCGGTCTACGGCGAGACGGTGCCCCCGGTGCGGTGGTTCGGGTTCGCCCTCATCTGGACGGCGCTCGTCGTCCTCACCGCCGAGGTGCTGGTGCGCCGACGGCAGGCGCGGCGGGCGGCGGTGGACCGGCTGGTCCTCGACCCCGCACTGCGTCCATGATCATCCAGGATTCAGCGGGTGATGGCCCCACGAATCCTGGATGATCATGGTCAGGCGTCGTCAGTGGTGGGCTGGTCGGGGGCGACGAAGGTGCCCTTGCCGTGGACGGTGAGGATGCGGCCACGCTCGCGCAGCTCCACCATGGCCCGCCGCACGGTGAGGTAGGCGACGCCGTACTCGACGGCGAGTTCGCGCTCGGGCGTGAGCCGCGCGCCGGGCTGGAGCTCGCCGGCGTCGATGCGGGCGGCGACGTGGTCGGCGATGGCGACGTAGAGCAGTTCGTGGCCCTGCGGCCGGAACTCCGGTACGTCACCCATGCGCTCCACGATAGAAGCTCTGCTGACCTGCACAAAGACGCTGAGCTATACAAAGGTCTACAGTGCCACCTAAAGTCATCACATGCGCGACGAGACCTACACAGGGTGGCTGTTGTGGAGCCGCCCGCCGGCACGGCTGCTGGACGAGATCGTCATCACCGACCAGGACGGCCACACCATCACCAACCGCCCGCTCCCCTACGGCACCGTCGGTACCCGCGGCTGGGACGTGACGCTGCGGCGGCTCGGCTTCGAACGCCTCGGCGGCTGGATGCCGGCGACGGGCGGGTACGTGTGCCGCATCCAGCGCATCCCGCCGCCACCGGCAGGGGTGCTGGCGAGGACCGCCTAGGACATCCGGGTGACGACGGTGTCGCAGAGGGCGTGCAGGGCGGCGCGGGCCGGAAGGTCCGGCAGCGCCGCCAGCGACGCCCGGGCGTCGTCGGCCCAGCGGCGGACGTCGGCGGACGCCTCGGCCATGGCGGGGTGGGCCCGCAGCAGCTCGAGCGCCTCCGCGTGGTCGGCGTCGTCGACCACGGGGCCCGAGATCAGCGACAGCAGCCGCTCGTCACCCGGCCGGGCGGCCCGGCGGGCGTAGAGAACGGGCAGCGTGGCGACGCCCTCGCGGAGGTCGGTGCCGGGCGTCTTGCCGGACAGCCGCTCGGAGCCGGCGATGTCGAGGAGATCGTCGGCGAGCTGGAACGCCATGCCGATGCGCTCGCCGAACTGGCCCAGCACCTCGACCTGCGACGGGTCGACGCCGGCGTGCAGTGCGCCCAGCCGGGTGGACGCGGCGATGAGGGAGGCCGTCTTGTCGGACAGCACGGAGAGATAGTGCGCGACGGGGTCTTCGCCGTCGCGCGGGCCGAGCGTCTCGTGCAGCTGGCCGTGCACCAGGCGCTGGAACGTGCGCGCCTGGATGCGTACCGACTCGGGCCCGAGGTCGGCCAGGAGGTCGGAGGCGCAGGCGAACAGGTAGTCGCCGGTGAGGATGGCGACGCTGTTGCCCCAGCGCGCGTTGGCGCTCTCGGCGCCGCGCCGCAGCTGCGCTTCGTCCATGACGTCGTCGTGATAGAGCGTGCCGACGTGGGTCAGTTCGACCACGACGGCGGCCGGCACGACCTTCGGGGCGTCGATGTCGCCGAAGCCGGCCGCCAGCAGCGTGAGCATGGGCCGGAACCGCTTGCCACCGGCCTGCGCGAGGTGCCGCGAGCTCTCGCTGAGCATGGCGTCGTCGGTCTTCACCGCCGCCAGCAGCCGCGCCTCGACGTCGTCGAGGGCGGCGCTGATGGACGCTTCGAGTGCGCCGTCCACCGACGGTATGCCCAGACCGCTGCTCAACCCGGCCCCTCCCCGCTCAGCCGGGCCCGTTCACCCAGCAGGAGCATCCACTCTAACGAACGAAGATGGACGCCTGCTGGGCCAGGTCCAGCAGCGGACCGGGCACGATGCCCAGCAGCAGCGTCGCCGCCGCGCCCACGGTGATGCCGACGGCCGTCCACAGGCTCGGCACCGCGACGGTCGGGCCCTCCGGCGCGGGGTCGCTGAAGAACATCAGCACGATCACCCGCACGTAGAAGAACGCCGCCACGGCGCTGGCGATGACGCCGACCACGACCAGCGGCGCGGCGCCGCCGTCGATGGCCGCCGTGAACACCGTCAGCTTGCCGACGAAGCCGCTGGTGAGCGGGATCCCGGCGAAGGCCAGCAGGAACAGCGCGAACGTCGCCGCCAGCACCGGCGAGCGCCGGCCCAGCCCGGCCCACTTGGCCAGGTGGGTGGCCTCGCCGCCGGAGTCGCGGACCAGCGTGACGACGGCGAACGCGCCGAGCGTCGAGATGCCGTAGGTGGCCAGGTAGAACAGGATCGCCGCGGTGGCCGACGAGTCGGCCGCCACCATCGCGGTCAGCACGAAGCCGGCGTGCGCGATGGACGAGTAGGCCAGCATCCGCTTGATGTCGGTCTGCGTCAGGGCGACGACGGCGCCGACCAGCATGGTGGCGATCGCGACGGCCCACAGCATCGGCTGCCAGTCGGTGCGCAGCCCGCCGAACGCGACGTAGAACAGCCGCACCAGCGCGCCGAACGCGGCCAGCTTGGTGCACGCCGCCATGAACCCGGTGATGGGGGTCGGCGCGCCCTGGTAGACGTCAGGCGTCCACGAGTGGAACGGCACCGCGCCGACCTTGAACAGCAGGCCAACGGCCATCAGCCCGACGCCGGCCAGCAGGATGCCGTCCTGGCCGATGTTCGCCGTCAGCGCCTCAGAGATCTCACCGAAGCGCAGCGTGCCGGCGTAGCCGTACACGAACGCCATGCCGAACAGGAAGATCGCCGACGAGAATGCACCGAGCAGGAAGTACTTGAGCGCCGCCTCCTGCGAGAGCAGCCGACGACGGCGGGCCATGCCGCACAGCAGGTACAGCGGCAGCGACATGACCTCGAGCGCGATGAACAGCATCAGCAGGTCGTTCGCGGCCGGGAACAGCAGCATGCCGCCGACGGCGAACAGCGCCAGCGGGTAGACCTCGGTCTGCAGCCGCCGCTCGCGGACGAGGACCCGCTCGTCCTCGCTGCCCGGCAGCGACGCCGCGGCGGGGGCGAACGCGTCGCCGCCGGCCTCGAGCCGCCGCTCGGCGAAGAACCCCACGCTGATGATGGCCAGCACGAGGATGGTGCCCTGCAGGAACAGCGCCGGGCCGTCGATGGCGACCGCGCCGACGGCGGCGACCATGTCGGTGCCGGCCAGCAGGATCACCTGGACCAGCGCGGCCACCAGCGCGAGCAGCGCCACCCCGACCTGGATCGGGTGCCGCACCTTCCGCGGGACGAACGCCTCGATCAGGACGCCGACGACGGCGGCGCCGAAGATCGTGATGAGCGGCGCCAGCTCCGCGTACTCGATGGTCGGGGCGTTCACCGGCCAGTCCCTTCCTCGACGTGTTCAGCGACGGGAGCCAGCGGCTCGGGTTGGTCGACGTCGACCTCGACGAGCGTCGGCTGGACCGCCTCGTCGATCGCGTCGGTGAGCGGCTTCGGGAAGAACCCGACCACCAGCAGCAGCGCCAGCAGCGGGGCGACGACGGCGACCTCGCGGGTGCGCAGGTCGGGCATGCCCTCGACGGCCGGACGCACCGGGCCGGTCATGGTGCGCTGGTAGAGCCACAGGATGTAGAGCGCGGACAGCACGATGCCCAGCGTCGCGACGATCGCGGCCGGCCGGTACCGCAGGAACGTCCCGGAGATGACCAGGAACTCCGACAGGAACGTCGACAGCGGCGGCAGCGCCAGCCCGGACAGCCCGGCGAAGAGGAACACCCCGGCCAGCTTCGGCGCCGGCTTCTGCACGCCGCCGAAGTCGTCGACCTGCCGCGACCCGCGCCGGCTGATGAGGAAGCCGACGACGACGAACAGCGCGATGGTCGAGAGGCCGTGGTTGACCATGTAGAACGTCGCGCCGGTGGCGGCCTGGCCGGTCAGCGCGAAGATGCCCAGCACGATGAAGCCGAAGTGCGAGATCGACGTGTAGCCGATCAGCCGCTTCATGTCGGTCTGGCCGATGGCCAGCAGCGCGCCGTAGATGATGCTGATGACGGCCAGCACGACGATGACCGGTGCGGCCTCGCGCGACGCGTCCGGGAACAGCGGCAGCACCAGCGCGATCATGCCGTAGGTGCCGACCTTGTCGGCGACGCCGGACAGGAACGCCGCGTTCGCCGGCGTCGCCTCGGCCGCGGCGTCGGGCAGCCAGGTGTGGAACGGCCACAGCGGCGCCTTGATCGCGAACGCCAACATGAACCCGATGAACAGCCACCACTGGGTGGTGGTGTCGATGTCCAGCGCGACGAGGTCGGGCAGGTAGAACGACGGGTTGCCGGCGTCGACGGACTGCACGTACAGCCCGATGACGGCGGCCAGCATGGCCAGCCCGCCGACCAGGTTGTACAGCAGGAACTTCACCGCGGCGTAGCGGCGCTGCGGGCCGCCGTACATGCCGATCATGAAGTACAGCGGGATCAGCATCGCCTCGAAGACGACGTAGAACAGCAGCACGTCCTGCGAGAGGAACGCGGTCAGCGTCAGCGCCTCGACCGACAGCAGCAGCGCGAAGAACGCCTTCGGGTCGCGCTTCTCCTCCTCGGCCTCGTGCCACATGGCCAGCGCGACGATCGGCGTCGCCAGCACCGTCAGCGCGACCAGCGCGAGGCTGATGCCGTGGATGTCCAGCGCCCACGAGGCCCCGAACTCGGGGATCCACTCGTAGGTCTCCGACTCGACGCCCATGTCGACGTCGAACAGGAACTGGATGCTGATCAGCGCGCCGACGACCAGCGTCAGCACCGCGAAACCGGTCGCGACCTGCTTGGCGAGCGTGCCCCGCCCGGACGGCACCAGGGCGGTGAGCACCGCCCCGAGCGCCGGCAGCGCGATGAGCGTGGTCAACCAGGGAAAGGTCACGGAAGCCTCACCAACAGCATGGCCAGCACGACGACGCCGACGCCGCCGAGCATCGTCACGGCATAGGAACGGACGAAACCGGTCTGCCAGCGCCGCATGCGGGCCGACAGGCCGCCGACGGCGGTGGCGGTGCCGACCACGGCACCGTCGACGCCGCGGTTCTCGAAGTAGACCAGCGAGCGGGTCAGGTACTGGCCCGGCCGCATGAACACCGCCTCGTTGAACGCGTCGCCGTAGAGGTCGTTGCGGGCGGCGACGGTGATCGCGTTGCCGGCCGGGACGTCCTCGCGGACCGTGCGGCGCCCGTACATCGCCCAGGCGACCGCGACACCGACGACGACGGTGGCCAGCGTGATGGTGATCAGCAGCCAGAGCGGCATCGGGAGGTCGTGGTGCGCCTCACCGGTGACCGGCGCCAGCCAGTCGACGATGCCGGCGCCGAGGTACAGCAGCCCGAACCCGCCGACGACCGACAGCGCGCCGAGCACCCAGAGCGGCCAGGTCATGACCGGCGGCGACTCGTGCGGCGGCTCGGTCTGCTTCCAGCGGCGGTTGCCGAAGAACGTCATGAGCATGAGGCGGGTCATGTAGAACGCGGTGATGCCGGCGCCGATCAGCGTGGCCAGGCCGGTGATCCAGTTGTCCGCGAACGCCGCCTCGATGATCTTGTCCTTGGAGAAGTACCCGGCGAACGGCGGGATGCCGATGATCGCGAGGTAGCCCATGGCGAACGTGAGGAACGTGGCCGGCATGAGGATGCGCAGCCCGCCGTAGCGGCGCATGTTCACCTCGTCGTTCATGCCGTGCATCACCGAGCCGGCGCCGAGGAACATGTTGGCCTTGAAGAAGCCGTGCGTCAGCAGGTGGAAGATCGCGAACGCGTACCCGGCCGGGCCGAGCCCCGCCGCGAGCGTCATGTAGCCGATCTGGCTCATGGTCGAGCCGGCCAGCGCCTTCTTGATGTCGTCCTTGGCGCAACCGATGATCGCACCCATCAGCAGCGTGATCGCGCCGACGACGACGACGGCGGTGCGCGCGTCGGGGGCGAGGTCGTAGATCGCGGCGGACCGGACGATCAGGTAGACGCCGGCGGTCACCATGGTGGCGGCGTGGATCAGCGCCGACACCGGGGTCGGGCCCTCCATCGCGTCGAGCAGCCAGGACTGCAGCGGGAACTGCGCCGACTTGCCGCAGGCGCCGAGCAGCAGGAACAGGCCGATGGCGGTGAGCCAGCCGGTCTCGGCGCCCTCGGCCGAGGCGAACACGACGTCGAAGGCCGTCGAGCCGAAGACGAGGATCATCGACGACATCGCGAGGATCATGCCCATGTCGCCGACGCGGTTGACGACGAACGCCTTCTTGGCCGCGACCGCCGCCGAGTTCTTGTGCTGCCAGAACCCGATCAGCAGGTACGACGCCAGGCCGACGCCCTCCCAGCCGATGAACAGCACCAGGTAGTCCGACGCGAGCACCAGCAGCAGCATCGCCGCGACGAACAGGTTCAGGTAGCCGAAGAACCGGCGCCGGCGCTCGTCGTGCTCCATGTAGCCGATGGAGTAGATGTGGATCAACGACCCGACACCGGTGATCAGCAGCACGAACGAGATCGACAGCTGGTCCAGCAGCAGGCTGACGTCGACGCTGTAGCCGCCGGCGTTGACGTACTCCCAGAGCTGGACGGTGAACGCGCGGCCGTCGGACGGCTCGCCGACCATCGCGAAGAACAGCACCAGGCCCATGACGAACGAGGCGAGCGATGCCGCGCAGCCGATGAGGTGGCCGACCTTGTCGGTGCGCCGCCCGCCGAGCAGCAGGATCGCGGCGCCCAGCAGCGGGAACGCGATCAGCAGCCAGGTCAGGTCGAACACGCCGGTGGCCTCGGCGACCGCCTGGCCGCCGCCGTGCCCGCCCTCGGTGGCGACAGCGGTCGCCAGCGCGCTGAGTGTGGAAGTCACTGGTTCCTCACGCCCGTCAGAGCTTCAGCAGGCTGGCGTCGTCGACCGACGCGGACCTGCGAGTTCGGAAGATCGTCACGATGATCGCCAGCCCGACGACGACCTCGGCCGCCGCCACGACCATGACGAAGAACGCCACGATCTGACCGTCGATGTTGCCGTGCATCCGGGCGAAGGTGACGAACGCCAGGTTGGCCGCGTTGAGCATGAGCTCGACGGACATGAAGGCCACCAGCGCGTTGCGCCGGATGAGCACGCCGGCGGCGCCGATCGAGAACAGGATGATCGACAGCACCAGGTAGTTGGTCGGGTTCATGCGCGCTCACCTCCGGATGCGTCGTCGTCGGTACCGGACTCGCTCACCGGCTCGTCGGCGTCGCCCTCGGCCGCCGCCTCGATGTCGCCCGGCGTCGGATGGTGCCGGAACTCGTCGGTGGAGCGGGCGGCGCCGCGGGCGACCAGCACCCGGTTGACGGAGTCCTCGCTGGGCGTGCCGTCGGGCAGCAGCGCCGGGGTGTCGACGGCGTTGTGCCGCGCGTACACACCGGGGACGGGCAGGCCGGCGGCCTCGCCGGGCGCGCCCTCGCTGAACCGCTTGATCGACAGTTCCTTCTGCGTCGGGCGGGGCTGGGTCCGCTCGCGGTGGGTCAGCGTCATGGCGCCGACGGCGGCGGTGATCAGCAGCGCGGCCACCACCTCGAAGGCCCACACGTAGGTGCCGAAGATCGCGTCGGCGATGGCCGGGACGTTGCCGTCCGGCGTGGCCTGCGCGAGACCGACGGGCTCCTCCGGCAGCGTCGCCCGGATGGTGACCCCGGCCAGCAGCAGCACGACACCGGCGACGGCGAGCGTCGCCGCGACCCGCTGGCCGCGGATGGTCTCGACCCTGGAGTCGGAGGAGTCGATGCCGATCAGCATGATCACGAACAGGAACAGCATCATGATCGCGCCGGTGTAGACGACGATCTGCACGACGCCGAGGAACGGCGCCTCCTGCGCGATGTAGAACAGCGCCAGGGAGATCATCGTGACGGCCAGGCTGAGCGCGCCGTGCACGGCCTTGCGGGAGAAGACCAAGCCGAGCGCACCGAGCACGGCGACCGGCGCCATGATCCAGAACAGGGCTGCCTCGCCCATCACGCCCCCTCACCGCTGGAGCGGCCGAGGCCCGCGCCGAGGTAGTAGTCGCGCTCGTCGTCGCCGAGCCGCATCGGGTGCGGCGGCTCCTCCATGCCCGGCAGCAGCGGCGCGAGCAGGTCCTTCTTCTCGTAGATGAGGCTCTCGCGGGTGTGGTCGGCCAGCTCGTACTCGTTGGTCATCGTCAGCGCGCGGGTCGGGCACGCCTCGATGCACAGCCCGCAGAGGATGCAGCGCAGGTAGTTGATCTGGTAGACGCGGCCGTACCGCTCGCCCGGCGAGAAGCGCTCGTCCTCGGTGTTGGAGGCGCCCTCGACGTAGATGGCGTCGGCCGGGCAGGCCCACGCGCACAGCTCACAGCCGACGCACTTCTCCAGCCCGTCGGGGTGCCGGTTGAGCTGGTGCCGACCGTGGAAGCGCGGCGCCACCGGATGCGGCTGCTCCGGGTACTGCTCGGTGACCGGCTTGCGGAACATGGTCCGGAACGTGACTCCGAAACCCGCCACCGGGTCGAGGAACTTAGGCACGACTGCTCTCCTCGGTACGGTCATCAGTCTGAGTGGTGGCCGCGGGGATGCGCGCCGCCACGAACTCCTGGCCCGGCATCGGCGGCACCGGGTGTCCGCCGGCGAACGCGTCGAACTCCGGCGGCTCGGCCGGCTCCGCCTCGGCCGGCACCTTCTTCTCCGGGATCAGCAGGCTGCCGATCAGCAGCACCGCCACGGCGATACCGCCGTACAGGAGGATCTGGTTGCGCTCGACGCCCTCGTTGAACGCCAGCCGCATGCCGGCCACCGCGACGATCCAGACCAGCGAGATCGGCAGCAGCACCTTCCAGCAGAAGTGCATGAACTGGTCGTACCTGAGCCGTGGCAGCGTGCCGCGCAGCCAGATGAAGATGAAGATCAGCAGGATGACCTTGCCGAGGAACCACAGCAGCGGCCACCAGCCGGTGTTGAACATGCCGTCGTTGATCGCCGAGAGCGGCCACGGCGCCCGCCAGCCGCCCAGGAACAGCGTCGTGGCGATGGCCGAGACGTTGACCATGTTGAAGTACTCGGCCTGGAAGAACATCGCGTACTTGAACGACGAGTACTCGGTGCCCCAGCCGGCCACCAGCTCGCCCTCGGCCTCGGGGAGGTCGAACGGCGCCCGGTTCGTCTCGCCCACCATCGAGATGAGGTAGATGAGGAACGACGGCAGCAGGATGATGCCGTACCAGAGCCGCTCCTGCTCCTCGACGATGCCCGACGTCGACATGGTGCCGGCGAACAGGAAGACGCCGACGAACGACAGCCCCATGACCAGCTCGTACGAGATGACCTGGGCGGTCGAGCGCAGGCCGCCGAGCAGCGGGTAGGTCGAGCCGCTGGACCAGCCGGCCAGCATCAGGCCGTAGACGCCGACGGACGCGATGGCCAGCGTGAACAGCACCGCGACCGGGAGGTCGGTGAGCTGCAGCCGGGTCTCGTGCCCGAAGATCGAGACCTCCGGGCCCATCGGGATGACCGCGAGGATCAGGAACGACGGCACCAGCGCCACGATCGGCGCGAGGACGTAGACGACCTTGTCGGCCGCCTTCGGGATGATGTCCTCCTTGAACATCAGCTTGGTGCCGTCGGCGAGGCTCTGCAGCCAGCCGCCCGGGCCGGTGCGGTTCGGGCCGAGGCGGTGCTGCATGCGCGCCACGACCTTGCGCTCGAAGACGATGTTGAACAGCGTCAGCAGGATCAGCAGCACGAAGATCGCCACGACCTTGATGGCGATGATCCACCACGGGTCGTTCCCGAAGCCGGGGACCTCGTTGGCGGTCGTCTCAGCGGCGATCGCGATCACGACTCGGTACCTCCACCCGCGAGCTTGACGACCTGACCGGCGCCGGCGCCCAGCAACTGGTGCAGCGTCGAACCGTTCGAGTTCTCCGGCAGCCAGACCACGCGGTCGGGCATGTCCGTCACCCGCACCGGGACGCTGACCTGGCCGGTCCCCGTCCGGACGGTGAGCCATTCGCCGTCGGCGACGCCCACCTCGGCGGCGGTGCCGGCGGAGATGCGCGCTTCGGCCTTCTTCGCCGTCGCCGCCAGGTGCGGCTCGCCGTCCTGCAGCCGGCCGCCGTCGAGCAGGAGCTTCCAGCTGGCCAGCACCGCCTCACGCTCGCCGGGCCGCGGCGGGCCGGCGGGCGGGGTGTCGGTGGACTCCAGCCGGGCGCCGTCCCAGACGCCCAGCTCGGCGATCTCGGCACGGACGTCGTCGACGTCGCGCAGCCCGAGCCGGAGGCCCAGCTCGTCGGCGATGGCGTCGAGCACGGCGGCGTCGCTGAGCGACGGCGTCTGCGCGAGCACCGCGGGGAACGGCCGGGCCCGGCCCTCCCAGTTGAGGAACGTGCCGGCCTTCTCGACCGGCGGCGCCACCGGCAGCACGACGTCGGCGAGCTCGGTGACCTCGCTGTGCCGCACCTCGAGGCTGACGACGAAGCCGGCGGCCTCGAGGGCCCGCTTCGCCGCGCCCGGGTCGGGGAGGTCGGCCAGCTCGACGCCGGCCACCAGCGCACCGGCCAGCACACCGCTGGACAGCGCGGACAGGATGCCGGTGGTGTCGCGGCCGGGCAGCGACGGCAGCGTGTCGACGGACCAGGCGGCGGCGACGTCGACCCGAGCCTCCGGGTCGGCGACCGGCCGGCCGCCGGGCAGCAGCGTCGGCAGCGCGCCGGCCTCCAGCGCGCCGCGCTCGCCGGCCCGCCGCGGCACCCAGGCCAGCCGGGCGCCGGTGACGGTGGCGACGCGGGCGGCCGCGGACAGCGCGCCCGGGATCGTCGCCAGCCGGGAGCCGACCAGGATGACGGCGCCCTTCTCGCGCAGCGCCTCGCCCAGGTAGGCGACGCGGTCGTCGCCGAGTGTGACGGCGTTGAGGATCTCCGGCTCGGTGCCCGGCGCGGCCGGCAGCAGCGTGCCGCCGGTCTTCGTCAGGCCGCGGGTCGCGAACGGCGCGATGGCGTGGACCTGCGTGCCGTTCTTCCGGTTGGCCTTGCGCAGCCGCAGGAACAGCGCGCCGGCCTCCTCCTCGGGCTCCAGCCCGACCAGCAGCACCGCCGGCGCCTTCTCGACGTCGGTGAAGGTGACGCCCAGCCCGGACCCGGCGATCGAGGCCAGGAAGCCGGCCTCCTCGGCCGAGTGCGGCCGGGACCGGAAGTCGACGTCGTTGGTGTCCAGCGCCACCCGCGCGAACTTCGCGTACGCGTAGGCGTCCTCGTGCGTCAGCCGGCCGCCGGTCAGGACGCCGACGCCGCCGGCGTCGCGCGACCGGGCCAGGCCCTGCGACGCGAGGGTCAGCGCCTCGGGCCACGATGCCGCGACCAGCTCACCGGTCTCCTCGTCGCGGACCAGCGGGTGCGTGATGCGGTCGTCGAGCGTGGGCCAGCGGAACGCGAAGCGGTCCTTGTCGGTGATCCACTCCTCGTTCACCTCGGGGTCGTCGCCGGCCAGCCGGCGCATGACCGCGCCGCGGCGGTGGTCGACCCGGATCGCGCTGCCGCAGGCGTCGTGCTCGGCGACGGACGGGACGGACACCAGGTCGAACGGGCGGGACCGGAACCGGTAGGCCGCCGACGTCAGCGCGCCGACCGGGCAGATCTGGATGGTGTTGCCGGAGAAGTAGCTCTCGAACGGCTCCTTCTCGTAGATGCCGACCTGCTGCAGCGAGCCGCGTTCGAGCAGCTCGATGAACGGGTCGCCGGCGATCTCCTTGGAGAACCGGGTGCACCGGGCGCACAGCACGCAGCGCTCGCGGTCGAGCAGCACCTGCGCGGAGATGTTGATGGGCTTCGGGTAGGTCCGCTTCTTGCCCTCGTAGCGGGAGTCGCCGCGGCCGTTGCTCATCGCCTGGTTCTGCAGCGGGCACTCGCCGCCCTTGTCGCAGACCGGGCAGTCGAGCGGGTGGTTGATCAGCAGGAACTCCATGATCCCCTGCTGCGCCTTGTCGGCGACCGGCGAGGAGAACTGGGTGTTGATCACCATGCCCGGAGCAACGGTGAGCGTGCAGGACGCCTGAGGCTTGGGCATGCCGCGGCCGTTGCCCATGTCGGGCACCTCGACCATGCACTGGCGGCAGGCGCCGACGGGCTCGAGCAGCGGGTGGTCGCAGAACCGCGGGATCTGGATGCCGATGAGCTCGGCAGCGCGGATGACCAGCGTGCCCTCGGGCACGCTCACCTCGAAGCCGTCGATGGTGACCGTCACCAGGTTCGGCTGCGGCTCCACGGTGTCGGACGTGGAGTTGGTCGTCACGGTCATCAGGCCTTGGCCCCCAGTTCCTGCGCGAACAGCGTCGAGGCGGCCGGGTCGAACGGGCAGCCGCCGTGCTCGAAGTGCGCGATGTACTCGTCGCGGAAGTGCTGGATGGTCGAGACCACCGGTGCCACCCCGCCGTCGGCGAGCGCGCAGAACGAGCGGCCAGCGATGTTATCGCTCATGTCCAGCAGCTTGTCCAGATCGGCCTCGGTGCCGTCGCCCTTCTCCAGGCGTTCGAGGATCTGCACCATCCACCAGAAGCCCTCGCGGCAGGGCGTGCACTTGCCGCAGGACTCGTGCTTGTAGAACTCGATCCACCGCTCGGTGGCGCGCACCACGCAGGTGGTGTCGTCGAAGATCTGCAGCGCCCGGGTGCCCAGCAGCGAGCCGGCGCCGGCCATGCCCTCGAAGTCGAGCGGGATGTCGAGGTGCTCGGCGGTGAGGACCGGCGTGGACGAGCCGCCCGGCGTCCAGAACTTCAGCTCGTGACCGGCCCGGATGCCGCCGGCCATGTCGAGCAGCTCGCGCAGCGTGATGCCCAGCGGCGCCTCGTACTGGCCGGGCTTCGTGACGTGCCCCGACAGCGAGAAGATGCCGTAGCCGGGCGACTTCTCGCTGCCCATGCCGCGGAACCACTCGGCGCCGCCGGAGATGATCGACGGCACCGACGCGATGGTCTCGACGTTGTTGATGACGGTCGGCGACGCGTACAGGCCGGCCACCGCCGGGAACGGCGGCTTGAGCCGCGGCTGGCCGCGCCGGCCCTCCAGCGAGTCGAGCAGCGCGGTCTCCTCGCCGCAGATGTACGCGCCGGCGCCGGCGTGCACGACGACGTCGAGGTCGAACCCGGAGCCGAGGATGTCCTGGCCCAGGTAGCCGGCCTCGTACGCCTCGGCGACGGCGTTCAGCACCCGGCGGAACACGTGCAGCACCTCGCCGCGCACGTAGATGAACGCGTGCTTGGCGCCGATGGCGTAGGACGTGATGATGACGCCCTCGACCAGCACGTGCGGGTCGGCCATCATCAGCGGGATGTCCTTGCAGGTGCCCGGCTCGGACTCGTCGGCGTTCACCACGAGGTACGTGGGCTTGGGCGAGTCCTTCGGGATGAAGCTCCACTTCATCCCGGTCGGGAACCCGGCGCCGCCGCGGCCGCGCAGACCGGAGTCCTTGACGATCTCGACGATGTCCTCGGGCTTGCGCTGCAGCGCGCGGCGCAGCGCCTTGTAGCCGCCGGCCTTCTCGTAGTTGCGCCGGGTGAAGGCGTCGGACTGGTCCCAGCGGGCGGTGAGGACAGGGGTGAGCGTCGTCACTTGGTGCTACCTCCCAGCTCGCGCTGGCCGCCCTCGGGCGCCGTCCAGCCGTTCTCGTGCGCCAGCTCCAGCCCCACGAGCGAGGCCGGACCGGCAGCGACGCCGTCGGTCGCGAGGTCGTCGGGGAACCCGGCCAGAACCCGCTCGGCCTGCTTCCAGGAGCAGATGCGCGGGCCGCGGGTGGAGCGGACCTCCTCGCCGGCGCGCAGCCGGTCGACCAGCTCGCGCGCGGACTGCGGCGTCTGGTTGTCCATGAACTCCCAGTTGACCATCATCACCGGCGCGTAGTCGCAGGCCGCGTTGCACTCGACCCGCTCGAGCGAGACCTTGCCGTCGTCGGTGGTCTCGTCGTGCCCGACGCCGAGGTACTCGGAGAGGTCGTCCCAGATCGCGTCACCGCCCATGACGGCGCACAGCGTGTTCGTGCAGACGCCGACGTGGTACTCGCCGACCGGGCGGCGCTTGTACATGGTGTAGAACGTGGCGACCGCGGCCACCTCGGCCTCGGTGATGTCGAGCACCTCGGCGCACAGCTCGATGCCCTCGGGGGTGACGTACCCCTGGTGCGCCTGCACGAGGTGCAGCATCGGCAGCAGCGCGGAGCGCGGCTCCGGGTAGCGGGCGATGATCTCGGCCATCTCCGCCCGGACGGTGTCGTCGAGCGCTCCGGTCGCGGCCGGTGTGTCGTTCACGTCGGTCATCGGTCACATCCACCCATCACCGGGTCGATGCTCGCGACGGACACGATGACGTCGGCCACCATGGAACCCTCGCACATCGCCGGTACGGCCTGCAGGTTGTTGAAGGACGGGTCACGGAAATGCACGCGCCACGGCCGCGTGCCGCCGTCGGACACCACGTGCGCGCCGAGTTCGCCGCGCGGGCTCTCGATCGGCATGTACACCTCGCCGGCCGGGACGCGGAAGCCCTCGGTGACCAGCTTGAAGTGGTGGATCAGCGCCTCCATCGACTCACCCATGATGTGCCGGATGTGGTCGAGGGAGTTGCCCATGCCGTCGCTGCCGATGGCCAGCTGCGCCGGCCAGGCGATCTTCTTGTCGCCGACCATGACCGGGCCCGGCTCCAGCCGGTCCAGGCACTGCTCGACGATCTTCAGCGACTGCTTCATCTCCTCGACCCGGATGCGGAAGCGCCCGTAGGAGTCGGCGGTGTCCCAGGTGGCCACCTCGAAGTCGTACGTCTCGTAGCCGCAGTAAGGCTGCGACTTGCGCAGGTCCCAGGGCAGGCCGGTGGAGCGCAGCACGGGGCCGGTGATGCCCAGCGCCATGCAGCCGGCGAGGTCGAGGTACCCGACGCCGACGGTGCGGCCCTTGAAGATCGGGTTCTCGTTGCAGAGTGCCTCGTACTGGCCGATGTGGCTCCACATCCAGCGCAGGTACTCGCGGACGCTCTCGACCGCACCGGGCGGGAGGTCCTGCGCGACGCCGCCGGGGCGGATGTACGCGCTGTTCATCCGCAGGCCGGTGATCAGCTCGAACAGGTCCAGCGTGCGCTCGCGCTCGCGGAACCCCGCCGTCATGACGGTGAGCGCGCCCATCTCCATGCCACCGGTCGCGAGACAGACCAGGTGCGACGAGATGCGGTTGAGCTCCATCATCATGACGCGGATGACGTTGGCGCGGTCGGGGATGTCGTCGGTGATGCCGAGCAGCTTCTCGACGCCCAGCACGTACGCGGCCTCGTTGAAGAACGGGGACAGGTAGTCCATGCGGGTCACGAACGTGACCCCCTGGGTCCACGTCCGGTACTCCATGTTCTTCTCGATGCCGGTGTGCAGGTAGCCGATGCCGCAGCGGGCCTCGGTGACGGTCTCGCCGTCCAGCTCGAGGATGAGCCGGAGCACGCCGTGCGTCGACGGGTGCTGCGGGCCCATGTTGACGACGATGCGCTCTTCGCCCGCGGCGGCCGCGCCCACCACGTCGGCCCAGTCCTCGCCGGTGACGGTGTAGACCGGACCCTCGGTGGTCTCGCGGACGCCCGCGTACGGGTCGTCGGTGTCGCCGGACGGCGTGAAGGTGACGTCCTGCTGGCTCATCAGTTGTACGCCCTCCGCTCGTCCGGCGGCGCGATGGTCGCGCCCTTGTACTCCACGGGGATGCCTCCGAGCGGGTAGTCCTTGCGCTGCGGGTGCCCCGGCCAGTCGTCCGGCATCTGGATGCGGGTCAGCGCCGGGTGGCCGTCGAAGTGGATCCCGAAGAAGTCGTACGTCTCGCGCTCGTGCCAGTTGGCCGACGGGTACGTGTGGACGATCGACGGGACGTGCGGGTCGGTCTCGGGGCAGGTGACCTCGAGGTTGACCCGGCGGTTGTGCGTGATCGAGAGCAGCTGGATGTGGACGTGCAGCTCGCGGCCGGTCTCCTCCGGGTAGTGCACGCCGTTGACGCCCATGCACATCTCGAACCGGAGCAAGGGGTCGTCGCGGAACGTCCGGGCGACGTCGGCCAGCTTCTCGCGCTTGACGAAGAACGTGACCTGGCCGCGGTCGACTAGCACCTTCTCGAACACGTCGGCGTCGGTGCTGCCGGCCTCGGCCAGAGCGGCGGTGACGTCGTCGCCGAGCGCCTCCAGCTCCTCCGGCCACGGCCGCGGGGTCGAGCCGCCGCGCACCGGGTTGGTGTCGCGGACCACCAGCCGGCCGTAGCCGGAGGTGTCGCCGCTGCCGCCGTAGGCGCCGAACATGCCGCGCCGGGACGGGTGCTCCGGCGGGAGGGCCGGGCCCTCGGGCTCGGCCGGGAGGGCCTCGTCTTCGGGCTCCGCCTCGTCGGACGGCGCCTCGGCCGCCTTCTGGTCCTCGGTCGGGCTGGACTCGGCGCGGGTCTCCGCGGCCTCCGCGACGTCGTCGGGGTGCTGCGTTCCGCTGGTCATGCCCTGCGCGTCGTCCGCGCTGTCGGCGGCGTCGGTCCGCTTCTCGTCGTCGCTCACCGGAGCAGGCCCTTCATCTCGTGCGTGGCCTCGGCCCGCAGCGCCAGCTGCTCGGCCTCGGCGTCGGCCGCGACCTTGTGCGCGCCCAGTTTGGTGTGCTGGATCTGGTCGTGCAGCTTGAGGATGGCGTCGATCAGCATCTCCGGCCGCGGCGGACAGCCCGGCAGGTAGACGTCGACGGGCACGACGTGGTCGACGCCCTGGACGATGGCGTAGTTGTTGAACATGCCGCCGGACGAGGCGCAGACGCCCATCGACAGCACCCACTTCGGGTTGGCCATCTGGTCGTAGATCTGCCGCAGCACCGGCGCCATCTTCTGGCTCACCCGGCCCGCGACGATCATCAGGTCGGCCTGCCGCGGCGAGGCACGGAACACCTCCATGCCGAAGCGCGCGGAGTCGTGGCGGGGGCCGCCGAACGCCATCATCTCGATGGCGCAGCAGGCCAGACCGAACGTCGCCGGCCAGACCGAGCCCTTGCGCAGGTACCCGAGCAGGTTCTCCATGGTGGCCAGCAGGACACCGGACGGCAGCTTCTCTTCAACACCCATGATTTGCCTCAGTCCCAGTCGAGCCCGCCGCGCCGCCACTCGTAGATGAACGGCACGGTGATCAGGAAGATGAACGTCACCATCGCGACGAAGCCGAAGAGCCCGAGGTGGTCGAACCGGACCGCCCACGGGTACAGGAAGATGATCTCGATGTCGAAGATGATGAACGTCATCGCGGTCAGGTAGTACTTGACCGGGAACCGGCCGCCGCCTACCGGTTGCGGGGTCGGCTCGATGCCGCACTCGTAGGATTCCAGGCGCGCCCGGTTGAACCGCTTCGGGCCGGCCACCACGGAGAAGGCCACCGAGCCCACCGCGAAGACAGCGGCGAGCAGGATGAGGCCGAGAATCGGTGCGTAGGCGTTCACGCCGGGCCACTCCTCTGCACTGAGTTCAGCAAGACGTCCTGCATGGTGCTCCTCACGCCGCCGGGGCGAGTCGGGTCATCGCATTGATGACGCGGTCGTACACGTCACCGTCGCGGTGGTCGGTCAGGTTGGCGAGCAGCTTCAGCGTGAACTTCATCAGCCAGGGTCGCGGCAGGCCGTGGTTCCGGGCGATTCTCATGATCCGTGGGTCACCGATCAATCGGACGAAGATGCGGCCGAGCGTGAAGTAGCCACCGTGTTCGTGCTTCAGCGCCGCAGGATAGCCCTGCAGCACCCGCTCCCGCCCGGCGGCATCCCGGGAGAGCGCGTCGGCGACGACGGTGGCCGCGAGACCGGCCGCCTCCATCGCGTAGTCGATGCCTTCGCCGTTGAAGGGATTGACCATGCCGCCGGCGTCACCGACCAGGAGCAGCCCACGACTGTAGTGGGGCTGGCGGTTGAAGCCCATCGGCAACGCCGCGCTGCGGATGTCACCGACCTGGTTCTCCTCGGTGAAGCCCCATTCCGGCGGCGTCTGCGCGGCCCAGCGGCGCAGCATGTCCTTGTAGTCGACCCGCCCGAACGCCTTCGAGGTGTTCGTGATGCCGAGGCCGACGTTGCTGGTGCCGTTGCCGGTGCCGAAGATCCAGCCGTACCCGGGCAGCAGGTCGCGCCCGCCGGCCGGGTTGTCGGCCCACAGCTCCAGCCACGACTCCATCCAGTCGTCGTCGTGGCGCGGCGTCTTGTAGTACGTGCGGACGGCGACGGCCATCGGGCGGTCGTCGCGTTTGTGGATGCCCATGGCGGTGGACAGCCGCGACGACGTGCCGTCGGCGGCGACCACCAGCGGCGCGCGGTACGTGACGGCGGCGCCGGCGGCCCGGCCGCGCTCGTCCAGCGGCTTCGCGGTGACGCCCACGATGCGCCCGGTGCGCTCGTCCAGCACCGGCGCGATGACATTGGTGCGCTCGTGCAGACGTGCTCCGGCCGCCGCGGCGTGCTTGGCGAGCAGCTCGTCGAAGTCGGTGCGGGTGCGGACCAGGCCGTAGTCGGGGTAGCTGGCCAGCTCGGGCCACGGCAGGTGCAGCCGCATGCCGCCGCCGATGATGCGCAGGCCGCGGTTGCGGATCCAGCCCGGCGCGCTGGTGTCGACGCCCATGCGGACCAGCTGCCGGACGGCGCGCGGCGTCAGGCCGTCGCCGCAGACCTTGTCGCGCGGGAACGACGCCTTCTCGAGGAGCAGGACGTCCAGCCCGGACCGGGCCAGGTGGTAGGCCGTGGTCGACCCGGCCGGCCCGGCGCCGACGACGATGACGTCGGCCTCGCCGGCGGTGCGGGTCGGGGCGCTCGGTCGCGTGCGACCAGTGCGCTGGCTCATCGACGGGTCCTCTTGCGTGTCACTGTCCGGTTGCTGGCGGCACGCTCGTGAATGCGTTCACGAGCGCACACTCGGTCCCAAGTGTAGGGGTTCCCTGTTGTGTCACTCACCCCGGGTCACCCGCCCTGACCTGCGGATTTAAGCAGCAACAACGTTGCGTAATTCGAGGTGGTCAGTAGACGCGGATGACCTGCTGGCCGGTGGCATCCCACCGGACGTATGTGGAGCCGATGTCACCCTCCGGATAGACGCTGATGGTCACCTCCCCGTCCTGGTAGTGCCCGATGCTGATGTGGCTGACGGTGACAGTGTCGACGCCCAGCGCGGCGGGCATTCCGGCGATCGCCGCCACCACCGCCTCCGGCGTGACGTCCGTCCAGGCGAAGAACACCTCGCCGTCCGGTTCGTGGTCGCCCAGCTCCCGGTAGGGCTCGCGCGGCAGCACCAACCCCCCGGTGTAGTCGACGCGGTCGAGGGCGCGCTGCGCCGAGTTGGACCGCACCTCCAGCGTGGCCCGGTCGGAGAACAGGCTGATGTCGCTCGGCTCCATGTCGGCGGCGGCCGCCCACAGCTGCTGCAGCCCTTCCAACTCCAGCATGGGCAGCTTCACCGAGGCGATGGGCGGCAGGTCCTCGTCGGCGACGGGTGGCGGGTCGGCGACCTCGTCCGGCGGCGGCTCCTCCGCGACCGCCGGCGGGGCGGCCGGCGCCGGGTCCGGGGCGCTCGGGGCGTCGTCGCGGACGGCGCTCAGCAGCACGGCGCCGAGGATCAGCACCACCGCCATCGCGCCGATCAGCGCCGCCGCGGCGGCTCCGGCGACCTTCCTCGTCCGCACCGGGGCGGGCCTGTTCGGCGGCGCGGCCGGAGCGGGCGCCGGCATGTCCTCGACCAGCGCGTCGAGGTCGGCGATCGACGTCGCCTCGTAGACCAGTGCCGTCCTGCTCTCCATGTCGGCGGCGTCGATGCGGCCCTCGGCGAACGCCTGCGAGATGGCGGCGGCGTACCGCTCGCGGTCGGCGTCGGCCGGCCGCCACCGGCGGTCCGGTCGGCTCACGGGTCCGTCCCGTCGTCGAGCAGGTGCTGGCCGGACGCGTCCCAGGTCAGCACCGCGCTGCCGCCGTACGCGTCGGACTCGAGGTGCACGTTGATCGTCACGGTGTCGCCGTAGAACACGTCGCGCCTGATGACGACCAGCTCGACCGCGCGGTCCGGCCGCTGGGCGATCTCGGCGGCCTGGGCGGCGCACGCGGCGACGACGGCCGGGTTGACGTCCTCGAGGGCGAAGAAGACGTCGTCCGGGTTCTCCTCGTTGACCTCCCCGCCCGGCGTGGGCTCGCTCAGCGCTCCGTCGTACTCGAGGTCGTCGTAGGTGGGGGCGCCCGGCGCCGTGCGCACCTCGAGGTCGGCCCAGTCGCTGTGCAGGTAGATGCTCTGGACCCCGGAGACCTGCTGCGCGGCCAGCGCCTCCCACAGGGAGGTCAGCTCGGCCGCGGAGAACATGTCCACCGGCGGGGCCTCGGCCTGCTCGACCGGCGGCGGCTCGGCCTCGACCGCCGCCGGCGGATCGGCGGCCGGCTCGTCGTCGCCGCCGGAGCTCGCCGCCACGATGCCGAGACCCACGGCCGCCAGCAGCGCGAAACCCGCCACGGCGACCGTCACCAGCGACCGGCCACCCGCCGTCCGGTCCGGGCCGGGCAGGTCGCCGACGACGGCATCGAGCTCGCCCATCGTCTGCGCGTAGCGGACGGTGAAGGAGCGCCGGGACAGCTCGGCGTCGTCGATGCGGCCGTCGGCACGGGCGGCGTCGAGCACCGCGGTGTAGCGCCGGCGGTCGTCGTCCTCCGGCCGCCTGTTCTGCCCCCGAGCCATCCCGTCAGGGCTTCACGGCGTGGTGCAGCGCGACGATGCCGCCGCTGAGGTTGCGCCAGCGGACGTCGGCCCAGCCCGCCTCACGCAGCCACGCGGCCAGCCCGGGCTGGTCGGGCCAGGCGCGGATGGACTCGGCCAGGTACACGTACGCGTCGGGGCTGCTGGACACCCGGCGGGCCACCGGCGGCAGCGCGCGCATCAGGTACTCGACGTACACCTTGCGGAACGGCGTGAACGTCGGGTGGCTGAACTCGCACACCACGACCCGGCCGCCGGGACGGGTGACGCGCAGCAGCTCGCGCAGCCCGGCGATGGGATCGTGCACGTTGCGCAGGCCGAAGGAGATGGTGACCGCGTCGAAGACACCGTCGGCGAACGGCAGCCGAGTGGCGTCGCCGGCCACGAACGGGAGGTCGGCGAAGTGCTGCCGGCCGGTCCGGAGCATGCCGAGGGAGAAGTCACACGGCACGACGAACGCGCCGCGGGCCCGGAACGGCTCGCTGGAGGTGCCGGTGCCGGCGGCGAGATCGAGCACCCGCTCCCCCGGCCCGACGCCGAGCGCCGCCACGACGGCCCGCCGCCACGCGCGGTCCTGGCCGAGGGAGAGCACGTCGTTGGTGCGGTCGTACTTCTCGGCGACGTCGTCGAACATCGCCGCCACCTCGTGCGGCTGCTTGTCCAGGGAGGCGCGGGTCACGTCCGTCACTGTAGCCGGGGCCGGCCGGCCGTACTCTTGATGGTCGTGACGACGCTGCCCGCTTCCGCGCCGATGGTCGTGCGCACCACCGAGGTCCCGGACCCGGGCCCGCTGCTGGAGCTGCTGCCCGAGGACTCGCCGATGGCCTGGGTCCGGCAGGGCGAGGGCGTCGTCGGCTGGGGCCAGGCGGCCCGGTTCGACACCATCGGCGCCAACCGGTTCGTCGCGGCCGACCGCTGGTGGCGGCGCATGGTCGGCACCGCCGTCGTCCGCGACGAGGTGCGGCTGCCCGGCACCGGCCCGGTCGCGTTCGGCTCGTTCGCCTTCGACGACGTCCCCGGCTCGTCCTCGCTGGTCCTCCCGGACACCGTCGTCGGGCACCGGTCCGGGCGCTGGTGGGTCACGACCATCGACGTCACCGGCAACCTGCCCGGCGGCGCGGCGCTGCCGGCGGTCCCGCCCGCGCGGCGGCCGGTCGACGTCACGTACGCCGACGGCTCGCGGTCGGGCACCGAGTGGGAGGGCATCGTCGCCGAGGCCGTGCGCCGCATCGTCGCCGGTGACCTCGAGAAGGTCGTGCTCGCCCGTGACCTCGTCGCCGAGAGCCCGGCGCCCATCGACATCCGCTGGCCGTTGCAACGGCTCTCGGACGGCTACCCGCACTGCTGGACCTTCAGCGTCGACGGCATGATCGGCGCCACGCCCGAGCTGCTCGTGCGACGCGAGCGCGGCCTCGTCACGTCCCGCGTCCTCGCCGGCACCATTCGCCGCACCGGCGACGACGAGCACGACCTCGCGCTGGCGGCGTCGCTGGCGCGCTCCAGCAAGGACCTCGAGGAGCACGAGTACGCCGTGCGCTCCGTCGCCGACGCGCTGGCGCCGTTCTGCTCCAGCATGAACGTGCCCGAATCGCCGTTCGTGCTGCACCTGCCCAACGTCATGCACCTGGCGACGGACCTCGCCGGCGTCTCCGACTCCGACGCCTCGTCGCTCGCCCTGGCCGCCGCGCTGCACCCGTCGGCGGCGGTCGGCGGCACCCCCACGGCGGTCGCGCTGGAGCTCATCCGCGAGATCGAAGGGCTGGACCGCGCCCGCTACGCCGGCCCCGTCGGCTGGATGGACGCCCGCGGCGATGGCGAGTGGGGCATCGCGCTGCGCTCCGCCGAGGTCTCCGGCGCCCGGCTGCGCCTCTTCGCCGGCTGCGGCATCGTCGCCGGCTCCGACCCGGCCGCGGAGCTGGCCGAGAGCGTCGCCAAGCTCGTCCCGATGCGCGACGCCCTCTCCTCCTGACCCCCCCGGGAGGCCTCCCCCGGGGAAGTGCGTTTCGCGGGGGTGACTTGAGCGCCAACTGTTGGCGCTCAAGTCACCCTGCCGAGCCGAACACCCCGTCCTGGCCGGCCGGACGGCGTCAGGCGAGGGCGGCGTCGACGGCGGCGCGGATGCGGCTGTGCAGGTCGCGAAGGGCGGCGCGGGCGACCGGCACCTCCAGCACGCTGCGTCCCGCCACCGGCTCGGCCAGCGCCGAGCGCAGCGCCGCCGCGTCCGTCACCCGGCGGTGCGCCACCCCGTAGCCCGCGCACAGCGCCGCGAGGTCCGCGCCGTGCGGGGTGCCGAAGACCCGCTCGAAGCGGTCGGCGTGCGCCGGGTCGCCGTGTTCGAGCAGCGCGAAGATGCCGCCGCCGTCGTCGTTGACGACGACGATCTGCAGGTCGGGGTGGTCCTCCAACGGGCCGACGAGCAGACCGCCGGCGTCGTGCAGGAAGGTGAGGTCGCCGACGAGGGCGCGGGCGGGCGCGCCCGTCCCCAGCGCGACCCCGGTCGCGGTCGAGAGGGTGCCGTCGATGCCGGCCAGGCCGCGGTTGGCCAGCACCGGGCCGGCGTCGTCGGCGAGCAGGGGCGCCGCGGCGAGGTCGAGGTCGCGGATCGGGTTGGACGAGCCGGCCACCAGCGCCTCGCCCGGCCGGCGCGCCGCCCACACCGACGCGGCCACCGCCGGCCCGGTGAGCGGCCCGGCCGCGAGCACGGTGTCGACGGCGTCCTGGGCGGCCTTCGCGGCGCGCTGCCAGGACGCCAGCCAGTCGCCGTCGCCGGCACCCGGCGCGGCGGCGACGGCCGGCAGCACCCGGGCCGCCCGCCGTCCGGCGTCGAACCAGTCGGGTGCGGACCCGGCGACGACGACCACCTCGGCGCGCTCGCCCGCCAGCAGCGCGCTGACCGGCCGTGACAGCGTCGCGTGCCCGAACACGACCACGCGCTCGACCGGGCCGCCGAGCTCGGGCCGGTCGAGCAGCAGGCGGTAGGGCCCGACGGCGTTGGGGCCGGACCGCGCGCCCGACGACGGCTCGGCCAGCAGCGGCGCACCGGCCGCCTCGGCGTACGCCCTCGCGGCGGACCCGGCGCCGTCGCCCGCCACGACGACCGTGCGCGGGCCGTCGTCCAGCAGCGTCGGTTCGGCGGGTCCGGGGCCGGGCGCGACGTCGACCGCGCCGTCGGACGACACCGGCCACTCGGCGTCGTCGTCGGGCACCAGCGGCTCGCGGTAGGCGAGGTCGAGGTGGACGGGGCCGGGGTCGCCCGCGCGGGTCCCCGCGGCCGCCGCGAAGGCGCGGGCCAGCAGTGCCCGCAGGTCGCCGTCCTCGCCCGGCCGTCCGTACGGCGCGGGCACGTCGGCGAAGAACCGGACGGCCGACCCGAACAGCCGCACCTGGTCGGTGGTCTGGTTCGCGCCGGTCCCCCGCAGCTCGTGCGGCCGGTCCGCGGTCAGCAGCAGCAGCGGCACCCCGGCGTGCGAGGCCTCCAGCACGGCCGGGTGCAGGTTCGCCGCCGCCGTCCCCGACGTCGTCACGACGGCGACCGGCCCGGCCACGCGAGCCAGCCCGAGCGCCGTGAACGCCGCGACCCGCTCGTCGACCCGGACGTGCAGCCGCAGGTCGCCGCGCGCGGACGCCGTCGCCAGCGCGTGCGCCAGCGGCGCCGACCGCGAGCCGGGCGCCAGCACGACGTGCCGCACGCCGGCCCGGACCAGCTCGGTGACCAGCGTGCGGGCCGCCCACGTCGAGGGGTTCACGGTGTCGATTCTGCCCTGCGGCCGCGCCACGCCCGCTGCTTGGCCCGGTTGCCGCAGACCTGCATCGAGCACCACTTGCCCGACCGCGCCCGCGACTCGTCGTAGAACGCCCACTGGCAGGTGTCGTTGACGCACACCTTGAGCCGCGCCCACGTGCCGTCCGCCATCGCGTCGCCGACCAGCGCGAGCAGCCCGCCGAGCGCGCCGTCGACCCCGCCGGCGGCCGGGCGCGGACGCCAGCCGTCGCGGGCGGTGAGGGTCGCGGTCAGCCGGGCGCGTCCGGCGGCGTCGTTGAGCACGGCGAGCGCGGCGGCCGGGATGGGGTCGCCGCCGTGGTTGGCGGCGAGGGTCTGCCGCAGCGCCTCGCGGACGGCGACCGCGCGGGCGAGCTCGTCGCGGCCAGGCGCGGTGCCGGTGTCGCCGGACAGCAGGTCCGCGGCGCCCAGCCACGCGACGAGAGCGCCCGGCGACGTCAGCGCGTCGGACCCCGCCTCGACGTCGAGTGTGTTGACGAAGCGCCGGACGGTCTCGAGCCGGCCGGGCGCCGGCGTGCTGGCTCCGGACATGACACCGAGCCTAACCCTCTTGCGGTCGTCATTGGTTACTGCCTAACCTCTGAACCCATGACAGCGGTTACGGAGAGCCGGCGCGCCTGGGACAGCCGCGACTTCCGCCGGCTCTGGACCGGCTCGGCGGTGTCGACGTTCGGGTCCGAGGTCGCCGAGCTGGCCGTGCCGCTGCTGGCGATCGGCGTGCTGGCCGCCACGCCGGGCGAGCTGGGCGCGTTACGGACCGCCCAGTTCCTGCCGTTCCTGCTGGCCACGCTGCCGCTGGGACTGCTGGTCGACCGGCGGCGCCGGCTGCCGCTCATGGTCGGCGCCGACGTCGGCCGGTTCGCGCTGATCCTCGTCATTCCACTGGCCGTGTGGGCCGGGGTCGCCGGGATCGAGCTGCTATACGGAGTGATGTTCCTGGCCGGCGTCCTGACGGTGCTGTACCAGGTCGCGGACTTCGCGTTCGTGCCCGAGGTCGTGACGCCGCACCAGCTGGTCGACGCGAACGGGAAGCTGGCCGCGGCGCAGTCGGCGAACGAGATCGGCGCCCGCGGCTTCGGCGGGCTGCTCGTCCAGGCGGCCTCCGCGCCGGTCGCGATGCTGGTCAACGCCGTCGCCTACCTGGTGTCGGCGCTCAGCCTGCGCGGCATCGCCGTCGTCGAGACGGCCCGCCCGGCGGCGTCCGCGCGGCCGACGTGGGCCGAGGTGACCGCCGGGCTGCGCGAGGCGCTGCGCAACCGGTTCGTCCGGGCGCTGCTCGGCGAGGCCACCACGTTCAACCTGTTCAACGAGGTGTTCATCCTCGGGCTGATGCTGTTCACGGTGCGCGAGGCCGGACTCAGCCCGGTGCAGCTCGGCATCGTGTTCACCGCCGGCGGCGTCGGCTCCTTCCTCGGCGCGTGGTTCGGCGCGCGCGTGACGGGGCGCTTCGGCTACGGCCGGGTACTGCTGATCACGCTGGTCCTCGGCAACACCGCGCCCGTGCTGGTCGCGCTGGCCGGCACGGACGCCGTCGCGACGATGAGCCTGTTCTGCGCGGTGTTCGTGGTGATGGGGGTCGGCATCGGGATCGCCAACGTGCACGCGGTGACGCTGCGGCAGGCGGCGCTCCCGGAGCGGCTGCGCGGCCGGGTCAACGCGGCGTACCGGCTGATCTCGTGGGGCGCGATCCCGGTCGGCGCGTCGCTGGGCGGGCTGCTGGCCGGGCTCACCGACGGGCGGACGGCGATGGTCACCGGCGCCTGCGGCATGGTGCTCGCGACGCTGTGGGTGGCGTTCTCACCGGTGCGCCGGCTGGCCTCGATCGACGAGGCCGCCCGGCTCTCGCGCGCGAGCTGACGGCGTCAGGTCTGCGGCTGGCCGGCCGGCGGCGTCTCGCCTTCGGGCAGCTTGCGCAGCCAGGTGAAGCCGGTGTTGCTGCCCTGGCAGGTCTGCAAGATGATGTCGCAGTCGTCGCCGCAGGTCCAGTTCGACGCCGAGCCGAGTGCCGAGCCGCGGCCCTGCGCGATGACGCGGTCGACCACCTCGTACAGCCCGGTGAACTCACCCTCCATCTGGACCACCGTGCCCTCGGGGATGGAGTTCCACCAGGAGTTGCCGAGGTAGTCGTGGGCGACGACGAACGTGCCCGACTCGACCGGTGTGTAGTGGCAGCCGACGCCGTTGCCGAGGTTGTCGATGTCGACGTCGTCGTCGCAGGTCTCGACCGGGATGGTGCGGACGTCGTCGCCGACGGCGAGCGCCTCTTCGCTGACGACGGCGCCGAACCGGCTGCCGCCGGGGTAGCTGAACCGGAACCGGGTGGTGTGCTCGGCGGTGGCCTCGGCGACCGCGGTGCCCTCGGCCGTCGTGGTGACGGCGGACACCGGCGCCCAGTCGGCGCCGTCGGCCTGCTGCTCGAGCCCGATCTCGCCGAGGATCGGGACGCCGCCCTCGGTCGTCCACGCCGCGGTGACGCCCACGCCGTCGTCGGACTTCTCGGCGGTGGCGGTGATGCGCGACACCAGCGGCGAGCCGGCCGTGATGACGACCTCGTGCGACTCGACCGCCTCGACCTCGGGGCCGCCGCCGTACGCGAGCCGGTAGATGCCCGACGACTGCACCTGCACCTCGACCTCGCCGGCGCCGTTCTCGACCGGCACGGTGGTGATGGTGGTCCAGGAGTTGCCCTCGATGCGCTGGAGGTCGACCTCGCCGCTGATGGCCTCGCCGGACGGCGTGATCCAGCTGGCGCCGAACGCGACCGACGCGCCGGGCCGGGCCTCGGCGGGGGCGGTCAGGACCAGTGGGAGATCGTCGGCCGCGGCGGGCGCCTCGGCGGCGATGGCGCCCGCCACCTGCTCGGGCGCCGGCGACGCGGCGGCCTGGACGATGCTCGCCTCGGGCCCGCTCCCGCCGGCCACCGAATCGTCGTCGTCGGTGGCTCCGAGAATGGCGAACACCGCCGCTACGACCAGGGCCAGGACGCCGGTGACGGCGAGCACGCGGTACTTCATGCCTCTATTTTCCATGATCACGGGCGCATGTCGGCCCCGACCCGTTCCTCCCACACCCCTGAGACGACCGAATCGGGCCGTTCGTTCCCTCGTTCTCAGGGGATCGTCACCGCGTCGCTCACCATCGCGACGAAGGTCCGGGCGTCGTCCACCCGCTCGGTGACGTTGCCGGCGTAGACCACGAGAACGTGGTCGTCCAGGGCGACGACGCGGTGGACCCACTGCCAGCCCCGGTCGAGGATCACCGCCTCGACGCCGGCGTGCCCCGCGATGTCGCTCGGCTCCGAGCTCTCGACCGTCCCGCCGAGCTCCTCGGCCCGCAGGGCCAGCGCGTCCTCGGGGCTGAACCCGCCGGGTCCGGCGTCGATCACGATGATCCCCGACGCGGTGTTCCAGTCGTTGTACACGCGGGCCGACGTGGCCGAGTCGCCGGCGTCGGGGAGGTACCACGACCGCGGCTCGACCGCGGACCGGAACGGCGCGACGATGCCGCTGGGCTCGTCGGTGAGGTAGACCCAGTCGACGGCTGAGCGGACGTCCAGCGAGACGGTGAGCCGGGCGAACTCGGACTCCAGCCGCTCGCGGTCCTGCTCGGGCCCGCTGACGAAGCCGGTCCAGACGTCGCCGGCCTCGTTCACCACGACGATGCGGAACAGCATGACCTCGTCGTCGCCGTGGACGATCTCGCCGTCGGCGGCCAGCGCCTGGGTGACGTCGGCCGGCTCGATCGACACCACGCTGCCGTCGACGCTGCTGGCCAGCAGGGCGGCCAGCTTGGCGAAGTCGTCACCGCCGGCGTAGGCGTCGATCAGCTCGTAGCCGATGACGCCGCCGGCGTGCTCGAACACGTGGCCGCGCGACATGGTCGTGCCGTCCTGGATGGGGACGGCGTTCTCGAACGGTGTCGCGCCGTCGGGCAGGGCGGTGCTCGTGTAGCTCTGCTCGTCGTCGAACGTCACCCAGTCGAACAGCACGCCGGTGCCCGGGCTGCGGACGACCGGCGGCGGGACGACGCTGTCGGTGGACCCCGCGATGTCGATGGTGGGCGTCGGCGTGCCCGCGACCGCCTCGGGCTCGGCGTCGCCGCCGCAGGCCGTCGCCGTCAGCACCACCAGCAGGGCTGCAGGAACCCACCGCATTCGTCCCCCCGAACACTCAGTTGCGGCACCCTATCGGAGCGCCCCGACAGATGCACCGGCTAGCGTGACCGGCGTGACGACCGCACCGTTCGACCCGTCCCGCTGGCGCACCGTCGAGGGATTCGAATTCACCGACATCACCTACCACCGCCAGGTCGAGGACGGCCGCGGCCGCGGCACCGTCCGCGTCGCGTTCGACCGGCCCGAGGTGCGCAACGCGTTCCGCCCGCACACCGTCGACGAGCTCTACCGCGCGCTCGACCACGCCCGCATGACCCCCGACGTCGGGTGCGTGCTGCTGACCGGCAACGGGCCCTCGCCGAAGGACGGCGGCTGGGCCTTCTGCTCCGGCGGCGACCAGCGCATCCGCGGCCGGTCCGGCTACCAGTACGCCAGCGGCGAGACCGCCGAGACCGTCGACGCCGCACGGGCGGGGCGGCTGCACATCCTCGAGGTGCAGCGGCTGATCCGGTTCATGCCGAAGGTCGTCATCGCGGTCGTGCCCGGCTGGGCGGCCGGCGGCGGCCACAGCCTGCACGTCGTCAGCGACCTCACGCTGGCCAGCGCCGAGCACGCCCGGTTCAAGCAGACCGACGCCGACGTCGGCTCCTTCGACGGCGGCTACGGGTCGGCCTACCTCGCCCGGCAGGTCGGCCAGAAGTTCGCCCGCGAGATCTTCTTCCTCGGCGACGAGTACTCGGCGGCCGACGCCCACCGCATGGGCATGGTCAACGCGGTCGTGCCGCACGCCTCGCTCGAGGACGTGGCCCTGGAGTGGGCGGCGAAGATCAACGCCAAGAGCCCGACGGCGCAGCGCATGCTCAAGTTCGCCTTCAACGCGGTGGACGACGGCATGGTCGGCCAGCAGGTCTTCGCCGGCGAGGCGACGCGGCTCGCCTACATGACCGACGAGGCCGTCGAGGGCCGCGACGCGTTCCTGCAGAAGCGGCCGCCGGACTGGTCGCCCTTCCCCTGGTACTTCTGAGTCGATCCGCCGGACGCGAGAATGTTCCCGTGCAGACCGTGACGCTGTGGCGCCCGACTGGGCCCGAGGAGCTCGAGCTCGTGCGAGCCTCGGGCTGGCGCGAATGGCCGCCGAGGCTGCCCGACCAGCCGATCTTCTACCCCGTCCTCAACGAGGACTACGCCACCCGGATCGCCCGCGACTGGAACGTCAAGGCGAGCGGCGCTGGGTACGTGACCCGGTTCGAGGTCGAGAAGACCTTCCTCGACCGGTACGACGTCCAGCAGGCCGGCGGGCAGACGATTCTCGAGTACTGGATCCCGGCCGAGGATCTCGAGGAGTTCAACCAGCACATCGTCGGCCTGATCGAGGTCGTCGCCGAGTACCGCTGACGGCGGGCTGTGCGCCGGGCAGGGTCAGCGCCGGCCGCCGAGCTGGCGGTGCCAGAACTCCGCGTTCGCACTCCGCGACCGGAGCACCTCGTCGGGCCGTGCCGGGTCGGGCCACAGGTCGACGAGGTAGAAGTCGACCGGGCCCTCGGCGAGTTCGCCGGCCGCTCCGGCGTCGCGGCCCCGGGCACTCACGCGCACCCGGTACTCGCCCGGAGCCAGATCGAGCGGCCCGCTCGCCTCACCCGCCCAGGTGGACCATCGGGGCGACGAACCCGGCGGCACGGCGACGGACACCTCGACGACGTCGTCCCACTCGTCGGCAGCGGCCGGCGGGGCGCTCGCGTGCGCCACGATCCGCACGGGCGAGCCACCCGACCGGCGGGCGAGGTGCAGGTACAGACCGCCGGGCGAAGCGGCGCCCGCGAGTCCGTTCGCCTGACCGGCGAAGACCCGGTCGAAGTCTCCGTCGAACCCGATGTCGGCAGACCAGAGGAGATCGAACTGCCCGTAGTCGGTGCGGACGGTCGCGTCGAGGAGGACTCTCGCCATCCGCCGAGTGTTCCACGCGACCCGGACCGGCACTCGTCAGGCCGCCGCCGGTCGGCGGCGTCGGGGATCTAGGGTGGTGGGGCGATGCAGAAGCCCAACCGCTCCCTCATCACCGTCGAGGTGCCGCTGCGGCCCGCCGTGGTGCCGCGGCTGCTGCCCGCCGTCGCGGGGGCGCTGGCCGGGGGCGATGCGCTACTGCCGCTGCCGTCGTCGCCGGCGGCGGTACGCGACGAGCTGATCGCGGAGTTCGCGCCGCACCGCGCGCTGGAGCCGGACGTCGCGTTCATCGTGCCGACGTCGGGGTCGACGGGGCGGCCGAAGGGTGCGCTGCTGAGCGCCACCGCCGTCCGGGCGTCGGCCGAGGCGACGCTGGAGCGGCTCGGCGGGCCCGGCCGTTGGCTGCTCGCGCTGCCGGCCACCCACATCGCCGGGCTCATGGTGCTGGCCCGGTCGGTCGTCGCGGGGACGGAGCCGGTGGCGGCCGACCTCAGCGGCGGCTTCGACCCCGAGCTGTTCGCCGCCGCCAGCGTCCAGGTCTTCGCCGGCAGCGGACGCCGGTACACCGCGCTGGTGCCGCGCCAGCTCAGCCAGCTGCTCGACGCCGGCGGGGCGCCGCTGGCCGCGCTGACGGGCTACCACGGCGTGCTGGTCGGCGGCGCCGCGGCCGACGACGCGCTGCTCGACCGCGCCCGCAAGGCCGGCGTCGAGGTCGTCACCACCTACGGCATGACGGAGACCTGCGGCGGCTGCGTCTACGACGGCGTCCCGCTCGACGGCATACGGGTCGAGCTCGCTGACGGCGGACGCATCCGGCTGGCCGGCCCGATGCTGGCCCACGGCTACCGCCTGCGTCCCGACCTCGCCCACGACTTCGCCGACGGCGCCTTCACCACGTCCGACCTCGGCCGGCTCGGCGACGACGGCACGCTGACGGTGATCGGCCGGGCCGACGACGTCGCGGTGTCCGGGGGCGAGAACGTCCCGCTCGACGCCGTCGACCTCGCCGTCGCGTCGCACCCGGACGTCGCCGAGGCGCTCAGCATCGCCGTCCCCGACACCGAGTGGGGCGAGCGGGTCGTCGTCGCCGTCGTGCCCGCCGACGCCGAGCGGCCCCCGTCCCTCGACGACATCCGCGCCCACGTCCGCGAGCGACACCCCGTCGCCTACGCACCCAAGGAGCTGCACGTGCTCGATGCGCTGCCCACCCTGCCGGGCGGGAAGACCGATCGCCGCGGGCTCGCGGCCCGGCTGGGACTGGCGGACGCCTGATGGCGACGCTCGGGCAGTGGGTCGAGGGCGCCCGCCCGCGGACCCTGCCGGCCGCCGTCGCCCCAGTATTGGTGGGCACGGGCGCCGCGGCGACCGCCGACGCGGCACACCTGGGCAAGGCGCTGCTGGCGCTGGTGGTCGCGCTGGCGCTGCAGATCGGCGTCAACTACGCGAACGACTACTCCGACGGCATCCGCGGCACCGACGAGCACCGGGTGGGGCCGTTCCGGCTGGTCGGGTCCGGCGCGGCGCGGCCGGCGGCGGTGAAGGCGGCGGCGCTGTGGAGCTTCGTGGCGGCCGGGGTGACCGGTGCCGTGCTGGTGGCGTGGTCGGGGCACTGGTGGCTGTTCGCCGTCGGCGCGCTCGCCATCGCGGCGGCCTGGTACTACACCGGCGGCCGGAACCCGTACGGCTACCGCGGGCTCGGCGAGATCTCGGTGTTCGTGTTCTTCGGGCTGGTGGCCGTCGCCGGGACGACGTACGTGCAGGCCGACCGGCTGACGTGGACGTCGCTGGTGTCGGCGGTGGCGATCGGCTGCCTGGCGTGCGCGCTGCTGCTGGTCAACAACATCCGCGACATCGGCACCGACACGGTGAGCGGCAAGCGGACGCTGGCGGTGACGCTCGGCGAGCAGCGCAGCCGCATGCTCTACGTGCTGCTGATGACGGCGCCGTTCCTCATCGTGGCGGCGCTGGCCGTCACCGGACGGCCGTGGGGCGCCCTCACGCTGCTGTGCGTCCCACTGGCCGTGGTGACCGCCCGGCCGGTGATCCGGCGGGCGACGGGCCGGGACCTCATCCCGGTGCTCAAGCGGACCGGGATGACCGAGCTGGCCTTCGCGGTCCTGCTGACCGTCGGCCTGGCGGTGGGCTGAGGGGTTCGCCCACGCGCCGGGCCGGGTCGGGGTCGGGCGGGACCGCTGGTTGCGGCCGTCCGCGGGTCGGGTAACGGTGTGGATGCTCCCGCGCGCACCCTCAGGCGTGCCGGCGGGCGCGGCGCGGGCCGGTGTAGCCGCGGTCCTCAGTGGGGACGCGCGCCAGGATGGCCTGACGCAGATCCTGCAGCAGCGACTGGCTCTCGCCGCGGTGCCGGCCCCGCTTGGCCTGCTTGGCGTCTTCGGCAGCGCGCTCGTATTCGTCGGTCATCATGGGAACCTCCTGTGTGAGGACGGCACCTCGCGGTGCCGTCTGACCCACAAGACAGGGGGACGACCGGATCATGACGCGCCCTGTCAAGATTTTTTCTCGCTGTGCGGTCAGCTCTCGTCCCGGAGCTTGGGGACGTCGGCGGCGTCGTCGAGTTCGTGCAGGTCACGGCCCTTGGCGTCGGACGTGAGACCCTGCTTGCCGGTGGCGTTCTGCTGGTGCACGACGCCCTCATAGGCGTCCATCTCGTCGAGCGCGGCGTCGCCGAGGCGTTCCTTGTCGATGTCGCGCGGGTCCTCACCTGGAGTGGCACCGGGTTTCGTGCGGCGATCGTCGGTCATGAGGCGCACGTACCCAGCCGGACGCGTTCGCACGCGCCGGGCTGCCCTCGCCGGTGACGGGCTAGGCGTCGCGCGGCGGGCGGCCTTCGGCGTCGACGTCCGCGTCGGTGCGAGCGCGCTGCTCGTCGTCCCACGCGTCCTCGGCGGCGGTGCGCTCGCGGATGGTGCGCAGGCGCCGGTCCCAGGCGATGGACACCTGGTCGCGACTGCCGCGCAGCACGAAGAAGCTGACCAGCCCGGAGAGGACGAGCCCGAGGGCCACGAGCACCAGCCCGCGCAAGCCGACGAGCCAGAGCAGCGCCGCGATGATGACGAAGACCAGCGCGCGCAACAGGGTGTAACGGAGAACGGCCATGACGTGACGGATTCTACGCCGCCCGGCGATCGGCAGGGCCGCCGCCCGCGGGTCGGGGGAAGCCCGGGCGACGGCCCCTGCCGATCACCCCGGGGAGGGTGGTGGCCTGGAGGGGCGGCTCGGCCGCTGCCCGTGGCCGGCCGCCGGTGTGGTGTTCGGAAGGACCATGGGTAGACACTATCGAACAGGTGTTCGAGCGTCAACCGCCAGCGCGACGTCAGTCCAGCGGCGCGGGCCACTCGTGCGCCGGCAGCAGGTCGCGCAGCGGCGCCGCGCGGTCCCGTCCCAGCACCACGCGCGTGTCGAGGTTGTCCGGGTGCAGCTGACGGACGAACTCGCGGCACCGCCCGCACGGCGGCAGCACGTACAGCGCGCCGTCGTCGTCGCGCCACACCGCGACGATGGCGGCGATGCGCTCCTCGCCGCCGGTCACCATGGCGGCGATGGCGCTGTGCTCGGCGCAGAACCCGGTGCCGGACGGGGTGTCGATGCAGACGCCGTGGTACGCGTGGCCCCGGTCGGTCACCAGCGTCGACGCGACGTCGCCGATCAGCCGGTCGCCGACGTGGCGGGGGTTGAGGTACCCGGCGGCCGACGCGATCAGCTCGTCGTCGTTCACGCCCGCTCCTTGATCCGCACGACCTGCTCGATCAGCGTGGCCGCGAGCTCGGGCAGTACCCCGGTCTCGCCGGCCACCCAGCGCTTGGCCACGAGGTTCGCCGGATACAGCAGGACGTCGCCGGGCTGCCCGTGCAGCGCCAGCTCGGTGCCGTGCTCGTCGGCCGCGATGACCCAGGCCAGCCCGGTCTGCCGGCGCACGTGCTCGCCGAACCCGATGCCCAGCCGGTTGATCAGGTCGTTCGGGTCGGGCCGCTCGTCCGGCGACACCGACGTCCAGCCACGCAACGCCGCGTCGTAGGCCGCGCCCAGCGCGACGATGTCGCCGTCGGACCGGCCGAGCGCGGCCAGGGTCTCAGCGACCCACGCCCGCTCCGCGTCGTTCAGGTCGGTGATCTCCACCATCGTGGCAGCCTACCCATGACGAAAGCGGAGGCTCGTCTCCGAACGTTCACCGCCTTGTCCTACGGTGAGCCCCATGACTTCTTCCCCCATGAAGTTCGGGCTCTTCGTCCCCCAGGGCTGGCGGCTGGACCTCGTCGACATCGCTCCCAAGAGTCACTGGGAGACGATGCTGCGCGTCGCTCAGCACGCCGACGCGGGGCCGTGGGAGTCGATCTGGGTCTACGACCACTTCCACACCACCCCGGTGCCGACCGAGGAGGCCACCCACGAGGCGTGGACGCTGATGGCGGCGTTCGGCGCGGCGACGCAGCGCGTGCGGCTGGGCCAGATGTGCACGTGCATGGCCTACCGCAACCCGGCCTACCTGGCGAAGGTCGCCGCGACGGCGGACGTCGTGTCGGGCGGGCGGGTCGAGATGGGCATCGGCGCGGGCTGGTACGAGCACGAGTGGCGCGCCTTCGGGTTCGGCTTCCCGCGCGCCGGCGTCCGGCTGGCCATGCTCGACGAGGGCGTCGACATCATGCGGCAGGCGTGGACGAACGGGGTCGCGACGCTGGCCGGCGAGCACTACCAGGTCGACGGCGCGATCTGCCGGCCGCTGCCGCTGCAGGAGGACGGCATCCCGCTGTGGATCGCCGGCGGCGGCGAGAAGGTGACGCTGCGCATCGCGGCCAAGCACGCCCGCGGCGCGACGTACACCGGCTCGCGCAGCTACACGGCGTACACCAACTTCAGCGGCACGCCCGAGGTGTTCCAGCACAAGTCCGAGGTGCTGGCGGGGCACTGCCGCGACCTCGGCACCGACTACGACTCCATCACCCGCTCGATGAACTTCAACGTCGTCATCGGCGCCGACCAGGCCGAGGTCGACGCCAAGCTGGCCCGCGTCGAGGAGATCTACGGCCGGTTCATGACGCCCGACGTCGTGGCGCAGAAGATGCGGCCGTACCGCGAGAACCCGACCGCCGGCACGCCCGAGCAGGTCGCCGACGCGATCAGGCAGTACCAGGACAAGGGCATGAGCTACGCCATCGGCTACTTCCCGGAGGCGGCCTACGACCTCAGCGGCGTCGAGCTGTTCGAGCGCGAGGTCATTCCGGCACTCGGCTGAGCGTCCGGCCGGCTGATCACCCTCGACACCAGCGGCGACGAGTACACGACGGAGGTCGTGACGCTGCCGAGGGTGGCCAGCCGGCCGGCCAGCTCCTCGAGGTGGCGCATGGACCGCGCGGCCACCTTCAGCACGAAGCAGTCGTCGCCGGTGACGTGGTGGCACTCCAGCAGTTCCTGGGTGCGGTCCAGCTCTGCGTGCAGGGCGCGGTAGTTGCCGGACGGGTAGCGCAGCCGCACGTAGGCGATGACGGTGTAGCCGATGCGCTCGAGGTCGAGCTCGGCCCGGAAGCCGGCGATGACGCCGAGGTCGGTGAGCCGGCGGATGCGGTCGGCGGTCGCGCTGGGCCCGAGGTTGACGCGACGGGCCAGCTCGGCGACCGCGACGCGGCCGTCGCGCTGGAGGTGCTCGAGCAGCTGCCAGTCGACGCGGTCGAGGGCGGCGGCGGAATCGTCGGCCATGCCGCGACGATACCGGGCTTTCCCCGCCCGATCGCCGCCGGCGACCCCCGATCGCCCCTGCCGCAACTCGCCACGGCCGCCGTAGCGTCGATGCCATGACGACGATGATCCCGCCCGCGCCGCCGGCCGACGCCGCCGCGCACTTCGCCGCCCTGCTCGCGTTCGAGACCGACTGCTGGGACGTGCACCACGCGCTGACGACCGGCACCGCCGACTTCGTGCTGCTCGACGTCCGCGGCCCGGAGCTCTACGCCGCGGGCCACGTGCCCGGCGCCGTCAACCTGCCGCACGGGCGCATCGTCGAGCGCAACCTCGCCCACTGGCCGGCCGACGCCGAGTTCGTCGTCTACTGCGCCGGGCCGCACTGCAACGGCGCCGACAAGGCCGCGCTCCGGCTGGCCCGGCTCGGCCGCCCGGTGCGCAAGATGATCGGCGGCGTCACCGGCTGGCTGGACGAGGGGTTCACGCTCAAGGCGACGTGAGCACGCGGGCCAGCAGCGCGGGATCGGCGTTGCCGCCGGACACCACCGCCACCGCGCGCCCGAACCGGGCCGGCTCGGCCAGGAACGCCGCGGTTGTCAGCGCTCCCGTCGGCTCGGACACGATCCGCCCGCGCACGGCCAGCAGCCGCATCGCGGCCAGGATCGCGTCCTCCGGGACGGTCACGATCTCGTCGACGTGGCGGCGGATGTGCTCCCACGTCAGCTCGCCGATGACCGGCAGCCGGACGCCGTCGGCGATGGTGCGGTAGGTGTCGGCCGGGTCCCAGGCGACGCGTTCGCCGCGAGCCAGGCTGTCGCGGGCGTCGGCGGCCAGCTCGGGCTCGACGCCAACGACGCGGGTGCCGGGCGCCAGCGCCTTCACCGCGACGCCGATGCCCGAGATCAGGCCGCCGCCGCCCACCGGGACGAGGACGGTGCCGGCGTCGGGGCGGTCCTCGGCGATCTCCAGGCCGACCGTGCCGCCGCCCGCGATGACCCTGGCGTCGTCGAACGGCGAGACGAACGTCAGGCCGCGCTCGGCGATCAGCTCGCGGACCCGGCTGTCGCGCTCGGGCGGCGGCACCATGACGACCTCGGCGCCGAGCGCCCGCGTCGCGGCGACCTTCACCGGCGCGGCGGCGTCGGGCATGACGACGGTGGCGGCGATGCCCTGCTCGCGGGCCGCCCACGCCAGCGCCTGCGCGTGGTTGCCGCTGGAGTGCGTGACGACGCCGCGCCCGCGCGCGTCGCCGTCGAGCAGCGCGACGGCGTTGAACGCGCCACGCAGCTTGAACGCGCCGGTGGCCTGCAGGCCCTCCGGCTTCAGCCACAGGTCGCCACCGGACCACGCGGCCGGGACCAGCGGCGTGCGGACGGCGACGCCGTCCAGCCGCCGGGCCGCCGCGCGGATGTCGTCGAGACCGACCAGGCCGGGTGCGTCATCCATGCGCAGCATCATCGCCTACGCACCCGGCGCGCGGTCGTCAGGCCCGCTCGGCCTGCCACATCCAGTACTGCTTCTCCAGCTCCTCGACGACGTCGAGCAGGATGTTGTTGCTGACGGGATCGGCGTCCTCGATGTCGTGGGCGCGCTGGCGCATGCGGGCGATGACGCCGTCGTACAGCCCGACGAACGTCGTCACCACGTCGTCGTCGCGCACCCAGCCGGCCTCGAGCCGGGTCAGCTGGGAGTCGCGGGCGACGGTCTCGGCGCGGCCGTCGGCCGGGCTGCCGACCGTCACCGACCGCTCGGCCACGATGTCGGCGTGCTTCCGCGCGGTGTCGACGACCTCGTCGAGCTGGAAGTGGATGGTGCGGAAACGCGGCCCGGTGACGTTCCAGTGCGCCTGCTTGCCGGCAAGCGAGAGGTCGATCAGGTCGACGAGGGCGTCACGCAGGGCCTCCGTCACGACCTTGTGGGCGTCGTCGGCGAGTGGGCTGTTGATCGGCGTCATGGTGGACCTCCTCGGTTCGGCTCTCCTGGTGTCCGTAACCGATCCGCGGAGTTTCACCGGGTGCGTCAGCTGCCGACCAGCTCCGGCTCGACCTGGCGGTCCTCGAACCGCGTCGAGATGACCAGCGTGGTGCGGGTGCGCGCGACCCCCTCGATGCGGACCAGACGGCCCAGCAGCCGCTCCAGCCCCTCGACGTCGGCGACCCGGACCTTGAGCATGTACGCCTCGTCGCCGGCGATGAACCAGCAGTCCTCGACCTCCGCGACGTCCTCCAGCCGGGCGCCGACCTCCTCGTGACCGGCGGAGTCGGACAGCACCAGCCCGATCAGCGCCGTGAGCCCCAGCCCCAGCGCCGACGGCTCGACGGTGGCGCGGTAGCCGGTGATGACCCCGCGGTCCTCGAGCCGGCGCACCCGCTCCTGGACGCTCGGCCCGGACAGCCCCACCAGCCGGCCCAGCTCCGCGTACGACGCCCGGCCGTTGGCCCGCAACGCCGCGACAAGACTCGTATCGACGGTGTCCATGGCGCTCCATCCTCGCAGCGCCCCGGAGCACGCCGCCAACGTGGTGGGGATCACCCGGTTCGAGATGGTCCCGTGACCCCCCTGTGACTTAGAATCATAGGCAGAAGGTGGCTTGCTGCCTTTGATTTGTTCAAAATTCATCACAGGGAGTGACGTTGTACGGCTTGGAGTACGCCCAGACCCGCATCGACGACCTGCGTCGGGAGGCGGAGAAGGCGCGCCAGGCAGCCGCCCTCCGCGCCGGCCACCGCACGCGCCGCCGGCTCTTCTCCTGACCCGCGTTCCGGACCGGATTCCGCTTGCCCGGACAAGCGGAATCCGGTCCGGGGTGCGTCGCGCCCGGCGCAGCACCTAGGCTGGTGGAAAGGAACACAGCTCGACCGGGGAGGTCGCACGGTGGGTCGGGTACTACCAATCGTGGTCGCCATAGCGCTGCTCGTCTATGCGCTGATCGACTGCCTGCAGACCGACTCCACCCGGTTCCGGTCGCTGAACCGGGTCGCCTGGGTGGCCATCATCGTGCTCATCCCGCTGATCGGACCCATTCTCTGGCTGGTCCTCGGTAAGGAGCGGGCCCGCCCGCAGCGCCCCACCGGGCCGCCCCCGCGTCCCCTCGCCCCCGACGACGACCCCGAGTTCCTGCGGCACCTGCGCGACATCGACACCAAGCACGAGCAGATGCTCAACCAGTGGGAGGCCGACCTCCGCCGGCGCGAGGACGAGATCCAGCGCAAGAAGGACGCCGAGGCGGCGCGGGCCGCCGAAGAGGCCGAGGCCCGCCGCCAGGCCGAGGCCCGCAAGCGCGAGGACGAAGCCCGCCAGCACACCGACGACGAGGACGACTCCCGCTAGTCATCGGGGGTCGTCGGGCGCGCCGCCCGCGAGGCGACCCGAGCCGGACCCCCGCCAGCCCCATCGGCGGCCGGGCCCCGGATGCCCGCCGCACGTGGTGACACAGACGCCAACAGGTGACACCACCGTCACCCCCGCGGCAACAACACCGCCGGGGGCCACCGGCGCGGCAAGGCCGACCCCCGCCGCGAGGCGGCCCGAGCCGGACCCCCGCCAGCCCCATCGGAACGCCGGGCCCCGGATGCCCGCCGCACGCGGTGACACAGACGCCAACAGGTGACACCACCGTCACCCCCGCGGCAACAACACAGCCGGGGGGGGCAGCGGCGCGGCAAGGCCAACCCCCGCCCGCGGAGCGGCCCGAGCCGGACCCCCGCCCGCCCCATCGGAACGCCGGGCCCCGGATGCCCGCCGCACGCGGTGACACAGACGCCAACAGGTGACACCACCCTCACCCCCGCGGCAACAACACCGCCGGGGGGCAGCGGCGCGGCAAGGCCAACCCCCGCCCGCGAAGCGGCCCGAGCCGGACCCCCGCCAGCCCCATCGGAACGCCGGGCCCCGGGTACCCGCCGCACGTGGTGACACAGACGCCAACAGGTGACACCACCCTCACCCCCGCGGCAACAACACCGCCGGGGGGCAGCGGCGCGGCAAGGCCAACCCCCGCCCGCGAAGCGGCCCGAGCCGGACCCCCGCCAGCCCCATCGGAACGCCGGGCCCCGGATGCCCGCCGCACGTGGTGACACAGACGCCAACTGTTGGCGCCACCGTCACCCCCGCAGCAACAACACCGCCAGGGGCGGCCCGTCAGAGGCCGCCGTACGAGTGCAGGCCGTTGAAGAGGATGTTCACGCCGAAGTAGCTGAACAGCACCGTGCCGTACCCGACGAGCGCGACCACCGAGGCCTTCGAGCCTTTCCAGCCGGCCGTGGCGCGGGCGTGCAGGTAGGCCGCGTACGCCAGCCAGGTGATGAGCGCCCAGACCTCCTTGGGGTCCCAGCCCCAGTACCGGCCCCACGACACCTCGGCCCAGATGGCGCCGAGGATGAGCGGGCCGAACGTCCAGATCGGGAACGCGATGGCGGTGAGCCGGTAGCCGAGCCGGTCGAGCGCGACGGAGTCGGGGAGGGAGGCGCCGAAGCCGGTGGTGCGGCCGCGGTCGGCGGCCCGCTCGGACACGATCTGCAGGGCGCTGACGACGGCGCCGACGGTGAACAGGCCGAACGCGATGACGGCGCAGCCGACGTGGATGATCAGCCAGTACGACTGCAGCGCCGGCTGCACCGGGCCGGGCGACACGTAGAGGAACGTGGCGGCGAGGCCGACGGTCATGAAGATCAGCAGGACGGCCCAGACGGCGACGACGCGGCCGACGACGGTGCGGGCGAGGACGAGGAAGACGATCGAGGCGACCAGCGCGCCGGTGATGGAGAACTCGTACATGTTCGCCCACGGCGCCCGCTCGGTGCCCAGGCCGCGCATGGTGACGCCGACGGCGAGCACCAGCGTGGCCAGGCCGAACAGCCCGCGGCCGATGCCGCCCAGACGGTCGGCGCGCTGCACCAGCTCGGCGTCGCCGGGACCGGACGCCCCGGCCGGCGGCCCCGCCGGCGAATCCGCGGGCGCGTCGGCGGCAGCGGACGACGCGACGCCGACCAGCTCGCGGTCGGAGGCGGCGGCCGTGGTCACCGCGCGGCGGCGACGGCTGTGGATGCCGGCCTCGGCACAGAAGGCCAGCCAGGACGCCAGGTACCCGAGGGTGGCCACGACGACGACGTAGCGGCTCCACTCGGCGACGGCATCGAGGTCCATCAGTCTTCCCTCTTTCCTTCCGCGCCGCCCAGGCGCAGCAACAGCCCATCAGTGATGGCACCGATCTCGTCGGCGAGGCGGTCGCCCGCCGAGCCCTCGGCCCGGTGCAGCCCCGCGACCTCGACCACGGTACGCCCCTCGGGTCCGACGCTCGCGCGCACCCAGGCCCGGCGCCGCCGCACGTACAGCGAGCCCATCAGCCCGACCACCGCGAGCACACCGCCGACGAGCGCCAACTCGCGGCCGGAGTTGCGGCCGATCTGCAGGTTCACCCAGGTCACGTAGCCGTCGAAGGTGATGTAGCGGCCGTCGGGCAGCTGGGCGGTGTCGCCGATGGCCAGGCGGGACCGGAACGGCTCGCCGTCGGCCTCGTACTGCTCCATGTCGGTGGTGTCGAGGCGGTACACCGACTGCGGCTGGCCGTCGTCGAGTCCGAGGTCGCCGTGCCACGCGGTCAGGTACATCTCGGGGTTGCGGGCGCCCGGGAAGATCGACCGCGGGCCGTTCTGGTCGAGGTAGGCGGTGGGCAGGAAGCTGCCCTGGATGCCGATGTCGTCGCCGTACTGCGGCGGCACCTCGACCTTGACGACGCCGGTGGACGTGAAGCTGCTGTCCTCGGGCAGGAACGGCACCGGTCCCTCGGCGAGGATCGTCTCGCCGTCGGCCGCGCGGACGGTGAACGCGGGGGCGTAGCCGGGGTTGATGATGTGGATCGAGGTGCCGTCGATGTTCAGCGGCTCGTTGACGCGGATGGTGTGCGTCTCGGGATCCGCACCCGGCTCGGGCACCACCGTCACCGTCGCCTCGTACTCCGACGGCTGGCCGATCTGGTTGCCGGCCTCGATGAACTCCATGCGGAACTCGTCGACGTCCATGGAGAACGGCGGGAGGTCGCCGGTGTCGAACAGCGCGCCGGCGGACAGGCTGTCGAACTGGATGACCTGGTTGGAGAAGCCCGTGCCCTCGGGCACCAGCACCGTCGCCCGGTAGCTGAACAGCCCGCCCAGCGCGACCGCCAGCAGCACCACCACGACGGACAGGTGGAACAGCAGGTTGCCGGTCTCGCGCAGGTGGCCGGTCTCGGCCGCGACGGAGTCGGCCTCGCCCTCGGCCGGACGGCGCAGCCGGAACCGCCGCGACCGCAGCTCGGCACGGGCCACCGCGAGCACCTCGTCGGGGGTCGCGTCGACCTCGACCTTGCGGTACGCCGGCATCCGCGTGAGCCGTTTCGGCGCCTTCGGCGGCTGCGCCCGGACCGCTTTCCAGTGCTGCCACAGGCGCGGCAGGATGCAGCCGACCAGCGACACCATGAGCGCGATGTAGATGGCGGCAAACCAAGGCGCGGAGTAGACGTCGAACAGGCCGAGGCGGTCGTACCACTCGGACAGCGTGGGGTTGCGGGCGCGGAAGTCGCGGACGTTGAGCGGGTTGACGTCGCTCTGCGGGATGATCGAGCCCGGAATGGCGGCGACGGCCAGCAGGAACAGCAGGATCAGCGCCACCCGCATGGAGGTCAGCTGCCGCCACGCCCAGCGGGCCAGCTCCAGCCCGTTCAGCGGCGGCGGCCGGTTGTCCACCGGCGGACGGGTGTCCATCTGCGTCGTCATCGTGTGCCCATCTCTACACCGCCACCTCGAAGCCGCCGATCCAGCCCTGCATCGACGTCATCAGCTCGTTCCACAGCCCCGTGACCAGCAGGACGCCGAGCACGATCAGCATGATCCCGCCGGCCCGCATGAACGCCTGCTGGTGCCGGCGCACCCACTGGAACCACCGCGTCGCCCGCTGGTAGGCCAGCGCGGCCAGCAGGAACGGGATGCCCAGCCCCAGGCAGTAGGCGAACGACAGCAGCGCGCCGCGGCCGGCGCTGGCCTCGGTGAAGGCCAGCGCCTGGACGGCCGCCAGAGTGGGCCCCATGCAGGGCGTCCAGCCGACGCCGAACACGGCGCCCAGCAGCGGCGCCCCGGCCAGGCCGACCGCCGGGCTCGCGCCGGTGTGCCAGTCGCGGGACAGCCCCGGCAGCCAGCCGGCGAACAGCAGGCCGAGCCCGATCGTCACGACGCCGAGCACCCGCATGATGATCTCGCCCTGCTCCAGCAGCAGCGAGCCCAGCCCGCCGAAGAGCAGCCCGTACGACACGAACACCACGCTGAAGCCAAGGATGAACAGCAGCACCCCGGCCAGCAGCCGGCCGCGCCGCCCGGACGCCAGCTCCGCGCCGGACAGCCCGGTGACGTAGCCCAGGTAGCCGGGGACCAGCGGCAGCACGCACGGCGACAGGAACGAGACGAGTCCGGCCAGCGCCGCCACCGGCACGGCCAGTGCCAGCGAACCGGTCAGGACGGTGTCGCCGAAGGAGCTCACGGTGACTCAGCGGTGCCTTCCGCCGCGGGGGTCTCGCCCGCGATCTCGCCGACGATGTCGGTGAGCGACGCCTCGCCGATGGCGCCGAGGATGCGCGCCGCGATGCGACCTTCGCGGTCGATGACCAGCGTGCTCGGGATGGCCTTCGGCGGGACGGTGTCGCGGAACGCCAGCAGCGCGTCGCCCTTGGGGTCGTAGACGCTCGGGTAGGTGATGCCGTACTCGTCCTCGAACTGCTGCGCCGGCCGCTGGCCGTTGGGCTCGCGGACGTTGACGCCGACGAACTGCACGCCCTGCGGGCCGAGCGCCTCGTAGGAGGCCTGGAGGTCGGGCGCCTCCTTGCGGCACGGCGGGCACCACGAGCCCCAGATGTTCAGGACGACGACCTCACCGAGCTGGTCGGCCAGCTGGAAGTCGCCGCCGTCGAGCAGTTCGCCGCCGAACTCGGGCGCGGTGTCGCGCTCGGCCGGGTCGAAGATGCTGATGGTGCCGTCGCCGGCGATGTAGCCGGCCTGGTTGCCGTTGTCGCTGCGCTCGACCTGGCCGTCGGAGCAGCCGGCGAGGGCGAGCACCGCCACCGCCGCGAGCACGAGCGGGCGGCGCATCAGGCACCCGCCGTGAACGGCTTGCCGACCCGCGGCAGCAGGTCGCCGGCCGGCTCGCTGTAGGCGACCGAGACGATGGTGTCGTTCTCGTACGTGACGGTGGTGAGGCTGGCCAGCGAGCACTCGCGCCGGCGTGGATCGTGCCAGAGCCGGCGGCCCTCGATGAAGCTGCGTGCCGTCCAGATCGGCAGCTGGTGCGACACCATGACGACCTCGTGGCCGGCGGCGTCGCGGCGGGCGTCGCTCATGGCGGCCAGCATGCGGGCGGCGATGTCGCGGTACGGCTCGCCCCACGACGGCGTGAACGGGTTGCGCAGGTGCCGCCAGTGCCGGGCGTGGCGCAGCGAGCCGTCGCCGACGCCGAACGTCAGGCCCTCGAAGACGTTGAGCGCCTCGAGCAGGCGGTCGTCGATGCGGACGTCGAGGCCGAGCGTCTCGGCGAGCGGCGCGGCGGTCTCGCGCGCGCGCTCGAGCGGCGAGCTGACCAGCAGCGTGATGTCGCGGTCGGCGACGGCGGCGGCGACCCGATCGGCCATGGCCCGGCCGAGGTCGGACAGGTGGTAGCCGGACAGCCGGCCGTAGAGCACCTTCGACGGGTTGTGCACCTCGCCGTGGCGCAGCAGGTGCACCCGCGTGAGCTCGCTCATGCGGCGTCCACCCCCGCCGCGGCCGCCGCGGCCGCGGGCAGCGCTTGGGCGATGCGGTCGACGGCGCGGGCGTCGTGCGCGGCGCTGACGAACCACGCCTCGAACGCCGACGGCGGCAGGTACACACCGGACTCGAGCATGGAGTGGAAGAACGCGCCGAACCGCGCCGTGCTGGTGCGCTTGGCGGCGGCGAAGTCGGTGATCGGGCCGTCGTCGGGGGCGAAGAAGACGCTGAACAGGTTGCCGGCGTACTGCACGCGGTGCGGCACGCCGGCCGCCGTCAGCGCCTCGCCGGCCAGCGCGCCGATGCGCCGCGCCGTGGCGTCGAGGTGCGCGTACACCTGGGCGTCGGCCAGCCGCAGGGTGGCCAGCCCGGCCGTCGTGGCGACCGGGTTCCCGGACAGCGTGCCGGCCTGGTACACCGGCCCGGCCGGCGCGAGCAGCTCCATGACCTCGGCCGACCCGCCGAACGCGGCGGCCGGGAAGCCGCCGCCCATGACCTTGCCGAACGTCGTGAGATCGGGCGTGACGCCGTCGAGGCCGTGCCAGCCGGACCGCGACACCCGGAAGCCGGTCATGACCTCGTCGAGGACGAGCAGCGCGCCGTGCTCGTGCGCGGTGTCGCGGAGGAACGCGTTGAAGCCGTCGGCCGGTGCGACGGCGCCCATGTTGCCGGCCGCGGCCTCGGCGATGACGCAGGCGATCTCGGCGCCGTGCTCGGCGAACGCGGCCTTGACCGCGCCGGCGTCGTTGTACGGGAGGACGATGGTGTCGCCGGCGCTGGCGCCCGTGACGCCGGGGGTGTCGGGCAGCGCGAACGTGGCAACACCGCTGCCGGCCGCCGCCAGCAGCGCGTCGACGTGCCCGTGGTAGTGGCCGGCGAACTTCACGACCTTGCTGCGCCCGGTGGCGCCGCGGGCCAGCCGGATGGCGCTCATGGTGGCCTCGGTGCCGCTGGAGACCAGCCGGACCTGCTCGACGCTGGTGCGGGCGACGATCTCTTCGGCCAGCTCGACCTCGGGCTGGGTGGGCGTGCCGTAGGACGTGCCGAGCGCGACCTGAGCGCGGACCGCCTCGACCACCGCCGGGTGGGCGTGGCCGAGGATCATCGGCCCCCACGAGCCGACGAGGTCGACGTACTCGCGGCCGTCGGCGTCGTAGAGGTAGGGTCCGGTGGCACGCTGCATGAACCGGGGTGTCCCGCCGACGGCGCGGAACGCCCGCACCGGCGAGTTCACCCCGCCGGGCGTGACGGCCCGCGCACGGTCGAAGAGCTCCGCACTGCGCGGCACGTCGTCGTTGGTCACCGCGTCATTCTCGCAAGTGGCCCGAGCAGCCCGAACGCCGCCCCCACGACGTCCGGGCCGCCCTCTCCCGAGGCCGTCTCAGCGCCGCAGGTGCGACCCGAGGAACAGCGACTCCGACTGGCCGGTGGCGGTGCCCTTGCCGGTCCCCTCGATGGCCGACGTCGTCATGGCGAAGGTCAGCGTGGCGTGCGCCGCGGCGTCGGACATCTCGTCCAGCGCCTGCTGCGACAGGTTGTCGATGTCGTCGCACTCCTGGTGGTAGCAGGGGTCGTACGCGACACCCGCAGTGCCGCCGTAGACCGCCGCCTCCTCGGCCGTCTTGACGCCCTCCGCTCCGGTGAACAGGCCGCCGGCCGGGATCCCGACGCTGATGAAGGCGTCGTAGTCGGACCGCCCGTCGAACGCCGTCGGCTCGCTCTCGAGGCCCTGACCGGCGAAGTAGTCGGTGAACACGTCCTCGACGACGCCCGACCCGGTCGAGCCGAGCGAGTCGGTGTCGGACGCGTCGCCGTCGTAGACGAACCGCACGTAGTTCGGCGACCCGACCATGTCGAAGTTCAGGTTCACCGCGGTGTCCTTGACCTGGCGCGGGGTCAGCGAGTCGACGTAGAACTGCGAGCCGATCAGCCCGGACTCCTCGGCGCCCCACCACGCGAACACGATCTGGTTGCGCGGCGTGACATCCAGCTCGGCCAGCTGCAGGGCGATCTCGAGGTTCTGCGCCGACCCGGACCCGTTGTCGTTGATGCCCTCGCCGGCGGAGACGGAGTCGAGGTGCGCGCCGACGACGACCTGCCGGTCACCGCGCCCCTCTCCGGTGGTGGCCAGCAGGTTCGCCGTCGGCACGTCGTGAGTGATCAGCGTCGAGGTCTCGACGTGCACCGTCACCGGCCCCGCCTGGGTGCGCGCGTAGAGGTCGGCGCCGACGCCGAAGCTCGCACCGAGCACCGGGATCGTGGCCTCCGTGTCGGCGCCGAGCGTGCCCGAGACGGCCTCGGTCCGGCCCTCCTGGCCCTCGTTGAAGATCACGACGGCGTCGTAGCCGGCGGCCTGTGCGTTGACCGCTTTCACGGTGAAGTCGCAGGTCCCGCGTTGGATCAGCGCGACCTGCGGCTCGGTGGCCGACGCCGGGACGAAGTCGGCGGGCTCGCAGCCGCTGCTGGACCCGGGCTGCGCCGGCGGCGGGATGAGCACGTCGGTGGTCGGCACCAGCGTGCCGGTGACGTCGCCGCTGCCGGAGTACTCCATGGTGAGGAAGTCGTCGCCCTCGGCGTACGTGACGGGGTCGGGTGCGACGCGCTCGAACGTCGGCGCCGCCAGCTCCTCGAACGTGTCGAACAGGAACGGCTGCACCGTCGTCTGGTACCCGGCCGCCTCCAGCTGGTCCTGGACGTACGCCAGCGACGCATCGTAGCCGGGCGTGCCGGACGCCCGGGTGCCGCCGTTCGCGTCGGCGATGTCCTGGAAGGCCTCCAGGTGCTCCATGATCCCGCCCGCCGTCACGGCGTTGCGCAGATCGGTGCTGTCAGTCGGCTTGGCCGCCCCCGCCAACGGCGCGGTGACCAGTACGATCGCCGCCGCGGCTGCCACGGCGCATGCTGCGTTCCGCCTCATCTCGGCTCCCCAGTGCGTGGTGTCCTGGAGGGTCCTGCGGAACCCCGTTCTGGAGGTGGAGGCTACGCCTGCCTCGTGACATGCGGAACCCCCTGCGGCCGCACGGATTCGCGGCCGCAGGGGGTGCGGCGGGATGGGTCAGCTGCCGACGGCCGCCTCGACCCGCTTGCCGAGCGTCTCGTCGACGCTGCGCCAGTAGGCGTAGACGCGCTGCCGCAGCTCGTCGGTGGTCACGTTGGACACGTGACCGGCGATGTTCGCGACCAGGCGGTCGCGGGCGGCGTCGTCGAGGACCTCGCGCACCAGCGTGCCGGCCTGGCCGAAGTCGTCGTCCTCGGCGTGCAGGGTGGCCGCGGCGCGCACCATCTCGCCGTCGGACTCCCAGCCGGCGTCGCCGACCAGCGACGGCTCGGCCGCCGGGCCGCCGTGGCTGTTCGGGGCGTACACCGGGCGCTCCGGCGACGCGTAGGAGAACCGCATGGCGCCGTCCTTCGCGTACGAGTTGACCTCGTTCTTCGGCGCGTTGACCGGCAGCTGCGCGTAGTTGGTGCCGATGCGGTACCGGTGCGCGTCGGCGTAGGAGAAGATGCGGCCGAGCAGCATCTTGTCGGGGCTCGCGGCGATGCCGGGCACGAAGTTGCTCGGCTCGAACGCGGCCTGCTCGATCTGCGCGAAGTAGTTCTCCGGGTTGCGGTCGAGTCGCAGCGTGCCGACCTTGATCAGCGGGTAGTCGGCCTTCGGCCACACCTTCGTGAGGTCGAACGGGTTGAACCGGTAGCTCGCGGCGTCGGCGTACGGCATGACCTGCACGTGCACCGTCCACGAGGGGGCGTCGCCGCGAGCGATGGCCTCGTAGAGGTCGCGGATGTGGTGGTCGGCGTCCTCACCGGCGATGCGGTCGGCGTCGGCCTGGCTCAGGAACTCGTGGCCCTGGTCGGTGCGGAAGTGGTACTTCACCCAGAACCGCTCGCCGCCGGCGTTGATCCACTGGTACGTGTGCGAGCCGAAGCCGTCCATGTTGCGCCACGTGCGCGGCAGCCCGCGGTCGCCCATCAGCCACGTGACCTGGTGCGCGCTCTCGGGCGACAGCGTCCAGAAGTCCCACTGCATGTCGTGGTCGCGCAGGTTGGAGCCCGGCAGCCGCTTCTGCGAGCGGATGAAGTCGGGGAACTTGATGGTGTCGCGCAGGAAGAACACCGGGGTGTTGTTGCCGACGAGGTCGTAGTTGCCCTCGGTCGAGTAGAACTTCAGCGCGAAGCCGCGGGGGTCGCGCCAGGTGTCGGGGCTGCCCTGCTCGCCGGCGACGGACGAGAACCGCGCCAGCGCCTCCGTGCGGGCGCCCGGCTGGAACAGCGCCGCCTTGGTGAACTGGCTGACGTCCTCGGTGACCTCGAGGACGCCGAACGCGCCGCCGCCCTTGGCGTGCACCACGCGCTCGGGGACCCGCTCGCGGTTGAACTGGGCCAGCTTCTCGACCAGGTAGTGGTCGTGCAGCACGATCGGCCCGTCCGGCCCGACCGTCAGCGAGTGGGCGTCGCTGGCCACCGGGGCGCCGGAGTTCGTGGTCGAGTGCGGCGTAGAGCTCATGCATTCTCCTCGTTCGCTGATTGACAGGCGGGGCAGAGCCCCCAGAAGGTCACCTCGGCTTCGTCGAGGACGAAGCCGTGCGTGTGCTCGGGCGCCAGGCACGGCGCCGCCCCGGAGCAGTCGACGTCGGCGATGACGCCGCAGCCCCGGCAGATCATGTGGTGGTGGTTGTCGCCGACGCGGGTCTCGTAGCGCGCCGCCGACCCGGCCGGCTCGATGCGGCGCAGCAGCCCCGCCTCGGTCAGCGCGTGCAGGACGTCGTACACGGCCTGGGTGGAGACGGCGCCGAGCGAACCGCGCACGTGCCGCGCGACGGTGTCGGCGTCGGCGTGCGACTCGCGCTCGAGGGCGACGAGCACGCCCACGCGGGGCGCGGTGACCCGCAGCCCGGCCGCACGCAGCCGCACCGCGGCGTCGTCGCGGAGCTGCTCGTCGGTGGGCATGATCCGATCCTCGACGCTTTTCTGGAATCAGTCAAGTAAGCGTCTGATTCCAGGGTGTTGCTCCCGATCAGTCGGTTTCGGGCGGTCCGACGTCGGGGTGCCGGCGCAGGTGCACGAGGCTGGCCAGCAGGCCGCCCCAGACGATGACGATGGCCACGATCAGCATGACGACCGCTCCGGCGCTCATGCCCGCTCCCCTCCGCCGACGGTCTCGAGTTCGGCCGGGACGAAGGTGTCGCGCCCGCGCCAGGGGAACAGCGACAGCAGCACGCCCACCACGACGGCGCCGATGGCGACGCCCCAGCCCACCGCGAGCAGGAAGCCGTCGGAGTAGCCCGCGTAGTTCTCGTCGAACTCCTGGCGCAGGCTGTCCCAGAGCATCCAGCCGAGCATGACCGGGGTGACGACGCCGAGCGCCACCTGCCACCACACGCCGAGCCGGACCGTGGACGTGAGGTTCGCGTGCGCCCGCAGCGACGGCAGCAGCCGCAGGCCCCACGCCACGACCACCACGACGACGAACGCGGCGAGGACGATGCCGTACTGGTTGATGAAGTGGTCGGCGACGTCGAGGTAGTGCAGGCCCTGCGCGGTCGGGAAGATCAGGATCGAGATCAGCGCGATGCCGCCGCCGACCGTCAGGACCGCGGGGACGCGGCGCATGCCGGTGCGGTCCTGGGTGGCCGACACCACCACCTGCACGATGCTGATGAGCGACGTGACGCCGGCGATGACCAGCGAGGCGAAGAACAACACGCCGAACAGCCCGGCGCCGCTGGTGAGGGTCGAGATGATCTGCGGGAAGGCGATGAACGCGAGGCCCACGCCCGACTGCGCCACCTCGTCGACGGCGACCCCGGACGAGGCGGCCATGAAGCCCAGCGTGGCGAAGACACCGATGCCGGCCAGGATCTCGAACGAGCTGTTCGCGAAGCCCGCCACCAGCGCCGACCCGGTGAGGTCGGACCGGCGGTGCAGGTGCGAGGCGTAGGTGATCATGATGCCGAAGCCGACCGACAGCGAGAAGAAGATCTGCCCGTATGCGGCCACCCACACGCTGCCGTCGGTGATGGCGTCCCAGTCGGGCGAGAACAGCGCGTCGAGGCCCAGCGCGGCGCCGTCGAGGAAGAGCGCCCGGCCGACCAGGATGAGGAACAACACGACCAGCAGCGGGATGAACACGCGGTTGGCCCGCTCGATGCCGCGCCGCACCCCGAGCGCCAGCACGACCAGCACGAACGCCCAGACCGCGACGAGCGGCCAGAACACGCCGGACACGTACGACGTGATGGCGCCCGGCTCGCCGACCTCGAGGAACTCGCCCAGCAGGAACGCCTCGGGGTCGTCGCCCCAGTCCTGGCCGACCGAGAACCCGATGTAGCGGGCCGCCCAGGCGATGATGACGGCGTAGTAGGCGGCGATGACCACGCAGATGGCGACCTGCCACCAGCCGAGCACGCCGGCCCGCTTGTGGATGCGCCGGAACGCCAGCGGCGGCGAGCCGTGGTAGCGGTGGCCGATGGCGTACTCGAGCACCAACAGCGGAATGCCCGCGGTGAGCAGCGCCACCAAGTAGGGCAGCAGGAACGCGCCACCGCCGTTGTCGTAGGCGACGTAGGGGAACCGCCAGATGTTGCCCAGGCCGACGGCCGAGCCGATGGCCGCCAGCAGGAAGCCGGCCCGGCTGCCCCACTGCTCCCGTTCGCGATGCACTGTCACTCCTCGACCCGGTTGTGACAGCTGACCTTACCGGCCGGGTGCGACAGTGTGAATGTCAGCGAGCGGCGCGCAGCCAGTGGGCGGCCTCGACCGCCCAGTAGGAGAGCACGATGTCCGCGCCGGCCCGGCGGATGGACGTCAGCGCTTCCATGACGGCGCGGTCGCGGTCGATCCAGCCGCGCTCGGCGGCGGCCTGGATCATCGCGTACTCGCCGGAGATCTGGTAGGCCGCGACCGGGACGTCGACGAGGTCACGGACCCGGGCGAGCACGTCGAGATAGGACATGGCCGGCTTGACCATGACCATGTCGGCGCCCTCGTCGACGTCGAGGGCGGTCTCGCGCAACGCCTCCAGCCCGTTCGCGGGATCCTGCTGGTACGTCATGCGGTCGCCGGTCAGCGACGACTCGACGGCCTCGCGGAACGGGCCGAAGAAGGCGGACGCGTACTTGGCGGCGTAGGCCAGGATCGCGACGTCGGTGTGCCCGGCCGCGTCGAGCGCCGCACGGGCGGCGCCGACCTGGCCGTCCATCATGCCGCTCGGCCCGACGACGTGCACGCCGGCCTCAGCCTGGGCGACGGCCATGCGGCCGTACACCTCGAGCGTCGCGTCGTTGTCGACGGAGCCGTCGGGCGCCAGCACGCCGCAGTGGCCGTGGTCGGTGAACTCGTCGATGCAGAGGTCGGCCATGACGACGGTCGCGTCGCCCACCTCGGCGACGACCTCGCGGATCGCCGCGTTGAGCGGGCCCTTCGGGTCGACGCCGCCGGAGCCGACGGCGTCCTTCCGCTCTGGGATCGCGAACAGCATCAGCCCGCCGACCCCGGCCTCGGCCGCCTCCAGCGAGGCCTTGCGCAGCGACTCCATGGTGTGCTGCACGACGCCCGGCATGGACGAGATCGGCCGCGGCTCGGTGGCGCCCTCGCGGACGAACATCGGCAGCACCAGGTGGCGCGGCTCCAGCGACGTCTCGGCGACGAGCCGGCGCATGGCCGGCGTGGTGCGCAGCCGGCGCGGCCGGATCTGCGGGTAGCCCATGCCGGTGTCCTCTCCTACTGGGCGCTCTTGCGACGGGCGGAGGCCCGGCGCCGCTGCGACGGCTTCAGCACCGGCTCGCCGGCCTCGACCATCGCCAGCCGGCGAGTCAGGCCGAACTGCGCCAGCGCGTCGGCCAGCGCCTCGATGGACGGCTCGGGCGCCAGGACGTCGACCCGCAGGCCGTGCTCCTCGGCGGTCTTCGCCGTCGCCGGGCCGATGCAGGCCACGACGGTGGACGAATGCGGCTTGCCGGCGATGCCGACGAGGTTGCGCACCGTCGACGACGACGTGAACGCGACCGCGTCGAACTTGCCGGTCTTGATGGCGTCGCGGGTCTCGGCCGGCGGCGGCGCCGCGCGCACCGTGCGGTACGCGGTGACGTCGTCGACCTCCCAGCCCATGTCCGTCAGGCCGGCGGCCAGCGTCTCCGTCGCGATGTCGGCGCGCGGCAGGAACACTCGGTTGATCGGGTCGAGCACCTCGTCGTACGGCGGCCAGTCGTTCAGCAGGCCGACCGCGGACTGCTCGCCGGACGGGACGAGATCGGGCTCGATGCCCCACGAGCGCAGCGCCTCGGCCGTCTTCTCACCCACGGCGGCGACCTTGAGGCCGGACAGCGCGCGAGCGTCGAGGCCGTACGCCGTCAGCTTCTCCTTGACCGCGCGCAACGCGTTGACCGAGGTGAACGCGATCCACTCGTAGCGGCCCTCGACCATGCCGCGGACGGCCTTGTCGATCTGCTGCGGGTTGCGCGGCGGCTCGACGGAGATCGTCGGGACCTCCTCGGGGACCGCGCCGGAGCGGCGCAGCGCCGTCGACAGCACCCCGGCCTGCTCCTTGGTGCGCGGCACCAGGACGCGCCAGCCGAACAGCGCCTTCGTCTCGAACCACGACAGGGAGTCGCGGTGCTCGATGGTGTCGCCGACGATGACGACGAACGGGCCCTCGATCTTGGCCGCGCGGACGTCGGCCACGATGGCGCCGAGCGTCGACACGACGGTCTGCTGCTCGACGGTGCTGCCGGACGTCACGACGGCCATCGGCGTGGACGGCACCCGGCCGGCGTCGACCAGCGCGTCGGCGAGCAGGCCGAGCTGCTCGGTGACGCCGGTCAGCAGGACGGTGTCGGCCGTACAGGACCGCAGGTCGATCTTGCCGCCGACGTCGAAGATCTCGACGCTGCGGCGACGGCCGGTGACCAGCGGGATGCCGGCGTGGGCCGCGACGGACGTGGCCGTGGCAACGCCCGCGACCACCTCGAACGCGATGCCGGCCTTGGCGCACGCGAGCGCTTCGTCGGCGCCGGTGGCATGGGTGAACGGGTCACCGCCGAGGAGGCGGACGACCCGCCGGCCCCCCTTGGCGGCCTGGACGACACGGCGCCCGCGCGCGGACGCCGTCAGGGTGACGCCTTCGTCGTCGACGCTGACGTCGACGATCTCGACGATGCCGGGAGCGTAAGCGAGCATCGAACGGTGCGCCGGCTCGTCGATGACGACGACGTCGGCCCCACCGAGCACCTCGACCGCCCGTAGGGTGAGCAGCCCCGGATCGCCGGGACCGGCGCCGACGAATGCGACGCCACCTTCTGCGGCGCGCTTCTGCGCGCCTCGCGGAGTGGTCACGACTCTATTCCTCCTTCGACGCCGCACCAGCGGCGTCGACGACTGCCCCGGCCCCGTCGGCGAGAAGCTCGTGCGCGAGGTCGCGCCCGATCTGCTCCGCCCCCCCGAGGGATCCGGTGGCTGACTTGCGGATACTCACTGAGCCGTCGCGTGCTGCCACGACGGCCCGGACGTACAGCTCGAGGCCACTATCTCCCTCTGCCGCCTCGGCGTAGGCGCCCACGGGCGCCGTACAACCGGCCTCGAGCACGGCGAGGAGGGTCCGTTCTGCGGTGACCGCCGCCCTGGCAGCGGGGTCGTCGAGCGCGCCCAGCGCCTCGACCAGGGCGGTGTCGGCGGTGCGGCACTCGATGCCGAGCGCGCCCTGACCCGGCGCCGGCAATACCTGCATCGGGTCGAGCACCTCGGTGACGGAGTCGAGCCGGCCCAGCCGCGACAGCCCGGCCCGGGCCAGCACGACGGCGTCGAGCACGCCGTCGGTGACCTTGCCCAGGCGGGTGTCGACGTTGCCGCGCAGGCCGACGATCTCGATGCCCAGCCCGAGCGCGCGCAGCTGCGCCTCGCGCCGCGGTGACCCGGTGCCGACGCGCGCTCCGACGGGGAGGTCGGACAGCTTGAGGCCGTCGCGGGCGCAGAGAACGTCGCGGGGGTCCTCGCGCTCCGGGACCGCCGCCAGCACGAGGCCGTCGGCCGGCGCCGTCGGGAGGTCCTTGAGCGAGTGGACGGCGAGGTCGACGCGGCCGTCGAGCAGCGCCTCGCGCAGCGCGGCGACGAACACCCCGGTGCCGCCGATGCGGTCGAGCGGCGCCGTCGACACGTCACCCTTGGTGGTGATCTCGACCAGCTCGACGTCGTGCCCGAGCGCGTCGAGGCGGCCGGCCACGTACCGGGCCTGGGCCATCGCGAGGGCGCTGCGGCGGGTGCCCAGCCGCAGCGGAGTCGTCGTCATGTGGACACCGTCCCGTCAGGCTTGGCGACGGCGTCGATGGACCGGCGGTCCAGCGCGAACAGCTCGCGCAGCGCGGCCTCGTAGGACGCGCCGTCGGGCTGCGCGGCCAGCTCCTTGACCCGCACCGTCGGCTGGTGCAGCAGCTTCTCGACCACCCGGCGGACGGTGCGGGCGATCTCGGCGCGGGTGCGCTCGTCGAGGTCGGGCAGCCGGCCGGCCATGCGGGTGAGTTCGGCGTCGACGACGTCGTCGGCCATGCTGCGCAGCGCGACGACGGTGGGCGCCACCTGGGCGGCGCGCTGGGCGGTGGCGAACGCGGCCACCTCGTCGGTGACGATCGAACGGACGGCGGAGACGTCGCCGGCCATGGTGCTGGCGTCGGCGACGTCGTCGTCGGCGGCCTCGCTGAGCCGGGCGAGGTCGGCCAGCACGACGCCGGGCAGCTCGGCCACGCCGGCGTCGACATCGCGCGGCAGGGCGAGGTCGACGATGCCAAGCGTGCGCCCGCCGCGGCCCGCGACCGCCGCCTCGACGGCCTCGAACGGCAGCACGACGCCGGCCGCGCCGGTGCACGAGATGACGAGGTCGACCTCGCGCAGCACCTGCGGCAGCGCCGTCATCGGCACGGCCCGGCCGCCGACCGCCTCGGCCATCCGGACGCCGTTCTCCTGCGTGCGGTTGGCGACGACGACGTCGACGCCCTCGCGCTGCAGCGTGGCCGCGGCCAGCGCCGCCATCGACCCGGCGCCGAGGACCAGCGCGGACGTGCCCGTCAGCAGCTCGCGCCAGGACGCGCCGCCGACCCGGCCGGACGACCAGCCCTCGGCGGCGACCGCCGGCAGCACCCGGGCCAGCCCGAGCGTCACCAGCGAGCGGCCGGCGGCGTCGATGCCGGTCTCGGCGTGCGCCCGCTTGCCGACCCGCAGCGCCGTCTGGAACAGCTCTGTCAGCACCCGGCCGGTGGCGCCGGAGGTCTGCGCGAGCCGGAACGCGTCGCGCACCTGGCCGAGGATCTGCGTCTCGCCGACCACCATGGAGTCGAGGCCGCTGACCACGTGGAACAGGTGCGACACCGCGCGGTCGCCGTAGTGCACGTAGAGGTACGGGGTGAGCAGCTCGATCGGCGCGCCGGTGTGCTGCGACAGCAGGGCGCTCGCCTCTTCGACGCCGCCGTGGAAGGTGGCGGTGTCGAGGTACAGCTCGAGGCGGTTGCAGGTGGCGACGACGACGGCCTCGGCGATCTGGTGCGACGACGGCACCTCGTCGAGCAGCTTTCCGACCGCGGGGCGGTCGAGCGCGACGGACTCCAGCACCTCGACCGGCGCGCTACGGTGCGAGACACCGATGGCCAGCACGCTCATCCGTTCACCGCCTCGGCCAGCTCGGCCGCCTGCTCGGCGGTCAGGGCCAGCGCGGCGCCGTTCTTGCGCTGTTCGTGGTAGGCGAGGATCTGCAGTTCGGTGGAGAGGTCGACCTTGCGGAGGTCGACGCCTTCGGGCACCTGCACGATGGCCGGCGCGAAGTTCAGGATGCTGGTGACGCCGGCCGCGACGAGGCGGTCGCAGACCAGCTGCGCGGCCCGAGCCGGGGTGGCGACGACGCCGATGGCGATGCCGAGGTCGTCGACGATCTGCTCGAGCTCGTCGGCGTGCCGGACGTTGAGGCCGGCCACCTCCTCGCCGAGCCGGGTGGGATCGGCGTCGACCAGCGCGGCGATGCGGAAGCCGCGGGACGCGAACCCGCCGTAGTTGGCCAGGGCGTGGCCGAGGTTGCCGATGCCGACGATGACGACGGCCCAGTCCTGGGTGAGGCCGATCTCGCGGGTGATCTGGTGGCGCAGGAAGTCGACCTCGTAGCCGACGCCGCGGGTGCCGTAGGAGCCCAGGTAGGAGAGGTCCTTGCGCAGCTTGGCGGAGTTGACCCCGGCAGACGCCGCCAGTTCCTCGGACGACACCGTCGCTACGCCCCGCTCGGCCAGGGTGGTGAGCGCCCGCAGGTAGAGGGGCAACCGCGCGACCGTCGCCTCCGGCACACCGCGCTGCGACGCCGCGGCTGGTGTCGGTGCGGACGACGGACGGCTGTTTCGGGTCACGACACTCCCCGGTAGGCCGGCACGGAAGGCGACATCCGGGGGCCGGGTGACGAACCCGAACCGGCAGGACTTACGATGCGCCCCAGCCTAGACGCTTGTGAACGTGTGCACAAAGTTGCTGTTCTGGGCTGGATGTTCTATAACCCGCCGGTGAGAGCGCGTCGGAGCCGGTCGGCGTCGACCCGCCAGAAGTCGTGCTGAGCACCGTCGACGAACGTCACGGGGATCTGCTCGCCGTAGCGCCGCTCCAGCTCGGGGTCCCCGACGATGCTGCGCTCCTCCCAGCCGACACCCAGCTCGGCACAGACCGCGTCGACGACGGTGCGAGCCTCGTCACACAGGTGGCAGCCCGGTCGGCCGAGCAGCAGCACCCGCGGCGGTTCGCTCATGGAGGGTTCCCTTCCGCTCGCCTTGCAATGAGCACCCATACGCATCGGCGCCTCTTGGCGCTCATGGCAAAGCCACCCTACGGCGACCCGCCCGACGACCTCCGCCGGAGGCGGCGCGCCGCTACTCTTGGCGACCATGCGCTTGCGCAGGGAACGGACCGGGGCCGCGTCGGAACGGGCGCGGGCCGACGTCGCCGCCAGCGCCGCCGAGGCGATCGCCGGCATCGAGCTGCCGTCCGACGCGCGCGCCGCCGCCTTCTTCGATCTCGACAACACCGTCCTGCGCGGCGCCTCGATCTTCTACCTGGCCCGCGGCATGCACCAGCGCGGGCTGCTGCGCACCAGCGACATCCTCCGGTTCGGACGGCAGCAGCTGCAGTTCGCGCTCGGCGCCGAGGACCCCGACCACATCCTCGAGGCACGGGCGGCGGCGCTGTCGTTCATCGCCGGCCGGTCGGTCGAGGAGCTGTCCCGCGTCGGCGAGGAGATCTTCGAGGAGCTGATGGCCGACAAGATCTGGCCCGGCACCCAGGCGATCGCGCAGCTGCACATCGACCAGGGCCAGCGGGTGTGGCTGGTGACGGCGGCGCCGGTCGAGGTGGCGACGATCATCGCCCGGCGGCTCGGCCTCACCGGCGCCCTGGGCACCGTCGCCGAGCACGTCGGCGGCACCTACACCGGCCGGCTGGTCGGCGACCTCCTGCACGGCGCCGACAAGGCGGCCGCCGTCAGGTCGCTGGCCGAGCGCGAGGACCTCGACCTGAGCCGGTGCTCCGCCTACAGCGACTCCGCGAACGACATCCCCATGCTCTCGCTGGTCGGCTTCCCGTGCGCGGTGAACCCGGACCGCAAGCTGCGCCGGCACGCCCGCAAGCACGACTGGCGCATCCGCGATTACCGCGCCCGGCGCCGCAACACCACGCTGGGCATCGCGGCCGGCACCGGCGCCGTCGCAGGAGCCGCCGTCGGCATCGTCGCCGCCCGCAAACGCCGCTGACCCCCATCCCACACCCAGCCCAGATGCGTGGCCGGGCGGGCAGACGTAGAGCCGCCTGACCAGCGCTGGCGGGCGCGGACAGAGCGTCGCGAGCGGCCAGGAGGAGGTGCCGGTGGGTGCGGAGCCGGCGCAGCACCCACCGGCACCTCCGACCCACAGCGGAGCTCGGTGCCGACCCTCACCCGAACGCGGGACCGCGCAACTCGAGCAGCTCGGTGAGCGTCGCCTGGATGGTGTCGCGCACCTGGTCGGTCAGCTCGAACACCACCATGGGGTCGTCGGCGGCGCCGGGCGGGTAGTCGTCGGTGCGGATGGGCTCGCCGAACTCGATGATCCACTTCGACGGCAGCGGCACCAGCCCGAGCGCGCCGAGCCAGGGGAACGTCGGCGTCAGCGGGAAGTACGGCAGGCCGAGCAGCCGGGCCAGCGACTCGGCGTTGCCGATCATCGGGTAGATCTCCTCGGCCCCGACGATCGAGCACGGGATGATCGGCGCCTTGGTGCGCAGCGCCGCGGACACGAACCCGCCGCGGCCGAACCGCTGCAACTTGTAGCGCTGCGAGAACGGTTTGCCGACGCCCTTGAAGCCCTCGGGCCAGACGCCGACCAGCTCGCCGCTGCCCAGCAGCGCCTCGACGTCCTCGGTGCAGGCGAGGGTGGTGCCGCTCTTGCGGGCGAGGTCGGCCACGACCGGCAGCTGGAACACCAGCGTGGCGCCGAGCGCGCGCAGGTACCGGGCCTTCGGGTGGGTGTCGTGCACGGCCAGCTGGGTCATCAAGGAGTCGACCGGCAACGTACCGGAGTGGTTGGCCGCGACCAGCGCCGCGCCGGTCTCCGGGATGTTCTCGATGCCGCGCACCTCGACCCGGAACCAGTGCTTGTACAACGGCCGCAGCGCGGGCAGCAGCACGGTCTCGGTCAGCTCGGGGTCGAAGCCGAACGGGTCGACCTCGAACTCGCCGGTCAGCCGGCGCCCGGCGAACGCGACCAGGTGGTCCAGGCGTTCGCCGTCGATGCCCAGGCGGTCGCGCAGAGCCCGGCCGGCGGCGGTCGCGACGCGGTCCAGCAGACCCGGCAACGGGCTATCGGCCACGAGCGTCCTCCCCCGTCAGGACGCCGCGGACGGTGTGCTCGACGGCGCGGATGCGGTCGCGGTCGAGCAGCCCGCCGCGGGTGCGCGCGTCGGCGAAGGCGTCGAACGTCGCGACCGTGTCGTAGACGGGGTCGAACTTCAGCTGGGTGCGCATGCGGGTGGTGTCGACGCCGCGGCCGAAGGTGAGGAATCGCACCAGCGCGGAGTCCATGTCGACGACGCCGCTGCGTTTGAGGACCCCGCCGACCAGCGGTGAGCCCAGCGTGGGCAGCGGCAGCGCGGGCCGGCCGGCCCGCCGCAGCGCCTGGCTCAGCACCAGGAAGCCGTCGCCGGCCACGTTGAAGATGCCCGGCCGGTGCTCGACCGTGGCCACCCGCAGCGCCTCGACGCAGTCGAGCTCGTGCACCAGCTGGAACCGCGGATCGCGGCCCAGCACCACGGGCACCACCGGCAGCACGAAGTACTCGGACAGGCCGGTGCGGATCTGCGGGCCCAGCACGTTCGCGAACCGCAGGATGGTGACGCCGACGTCGGGCCGGCGCCGGGAGAACCCGCGCACGTACGCCTCGACCTCGCCGGCGTCCTTCTCGTACCCGCGCCGCGAGTGCGTGCCCGCCACCATGTCCTCGGCGAACAGCGCCGGCGACTGCGGACCCGAGCCGTACACCGTCGTCGACGACTTCACGACCACCTTGCGCACCGACCGCGAGCGCTGGCACGCCGCCAGCAGCTGCATGGTGCCGATGACGTTGATCTCCTTCTGCGGCGTGCGCCCACCGGCGTCGGCGCGCGTCGCGAGGATGTTCATGTGCACGACGGTGTCGGGCGCGACCCGGTCGATGGCCCGGCCGATGTCGGACGTGCGGATGTCGGCGCGCACGAACTCGGCCCCGCCGATGCTCTGCGTCGGCTCGACGAGATCGACGCCGACGACGCGGTCGACCCCGCCTCGTCGGCGAGGCGTTCGGCCAGCCGGGCGCCCAGATACCGGGCGACCCCACCACCATGACGACTTTGGACACTCGTGTCCTGCTCTCCCCTGGAGCACGGCCGCGCGAGACACCACCCCCGCACGGCCGCCGGAGTGACTTACTTGCCCATGCGGCGACGCTGCACGCGCGTCCTGCGCAGGAGCTTGCGGTGCTTCTTCTTCGCCATCCGCTTGCGGCGCTTCTTGATCACAGAGCCCACAGGGCAACCTCACTCGCAGGTCGACTGAACGCGCGACAGCCGCGCGACCGGCCAAGCGTACCCGGCTGACCGGGGGCGTCGTCCAATCGGATGCGGCGTCAGCCGGCTTCCATACCCCGGACGTAGGAGTCGCGCAGGTACTCGTGCACCGCGCTCTCAGGGATGCGGAACGACCGGCCCACCTGCACGGCCGGCAGCGTGCCCGCGTGGACGAGGCGATACACCGTCATCTTCGACACCCTCATCGCCGTCGCCACCTCGGCGACAGTGAGGAATCGCACCTCTCCGAGTGGTGCTTCGGGCCCGTTGGTCGTCATCGCTCCTCCGCGACGTGCCGGCGGCGCCCATGGGTTGGACGCGCGTCTTCGGCTACGTGTTGCTTGATGGTAGTGGCGGATGTGACGGATGGGAAAGGGGATCGAGAAGTGATCCGGGTTTGGACGTGTTTTGGTCCTCTCTTGTGACCTTTCCGCTGCTTCGTTCCTGGCGCGGTCCGCCGGTGGGTGGGGGATGCCGGCCCCGCCCGCCTCGCTCGTTCCTCGCTCGGACGCCCGCGCCTACCCCTGCCGGCATCCCCCACCCACCGGCTCTCTTCGCTGACAGGTGCGGGCGCGCATCGGTCGCTCCCTCGGGCGTTCCGACCCGGGGCGTATCGCTTCTCGCCCTTTCCCTCTGTCAGTAGGTGGGGTCGAGGGCGTGGGCGGGGAAGACGGCGAGGCGGGTGGCGTGGATGGCGCGGTCGAGGGGGCTGGCCGGGTCGTAGCCCGAGGACCAGTCCGTGTGCGCGGAGGTGCCGCCGTCGGTCATGCGCCGCGGCGCCGTGTGGTGGTAGCGGGCCTGGACGTGCGTCCGCCAGGCCGGCGGCGTCTCGGTCGCGGGGTCGATGGGACGCTCGGCGGCGATGGCCAGCAGGTGCGTCCAGGCCCGGGGCACGACGTCGATGAGGGCGTACCCACCGCCGCCGGTAGCGACCCAGCGGCCGTCGCAGAGCTCGTGCGCGAGGTCGTGCAGGACGCGGTAGGACTCGCGCTGGCCGTCCAGCGTCAGCGCCAGGTGGGCCAGGGGGTCGTCGAGGTGGCTGTCGCAGCCGTGCTGGGTGAACAGCACCTGCGGCTGCCAGGCGCGCAGCAGCGGCGGCACGACGGCGTGGAAGGCGCGCAGCCAGCCGGCGTCGCCGGTGCCCGGGGGCAGGGCGACGTTGACGGCGCTGCCCTCGGCACCGGGGCCGCCGGTCTCGCTGGGGAATCCGGTGCCCGGGAACAGCGTGCGCGGCGACTCGTGCAGGCTGATCGTCAGCACTCGGGGGTCGTCGTAGAAGACGGCCTGCACGCCGTCGCCGTGGTGGACGTCGACGTCGACGTAGGCGACCCGCTCGGCGCCGGCGTCGAGCAGCGCCCGGATGCCCAGCGCGGGGTCGTTGTAGACGCAGAACCCGGACGCGCTGGACGGCATGGCGTGGTGCAGCCCGCCCGCGACGTTGACGCCGTGCCGCGCGCGTCCTTCCCAGACCGCCCGGGCCGCCGCGACCGTCCCGCCGGCCACCAGCGCGCTGGCGTCGTGCATGCCGGCGAAGCAGGGGTCGTCGGTGGTGCCGAGGCCGTGCACGAGGTCGACGGTGCTGGGATCGATGCTGGCCGCCTTGACCGCGTCGAGGTAGCCGGGTGTGTGCACGGTGCGCAGCGTGGCGTCGTCGGCCGGCTCGGGCTCCTCGACATGCACGCCGTCGCCGTCGAGCACGCCCAGCGCGCGGGCCAGCCGGATGGTGAGGTCGACGCGCACCGGGTTGAGCGGGTGCCCCTGGCCGAAGTCGTAGCCGGTCAGGGCGTCGGACCAGGCGACGTGCACGGTGTGCATGGTCAGGCCGGCTCGCCGGACGACAGCGCGCGGGAGCGGTCGCGGGCGGCCTCGAGCGCGGCGAGGAAGTCGGCGCGGACCTTGCCGTCCTCCAACTGGCGCAGCGCTGCCGCCGTGGTGCCGCCGGGCGAGGTGACCCGCTCGCGCAGCACCGTCGGGTGCTCGCCGGAGTCGCGCAGCAGCGCGGCCGAGCCGGCCAGCGTCTGCACGACCAGCTCGGTGGCCGTGGCGCGGGTCAGGCCCAGGTGGACGCCGCCCTCGATCATCGACTCGGCCACGTAGAACACGTACGCCGGGCCGGAGCCGGAGACGGCGGTGACGGCGTCCTGCTGCGACTCGGGCACCCGCGTGACGCGGCCGGTGGAGCGCAGCAGCTCCTCGGCCTCGCGCAACTGCTCGTCGCCGCTGTGCGTGCCCGGCGAGATGGCGGCCATGCCCTCGCCGACCAGCGCCGGGGTGTTCGGCATGACCCGCACGACGGCGACGCCGTCGGGCAGCCGCGCCTCGACGAACGCCGTCGTGATGCCGGCCGCCAGCGAGACGAACAACTGCCCGGGCCGGGCCTCGGCGGCGACGTCGTCGAGCAGCGGGCCGACGTCGTGCGGCTTCACCACGAGCAGGACGGTGCCGGCCCGGCGCACGGCCTCGGCGTTGCCGACCACCTCGACGCCGTACCGCTCGGTCAGCTCGGCCGCGCGCTCCGGCCGCTTCTCACCGACCAGGAGATCGGACGCGGGCCGTCCCTGCAGGATGCCGGCGAGCAGCGCCTCGCCCATCACGCCGGCCCCGAGCAGCGCCACCGTCATTTGGAACTCGCCACCGATCGCAGGAGGAAACCGAGGTTGGCCGGCCGTTCGGCCAGCCGGCGGACCAGATAGGCGTACCACTCCGGGCCGTACGGGACGTACACGCGGACCCGCTCGCCGGCCCGGACCAGCCGGAGCTGTTCGCGCGAGCGCAGGCCGTAGAGCATCTGGTACTCGTAGCTGCCCTGCTCGCGGCGGTGCCGGGCGGCCAGCGACCCGGCGATCTCGACCAGCCGGGCGTCGTGGGTGGCGATCATCGGGTAGCCGGCGCCGGCGAACAGCACCTTCATGCAGCGCACGTACGAGCGGTCGACCTCGCCGCGGTCGCGGAAGGCGACGGTCTCGGGCTCGTCGTAGGCGCCCTTGCACAGCCGCACCCGGGAGCCCTCGTGGGCGAGGTCGCGGCAGTCGGACTCGGTGCGCTTGAGCTGGGCCTGCAGCACCGCGCCGACGCTCGGGAAGTCGGCGCGCAGCTCGCGCAGGACGTCCAGCGTGGCGTCGGTGGTGGTGTGGTCCTCCATGTCCAGCGTCACCGTGGTGCCGGCATCGGCGGCGGCCTGGCAGATCTGCTGCGCGTTCTCCAGCGCGATGGCGGCGCCGTCGGCCGGCAGCGTCCGGCCGATCGCCGACAGCGTCACCGACACCTCGACGTCGGGGGTGAGCTCGGCCTTGTGCAGCGCCTCGAGCAGCGCGACGTAGGTCTGCGCGATGCGGGTGGCGTGGGCGCGGTCGTGGGTGGGCTCGCCCAGGTGGTCGATGGTGACGGCGAGCCCCTCGCCGGCCAGCTCACCGGCCACTCGCACGGCATCGCTCTGCTCGGCGCCGGCGACGTACCGGGCGACGACGTTGCGGGTCAGCGGGATGCGCTCGACGGTGTGCCGCAGCCGCTCGCTGCGCGACGCGCCCAGCAACGCCGAACGCACCATCGTTCCTGCCAAGGCGGTGCCCTCTCCTTCACGGTAGGCGGACCCCGCCAGCGTACGGCACCAGCGATCAGGGAGTGCGGCGACGCAACGTGGCCGCGCCGAGTGCCAGCAGCGCCACCGAGAACCCGAGAACGACGCCGATCTGACCCCACACCTGCGGGTCGACGTTGGACTGCACCTCGCTCATCGCGTCGACGGCGTACGACAGCGGCAGCACGTCGGAGATGGCGCTCAGCACGTCCGGCAGCTCGTCACGCGGCACCAGCAGCCCGCAGAGCAGGAACTGCGGGACGATCAGCGCCGGCATGAACTGGACGACCTGGAACTCCGTCGACGCGAAGGCGCTGACGAACAGCCCGAGCGCCACACCCAGCAGCGCGTCGAACACCGCGACGGCGATCAGCAGCCAGGCCGGACCGGCGGTGTTGAGGTCGAGCAGGCCGATCGCCACCGACGCCGTGATCAGCGCCTGCACCAGCGCCACCAGCCCGAACGCCACGGCGTAGCCGGCCAGGAAGTCGAGCTTGCCGGTCGGCATCGACAGCAGCCGCTCAAGCGTCCCCGACGTCCGCTCCCGCAGCGTCGCGATCGACGTCACCAGGAACATCACCAGGAACGGGAAGATCGCCAGCAGCGCCGGGCCGATGCGGTCGAACACGACTCCGCCGTCGTAGATCCACCACAACAGCGCCAGCAGCAGGCTGGGGACCACCAGCATCAGCGCGATCGTGCGCGGGTCGTGGCGCAGCTGCGACAGCACGCGCGCGGCCGTGGCCAGGGTGATCCGCGGGGTCATGACGACACCTCCTGCTCCGCCTTCTCCACCAGTTCGAGGAACGCCCCCTCGGCGTCGGCGGCGCCGGTGCGGGCCAGCAGGCCGGCAAGCGTGTCGTCGGCCAGCAGCCGTCCGTCGCGCAGCAGCACCAGCCGCTCGCACCGCTCGGCCTCGTCCATCACGTGGCTGGACACCAGCAGCGTGGCGCCGTCGGCGGCGAGCCGGTTGAACAGCTCCCACAGCTGCACCCGCAGCACCGGGTCGAGCCCCACCGTCGGTTCGTCGAGCACCAGCAGCTCCGGCGAGCCGAGCAGCGCCGTCGCCAGCGAGACGCGCGACTCCTGCCCGCCGGACAACCGCCCGACCAGGTGGTCGGCGTGCGTGCCGAGGTCGACCTGCTCGATCGCGCGGTCGACGTCGCTCGCCGGAGCGCCGAGGACGCGTGCGTAGTAGCGCAGGTTCTGCCGGACCGTCAGGTCGGCGTAGACGCTGGGCGCCTGGGTGACGTAGGCGACGCGGTCGCGCAGCACCTTGGCGCCGGCCGGCTGGCCGAGGACCTCGACCGTCCCGCCGGCGACCTTCTGCACCCCCACGATCGCGCGCATCAGCGTCGACTTCCCGGACCCGGACGGGCCGAGCAGGCCGGTCACGCTGCCGGCGCGGATGTCCAGGTCGAAGTCGTCGAGGACGGTGAGCGGGCCGCGGACGACCCGCAGTCCGCGGATCCGCACAGCGGAATTCATCATGTGATGAATAATGCGACCGTGAACGAGCCGCGTCAAGCGTCAGGGGGTTTTCGGGTGGGTCAGTCCTGCTCGAAGGCGCCGTCGTAGTAGCGCTGCAGCACCGGGGCGATCAGCCGCACCAACTCCTCGTCCGGCACCGAGGCGATGGGCTCCAGCTTGACCACGTAGCGGGTGATCGCCAGGCCGATGAGCTGCGACACCATGGCCTCGGCCCGCAGCGCACCGTTCGGCACGCCCTCGAAGGCGACGAGCACGCGGCCGAGGATGGCGCGGGTGACGAACTGGCGCATCAGCCGGGCCGCGGCCTCGTGCTGCATGGCGGAGCGGAGCAGCGCGAGAATCGGCGCCCGGCTGGCCGGCTGACTCCAGACGCCGAGGAACGTGCGGATGGCCCGCTCCCCGATGCCCTCGCCGCTGGTCTCGTCGGTGACAGCGTCGGCGATGATCGACGGGTCGAACGGGATGTCCATCGCGGCCAGGAAGAGCTTCTCCTTGGTCCCGAAGTAGTGATGGACGAGCGCCGGGTCGACCTCTGCCGCCGCCGCGATGGCGCGCACGCTGGCGCCGTCGTACCCGCGCTCACCGAACACCTGGCGCGCGGCGGCGAGGATCTCTCCCCTGGTGTCGGGCGCGCCTCGACGACGTCCCGACCGACCTCGAAGAACCTTTCCCACAATTCCGGCATCCTATCCGGCGGCGCCGCCCAGCGCCCGCCGCCGACTCCGTCACACACCTGACATGTGCCGTGTTGTCGCATTCTTTCGGTGATGTGCGCGAAGTGTCGAAAACTCGGTGGAAATGTGCCATCACCACCATGAACCTCCTGTACAGGAGGGGTATGCGGCGACCAGTCACACCAATCGGGTGACTCTCCGACAACACGCTTGACATAGACCGCCCGCCAGTCAAAGCTTTCGTGCTGATGCGCATCAAGCACCAACCGACCGCAACACAACGCGTGATCATTCAAGGAGTATTCTGGTGAAGAACGTACTGCGCGGCGCCCTCGTCGCTGGTGTGGCGTTCGCAGCCTCCATGGGCATCGGGGCCACGGCCTCCGCGGCTCCGGAGGTTCCGGGTGCCGACTCCCTGCCGGAGATCGACATCCTGAACAACGCCTGCATCCTGCCGTGGTTCTGGCAGGGCCCGGTCAACTTCATGGTCGAGGACCAGTACGGCTCGTACTCGGCCTGCAACGGAGCGTCCGAGGACACCGAGGGCAGCAGCATCGCCGACAACGCGTGCATCCTGCCGTGGTTCTGGCAGGGCCCGTTCAACGTCCTGCTGGGCAGCCAGGCCGGCGACTACGCGGCCTGCAACGGCTCCGAGGAGATCCCGGCCGACGTCCAGGAGCAGCTGGAGAGCCTGCTGCCCGAGGGTGTCGCCCCCGAGGACCTCACCGAGACCGAGCTCCTGGAGCTGCTCCCCGAGGGCACGCAGCTGCTGCCGCAGGGCTGACTCTGGGCTGAGGGCACGGGACGGAGATTGTCAGCTTCTCCTGCGGCAATCTCCCCCGTGCTGCTCGGTTTTCTCGCATCGCGACTCGCGTCGGGGGCATCGGCCCTCGGCGCCTTTCGTCGTTTCTTTGGTCTTTTGGGTTCGCCGGGCGGTGACGTCCCTTGGCGTGGTGGAGTTCCCGGCCCGCTTGAGCGTCGTCGTGTCGACGGTGGCGTAGGGCGGCCATCGTGCGACGGTCAGTGAGACCTGACTAGGGATTCTCACGAGAGGACACGAACGCACGATGGCCTTGGACCATGCTGCCCTACTTGAGGTGCTCGAGGCGATGCGGGCCGCTGACGTGGACGATCGGGTTCGCACCGCGGCGCAGGCGATGTATCAGGCGTTGATCGAGGCCGAGGCGACGGCGGTGATCGGCGCCGGTCCGTGGGAACGCAGCGCGGATCGGACCGCGCACCGCAACGGCTCGCGACCGCGGACCCTGTCGACCACGGCCGGGGATCTGGAGTTGCGCATTCCCAAGTTGCGCACCGGGTCGTTCTTCCCCTCCCTGTTGGAGCGGCGCCGCCGAGTCGACCAGGCGTTGTTCGCCGTGATCATGGAGGCCTACCTGCACGGGGTGTCGACCCGCAAGGTCGACGACCTGGTCAAGGCGCTGGGCGCGGACAGCGGGATCTCCAAGTCGGAGGTGTCGCGGATCTGCGCCGACCTCGACGCCGAGGTCTCCAGCTTCCGGGACCGGTCGCTGGCCGATCAGGCCTATCCGTACGTGTTCCTCGACGCCACCTACTGCAAGGCTCGGGTGAACCGCCGCGTGGTGTCCCAGGCGGTGGTCATCGCCACCGGCGTCACCGCCGACGGGCGCCGCGAGGTGCTCGGATTCGACGTCGGTGACAGCGAGGACGGCGCGTTCTGGACCGCGTTCCTGCGCTCGTTGAAGGCCCGCGGGCTGGGCGGTGTCCAGCTGGTCATCTCCGACGCCCACACCGGCCTCAAGCACGCCATCGCCTCGGTCCTGCTCGGGGCGGCCTGGCAGCGCTGCCGGGTGCACTTCCTACGCAACGTGCTCGCCCAGGTCCCCAAGGGCAACGCCGAGATGGTGGCCGCGGCGATCCGCACGATCTTCGCCCAGCCCGACGCCGAGCACGTGCACGAGCAGTTCGACGTCATCGCCACCATGCTCGGCCGGCAACTACCCAAGGTCGAACAGATGCTGCGCGACGCCAGCGACGATCTCCTCGCGTTCACCGCGTTCCCGATCAGTCACTGGAAGAAGATCTGGTCCACCAACCCGCTGGAACGGCTGAACAAGGAGGTCAAACGCCGCACCGACGTCGTCGGAGTGTTCCCCAACCCCGCCGCCCTGCTCCGCCTGGCCGGCGCTGTCCTGGTGGAGGCCCACGATGAATGGCAGGTCGCCGCCGAACGCCGCTACCTCTCCGAAGCCTCCATGGCGCTACTCACCACACCCACCACCAAGGAGGTGGCCAAACCCGAACTCATGACGGCATGATCTAACCCACTGACCCCGCACAGTGGTCGAAGAACTCCACCTCTCAGCGGGACGTCACCCTGGCCGCTCTTCACTCAAGATCATCCAGGTGTTGCGGCGTGATAGCACACCACATCCTGGATGATCATGGCGAGAGCCAGGGCACGTCGCCGAGCAGCCGACGGGGCGTGGAAGTGGCGCGGGTTCAACGTCGGCGCCGCGCAAGCGTCGCGTCGCTTGCGCAGTGGTAGGTAGACCCCTCCCGGCCCGGGTGGGGCCCACCCTACGGGCGGGCACCGACAACCTCGGGACGGCACGATGACCGAGGGGACGTCTCCGCAGACCACGCAGCTCGGGGGCTACTCGGTGCTCGACGTGCCCACGCGCGAGACGGCCCGGAGTGGGCCGCGAGGACCGCGGTCCCCGCCCCTACGCGCAGGACATGCGCGCGTTCCGGCACGACCCCGCCAGCGGACGGGTCGCCCCGAAGCCCAGCCGCCTAGCTCGCCTCGCCGCGGGCGACCAGTTCCGCCGTACCGTCGGGGCCGACCGCGAAGGCCGTCTCCACGGAGGCGGCGAGATTGAGGCGGGTGAAGGCCAGCGCCTCGGCGAGGTCGGCCTCGCGCTCGGCCAGGTTGCGGGCCCGCCGGGTGCTCACCTCGAGGATCACCGACCCGGACCACTCGATGAAGGCCAGCCGCTCCAGCACCGCCGAGCACGGCTGGTTGCCGCGGCCCGGGATCAGGTGCTCGTCGCGGGCCGAGCCGGTGCCGTCGGTCATGTGCACGTGCGCGAGGCGGTCACCGATCGACTCGGACAGCACCAGGGAGTCCTGCCCGGCGACGGCGGCGTGGGAGAGATCGAGGGTGATGTGCCGGTACGACTCGTCGGTGGGGTCCCAGTCGGGCGCGTAGGCGGCGACCTCGCGGCCGGCGGCGCGCCACGGGTACATGTTCTCGACCGCGACGGCGATGCCGAACTCGTCCTCCAGGCGGTCGACCAGCTCGACGAAGCCGCGGGCGTACTCGCGCTGCCACCGGAACGGCGGATGGACGACGACGGTGGAGGCGCCGAGGCGGCGGGCCGCCTCGAGGGACTTCGTCAGCCGCACCGTGGGGTCGGGCGACCACACCCGCTGGGTGATGAGCAGGCACGGCGCGTGCACGGACAGCACCGGCAGGCCGTAGCGCTCGGCCAGTTGCTCGATCTGGTCGATGTCCTGGCTGACCGGGTCGGTCCACACCATGACCTCGACGCCGTCGTACCCGAGCGACGCGGCCATCTCGAACGCCGTGGCCGCCCCCTGCGGATACGTGGCAGCAGTGGACAGCCCCACCGGCGCCTCGGGGACGCGCAGCACCCCGGAGGCACTCTGGCGCAGTTCGGACACGCTCCCAAGAGTAAGCGGCCCCGCGGGTTCAGGACGCAGGTGTGAACTCCCAATGCCAAGGCTCGGGCGTGCTGCCTCCGGGCTGGGCCCAGCCGGGGTTCTCCCAGCCGAAGTCGCCGGCGTTGTCGTCGAGCCAGGCGTAGAGGGCGCCGTCGAAGGAGTTGGCGCCGCAGCCGACGTCGACGGCGAGGCCCCAGCCGTGCTCGCTGGTGCCGGGTCTTGCGGCCAGGCCGGGCTTGCGGTCGGCGACGTCGACCTGGGCCTCGTAGCTGCGGTAGGAATCGGTGACGCAGGGGATCAGGCCCTCGCCGGTCTCGGCCCGGTAGAACGCGTCGAGCGCGACGAAGGAGGCGGCGGCGTCGGGACGCAGCCGCTGGCCGCTGCCGATGCCGCACAGGTGCTCGTCGCCGAGCTCGCCGTTGCCGACGTCGTCGCCGGGGATGGTGGCGTCGCAGCCGGCGATCGGCGGGAACCCGGCCGGCGTGGGTGTGGGCGACGGGGTGGGCGGGACGGTCGTGGGCGACGGCGTCGGCGCGGCGGTCACCGACGGAGTCGGGGCGGGGGTGGACGGCGTGCCGCTGCCGGCCAGCGGGGACGGCGCGGCGTTGTCACCGCGGTCCGGTCCGGCCGCGGCCTCCTGGCGCAGCTCGTCGACGTCGAACGGGGCCGGTGAGACCGGCGAGACGGCGGCCACCGGAGGCGGCGCCGACGAGAACGCCGTCGCACCGACAGCGGCTCCGGCGGCCGCGCCCGCACCCGCGACGGGCAGGACGAGACGGCTGAGACGGCCAGGACGGCGCCGCTTGTGGCGAGCGTGGGGCACGAGCGGCGGTCCTCCGGAAGATCACGAGACGGTAACAGCCAGACGACTCTAACCCGATACGTCCGATTCGCCGAAGGTGCCCCCCTCGATCTGGTCCAGCCGGCGCAGAATGACGCCCTCGCGCAACGCCCACGGGCAGACGTCGACCTCGTCGATCTCGAACAGGTCGAGCGCGGCGTCGGCGACGATGGCGCCGGCCAGCAGCTGCCCCGCCCGCCCGGACGAGACACCGGGCAGCTTGGCCCGCTCGGCGGCCGTCATGGAGGCCAGCTTCTTCGCCAGATCCTGCACGTCAGAGCGGCTGAGTGTGCGCCGGACGTACGGGCCCTCGCCGGACGGCGCGGCGCCGGCGGCCCGGGCCAGCGACCGGAACGTCTTGCTCGACGCGACCGCGCGGTCGCGCTCGCCGTACCGGTTGACGTCACCGATGATCGACGCGACCTCGGCCCGCACGTGCCGCCGCAGCGCCCGCACCTCGTCCTTGTCGGGCGGGTCGCCGGTGAACCAGTCGCGGGTGAGCCGGGCGGCGCCCAGCGGCAGCGACACGGCGACGTCGGGATCCTCGTCGCCGCCGGCGGCCAGTTCCAGCGAGCCGCCGCCGATGTCGAGGCTCAGCAGCCGCCCCGCCGACCAGCCGTACCAGCGCCGCACCGCCAGGAACGTCAGCCGCGCCTCGTCCTCGCCGGACAGGATCTGCAGGTCGACACCGGCTTCGTCGCGCACGCGGTCGAGGACGGCGGTCCCGTTGACGGCCTCGCGCAGCGCCGACGTCGCGAACGCCAGCATGGACGTGGCGCCCTTGTCCTCGGCCGCCTCGACCGCCTCGCGGCAGCTCTGCACCAGCTGTTTGGCGCCTTCCTTGCCGATGGACCCGGAGTCGTCGAGCAGTTCGACCAGCCGCAGGTCGGTCTTCTGCTTGTACGCCGGCAGCGGACGCGCACCCCTGTGCGCGTCGACCAACAGCAGATGGACGGTGTTGGAACCGACGTCGAGCACACCCATGCGCACGAAAACGACGATACTCGTGGGGTGGAGCTGCGGACACACGGAGCGCGAGCCTGGGTGGAATTCACCGATCCGGCCGACGACGGCCAGGTGCTGCGCTGCGACCTCACCTGGCTGACGTCCCGGTGGACGTGCATCTTCGGGCAGGGCTGCCCCGGTATCTACGCCGACCGTCCCGACGACGGCTGCTGCACGCACGGCGCCCACTTCTCCGACGAGGACGACGAGAAGCGCGTGCGCGGGTACGCCAACCGGCTGGGTCCCGAGACGTGGCAGCTGCGCGACGAGGGCCTGCGCGGCGGCATCGTCGAGACCGACGACGAGGGCGAGCGCAAGACCCGCGTCGTCGACGGCGCGTGCGTGTTCCTGAACCGGCCCGGGTTCGCCGGCGGCACGGGTTGCGCGCTGCACGCGTACGCGCTGGCGAACGGGCAGCACCCGCTCGAGACCAAGCCCGACGTGTGCTGGCAGCTGCCGATCCGGCGCTCCTACCGCGAGGCCGAACGGCCCGACGGCACGTCGTACCTCGAGATCTCCATCGGTGAGTACGACCGCGCCGGATGGGGCGCCGGCGGCCACGACATGACGTGGTACTGCACGATGGCCACCGAGGCGCACGTCGGGCGCGAGCCGGTGTACCGGTCGAACGAGCCGGAGCTGCGGGCGCTCATCGGTGACAAGGCGTACGAGCAACTGGCCGAGCACTGCGAGGCGTTCCTCGCCGCCCAGCTACCGCTGCTGACCCACCCTGCGACAGCGGCGCGCGCGACACCCTGACAGGGACCGCGCTGGTGCTGCACCCGGCCATCGCGGCGCGCTGACGCCGTACAGCAAGAGGCCGCCGAGCCCGGACGTCGTCATCCGGGCCGGCGGCCTCTGCAGGGGAGTTGCCGCTACTGCTGGACCTGGCGGCGGTTCACCGCGAACGCGGCGGCCGCACCGGCGAGCAGCAGGCCGGCGCCGACGACCAGCAGCTGGCTCGACGCGCCGGTGTCCGGCAGCGCCTCGCCGTCGCCGGAGCCGTCGGCGGCACCGTCAGCGGCACCGTCCTCCGAGCCGTCGGTCTCGGTGCCGTCGGTCTCGGTGCCGTCGACCTCAGTGCCGTCGACCTCAGTGCCGTCGACCTCAGTGCCGTCGACCTCGGTCCCGTCGACCTCGGTCCCGTCGACCTCGGTCCCGTCGACCTCAGTGCCGTCGACCTCAGTGCCGTCGACCTCAGTGCCGTCGACCTCGGTCCCGTCGACCTCAGTGCCGTCGACCTCAGTGCCGTCGACCTCAGTGCCGTCGACCTCAGTGCCGTCGACCTCAGTGCCGTCGACCTCAGTGCCGTCGACCTCGGTCCCGTCGACCTCGGTCCCGTCGACCTCGGTCCCGTCGACCTCAGTGCCGTCGACCTCGGTCTCCGCCTCTGCGCGGTAGTCGCAGGCCTGGTAGTAGGCCTCCTGGCTGCCGATCAGCGCGTTCAGCGGGCCCTGCCACAGCCACGGCGCGCCGCACGCGTCGTTGAGGATGTCGATGCTGCCACCGTCACCCTCGCCCGAGACGAGGCTGCTGAGGAGGTCCGTCGACGGCGCGTCGGCGCCGCTGCAGGCGGTGTAGTGGGCCGACTGCGAGCCCAGCACCGCGTTGATCGGACCCTGCCACAGCCACGGCGCGGCGCAGGCGTTGTTCAGCAGGTTGACACCGTCGCCGGTCAGCGTGCCGTCGTTGTTGCAGGCGGCGTAGTGCGCGGACTGGCCGTCGCTGAACCCGTTGACCGGGCCCTGCCACAGCCACGGCAGCGCACAGACGTTGTTGCCGACGTTGAGGCCGTCACCGTAGGTGGTGCCGTCGCTGTTGCACGCGACGTAGGTGGCCTCCTGGCCCTCGACGAACACGTTCGCCGGGCCCTGCCACAGCCACGGCAGCGCGCACGCGCCGTTGAGCACGTTGATGCCGTCGCCGTACGTGGTCTCCTCGGTGTTGCAGACCACGTAGTAGGCGGCCTGGTCCTCCGTCGCGCCGTTCGCCGGACCCTGCCAGAGCCAGGGCGCCGCGCAGGCGTTATTGAGGACGTTGATGCCATCGCCGTACGAGTCGGCGCCGTGGTTCAGGACGTTGATCCCGTCACCGATGGCGATGCCGGTGTTGCCGTTGCAGGCCTCGTAGTAGGCCTCCTGGCCGCCCACGAAGATGTTGAACGGGCCCTGCCAGAGCCAGGGCAGCGCGCAGATGCTGTTGCCCACCTCGATGTCACCGAGGCCGAGGTTGTCGAGCAGGCCGTCGGCCTCTTCGACACTGGTGATCTCGTTGGGGAGCTCAACCCCCTTGCCCTCCTCGGCCGTGGCCGCCGGCACGCTCAGGGCGAAACAGGCGGCGAGCGCAGCGCCGGCCACAACGGCGCCACGCAGCACTGTCTTCAACACAATTCTCCTCAAATCATTCGAAAGGTGTTTCCCAGGCAACCTGTTTTCTGGGTGCCCGCCAGGGAGTACATTTGACGCCCTGGCCAGGGGTGTCAAGGTACTCTACAAAAGGTCAATCTTCTAGGTGACATACCGGTGACAGTGCTTTCTTAAATCCCTTTCTGTCCGAATTCGACCTGAGCGTCTGCAATGATTGATCTGTGCGCCGCGACGTGATCCCGAGTCCGAACATCTGGCACCATCCCGACGTCTACGAGATCGAGAACCGCGGCGTCGATCCCGGCGGTGTCATCGAGGCCGCCATGCTGCGCCTGCACGACTGGGCCGGGCTGGAACTGCTCGACGTCGGCTGCGGTGCCGGGTACCACCTCCCGCGCTTCGCCGCGTCCGCCCGCCGCGTCGTCGGCGTCGAGCCGCACCCGCCGCTGGTGCGCCGGGCCCAGCAGCGCGTCGCGGCGCTGCCGGCAGCGGTGCGCTCCCGCATCACCGTCCGGCGCGGCACGGCCCAGCAGCTGCCGCTCCCGACCGCCTCCGTCGACGTCGTGCACGCCCGCTGGGCCTACTTCTTCGGCCCGGGCTGCGAGCCGGGCCTGGCCGAGCTGGCCCGGGTCGTGCGGCGCGGCGGCACCGCGTTCGTCATCGACAACGACGCGACGCGCTCGACGTTCGGCCGCTGGTTCCGCACCGCGCTGCCGAAGTACGACGCACAGGCGGTCGAGCGGTTCTGGGCCCGGCAGGGCTGGCACCGCGAGCCGCTGACGATGCGCTGGGAGCTGCCCGACCGCGCGGCGTTCGAGGCCGTCGTGCGGATCGAGTTCGACCCGGCGAACGCCGACGCCATCCTCGCCGAGCACGACGGCGCCTCCGTCGACTACGCCGTCAACCTCTTCTGGCGCCGCTTCTGACAGCGGCGGAGGCGGAGCCGGCGCAGCACCCCGCCCCTCCTCACGCCCCCAGCTCCACAGCGTTGTCGGTGGCGCCGTCTACGGTTCATCACATGGCGAAGGCGAAAGCGACGGCCCCGGCGTTCCGGTGCTCCGAGTGCGGCTGGACCACCGCGAAGTGGGTCGGCCGGTGCGGTGAGTGCCAGGCGTGGGGCACGGTCGAGCAGGCGGGCGCGGCGAAGGCCGGGGTCACGGCGGCCGGCCCGGTCACCGAGGCGGCCCGGCCCATCGGCTCCGTCGCCATCGAGGCGGCCCGGTCCCGGCCCACCGGCGTCGGCGAGTTCGACCGCGCGCTGGGCGGCGGGCTGGTCCAGGGCGCCGTCATCCTGCTGGCCGGCGAGCCGGGTGTCGGCAAGTCGACGCTGCTGCTCGACGTCACGGCGCGGTGGGCGCACGAGGCGGGCCAGGCGCTCTACGTCACCGGCGAGGAGTCCGCGGCGCAGGTGCGGCTGCGGGCCGAGCGCATCGGCGCGGTCGCCGACCACCTGTACCTGGCCGCCGAGACCGACCTGTCAGCCGTGCTCGGGCACATCGACGAGGTGCAGCCGACGCTGCTGGTGCTCGACTCGGTGCAGACGGTGTCCAGCCCGGCCGTCGACGGTGCGGCGGGCGGCGTCACGCAGGTCCGCGAGGTGGCGGCGTCGCTGATCCGGGTGGCGAAGGACCGCGGCATCGCGACGATCCTGGTCGGCCATGTCACCAAGGACGGCAGCATCGCGGGGCCGCGGGTGCTGGAGCACCTGGTCGACGTCGTGCTGCAGTTCGAGGGCGACCGGCACTCGCGGCTGCGGCTGGTGCGCACGGTGAAGAACCGGTTCGGCCCGGCCGACGAGGTCGGCTGCTTCGACCTCACCGACACCGGCATCTCGTCGCTGGCCGACCCCACCGGGCTGTTCCTGAGCCGGCACGCCACGCCCGTCCCCGGCACCTGCATCACGGTGACGCTGGAGGGCCGGCGGCCGCTGCTGGGCGAGGTGCAGGCACTGGTGGCCACGTCGGCGCTGGCCTCGCCCCGGCGGGCGAACAGCGGGCTCGACTCCTCCCGGGTGGCCATGGTGCTGGCCGTCCTGGAGCGCCGTGGCCAGGTGAAGCTCAGCAACAGCGACGTCTACACGTCCACCGTCGGCGGCGCGAAGCTGTCCGAGCCGTCCACCGACCTCGCGCTGCTGCTCGCCGTCGCCAGCGCCGCCATCGGCACGCCGTTGCCGGCCGGGCTCACGGCGCTCGGCGAGGTCGGGCTGGCCGGCGAGATCCGCCGTGTGTCCGGCCTGAACCGCCGGCTGGCCGAGGCCGAGCGCATGGGATTCACCACAGCCCTGGTGCCCGCCGACCCCGGCCCGGTGCCCGGCGGCATCCGCGTCGTCGAGGTCACCGACGTCGGGCAGGCGCTGGCGGCGACGGGCCGCGATGCCCGGTTGGCTGCGGATTCGCCCCAGCGCACCTGAATCGTTGCGTGGTATTGACGTGAACGTCGCCGCGCACCGGCACATCACGCCCTAGACTGTTCTATCCAGCGTCGTTGCCGCACCCTCCCCGGGCCGGCGCCGCGCGACCGTACACTGTTCATCACGACAAGCCGTCCGGGTCACGACAGGGGTCACGTGCAAGGCATCGATCGAGCCGGCGCCGACGCGAAACTGCGCCTGGCTCTCGCAGCCGTCGCGCCCGGCACCAACCTGCGCGAGGGCCTCGAGCGCATCCTGCGCGGCCGCACCGGCGCCCTGGTCGTGCTCGGCTACGACAAGACCATCGAGGCCATGTCCACCGGCGGTTTCAGCCTCGACGTCGAGTTCAGCGCCACCCGGCTGCGCGAGCTGGCGAAGATGGACGGCGCCATCGTCGTCGACCGCGACTGCACGAAGATCCTCAAGTGCGCCACCCAGCTGGTGCCCGACCCGTCCATCCCGACGACGGAGTCCGGCACCCGGCACCGCACCGCGGAGCGGGTGGCCAAGCAGACCGGCTTCCCGGTCATCTCGGTCAGCCAGTCCATGCGCATCGTCGCCATCTACGTCGACGACATCCGTTACGTGCTCGAGGACGCCGGGCAGATCCTGTCGCGCGCCAACCAGGCGCCGGCCACGCTCGAGCGGTACAAGCTGCGCCTCGACGAAGTGTCCGGCACGCTGTCGGCGCTGGAGATCGAGGACCTCGTCACCGTCCGCGACGTCGTCTCGGTGGCGCAGCGACTCGAGATGGTGCGGCGCATCTCGGTCGAGATCGACGGCTACGTCGTCGAGTTGGGCACCGACGGCCGGCTGCTCAGCCTGCAGCTCGACGAACTGGTCGCCGGCGTCGACTCCGACCGCGAGCTGGTCATCCGCGACTACCTGCCGGCACCGTCCGGACGCCGCAAGCGCAGCCTCGGCGAGGCCATCAGCGCGCTCGACACCCTGTCCGGCACCGAGCTGCTCGACCTCGGCGCGGTGGCCCGGGCGCTCGGCTTCCCCGGCGGTGGCGAGCAGCTCGACGCCGCGGTGAGCCCACGCGGGTTCCGGCTGCTGGCGCGCGTGCCGCGGCTCCCCGACAGCGTCATCGACCGCCTGGTCGAGCACTTCGGCGGCCTGCAGAAACTGCTCGCCGCCAGCGTCGACGACCTCCAAGCCGTCGAGGGCGTGGGCGAGTCCCGCGCCCGCAGCGTCCGCGAGGGACTGTCCCGGCTGGCCGAGTCCAGCATCCTCGAACGCTACGTCTGACGCGCGGTCGCGTCGGGTCGCCGCCCGCCGCTCCCGGCGCCTGCCGAACGGCGACTGTCAGTGCCCGCCCGTAGGGTGGGAAGCCCTCCCAGCCGGGCGGGGACCGAACACCGCGCGAACAGCGGGCCGTGCCGTCACCGCCCGCCACCTCGCGCCGCCGGCCGTCCAGGCGCCACGCGAACCGCGACTGTCAGCGCCCGCCCATAGGGTGGGAAGCCCTCCCAGCCGGGCGGGAACCGCACTCCGCGCGAACAGCGGGCCGCGCCGTCACCGCCCGCCACCTCGCGCCGCCGGCCGTCCAGGCGCCACGCGAACCGCGACTGTCAGCGCCCGCCCATAGGGTGGGAAGCCCTCCCAGCCGGGCGGGAACCGAACACCGCGCGAACAGCGGGCCGCGCCGTCACCGCCCGCCACCTCGCGCCGCCGGCCGTCCAGGCGCCACGCGAACCGCGACTGTCAGCGCCCGCCCATAGGGTGGGAAGCCCTCCCAGCCGGGCGGGGACCGAACACCGCGCGAACAGCGGGCCGCGCCGTCACCGCCCGCCACCTCGCGCCGCCGGCCGTCCGGGCGCCACGCGAACCGCGACTGTCAGTGCCCGCCCATAGGGTGGGAAGCCCTCCCAGCCGGGCGGGGACCGCACTCAGCGCGAACCGCCGCCAGCACTTCAGCGCACGCCGTCGTTCGGGTGGCCCACGCGCCACCACCCGTCGCCGCCCCTCGCCTCGCGCCTCCGGCCGCCCTGGCGCTGGTCGAACGGGTGGCGTCCCGTGGAGTGGTGGAGTTCGTGGCCCGCTTGAGCGTCGTCGTGTCGACGGTGGTGTTGGGCGGCCATCGTGCGACGGTCAGTGAGACCTAGCGATGGAACTCACGGAAGGACACGACGCACGATGGCCTTGGACCATGCTGCCCTACTTGAGGTGCTCGAGGTGATGCGGGCCGCTGATGTGGATGATCGGGTCCGTACCGCGGCGCAGGGATGTATCAGGCGTTGATCGATGCCGAGGCGACGGCGGTGATCGGTGCTGGCCCGTGGGAGCGCAGCGCGGAGCGGACCGCGCAGCGCAACGGCTCGCGACCCAGGGTCCTGACCACGACCGCGGGGGATCTGGAGTTGCGGATCCCGAAGCTGCGCACGGGGTCGTTCTTCCCGTCGCTGTTGGAGCGGCGCCGGGCGGTGGACCAGGCCCTGTTCGCGGTCATGGAGGCGTATCTGCATGGGGTGACCCGCAAGGTCGATGACCTGGTCAAGGCGCTGGGCGCGGACAGCGGGATCTCCAAGTCGGAGGTGTCGCGGATCTGCGCCGATCTCGACGAAGAAGTGGGTGCGTTCCGGGACCGGTCGCTGGGCGAGACGACCTATCCGTACGTGTTCCTCGACGCGACCTACTGCAAGGCCCGGGTGAACCGCCGCGTGGTGTCCCAGGCGGTCATCGCTACCGGCGTCACCGCCGACGGGCGGCGCGAGGTGCTCGGGTTCGACGTCGGCGACAGCGAGGACGGCGCGTTCTGGACCGCGTTCCTGCGCTCGTTGAAGGCCCGCGGGCTGGGCGGTGTCCAGCTGGTCATCTCCGACGCCCACACCGGCCTCAAGCACGCCATCGCCTCGGTGCTGATCGGCGCGGCCTGGCAGCGCTGCCGGGTGCACTTCCTACGCAACGTGCTCGCCCAGGTCCCCAAGGGCAACGCCGAGATGGTGGCCGCGGCGATCCGCACGATCTTCGCCCAGCCCGACGCCGAGCACGTGCACGAGCAGTTCGACGTCATCGCCACCATGCTCGGCCGGCAACTACCCAAGGTCGAACAGATGCTGCGCGACGCCAAGGACGATCTCCTCGCGTTCACCACGTTCCCGATCAGCCACTGGAAGAAGATCTGGTCCACCAACCCGCTGGAACGGCTGAACAAGGAGGTCAAACGCCGCACCGACGTCGTCGGAGTGTTCCCCAACCCCGCCGCCCTGCTCCGCCTGGCCGGATCGGTCCTCGTGGAGGCCCACGACGAATGGCAAGTCACCGCCGAACGCCGCTACCTCTCCGAAACCTCCATGGCCCTGCTCAACGCGCCGGCAACCAACAAGGAGGTGGCCAAACCCGAACTCATGACGGCATGATCAGCACACTGACCCCGCACAGTGGTCGAAGAACTCCACCACCCAGCGGGACGTCACCGTCGAACGGCGACTGTCAGTGCCCGCCCGTAGGGTGGGAAGCCCTCCCAGCCGGGCGGGGACCGCACTCCGCGCGAACAACCGCCACCACGTCAGCCCACCCCGGCGCCAGGCGCGTCAGCGGGCGAACGCCGCCATCGCGTCGGCGCACCGGCCGAGGTCGGCGGCGAAGTCCGGGCGGGGCGGCTCGGTGCACCCGGGCAGCACGGTCGCGCCCGGAACCAGTCCTGCCAGCGCGTCCACCGTCCGCCGCTGGTGGAACGGGTTCTCCGGCTCGGCCGGCAGCAACCCGAGCGGCGCCGTCAGCCCGGCGAGCGCGCGCGTCGGTCACGCCGCGCAGCGTGTCGCCGGCCAGCAGCCCCGCGACGACCTCCGGCGCGGCGCCCGACGCCGTGAGGGCGGCCGCCGTCCGGGCGTCGACGGCGGGATCGCCCGCCGTCGCGGGCCAGGCGAGCAGCAGCCGGGCGACCGCGTCCGGACGGCCAGCGCCAGCCCGCACCGCCGCTGAGCAGCCGTTCGACCCGGCGACGACGGTGCATGGGCCCGTCGGCAGCGCCCGGGCCAGGTGCTCCGCCTCGTCCGCCCAGGACGCCGCGTGCACCGGCCGGTCCGGCGCGAGGACGTCGAACCCGCGGTCCTCCAGCGCATCGACGACGCCGGGGCGCCGCCAGAACGCGTCGGCGTCCATGCCCGCTTCCCAGAGCCCGCCGTGGACCAGCAGCAGCGTCGTCATCCGCCGCATTCTGCCGCAGACGGACTCGTGGGCCCGGCCGCCTCTCACGAAGGGACCGGACCCACGAGGTCATTCTCATTCTCCAGTCACGGCGACGGGTGGAGCCGCCGTGCCAGGTCTCACAGCGAGCGCGCGGCCTCCGCGGCGGCGCCGCCGGTGATGCCGCCCTGCGGCACCTCGACGCTCAGCTCGGGGAAGCTCAGCAGGCCGACCTCGGCGCTGGCCACCTCGACGTCGCCGACGACCGGCACCGGGACGCTGACCGTCACGCGCACCGACAGGCCGCCGCCCGACGCGGACGCGACCGTGCCGTCCTCGGCGAGGACGGTGTCGGAGTCGCGGTAGTCGGCGAAGTTCAGGTTCACCGACAGGCCGCCCAGGTCGAACGTCTCGTCGAAGCCCGGCTCGACGTGGACGACGTCGTTGTCGCCGACGTGCAGCTCGAGGGCCGGCAGCTCGTAGTCGAACGCCGCGCCGCCCGGCTCGCCGGTCGCCTCCAGCCGGCCCCACGCGTTCGGCGTCTCGCCGTCGTCGGAGCCCGCGAAGCCGAGCGAGATGCCGCCGTTGGCCGCACCACCCAGCACGCTCAGGTCGGCGAACCGGCCGCTGACCTCGGCGTACGCACCCAGGGAACCGTCCTCCTTCGGGAAGGTGCCGGTCTCCTGCAGCAGCTGGCCGGCGCCGACCGTGACGACCGGGCTGCCGGCCGGCAGCTCGATCGGCAGCAGCTCCGTCACCGCGCCCAGGTCCGCGACGTCGATCAGGTCGACCTCGCCGACGCCGGAGTACAGCGACGTCAGCACGCCGCCCTCGCCGCCCTCGGTGACGAGGTCGTCGTTCCAGTTGGCCTTGACCTCGCCGGAGATCGCGTCGAGGTTGCCGAGGATCGGGACCTCGAGCTCGTGCAGGCCGTACGTCGCCGACTCGGCCTCCTCCGGCAGCGCGACCTGCTCGACCAGGTACGGGACGTCGAACTCGGCGCCCGCGCCGCCGATGCTGGCGATGGTGCCGAACGCCCGGGAGAAGACGCCCTCGTCCTCGCCCTCGACGCCGGCCGAGTTGGCCTCGGACTCGATCTGCCCGACGGTCACGTGCGCGTCGAGCTCCGGCACCTGCACCGGGATCGGCGCCTGCGCGCCGGTCCGCACCTGAGCGGTGGCGTAGTAGCCGTCCGCCGCGATCCTGAACTCGCCGGAGCGCTGGTCCGGCCCGGAGGCCTGGCCGGACTCGGCGGCCTGTGCCTGCAGTCCGGCGGCCGAGCAGGCCAGCGCAGCGCCGGCCACACCCGCTGCCACCTTGACCGCACCACGACGCACACGCCGCCGGTCAGTCGCTTCCAGAGTCATGCTTGCTCCTTCTCCACTTACCCAATTCCGGCCTCGATGAGAACAGAGTCCGGATTTATCCGTGCGCAATGAGATGATCACGCGCGAGAGACGCTAACTACGAGAGTGATCATGAGTCAACGACCAATGACGGAACGTCATCGGATGATTTTTCGAATGTCCTTTTCGACCCTTTACGACCGGCCGGCCGGAGGCGTTTAGACTCGGCGCTGATGCACGCCGCCGTCCTCTCCTGGTACTCCGCGCACGCCCGCGACCTTCCGTGGGCGCGCCGGACCGGACGCCGTGGGGCGTGCTCGTGAGCGAGATCATGCTCCAGCAGACGCCGGTCGTCCGGGTCGAGCCGGTGGCAGGCCTGGATGCGACGGTGGCCCCGGCCGGCCGACCTCGCCGCCGAGGAGCCGGCGAGGCGATCCGCGCCTGGGGGCGGCTCGGGTATCCGCGGCGGGCGCTGCGGTTGCACGCGGCCTCCGCCGCGATCGTCGACCGGCACGGTGGCGCGGTGCCGTCCAGCTACGACGAGCTCATCGCCCTGCCCGGCATCGGCGACTACACGGCCGCCGCCGTCGCATCGTTCGCGTTCGGCGCCCGGCACGCCGTCCTCGACACCAACGTCCGGCGCGTGTTCGCCCGCGCCGTCGCCGGGACCCAGTACCCGCCGGCGCCCACGGCGGCCGAGCGGCGCATGGCGCTGGACCTCGTCCCGGACGCCGAGACCGCGCCGCGCTGGGCCGTCGCCGTCATGGAGCTCGGGGCGCTGGTCTGCACGGCGCGCTCGCCGCGATGCTCCTCGTGCCCCCTGGCCGCCTCCTGCGCATGGCGCCTCGCCGGCTCTCCTCCGGACGACGGCCCCCCGCGCCGCGGCCAGGCATGGCACGGCACCGACCGCCAGGTCCGCGGCCGGCTGATGGCGATCCTGCGCGACTCGGACGGCCCGGTGCCCAAGCGCCTGCTGGACGCGGCGTGGGCCGAGCCGTGCAGCGCGAACGCGCCCTCGACGCCCTGGTCTCCGACGGCCTCGTCGAGCCCTTGGCGGGCAACCGCTACCGCCTCCCCGCCTCCAGCCCGACGGACTGAGCGGGCGCGAGGGAAGGGACGCGGAGCCGGCGCCACGAGCGCGCCATGAGAAGGCGGCGGCGGGTGCGGAGCCGGTGTCAGGAGCGCGCGCGTCATGCTTCACCGCCGCGAAGCGGAGCCGGGCGCAGCACCCGCCGCACGACGAACGGGACGACGTCGGGGCGTGACCACTCTTGACCGGCGGTAATCATTTCGCTACGTTCCGCCACAAGCCGGCTCGCTGAAAACGGCAACCGCCCATCCCACTCGGGAGGCCCGCATGCCCCGGATGCACCGTCGCAGCCTGTTACGTGTCGCCGCGGCCACGACCGCCGCCGCGCTGATCGCCGCCCCGACGCTGGCCGCGCCGGCGGCCGCGGACGACGAGGGAGAGGAGTGGGTGGCCGCCCAGTTGGACGGCATGACGCTGGAGGAGAAGGTCGGCCAGCTGTTCGTGGTGCAGGTGTACGGGGCCGACGCGCACACCGTCACCGACGCGCAGCGGACCAGTAACCAGGCCGCCTACGGCGTCGACACCCCCGCTGGACGTGGTGGGAGAAGTACCACCTCGGCGGCGTCATCTACTTCGCCTGGTCAGGCAACGTCGCCAACCCGCGGCAGGTCGCGCAAGCTCTCCAACGGCCTCCAGCAGACGGCGACGGAGGACGGCGGGCCGCCACTGATCATCAGCACCGACCAGGAGACCGGCATCGGTCGCCCGCATGCCGGCCCCGGCGACGCAGTTCCCCGGCGCCAGGGCGCGTCGCCGCCGCCGGAAGCACGAACGCCGCCCGCGAGGCCGCGAAGATCACCGCGA